>NZ_JALDUM010000001.1:193796-793796 GCF_023109515.1 Streptococcus mitis
TGAGCCAGTATCTCCAGCACCGAAAGTAGACGAGCCAACTGCAACAGCGCCAAAAGCAGAAGAACCAGCGACACCAGCACCAAAATCAGAGGAACCAACGACACCAGCACCGAAAGCAGAGGAACCAACGACACCAGCGCCGAAAGTGGAAGAACCAGCGACACCAGCGCCAAAGGTGGAGGAATCAGTGTCTCCAGCGCCAAAATCAGAGGAGCCAGTAGCACCCGCACCAAAATCAGAGGAACCAACGACACCTGCTCCGAAAGCGGAAGAACCAGCGACACCGGCACCGGTAACCCCAAGCGAAGAAGCACCGGTCACATCAGGCGATACCAATTCCACTGCACAGCCAGCTGGAGAATCAGGTAAATCTGAAACAAAGTCAGAACCTTCTAATACTCCATCTGCGGAAGCTACAAATGATTCAGGTAATGTAGCAACATCAAGTCCGGTAACAGATGGTACTACTTCAAACACAGGGACTACAGAACAACCTGAAACTCCAGCTTCAAAACCAGAAGCAACAATACCCAAAGAGGATAAACTACCAACTAATCAAAATGGAGATACATCAAATCCAGTAGATTCAAAGGATGAAACACCAAATCCGGCTCCGGCACCTAAAGAAGATACTTCGTCTGAAGAAGTAGCACCTAAAGATGAAAAATTTGAGGAAGCGAAAAAAGAAGGAAAGGATATTATTGAAGGAATTGCATCTTCAAAACTTAGTGAAATAGAAAAAGTTAAAGACGAAGCCGAAAAAGAAAAATTAAAAGCGGAATTAAAAACATTAAAAGAAGACGCATTAGCCGCAATAAAAAATGCTAAGAATCATGATGCTGCAGTAGCTGCTACAGATGAATATCAAACTAAGATTGATGAGATTAATGTTCCAGGTGAAGAATTACCAGCACCAAATTATAATAAAGATAATTTAACAAATGGTCGTAATGAGGGTACTACTATTAATGATGGAAGTACAGCAATAGGTCATGGATCAGGTGAAGCTACAGCAACAACTCCAGCACAACCTTCTTCAACTTCAGAAAGGACTTCAAGTTTTAGAAATGCCCCATCAGTTCAAGCAAGAGCAAGAAGAGTGGCACGTTCAACATCAGAACCAGATGGAACTGTAAATATTAGCTATAACTTTGCTGGAATGCCAGATATTCATGGCTTCCTATCTGATCCGGGAGAAGATAACACTGTGACAATTCCTGCTGGGACGAGTGAAGCACAGGCAAAAGTGCTAGTAAAAGAAAAAATTCAAGCCAAGATAAAAGACCTAGCTGCTAGAGGGTATCATGTGAAAAATGACATTATTTTTGAACAAGATACTACTGTGAAAAATTATAACTACGTCGTTACATTCACTAAGGAGGCTACAGGAACTTCAGGTTTCAGAATGGCTCCAGCAGTTCAACCGCGCGCTAGCAGAAATCGTAGAAGTCTAGAACAGCCAGCTCCTCAAAAGGTCAAAGTCAATGTTTTTTATAACTTTGATCAAATGAAAGATATTGCAGGTTTCCTAGGAGATATCAATGGAACTTCTCTTGAAATTGCAGAAGGTTTATCAAATGAAGAGGTGAAAGTAGCAGTTAAGAAACAAGTTGAAGCTAAGAAAGAAGAGCTGAGCAAACGCGGCTATACTTTCAAAGAGGACTATGTCTATCAATCTAATGGGAAAGATTATAATTACGTTGTAACATTTTCAAAAGCAGCTAAATAATTTTCATTCTATAGAGAGTGAAATGCAAGCAGAGAGAGCGATAGGCTCTCTTTGTTTTATCTAGTGGTCAGTTGATTACAGACAAAAGGCCAGTAAGAGGCTATAATAAATAGAGTAGGTATTTATTCTAAGAAAAAATAAAAAATAGAGAGCAGTTAAAGTATGAAAATTTTAATTGTAGAAGATGAAGAGATGATCCGTGAGGGGGTCAGTGACTATTTGACGGATTGCGGTTATGAAATCATTGAGGCAGCAGATGGGCAAGAAGCCTTAGAAAAATTTTCCAGCTATGAAGTAGCCTTGGTTTTACTGGATATTCAGATGCCCAAGCTCAATGGCCTAGAAGTCCTAGCTGAGATTCGTAAAACCAGCCAGGTCCCTGTCTTGATGTTGACAGCCTTTCAGGATGAGGAATACAAGATGAGTGCTTTTGCTTCGCTAGCAGATGGCTATCTGGAAAAACCTTTCTCCCTTTCCCTCTTAAAAGTGAGGGTGGACGCGATTTTCAAGCGTTACTACGATACGGGACGAATCTTCTCCTATAAGGATACCAAGGTGGACTTTGAGAGCTACAGTGCCAGCCTAGCAGGTCAAGAAGTGGCTGTTAATGCTAAAGAGTTGGAAATTTTGGACTATCTGGTGAAAAATGAAGGAAGGGCATTGACTCGATCTCAGATAATCGATGCCGTATGGAAAGCGACAGATGAGGTTCCCTTTGACCGTGTCATTGATGTTTATATCAAGGAACTGCGGAAAAAGCTAGACTTGGATTGCATCCTCACTGTGCGCAATGTTGGTTATAAATTGGAGCGAAAATGAAACGAACAGGTTTATTTACAAAGATATTTATCTATACCTTCTCGATATTTAGTGTTCTGGTTATCTGCCTTCATTTGGCTATTTATTTTCTTTTTCCTTCGACTTATCTGAGTCATCGTCAGGAAACCATTGGTCAGAAGGCAACAGCCATTGCCCAGTCCCTAGAAGGGAAAGATAGGCAGAATATCGAGCAAGTGTTAGACTTGTATTCCCAGACTAGTGATATCAAGGGGGCCGTTAAGGGCGAGATGACCGAGGACAAGTTAGAAGTCAAAGACAGCCTTCCTCTGGACACAGGCCGCCAGACCACCTCTCTCTTTATTGAGGAGCGTGAGGTGACAACGCAAGACGGTGGTACTCTGACTCTCCAGTTTCTAGCTTCCATGGACTTGCAAAAGGAAGCAGAGCAAATCAGTCTCCAGTTTCTTCCCTATACCTTGCTGGCATCCTTTCTAATTTCTCTTTTGGTAGCCTATATCTATGCTCGGACTATTGTTGCTCCAATTTTGGAAATCAAGCGGGTGACCCGTCGGATGATGGATTTGGATGCCCAAGTGCGATTGCGCGTGGATTCTAAGGATGAGATTGGGGATCTCAAGGAACAAATTAATAGCCTCTACCAGCATCTTTTGACTGTGATTGCGGACTTGCATGACAAGAATGAAGCCATTCTCCAGCTGGAAAAGATGAAGGTTGAGTTCTTACGTGGTGCCTCTCATGAACTGAAAACACCTCTGGCTAGTTTGAAAATTCTGATTGAAAACATGAAAGAGAATATCGGCCGCTATAAGGATAGAGACCACTATCTGGGAGTTGC
Source organism: Streptococcus mitis (assembly GCF_023109515.1). Taxonomy (GTDB): domain Bacteria; phylum Bacillota; class Bacilli; order Lactobacillales; family Streptococcaceae; genus Streptococcus; species Streptococcus mitis_CS. The sequence continues at coordinate 197,162 of NZ_JALDUM010000001.1, forward strand.
CTTGGGGATTGTGGATGAGCTCAATCACCACGTTCTCCAGATACTTTCTCTCTCTTCTGTGCAGGAATTGCGAGATGATAGGGAAATAATAGATCTCCTCCAGATGACGCAAAGTCTAGTTCAAGATTATGCTTTACTAGCCAAGGAAAGAGAACTTCAAATTGAAAATGGTTTGAACCATCATCAGGCCTATCTAAATCCATCAGTCATGAAGTTGATTCTTTCTAACCTCATCAGCAATGCCATCAAGCATTCTGCTCCAGGTAGTTTGGTTCGTATTGGAGAGAGAGAAGGGGAACTTTTTATAGAAAATAGCTGCAGTCCAGAAGAACAAGAAAAACTAGCCCAGTCTTTTTCTGACAATGCTAGTCGCAAGGCCAAGGGTTCTGGGATGGGGCTCTTTGTGGTCAAGAGTCTATTAGAACATGAAAAATTACCTTATCGTTTTGAGATGAAGGAGAATCGTTTGACCTTCTTCATAGCTTTTCCAAAAGTCGCCCAAGACTAGGGAGAGAAAGGGTTTACATAGAGGAAGCTAGAAGAAATTCAATCGAAACTGCGGGAAAAACTAGATTTTTTTGTCAAAAAGTGATAAAATGAACAATGTAAATGGGATGACCCATAAAAATATACAGGAGGCCTGATAAAATGGCAATCGTTTCAGCAGAAAAATTTGTCCAAGCAGCTCGTGACAACGGTTATGCAGTTGGTGGATTTAACACAAACAACCTTGAGTGGACTCAAGCTATCTTGCGTGCAGCAGAAGCTAAAAAAGCTCCAGTTTTGATTCAAACTTCAATGGGTGCTGCTAAATACATGGGTGGTTACAAAGTTGCTCGCAACTTGATCGCTAACCTTGTTGAATCAATGGGTATCACTGTACCAGTAGCTATCCACCTTGACCACGGTCACTACGAAGATGCACTTGAGTGTATCCGAGTTGGTTATACTTCAGTTATGTTTGATGGTTCACACCTTCCAGTTGAAGAAAACCTTGAAAAAGCTCGTAAAGTTGTAGAATTTGCTCATGCAAATGGTGTATCAGTGGAAGCTGAAGTTGGTACTATCGGTGGTGAAGAAGACGGAATCATCGGTGATGGTGAATTGGCTCCAATCGAAGACGCTAAAGCAATGGTTGAAACTGGTATCGACTTCTTGGCAGCTGGTATCGGTAACATCCACGGTCCTTACCCAGCAAACTGGAAAGGTCTTCACCTTGATCACTTGCAAAAATTGACTGAAGCTGTTCCAGGATTCCCAATCGTATTGCACGGTGGATCAGGTATTCCTGATGAGCAAATCCAAGCAGCTATCAAACTTGGTGTTGCGAAAGTTAACGTTAACACTGAATGCCAAATCGCATTCGCTAACGCAACTCGTAAATTTGCTCGTGACTACGAAGCAAACGAAGCAGAATACGACAAGAAAAAACTCTTCGACCCACGTAAATTCTTGGCTGATGGTGTAAAAGCTATCCAAGCATCAGTTGAAGAACGTATCGACGTATTCGGTTCAGAAGGTAAAGCTTAATCTAGCTGAATAATACAGATGAAACCTGCCCATTGGGTGGGTTTTTTGATTAAACAAAAATTTATTATTATATAAATAAAAATAAGCGAAAAACGATTAGATGATTGATCGTCTTTTGCTTATTGTTTTATTTTTTCAAAATAAATATTATTTCTTATCTTTTGAGTTCATTAAGGCTGCAACAACTGGTGCCCCAATAATTGCAGCAAGTGAGCCTATGACTGTAGCAGCATTTTTGACAGTAGATGTGGTTGCAATTAATGAAGATGCTTCACTAATTTGTTCAAAATCTAATGATTTATTTTCAGACGCTGCATATTTTTCTGATTCATCAAACAAATTTAGCAACATTTCTGCTCTATCAGATCTGTCTTGATCTGTCGTTTTTAAATTTTCAATTTCAAAATCTATTACGGTACGTAATGCAATATAGTGGAGTTTTGTTAACCTACTATTTTGAGTTTCAAGATTGCTAATGGTTTGTTTAGTCACTCCTATAAGGTTTCCGAGATCTGAACTTGTCCAATTCAAAATCTCTCTAATAGCTTTTAGGTTATTTTGTAGAATTAATCTTGTATCTTCAGTTGATGGGTATTTTTCTTTTAACATATCTTCTTACCTATAATTTTATATTTCTATTATAACAAAAATAAAATATAATTTAAATAGCTGTCTACGATAAAATAGTTTACGTTAACAAAAACAAAATATTTGTATAAAATAATTGACAACTCAAAAATATTGTACTATACTATATTTAACTAAATAAGAGGAGAAGTAGAATTTAATTTAGATAATTATAGTAAAACTATTTTAAAAAAATTAAGAGGTGTGTTTTTATGGATATTCAATTGGTATTTATTTTATTGTTAGTTTCTTTGTGTATCTTTCTATTGGTTAGAAAGAACATAATTACAAAAAAGTTTACGGACTTTTTGATAAACAATAAAGGACCAGAAATAGATTTCATAGAATCTGGAGACTTAAGTGTCTTAGAATGTGCAAAAATACTGAACAAAAAATATAGAATTGGAATAGTTAATGCATATATAATTGTTTGTTCAATTAAAGCAAGTTAATTTTATATAAAGTAAAGGAGTGTTACAATGGATGAACTTGTAAAAAAAATAGCAGCTTTTGGTTTACCTGGTGTAGTACTAATGATAGCAATGAGTGCGACAGGATTAGCAGGTGGGGCAGCATTGACAGCAGCTTTAGCTGCACTTGGACCTTTTGGAATGATAGGAGGAATAGTTCTTTTAGCAACTATTGGTTTATTAGCCGATAAGATAGCGGAGTTAGGTTATGAAGAAGTTACAAAGCTTGTTCTTAAAGAACATCTTAAAACATCTTCTAAGGAAGAAGCTATTGAATTGGTTAAAAAATATCCTATTACAAAATCGATGAAATTAAAAATAATTGACTACATTGAAAATTTTAATGAAAATTAAAAAGAGGTAATATTATGGCAAAACTATACGAATGTAGAGAGTGCTTACAACAGTTTACAAAAAAAGAAATTGATTGGGAAGCTAGTGATGAAAGATATGAAGATTGCTACTGTCATGACTGTTCAAGATTTCTAGAACAATGTGGTATTGATGCGATGGATCCTGATGGATTTGGATACGATGATTATGGTAATTGGGATCCAGAACGTTTAGGTTTTTAGATTTTTATGGGTTTTAACATACTAAATTAGAAATATTTTACTTTATATCTACCCTGCCCTTCTGGGCAGGTTTTTTGGTGTTTTAAGGAGACTATTAAGCCAGAATTTTGGACTAATACTCTTCGAAAATCTCTTCAAACCACGTCAGCTTTATCTGCAACCTCAAAGCTGTGCTTTGAGCTACCTGCATCTAGCTTCCTAGTTTGCTCTTTGATTTTCATTGAGTATAAAAATACCACTTTAAGAGAAAAAATTTCAATTTCATAAACTTTAGGCAAACGCTTGCATTCCATTTCTTATTGGATTATAATAGGTTGGTATAAAGCCTTCTGTAATAATATTGAGAAGGTGTAGAAAGTAAGGATTTAGAATATTTGTAGTCAAAAACACAATGTTGCTATTCCTTACATAGGGAGATAGATATGGCAATGATAGAAGTGGAACATCTTCAGAAAAACTTTGTGAAGACTGTTAAGGAACCGGGCTTGAAGGGGGCTTTGCGCTCCTTTATTCATCCTGAAAAGCAGACATTTGAAGCGGTCAAGGATTTGACCTTTGAGGTCCCAAAGGGGCAGATTTTAGGATTTATCGGGGCTAATGGTGCTGGGAAGTCGACAACCATTAAAATGCTGACAGGGATTTTAAAACCGACATCTGGTTTTTGTCGGATTAACGGCAAGATTCCCCAGGACAATCGCCAAGATTATGTCAAGGATATTGGAGTGGTCTTTGGGCAAAGAACACAGTTGTGGTGGGATTTGGCTCTACAAGAGACCTACACGGTCTTGAAGGAGATTTATGATGTTCCAGACTCGCTCTTCCACAAGCGCATGGACTTTTTGAATGAAGTCTTGGATTTGAAGGACTTTATCAAGGACCCCGTGCGGACTCTTTCACTGGGACAACGGATGCGGGCGGACATTGCAGCTTCCTTGCTTCACAATCCTAAGGTTCTCTTTTTAGATGAGCCGACCATTGGGTTGGACGTCTCGGTCAAGGACAATATTCGTCGGGCCATTACTCAGATCAATCAGGAGGAAGAAACCACCATTCTCTTGACCACTCACGACCTGAGCGACATTGAGCAACTCTGTGATCGGATTTTTATGATTGATAAGGGGCAGGAGATTTTTGATGGAACGGTTAGCCAGCTTAAGGATACATTTGGCAAGATGAAGACTCTCTCCTTTGAACTGCTACCAGGTCAAAGTCATCTAGTTTCTCACTATGAAGGCTTTTCGGATATGACAATTGATAGACAAGGGAATAGTCTCAACATTGAATTCGATAGTTCACGCTACCAGACAGCTGACATTATCAAGCAAACCCTGTCTGATTTTGAGGTCCGCGATTTGAAGATGGTGGATACGGATATTGAGGATATTATCCGTCGCTTCTATCGAAAGGAGCTCTAAGATGGTCAAATTGTGGAGACGTTATAAACCCTTTATCAATGCAGGGATTCAGGAATTGATTACCTATCGAGTCAACTTTATTCTCTATCGGATCGGCGATGTCATGGGTGCTTTTGTGGCCTTTTATCTCTGGAAGGCTGTCTTTGATTCTTCGCAAGAATCTTTGATTCAGGGCTTTAGTATGGCAGATATCACCCTTTACATTATCATGAGTTTTGTGACTAATCTTTTGACCAGGTCTGATAGCTCCTTTATGATTGGGGAGGAGGTCAAGGATGGCTCCATTATCATGCGCTTGTTGAGACCAGTGCATTTTGCGGCATCTTACCTTTTTACAGAGCTTGGCTCCAAGTGGTTGATTTTTATCTCTGTTGGCCTTCCATTTTTAAGTGTCATTGTTTTGATGAAAATCGTATCTGGGCAAGGGATTGTAGAAGTGCTGGGATTAACTGTCCTTTATCTTTTTAGCTTAACGCTGGCCTATCTGATTAACTTTTTCTTTAATATCTGCTTTGGATTTTCTGCCTTTGTGTTTAAAAATCTTTGGGGTTCCAACCTACTTAAGACTTCAATAGTGGCCTTTATGTCTGGAAGTTTGATTCCCTTGGCTTTCTTTCCAAAGGTTGTTTCAGATATTCTGTCCTTCCTGCCTTTTTCATCCTTGATTTACACTCCGGTCATGATTATCGTTGGGAAATACGATGCCAATCAGATTCTTCAGGCGCTCGCTTTGCAGTTTTTCTGGCTCTTAGTGATGGTGGGGGTGTCTCAGTTGATTTGGAAACGAGTCCAGTCCTTCATTACCATTCAGGGAGGTTAGTATGAAAAAATATCAACGCATGCATCTGATTTTTATCAGACAATACATCAAGCAAATCATGGAATACAAGGTGGATTTTGTAGTTGGTGTTCTGGGAGTTTTTCTGACCCAAGGCTTGAACCTCTTATTTCTCAATGTCATTTTTCAACATATTCCATCCCTAGAAGGTTGGACTTTTCAAGAAATCGCCTTTATCTATGGATTTTCTTTGATTCCCAAGGGATTGGATCATCTCTTTTTTGACAATCTCTGGGCGCTAGGGCAACGCCTAGTCCGAAAAGGGGAGTTTGACAAGTATCTGACTCGTCCTATCAATCCGCTCTTCCATATACTCGTTGAGACCTTTCAGATTGATGCCTTGGGCGAGCTCTTGGTCGGTGGTATTTTACTAGCGACAACAGTATCAAGTATTGCTTGGACGCTTCCCAAATTCCTGCTTTTCCTAGTTTGTATTCCTTTTGCGACCTTGATTTATACTTCCTTAAAAATCGCGACAGCTAGTATCGCTTTTTGGACCAAGCAGTCAGGCGCCATGATTTACATTTTCTATATGTTTAATGATTTTGCCAAGTATCCCATTTCAATTTATAATTCAGCTCTTCGTTGGTTGATTAGCTTTATCGTGCCATTTGCCTTTACGGCCTACTATCCTGCTAGCTATTTCTTGCAGGACAAGGATGTAATCTTTAACATCGGAGGTTTGATATTGATTTCTCTGGTTTTCTTTGTCATTTCCCTTAAACTTTGGGATAGGGGCTTGGATGCCTACGAAAGTGCAGGATCCTAAGAGGAAGAAACTCAAAGCCTTGTCTCAGGACAGGCTTTTTCTAATAGGAATGAAAATTCCTTGACATCCATCCTCAGAGTGCTATACTGTAAGTGTAATCGCCGATTTAGCTCAGTTGGTAGAGCACCGCACTCGTAACGCGAAGGTCACAGGTTCAAACCCTGCAATCGGCAAAGTGATGAAACTCATTCTACTGGGTTTCTTTTTTATAAATATATATAATTTTAAAAAATTATGATATAATCTATTTTAATTAAGTTCAAAAAAGAGTTTGATAGCAGTCTTTAATTATGATAACTTTTTATATTATTTTTTGAACTTGAAACAATTCACTTATGCTAGAAAAAACTCGTAAATTTATCTAAGATAAATGAAAAATAGGAGCAATAACATGAATAAGAAAGACTTTGAAGAGAAAAATGGTCCTAAAACAACTGTTTCAAATGTAGCGAAGGGATTCTCTCCAACTAGAATTGTTGGGAAGGCTCTCAAGATAAAAGTCTATATTGGTATTTCTCTTAGTCTTTTGGTTGTTGCAATCGTAGCAAGCATCCTTTTCTTATCACCAAATGAAAAGAAAGAATCAAACGAAGCTATTCCTTCGATTGCAAAAAAAGAGAACAAAAGTCAAGAATCGACAGATAATTCTAAAGCATCTGAAATCAAGCAGAAAGAGGAGGAAATCCAGAAACTCAAGGATCAGCTAGCTAGTTTAGATAGCAAAGTCGCTGAGTCAGAGAAGTTAGTTGACAAGCTAAAAGAAGAAACCGCTGTTCTGAAACTGGATATTGAAGCACTAAGAAATAATGATTTATCTAGTTTGAAAGGTATATGGCGTACAGCTTCAGGTAATGAATATGTTATTAATGAGTCTGGGGAAATGCGTTCCTCTTGGCTGTCGAATGGTCAAAAGAATGAATCTATTGTCGAATTGAAAGCATCAGGTGGAAAAAATAGTCAAAATCCAGAAACAGTTTTTATTAGTGCTTGGGTAAAAGATTCAGTTGCTGGAGGTTTTATTGTAGTTGCAATACCTAGCGGTATTGTCTTAGAGTCCGCTGAGAATGGAAAATTTACTGATAAGTCAAATCCTGCTGAAGATAGACTTGTGGCTGGACAAAGTTATGTTAGTATGCTTATGAAACCAGAAGATGTTTATTATCGTGTAAAACCAGATACTAGTAAACTTGAGGAAGAGGAGAAGAATTTAGCTCAACTACAGGCTGAACGCGAAGCAATCAAAACTTCTCTAGAATCTAAGGAAAAGAAAAATACGAACTAGAAAAACTAGTTTAGAATCTAACTTTCGATTGTTTTAGTTCAGAGATACTGTTGCAATCACTAGAATGAAGAAGCTGATTAGGGCTTCTTTTTCTTTCATTTTAACTATTGAACCATTTAGACCGAGATAGAGACCAGATAGGCAAAAGCACTTGTTCTTGACACTGACCTCTGCTATAATGATTTTTGTAAGGGACGTGAGACGTCACTATCAGATAACTCAAGTTCATAAAAAAGAAATTGGAGATAAAAAATGAAAAAATTATTAGGGATTATATTTTTAGTAGCAGCAGCGACAGTAGTGTATTTTGGTTCTGTTGGATGGCCAAGTTTAAATGTCAACCTCTGGTCATTGATTCCGGTAGGGCTGTTCCTCTTTTTCACTCTAGAGAATCTTTTGAAAAAAGACTACAAGGCTAGTCTGATGTGTTTGATTATTGCCTTTATTATTGCGAATGCAATTTTGGACCTTTTGCCAATTTCAAGTGGCTTGGTAATTGGAGCGGGCGTACTAGCTTGCATTGGTATTGGATTTATATTTCCTGATAAAGAAGGAAAATAGGAATTTATGAAAAAGTAGATAAAGAAAAAAACACTTCAATCATTGTATTTTAGTTTGATTGAGGTGTTTTCGATTTAGTTTTTTATTTCTGAGCCATCAATTCAACAATCATCTCGATATACATGACAAGGGTTAATAAGAATCCTGCACGCCAGAAGAATTTGATGAATTTAGGATAGTAAAAGCTGCGTTTTTTCAAAAGGAAGAAAAAAACGAGAATAATGGCTAGAAGTGAGAGGGCTAGGCCTAGTCTAGGGAGGAAATTATGGGTAAAGGTTTTAGCTGTAATAAGGTAATATTCAAATACCAAGACTGGAAAAGCCAAATCCGCAAAATTTCGTCCTAGTTTTTTTAATCTAAAAAGTTTGGTTATGATAATGCAGACTACTAAGGTCAGTATCAATAATAAAATAGATGCTAATTTCATTAAAATCATACCCATATTGTATCATAAAAAATCGCTAATGGAAACGAGAAACAGAGGAATTTATAGGAAAGTCAGGCTTTTGAGATTGTGGGTGTTTTTTGTTATAATGAAAGTTATGAAATCTTATAACACCTTGAATGATTATTATCGAAAACTCTTTGGAGAAAAGACCTTTAAAGTCCCTATTGATGCGGGGTTTGACTGTCCCAATCGTGATGGGACTGTAGCTCATGGAGGTTGTACTTTTTGTACGGTTTCAGGTTCTGGAGATGCTATCGTAGCACCGGATGCGCCTATCCGTGAGCAATTTTATAAAGAAATTGACTTTATGCATCGTAAGTGGCCTGATGTTCAGAAGTATCTGGTTTATTTTCAAAATTTTACCAACACCCATGAAAAGGTGGAAGTCATTCGAGAGCGCTATGAGCAAGCTATCAATGAACCGGGTGTAGTAGGAATCAATATTGGAACGCGCCCAGACTGTTTACCAGACGAAACTATCGAATATTTGGCTGAGTTGTCGGAACGCATGCATGTAACGGTTGAATTGGGCTTGCAGACCACTTATGAAACAACCTCTGATCTGATTAACCGTGCCCATTCCTATGAGTTGTACGTGGAAACGGTCAAGCGTTTGAGAAAGTATCCCAAGATTGAGATTGTTTCCCATCTTATTAATGGCTTGCCTGGTGAAACCCATGAGATGATGATTGAAAATGTCCGCCGCTGTGTTACGGATAACGATATTCAAGGGATTAAACTGCATTTACTCCATCTTATGACAAATACTCGTATGCAACGAGATTACCACGAAGGACGCTTGCAACTGATGAGTCAGGACGAATATGTCAAGGTTATCTGCGACCAATTGGAAATCATTCCCAAGCATATTGTCATTCATCGAATCACAGGAGATGCACCTAGGGATATGCTGATTGGGCCTATGTGGAGCCTCAATAAATGGGAAGTTCTCAACAGTATTGAGATGGAGATGCGACGTCGCGGAAGTGTTCAAGGATGCAAGGCTGTAAAACAGGAGTTTGAAAATGAAAAGACCACTTGAGATGGCACATGATTTTTTGGCTGAGGTTGTAACTCAGGACGATATCGTAGTGGATGCGACAATGGGAAATGGTCATGACACGCTTTTTCTAGCCAAGCTAGCTAAGCAAGTCTATGCCTTTGATATTCAGGAGCAAGCCTTGGAAAAGACCAAGGAGCGTTTGGGCCAGGCTGGAATGACAAATGCCCAGTTAATCTTGCAAGGCCATGAGACACTGGACCAGTTTGTGACAGAAGCCAAGGCAGGGATTTTTAATCTGGGATATCTGCCGTCAGCTGATAAGTCTGTCATTACCCGACCTCAGACAACGATTGAAGCCTTAGAAAAGCTGTGTGGCTTACTTGTCAAAGGTGGACGGATTGCTATCATGATCTACTATGGTCATGATGGAGGAGATATTGAGAGGGATGCTGTCTTGGAGTTTGTTAGCCAGTTGAACCAACAAGAGTACACAGTTGCCATTTACCGAACTTTAAACCAAGTCAACAACCCACCATTTTTAGTGATGATTGAGAAATTAGAGAGATATAGACATGGATAAACAATACCTACGTGAAAAGCTGGATGCCATGCGCCAGAATTTTGTTGAATCAACTCACCACGAACGAGCGGTGGGTGTGTTAGACCAAGCGCATATGAGCAAAAAAATGCTTAAAATCAAGAAAAAATTAGTTACTCTTGAAATGGAACGGTGCCAGAGAAAAATTGAGCACAAAGACTGTTCCAAGATTGACCAAAAAATCAAAGAGCAGAAGGAGATATTTGAATCCTGTTGTAAAAAAGATTAAGGAGGACGTGCGTGGAATTACTGATTTACCTCATCCTATTTTTACTGGTCTTGATTGTCTCAAGTACAACCAATAAGCTCCTGCCCTTTTTGCCTCTTCCTTTGGTGCAAATTCTTTTGGGAATTGTGATTGGTCTCTTTTTACCCAATACCAACTTTCACCTCAATACAGAGTTGTTTTTGGCACTGGTTATCGGTCCCTTGCTTTTCCGAGAGTCTGAAGAAGCGGATATTACGGCTATTTTAAAACACTGGCGAATCATTGTTTATCTCATATTTCCAGTGATTTTCATCTCGACCTTGAGTTTGGGTGGCTTGGCCCATCTTCTTTGGTTCAGTCTTCCCTTGGCGGCTTGCTTGGCTGTTGGGGCAGCCCTTGGTCCTACGGATTTGGTGGCCTTTGCCTCTCTTTCGGAGCGGTTTAGCTTTCCTAAGCGCGTGTCCAATATTCTTAAGGGTGAAGGACTCTTGAATGATGCATCTGGTTTGGTTGCCTTTCAGGTTGCCTTGACAGCCTGGACAACTGGAGCCTTTTCCCTTGGGCAAGCGAGTAGTTCGCTCATCTTTTCAATCCTAGGCGGTTTTTTAATTGGATTTGTAACAGCAATGACTAACCGTTTCCTACATAGCTTCTTGCTGAGTGTGAGAGCAACGGATATTGCCAGCGAACTTTTATTAGAATTGAGTTTGCCTCTGGTGACCTTCTTCCTAGCAGAAGAAGTCCACGTTTCAGGGATTATTGCCGTTGTAGTTGCTGGGATTTTAAAGGCAAGCCGTTTTAAGAAAATTACGCTCCTCGAAGCACAAGTGGATACAGTAACCGAGACGGTTTGGCATACAGTGAATTTTATGCTGAACGGTTCTGTCTTTGTGATTTTAGGGATGGAGTTGGAAATGATAGCAGAACCTATCTTGACCAATTCAATCTATAATCCTATACTTCTATTGGTATCTCTTATAGCCCTTACCTTTGTCCTCTTTGCTATTCGTTTTGTCATGATTTATGGCTATTATGCCTATAGGACTAGACGTCTCAAGAAAAAGCTAAATAAGTATATGAAGGACATGCTTCTTTTGACCTTCTCAGGTGTCAAGGGAACGGTGTCGATTGCTACGATCCTTCTGATACCAAGTAATCTAGAACAGGAGTATCCTCTCTTGCTTTTCCTTGTCGCAGGTGTGACGCTAGTAAGCTTTTTAACAGGCCTCGTGGTCTTGCCTCATCTTTCTGATGAACAGGAAGAAAGCAAGGACTATCTCATGCATATTGGCATTTTGAATGAAGTAACGCTAGAGTTGGAAAAAGAGTTGGAAGACACCAAAAATAAACTTCCCCTTTATGCGGCTATTGACAATTACCATGGACGTATTGAAAATCTCATCCTGAGTCAAGAAAATAAAGGGGCTCAAGAAGACTGGGAGGCCTTGAAACTTCTCATTCTCAGTATTGAAAGTGATGGTTTAGAACAGGCTTACGAAGAGGACAAGATGAGTGAGCGTGCCTATCGAGTTTACCAACGTTATTTGAAAAACATGGAACAAAGTATCAATCGTAAGTTTGCGTCACGATTGACCTATTATTTCCTTGTTTCCTTGCGGATTTTACGTTTTCTCCTTCATGAAGTTTTTACCTTTGGTAAGACCTTCCGCAGTTGGAAAAATGAAGAATCACAGAAACTCAGAGCTCTTGACTATGACCAAATTGCAGAGCTCTATCTAGAAAATACAGAGATGATTATCGAAAGTCTGGAGAACCTAAAAGGGGTTTATAAGAGTTCTTTGATCAGTTTCATGCAGGATTCTCGTCTCCGAGAAACAGCTATTATTACCAGTGGTGCCTTTGTTGAACGGGTTATCAATCGTGTTAAGCCCAACAATATCGATGAAATGCTGAGAGGCTATTATCTGGAGCGCAAGTTGATTTTCGAATATGAAGAGAAACGATTGATTACGACCAAGTATGCCAAGAAATTACGACAAAATGTGAATAACTTAGAGAACTATTCTCTCAAGGAAGCTGCCAATACCCTGCCTTATGATATGGTGGAATTGGTAAGAAGAAATTAGTTAATACTCTTCGAAAATCTCTTCAAACCACGTCAGCTCTATCTGCAACCTCAAAACAGTGTTTTGAGCAACCTGCGGCTAGCTTCCTAGTTTGCTCTTTGATTTTCATTGAGTATAAGATTGTAAGTGAAGGAGTGTGACATGAAGAAGTGGTGGAAAGAGCTGACAGACAAGTCTTTAGTAAAAGCTTTTTTGCATTATTATCAAGCATCAGATAGTGAGTTGACCAGTGTCGCAGTGGCCTACTATTGGTTGATTTCGATTTTCCCCCTACTTTTGGTGGTGGTCAATATCCTCCCTTATTTTCAGATTCCAGTTTCTAATTTTTTAAAGGTTGTCAATGAATTCTTGCCGGATACCATGTATGATGTGGTCGCAAAGATTATTACAGAAGTGCTGACCCAACCTTCAACGGGTTTATTGAGTTTTGCGGTTTTGTCAGCCCTCTGGACCTTTTCAAAATCCATGAATTTCCTACAGAAAGCCTTTAATAAAGCTTACGGAGTAGCAAAAAATCGTGGACTGATTTCCCATCAGCTCATGAGTTTGTTTGTCAGTTTTGGCTTGCAGATTCTCTTTGCTTTAGCCCTCTTTCTCAGTGTCTTTGGTCGCATGCTCCTCAACCTTATCAAAAGTTACTGGAAATCGGATAGTCCTCTCTTTGATTATCTGCAAGACCTAACAGGTCCCTTGGTCTATGCTTTGATTTTTGCAATCTTGGTCATGCTTTATTATTTCCTGCCTAATGTTAGGGTCCGACGAATTCACTTTGTATTGCCAGGTAGTGCTTTTGTCATGCTGACTCTGGCCTTACTGCTCAATATCTTTTCAGTCTATGTTAACAATTATGTCAATCACCTAGTGGACGTGCGTTTTTTCAGTTCCGTCGTCGTGGTGGTCATGATGTTCTGGTTTATTCTCATCGCTAAGATTTTAATTGTCGGCGCGGTGATCAATGCCAGTGTTCAGAGTTTGAAAGATCCGAGCTTTAGAATAAATTAATTTCATTTTTTATCCATTACAAAACGCATACTATCAGGATTTATAAAACCTTGATAATATGCGCTTTTTGATTGTGAAAATTAGTAGATAAACATGGCATCGCCAAAACTAAAGAAGCGGTAGTGTTCTTGAATGGCATGCTGGTAGGCATCTAGGACCAATTCACGACCTGCAAAGGCAGAAACCAACATGACCAGAGTTGATTTTGGCAGGTGGAAGTTGGTTGAGAAGGCATCCACGACCTTCCATTCATAGCCAGGTTTGATAAAGATATTGGTCCAGCCAGAATCTGCTTGGATTTGCCCATCAAACTTAGAACCAATAGTCTCTAAAGTGCGTATAGAAGTGGTTCCAACAGCGATGATACGACCTCCATTTTCCTTGACAGATCGAAGGGTGGCAGCTGCTTCCTCAGAAAGTTGGTAGAATTCTGAGTGCATTTCGTGTTCGTCCAGATTGTCAACTGAAACAGGTCTAAAGGTTCCGAGTCCGACATGAAGAGTCAAATAGACTAGATGAACACCCTTAGCTTGGATTTCTGCTAGCAGTTCTTTAGTGAAGTGTAGTCCAGCAGTTGGTGCTGCAGCAGAGCCACTTTCCTTGGCGTAAACAGTTTGATAGCGTTCGCGGTCATCCAGTTTTTCATGGATATAAGGCGGTAGCGGCATTTCTCCCAGACTTTCCAAAACTTCTAGGAAAATTCCTTGGTATTCAAAGCGGACAATGCGGCCCCCGTGAGTCAATTCTTCCGTAACGACAGCGCTGATACGGCCGTCACCAAAGCAAACGCGAGTGCCGACCTTGAGGCGTTTGGCAGGTTTGGCCAGAACTTCCCACTCGTCTCCAGCAGTATTTTTGAGCAGGAGAAGTTCCACATGGCCTCCAGTTTCTTCCTTTTGACCATAGAGGCGGGCAGGGAGAACTCGGGTGTCGTTCATAACAAGGGCGTCACCAGGTTCCAGCATATCAATAATAGAGTGGAAGTGTTTATCCTGCATTTCTCCAGTATCACGGTTGACAATGAGGAGTTTGGAAGCATCTCGTTTTTCAAGGGGCGTTTGGGCAATCAATTCCTCGGGTAAATGGAAATCAAAATCAGCTGTATTCATATATCTGTTCATTCTTTCTAAGTTCTAATCCTATCCATTATAACATGTTTCAAGTTTGGACGCTCTTTTTTTAGAAATTAAATCGTTTTCACTTGACAAAAATTGGTCTATACCATATAATAAATATAGATTAAAACGGAGGATGAAAAGATGAAAGTTATTAAAGTTGAAAACCAAATCGAAGGTGGAAAAGTTGCTTTTGAGATTTTGAAGGAAAAATTGGCCAACGGCGCTCAAACCCTAGGACTTGCAACAGGAAGTAGTCCACTTGAATTTTACAAGGAAATTGTTGAGAGCGACCTTGATTTTTCAAATCTAACCAGTGTCAACCTAGATGAGTATGTAGGGCTTGATGGGGACAACCCACAGTCTTATCGTTACTTCATGCAAGAAAACTTGTTTAACCAAAAACCATTTAAAGAAAGTTTCTTGCCTCGTGGGGTTAAGGACAATGCTGAAGCTGAAGTTGAACGCTACAACCAAATTTTGGCTGACCATCCAGTTGACCTCCAAATCTTGGGAATCGGTCGCAATGGACATATCGGATTTAATGAACCTGGTACTCCATTTGACAGTCAAACGCATCTGGTAGAGCTTGACCAGTCTACTATTGAAGCCAATGCGCGCTTTTTTGACAAGATTGAAGACGTTCCAACTCAAGCCATTTCAATGGGAATTAAAAACATCTTGGATGCCAAGTCAATTATTCTCTTTGCTTATGGTGAGTCGAAAGCAGAAGCCATTGCCGGAACAGTGTCTGGCCCAGTGACTGAGAATCTCCCAGCAAGTAGCCTCCAAAATCACCCTGATGTGACGATCATCGCAGATGCTGAAGCGCTCAGCCTACTTGAAAAATAAAAAACGAAACCCTTCAGTTTCTTCTATCTGAGTGCTTTAAACTCTTGTATAAATGGCAAAAAAATCAAAATTAAACCGGATTTTTTCTTGACAATTATTCCTTTTACGTGTAAAATAGAATAGATCTTGAACTTGAAGGGAGTGAAAAAAATGTCTAAAACAGTAGTACGTAAGAATGAATCTCTTGACGACGCACTTCGTCGTTTCAAACGTGCGGTTACTAAAGCTGGTACTCTTCAAGAAACACGCAAACGTGAATTCTATGAAAAACCTTCTGTAAAACGTAAACGTAAATCAGAAGCAGCTCGTAAACGTAAAAAATTCTAATTAGAAATGAAAGGCTGGAGAAATCTAGTCTTTTTTCTTTTAATACTCTTCGAAAATCAAATTCAAACCATGTCAACGTCGCCTTGCCGTACTCAAGTACAGCCTGCGGCTAGTTTCCTAGTTTGCTCTTTGATTTTCATTGAGTATAAATAAATACTTCAAAGCCTGCAAAAATCTGAAACTTCTAAGGACAATTTGATATAATAGTAAAAAGAACTCGATTGAAGGAGGAAATGATGTCGGTTTTAGTAAAAGAAGTGATTGAAAAGCTTAGACTAGACATTGTCTATGGCGAACCAGAATTACTTGAAAAGGAAATTAATACCGCGGACATTACGCGACCTGGTCTTGAAATGACAGGCTATTTTGACTACTACACTCCAGAGCGAATCCAGCTCTTGGGAATGAAGGAGTGGTCCTATCTCGTTTCGATGTCCTCTCACAACCGTTACCAAGTCTTGAAAAAAATGTTTCTACCTGAGACACCTGCGGTTATTGTTGCCCGTGGTTTGGTGGTTCCGGAGGAAATGTTAAAGGCAGCCAGAGAATGTAAGATTGCCATTTTAACCAGTCGTACAGCAACCAGTCGTTTATCTGGGGAGTTATCTAGTTATCTGGATTCTCGTTTGGCAGAACGGACCAGTGTGCACGGTGTCTTGATGGATATCTATGGTATGGGTGTCTTGATTCAAGGTGATAGTGGCATCGGTAAGAGTGAGACAGGTCTGGAGCTTGTCAAACGTGGTCACCGCTTGGTAGCAGATGATCGCGTAGACATCTTTGCCAAGGACGAGATTACCCTTTGGGGTGAACCGGCTGAAATCTTGAGACACCTGATTGAAATTCGTGGGGTTGGGATTATCGATGTTATGAGCCTCTACGGTGCGAGTGCCGTCAAGGATTCTTCACAAGTCCAGTTGGCTGTTTATTTGGAAAATTACGATACACATAAAACTTTTGATCGTCTTGGAAACAATGCAGAGGAACTTAAAATTTCTGGCGTATCTATTCCTCGTATTCGTATTCCAGTTAAAACAGGTCGTAATATTTCTGTTGTGATTGAGGCTGCTGCCATGAATTATCGTGCCAAGGAAATGGGCTTTGATGCGACTCGTTTGTTCGAAGAACGCTTGACCAATCTTATTGCTCAAAACGAGGTGCCTAATGCTTGATCCAATTGCTATTCATCTAGGCCCTCTAGCCATTCGTTGGTATGCCTTGTGTATTGTGACAGGCTTGATTCTTGCGGTTTATTTGACCATGAAAGAAGCACCTAGAAAGAAGATCATACCAGACGATATTTTAGATTTCATCCTGATAGCTTTTCCTTTGGCTATTTTAGGAGCACGTCTCTATTATGTTATTTTCCGTTTTGATTACTATAGTCAGAACTTGGGAGAAATTTTTGCCATTTGGAATGGTGGTTTGGCTATTTACGGTGGTTTGATAACTGGGGCTATTGTACTCTATATCTTTGCTGATCGTAAACTCATCAATACTTGGGATTTCCTAGATATTGCGGCGCCTAGCGTCATGATTGCCCAAAGTTTGGGTCGCTGGGGCAATTTCTTTAACCAAGAAGCCTATGGTGCAGCAGTGGATAATCTGGATTATCTACCTGGCTTTATTCGTGACCAGATGTATATTGAGGGGAGCTATCGTCAGCCAACCTTCCTTTATGAGTCTCTATGGAATCTTCTTGGATTTGCCTTGATTCTGATTTTTAGACGAAAATGGAAGAGCCTTAGACGAGGTCATATCACTGCTTTCTATTTGATTTGGTATGGTTTCGGTCGTATGGTCATCGAAGGTATGCGGACAGATAGTCTCATGTTCTTTGGTCTTCGAGTGTCTCAATGGCTATCAGTTGTCCTTATCGGTCTTGGTATTTTTATCATTCTATATCAAAATCGAAAGAAGGCCCCTTACTATATTTCAGAGGAGGAAAACTAAATGTTAGAAGTTGCATATATTCTTGTAGCCCTTGCTTTGATTGTATTTTTAGTGTATTTAATCATTACTGTACAAAAGCTTGGACGTGTTATCGATGAAACAGAGAAGACGATTAAAACCTTGACTTCAGATGCGGATGTGACCTTGCATCATACCAATGAATTGCTGGCTAAGGTCAATGTCTTGGCAGATGATATCAATGTCAAGGTGGCAACGATTGATCCACTCTTTAGTGCAGTGGCAGATTTATCTCTATCTGTTTCAGACCTCAATGACCATGCGCGTGTCTTGAGCAAGAAAGCTTCTTCAGCTGGTTCAAAAACACTTAAGACTGGTGCAAGTTTGTCAGCTCTTCGTGTAGCAAGTAAATTTTTCAAAAAATAAAAAAGGAGAATTCTTATGGGTAAACTATCCTCAATCCTTTTAGGAACCGTTTCAGGTGCAGCTCTCGCCTTGTTTTTAACAAGCGACAAGGGCAAACAAGTTTGCAGTCAGGCTCAAGATTTTCTAGATGATTTGAGAGAAGATCCTGAGTATGCCAAGGAGCAGGTCTGTGGAAAACTGACAGAAGTCAAGGAGCAGGCTACAGATTTTGTTCTTAAAACCAAAGAACAGGTTGAGTCAGGTGAAATCACTGTGGACAGTGTCCTTGCTCAAGCCAAATCATGTGCTCGTCAAGCGACAGAAGCATCAAAAGATCGATTCAATAATCTCAAGGAGCAATGGCAAGAAAAGGCTGAAACTCTTGATGAATCAGAAGAGATTGTTATTGACATAACAGAAGAATAAACCATCACCATCTCTGGACGGACTATGTATCTGGGGATGGTGATTTTTTTCTCGTAGCCTGTCTTTGTGGTATAATAATTACTATGCAGAAAAAACCAACGTCAGCCTATGTGCACATCCCATTTTGTACCCAGATTTGTTATTACTGTGACTTTTCAAAAGTTTTTATCAAGAATCAGCCGGTAGATAGTTATTTGGAGCATTTGCTGGAAGAGTTTCGTTCTTATGACATTCAAAAGTTACGAACCCTTTACATCGGTGGTGGGACGCCAACGGCTTTGTCAGCACCGCAATTAGAGGTGCTCTTAAATGGCTTGACTAAAAATCTAGATTTGTCAGTCTTGGAAGAGTTGACCATTGAGGCCAACCCAGGCGATTTGGATGCAGATAAGATAGCTGTTTTGAAAAACTCGGCTGTCAATCGTGTTTCGCTAGGTGTGCAAACTTTTGATAACAAAATGCTGAAAAAGATTGGGCGCAGTCATTTGGAGAAGGACATTTATGAAAATATCGACCGCCTGAAACTGGCTGGTTTTGACAATATCTCTATTGACTTGATTTATGCACTGCCTGGTCAGACTATGGAGCAAGTTAAGGACAATGTGGCTAAGGCCATTGGGCTGGATATTCCCCATATGAGTTTGTATAGTTTGATTTTGGAAAATCATACGGTCTTTATGAACCGTATGCGACGAGGGAAATTGCCTCTGCCTAAGGAGGAACTTGAGGCTGAGATGTTTGAGTATATCATCGCAGAGCTGGAGCGAGCTGGTTTTGAACATTATGAGATTTCTAATTTCTCAAAGCCTGGTTTTGAAAGTCGCCACAATCTCATGTACTGGGACAATGCTGAATACTATGGCATCGGTGCTGGGGCCTCTGGTTATGTCAATGGTGTACGCTATAAAAATCATGGTCCCATTCGTCATTATCTTAATGCAGTTGAGGAAGGCAATGCTCGCATCACAGAAGAGCACCTGAGTCAAAAAGAGCAAATGGAAGAAGAAATGTTCTTGGGACTCCGCAAGAAATCAGGGGTTTCCATGGCGCGATTTGAGGAAAAATTTGGACGGTCTTTCGATGGACTTTATGGAGAAATTGTCAGAGAATTGGTTCAACAAGGTCTCATGCAAATAGATGGTGACCGAGTTCGTATGACAAAAAGAGGTCTCTTTTTAGGAGACACCGTAGCAGAACGATTTATTTTGGAGTAGATGATGGGCTTAACTTATCGAATGAAAATGAAAATTCCTTTTGATATGGCTGATATGAACGGTCATATCAAGCTTCCAGATGTGATTTTGCTATCCCTTCAAGTTTCAGGGATGCAGTCGATTGAGTTAGGAGTTAGTGATAAGGCCATTTTGGAAGAGCATAATCTGGTCTGGATTATCACAGAATACGATATTGAGGTGGTTCGTTTGCCTCGTTTTGCGGAAGAAATTACCATCGAAACGGAAGCTTTGAGCTACAATCGGCTCTTTTGCTACCGTCGCTTTAACATTTATGATGAAGCAGGTCAGGAACTCATCCACATGATGGCGACCTTTGTTCTCATGGACCGCGACAGTCGAAAAGTCCATGCTGTCGAACCTGAGATTGTGGCTCCGTATCAGTCTGATTTTGATAAAAAGCTTATCCGTGGGCCAAAGTATGAGTCTTTGGAAGAACCATTCAGCAAGGATTACCATGTTCGTTTTTACGACTTGGATATGAATGGTCATGTTAATAACAGTAAGTATCTGGACTGGATTTTTGAGGTTATGGGAGCGGATTTTTTGACCCAATATATTCCCAAGAAAATCAACCTCAAGTATGTCAAGGAAGTTAGACCAGGTGGGGTGATTACATCGGCTGTTGAACGGACTGGACTGGAAAGCAAGCATGAGATTACAAGCGACGGGGCTACCAATGCCCAAGCTATCATCACTTGGCAAGAAATGAAGAAGGATTAGAGAAAAATATGAAGTATAAAGGCTATTTAATTGATTTAGACGGAACCATTTATAAGGGGAAAGATCGAATTCCAGCAGGAGAGGCTTTTGTCCACGAATTGCAAAAGCGAGACATCCCCTATCTCTTTGTGACTAACAATACAACCCGCACTCCAGAGAGTGTTCAGGAGATGTTGGCTCAGAATTTTAATATCGATACGCCCCTATCGACTGTCTACACAGCGACTTTGGCGACTATCGACTATATGAACGACTTGGGGCTTGAAAAGACCGTCTATGTCATCGGAGAAGCAGGGCTTAAGGAAGCCATCAAGGCGGCTGGTTATGTGGAAGACAAGGATAATCCTGCCTATGTGGTAGTAGGCCTGGACTGGCAAGTTGACTATGAAAAATTTGCCATAGCAACTCTAGCTATTCAAAAAGGTGCCCACTTTATCGGAACCAATCCTGACCTCAACATCCCGACAGAGCGCGGTCTTTTGCCTGGTGCTGGTTCACTGATTACCCTTCTTGAAGTGGCAACACGAGTGAAGCCTGTTTATATTGGGAAACCAAATGCCATCATTATGGACAAGGCGGTTGAGCACTTAGGTTTGGAACGTGAAGAATTAATCATGGTTGGGGACAATTATTTGACTGATATTCGAGCTGGGATTGACAATGGCATTCCAACTCTCTTGGTGACAACAGGTTTTACCAAGGCAGAAGAAGTGGCAGACCTGCCAATCGCACCGACTCATGTGGTTTCTAGCCTTGCGGAGTGGAACTTTGATGAAAACTAAACTGACCTTTTGGAGCTCTATGCTCTTTCTCCTCTCCTTCTCAATTCTTTTGACCATTTATTTGGCTTGGATTTTTTATCCTTTGGAGATTGAGTGGCTGAACTTGACGGATCGAGTTTATCTAAAACCAGAAACCATTCAATATAACTTTCATATCTTGATGGATTACCTGACCAATCCTTTTAGTCAGGTCTTGCAGATGCCAGATTTTCGTTCGTCAGCAGCTGGTCTGCACCATTTTGCGGTGGTCAAGAACCTCTTTCACCTAGTTCAGCTAGTAGCTCTAGTGACACTGCCAAGTTTCTATGTCTTTGTCAAAGGGATTGTGAAAAAGGGCTTTTTATCTCTATTTAGTAAAGGGCTTTTGGCTCTAGTAGTCTTACCTGTGATGATTGGGCTTGGGGGAGTTTTGATTGGTTTTGACCAATTCTTTACCCTTTTCCATCAAATTCTCTTTGTGGGAGATGATACCTGGCTTTTTGACCCAGCCAAGGATCCAGTTATTTTAATTTTACCAGAGACCTTCTTCCTACATGCCTTCCTCCTCTTTTTTGCCCTCTATGAAAGCTTCTTTGGTTTTCTATACCTGAAAAGCCGTAGGAAGTGAAACGAAAGATATTCTTATTTTGCATAAATCAATTAGGTATGTGATTCGAAACTATTGTCAAGAATGAATTAATCAAATCTAAAAAGAGTTAATCGTTCGCAAACAGTCTATTTTTCTTGAAAAAATAGGCTTTTTTTCTAAAAATCTCTAGTCAAGCGCTTTATTTTTTTGTATAATAGAAGTAGCAAAGTATAGATAAGAAGAGAAAAGCATGATTACACTATTTCTATCACCGAGCTGTACTTCATGTCGTAAGGCAAAGGCCTGGTTAGAAAAACATAAGGTTCCCTTTGAGGAACACAATATTATGACCAGTCCTTTAACAAGAAAAGAATTGCAACACATCCTTTCCTTGACCGAAAATGGTACTGATGACATCATTTCAACTCGTTCAAAAATTTTTCAAAAATTAGATATTGATGTAGAAAGTATTTCGGTATCAGAATTGCTTCATTTGATTGAGCAGTATCCAAGTCTTTTGCGTCGTCCAATTATTATCGATGCCAAACGTATGCAGATCGGTTTTAATGAAGATGAGATTCGTGCTTTTCTCCCTCGTAGTTACCGTAAGCAAGAACTAAAAGAAGCAAGAATGAGAGCTGGTATTAGTTAATGAACAAACAGTATAGTTACCCACTAGATTTGTCGTGGAGCACTGAAGAACTTGCTTCAGTGCTTTCTTTTTTTAATGATGTTGAAGCTGCCTATGAAGGCAAGGTAGAGGCTAAAAAGTTACTGGACTCTTATAAGGGATTCAAGGCGGTCGTACCAAGTAAGAGCGAAGAGAAACGTTTGGGAAGAGAATTTGAAACAGTTAGTGGCTATTCGCTTTATCGAGCAGTTCAGACTGCCAAGGAAAAAGGGGAAGGAAAGATTTCTCTTGGAAAGTAAATTTGAATTTGCTAAAGAGCTTGTTAAGAAGGCGGGCCAGTACATCCTTGACCATATGCAGGAAGACTTGCGTGTTGAGACCAAGTCCTCTCCAACAGACTTGGTGACCAGACTGGACAAGGAAGTTCAGGAGCTATTGGTTGGTGAGATTTTGTCTCGTTATCCTGAGGATAAGATTTGTGCTGAAGAAGGTTGTCTGCGAGCCTCGGTTCAAGAGGGCAAGGTGTGGATTATCGATCCCATTGATGGTACCAATAACTTTGTAGCCCAGCAGGAAGATTTTGCTGTCATGATGGCTTATTTTGAAAATGGTCAAGGTCAGTTTGGTCTCATTTATGATGTGATCAAAGGGGATTGTTATCACGGTGGTGGTAAGTTTCCAGTTTGTCTAAATGATAGGCCTCTAGCTCCCTTTCAAGCAAAACCCCTTGGAAATTTTCTTATTGCAGGGAATAGTGGGATGTTGGAAACCAACGAATGGGGGCTGTCTGATTTGAGTCGAGCGGTCCTCGGTGTTCGTGTCTATGGGAGTGCGGCCATTAGTTTTGCCAAGATTTTGTCAGGGCGTTTGTTGACCTATATCACTTATCTGCAACCATGGGATTATGCTGCTGCTAGTATTTTAGGGGAAAGTCTGGGCTATCGGGTTGTGACCCTTTTTGGCGAAGCTCCTGATTTTCAAACCAGACAACCGGTCATGATGCTACCTCTTGAGATGCAGGAGGAAATTCAGTCCTATATTTACGAAAGGAAAAGAACTTAAATGCAATTTCCAGAAGGATTTGTTGAAAAATATGAAGAGATACTAGGAGATGAGGCAAGAGATTTTCTTGCCTCTTTTGAGGAGGAAGCGGTTTCGGCCTTTCGGGTCAATCCTTTAAAAGAAGCGCCAGTTTCCTTTTCTGATCCCATTCCTCAAACCCCTTGGGGCCACTATGGGAAGATTTCAGGGAAATCGCCTGAGCATGCTACAGGTTTGGTCTATTCGCAAGAACCCGCTGCCCAGATGGTGGCTCAGGTAGCCAAGCCCAGTCCTGGGATGAAGGTCTTGGATTTGGCTGCAGCACCGGGTGGAAAATCAACTCAGCTGGCAGCCTATCTAGCAGGGGAGGGTCTCCTTGTTTCCAATGAAATTTCAAGCAAACGGGCTAAGATTTTAGTAGAAAACATGGAGCGCTTTGGAGCGACAAATGTCGTGGTGACCAATGAATCTGCTGACCGCTTGGCCAAGGTTTTTAAAGGCTATTTTGACCTCATTGTCCTTGATGCCCCCTGCTCTGGTGAAGGGATGTTTCGTAAGCAACCAGATGCTATGGACTATTGGAGTCTCGATTATCCAAGTCAATGTGCTAGTTTGCAAAGAGAAATTCTGGCAGATGCAGTAACCATGCTAGCAGAAGGTGGTCGTTTGGTTTATTCAACCTGTACCTGGGCACCTGAGGAAAACGAAGAGATTGTCAATTGGCTACTGGAGGAGTATGATTTTGATTTGTTGCCAGTAGAGCATATCAATGGAATGGTAGCTGGTATTGACCTGCCAGAAACGGCTAGGATGTACCCACATCATTTTAAGGGAGAGGGGCAATTTGTAGCCTATTTGCAATTTAAAGGTGACAATCCAGCACCTAAATGTAAGACAAGTAAGAGCAATCTCAGCCGAGAACAAGTTACTTTGTGGCAGGAATTTGCACAAAAACACTTGAAAATCAATCTAAGGGGAATCTTGCAGACTTTTGGGGACCAACTCTATCTCTTGCCAGAACTCTTACCAGATTTAGGGAAGCTCAAGATTGCTAGGAATGGCCTGCATCTAGGGACCTTTAAGAAGAAACGCTTTGAGCCTAGTTTTGCTCTTGGTCTAGCCTTGAAACCGAGTCAGGTCAAGCAGTCGGTTGAAATTGATCAAGAGGAATTTGTAAAGTATGTGGCTGGAGAAACCGTTCAGCTGGCGGAAAGTCTGCCAAATGGTTGGTACCAAGTTTTGGTTCAAGGAAATGGTTTGGGCTTTGGAAAGGTGACTGGAAATGTTTTGAAAAACTATTTTCCAAAAGGTCTCAGATTCAAGTGAAAATGCTAGTCAAAGTAGCTTGTCTATGTTATAGTGGAAGTATGGATTTTTTTCAAATTGTCTTTCATTTTAAGTCAAAATTGGTGGAGACGGCAACTGAGCAAATTTCTAGTAAAATTAAGCTATCAACTTCAGTTTGCTCTCAATTTTCAAAAGAAAAACATAAATAAATAATTGAAAAAATTCACAGCATTCACCATTATTTTCAAGGAGAAAAACAGTGAAAAAAAGGAAAAAACTCGCTCTATCCCTTGCGGCTCTTTTGCTAGCAGGTTCTTTGGCGGGATGTGCTAGCTGGATTGATCGTGGAGAATCCATGACAGCTGTTGGCTCAACGGCTCTTCAGCCCTTGGTCGAAGCAGCAGCAGATGAATTTGGCTCTATGCACGTTGGAAAAACAGTCAACGTCCAAGGTGGAGGATCTGGTACAGGTCTGTCTCAGGTTCAGTCTGGAGCCGTTGATGTAGGAAATTCAGACGTATTTGCCGAGGAAAAGACGGTATCAACGCATCCGCTCTAGTGGACCATAAGGTTGCTGTAGCGGGCTTGGCAGTCATTGTAAATAAGGAAGTTGACGTTGAAAATCTGACAACTGAACAACTCCGTAGCATCTTCACAGGTCAAGTGACCAACTGGAAAGAAGTCGGTGGGAAAGACCTAGCCATTTCCATTATCAATCGTGCGGCAAGTTCGGGTTCACGTGCAACCTTTGATAGTGTTATCATGGATGGTCAGTCTGCTGTGCAGAGTCAAGAACAGGATTCAAATGGGATGGTTAAAAACATTGTTTCCCAGACACCAGGAGCCATTTCTTACCTAGCCTTTGCCTATGTGGATGACTCGGTTAAACGCATGAAGTTGAACGGCTATGAGCCGATTGCAGAAAATGTTACAAGCAATAACTGGCCTTTGTGGTCTTATGAACACATGTACACCCTAGGTCAGCCAAACGAATTGGTGGCAGAATTCCTCAACTTTGTCCTCTCTGATGAAGCGCAAAGCGGAATCGTTAAGGGGATGGGCTATATTTCTGTTAAGGAAATGAAGGTTGAAAAAGATGCTGTAGGAACGGTGACAGCACTAGAAGGGAGTCAATAATGAATCAAGAAGAATTAGCTAAAAAATTACTTTCTCCCTCAAAGAACTCTCGTCTAGAGAAACTAGGGAAAGGCTTGACCTTTGCCTGTCTGTCTTTGATTGTCATCATTGTGGCTATGATTTTGATTTTCGTAGCCCAAAAAGGTTTGTCGACCTTCTTTGTCAATGGGGTCAATATCTTTGATTTCCTCTTTGGCCAAACTTGGAATCCTTCAGGTAAACAATTTGGTGCCCTTCCCATGATTTTGGGTTCCTTTATTGTCACAATCCTATCAGCTCTTATCGCAACTCCTTTTGCCATTGGTGCGGCAGTCTTTATGACCGAAGTCTCACCAAAAGGTGCTAGAATCTTGCAACCAGCTATTGAATTGCTGGTCGGGATTCCTTCAGTCGTGTATGGATTTATCGGTTTGCAGGTCGTAGTTCCCTTTGTACGCAGTGTCTTTGGTGGAACTGGTTTTGGGATCTTGTCAGGGATTTTCGTTCTCTTTGTCATGATTTTACCAACGGTAACCTTTATGACAACCGATAGCTTGCGTGCGGTGCCTCGTCATTATCGTGAAGCTAGTTTGGCTATGGGGGCCACTCGCTGGCAAACCATTTGGCGTGTGACCTTGAAGGCGGCGCGTTCAGGGATTTTTACAGCAGTGGTCTTTGGGATGGCACGTGCCTTTGGTGAGGCTTTGGCCATTCAGATGGTGGTCGGAAACTCAGCCGTTGTTCCAACTTCATTGACAACACCTGCAGCAACCTTGACCTCTGTGTTGACCATGGGTATCGGAAATACCGTTATGGGAACTGTTGACAATAACGTTCTCTGGTCACTGGCCTTAGTCTTGCTCTTGATGAGTTTGGCCTTTAACAGTGTGATTAAATTGATTACGAAAGAAAGAGGAAAGAAAAACTATGCACGCTAAGAAATTAGATAAAATTGCAACAGCTGTCCTCTACTCGATTGCAGGAATTATCGTTGCCATCTTGGCATCCTTAATTCTTTATATCTTGGTTCGTGGTTTGCCCCACATCTCTTGGTCTTTCTTGACTGGCAAATCCTCTTCTTACCAAGCAGGCGGAGGGATTGGAATTCAGCTTTATAATTCCTTCTTCCTTTTGGTTATTACCTTGATTATCTCTGTTCCCTTGTCTATGGGGGCTGGGATTTTCCTAGCTGAATATGCCAAAAAAGGTCCTGTGACTAATTTTGTCAGAACCTGTATTGAAATCTTGTCTTCACTGCCATCAGTGGTTGTAGGTCTCTTTGGTTACTTGATCTTTGTAGTTCAATTTGAGTATGGATTTTCAATCATTTCAGGTGCCTTGGCCTTGACGGTCTTTAACCTGCCTCAGATGACTCGTAATGTTGAGGACAGTTTGAAACACGTTCACCATACGCAACGTGAGGCTGGTCTGGCCCTTGGGATTTCTCGTTGGGAGACTGTGGTCCATGTGGTCATTCCAGAAGCCCTACCAGGTATTGTAACGGGGGTTGTCTTGGCCTCTGGCCGTATCTTTGGTGAGGCGGCTGCTCTCATCTATACAGCAGGACAATCCGCTCCAGCCCTAGACTGGTCTAACTGGAATATTCTCAGTGTAACCAGCCCAATCTCTATCTTCCGTCAAGCAGAAACCTTAGCTGTCCATATTTGGAAAGTCAATAGTGAAGGAACCATTCCAGATGGAACCATTGTATCAGCAGGTTCTGCAGCCGTGCTCCTCATCTTTATCCTCATCTTTAACTTTGGAGCCCGCAAACTCGGAAGCTACCTACATAAGAAATTAACCGCTGCCTAAAGGAGAAGCCATGTCAAAATATAATTGGGATGAAAAGCATATCATCACCTTTCCTGAAGAGAAAGTGGCCCTCTCTACTAAGGATTTACATGTTTACTACGGTAAAAAAGAATCCATCAAGGGCATCGATATGCAATTTGAAAAGAATAAAATTACTGCCTTAATTGGCCCTTCTGGTTCAGGAAAATCAACCTATCTCCGCAGTCTCAATCGTATGAATGATACGATTGATATTGCCAAGGTAACAGGTCAAATTCTCTACCAAGGGATTGACGTCAACCGTCCAGAAATCAATGTCTATGAGATGCGTAAGCACATTGGAATGGTCTTCCAACGCCCAAATCCCTTTGCCAAGTCTATCTACCGCAATATCACTTTTGCCCATGAACGTGCAGGAGTTAAGGACAAGCAAGTTTTGGATGAAATTGTGGAAACTTCTCTTCGTCAGGCTGCCCTTTGGGACCAGGTCAAAGACGATTTGCACAAGTCAGCCTTGACCTTATCAGGTGGTCAGCAGCAACGTCTCTGTATCGCCCGTGCTATCTCTGTTAAACCAGATATCCTCTTAATGGATGAACCGGCGTCAGCTTTGGATCCGATTGCGACAGCCCAGCTGGAAGAAACTATGCTGGAATTGAAGAAGGATTTCACCATCATCATCGTGACCCACAGTATGCAGCAGGCTGCGCGTGCTAGTGACTACACAGGATTTTTCTACTTGGGTGACTTGATCGAGTATGATAAGACCTCTAATATTTTCCAAAATGCCAAACTACAGTCAACCAATGACTACGTAACAGGACACTTTGGATAGAAAGGAAACAGTATGACAGAAGCGATTTTACAGGTGTCAGACCTGTCCGTTTACTACAATCAAAAGAAGGCCTTGAATAGTGTTTCCCTATCTTTCCAACCCAAGGAAATTACAGCCTTGATCGGTCCATCTGGATCAGGGAAATCAACCCTCCTAAAGGCTATCAACCGCATGGGGGATCTTAATCCAGAGGTAACCACAACTGGTTCAGTGGTATACAACGGTCACAACATTTACAGCCCACGTACAGATACAGTTGAATTGCGCAAGGAAATTGGTATGGTTTTCCAACAACCAAACCCCTTCCCTATGTCTATCTACGAAAATGTTGTTTACGGGCTTCGTATCAATGGAGTGAAGGACAAGCAGGTTCTAGATGAGGCGGTTGAAAAAGCCTTGCAACGAGCTTCTATCTGGGATGAGGTCAAGGATCGCCTGCATGATTCAGCTATCGGGCTTTCAGGCGGACAACAGCAACGTGTCTGTGTTTCCCGTGTCTTGGCAACCAGTCCTAAAATCATTCTTTTGGATGAACCGACTTCAGCCTTGGACCCTATCTCGGCTGGTAAGATTGAGGAAACCTTGTATGGTCTAAAAGATAAATACACCATGCTCTTGGTTACGCGTTCCATGCAACAAGCTTCTCGTATTTCTGACAAGACAGGATTTTTCCTAGATGGAGATCTGATTGAGTTTAACGATACCAAGAAGATGTTCCTAAACCCACAACACAAGGAAACAGAAGATTATATTTCAGGAAAATTTGGATAAGGAGATAAATGATGTTACGTTCTCAATTTGAAGAAGATTTGGAGAAATTGCACAACCAGTTCTATGCTATGGGACAAGAAGTGCTATCTCAAATCAATCGGACCGTGCGTGCCTTTGTTACGCATGACCGTGATTTGGCCAAGGAAGTTATCGAAGATGATGCAGAAGTAAACGAATACGAAGTGAAATTGGAGAAGAAATCATTTGAAATGATTGCCCTTCAACAACCGGTTTCTCAGGACTTGCGTACTGTTCTAACAGTCTTGAAGGCTGTATCAGACTTGGAACGTATGGGGGACCATGCTGTTTCCATTGCAAGAGCAGCCATTCGTATGAAGGGGGAGCAACGTATCCCAGCTGTTGAAGAAGAAATCAAGAGAATGGGTCGCGATGTCAAGAACTTCGTTGAAGCAGCTCTTGAACTCTATCTCAATGGTTCAGTAGACCAGGCCTATGAAGTAGCAGCAATGGATGAAAAAATCAACCATTACTTTGATAGTATTCGTGACTTGGCTACAGAAGAAATCAAAAAAAATCCTGATGCCATTGTTACAGGTCGTGATTACTTCCAAGTGATTGCCTTCTTGGAACGTATTGGAGACTATGCCAAAAATATCTGTGAATGGGTTGTTTACTTTGAAACAGGTAAGATTGTCGAACTATAAAGTATTCAAAGGATAAAATTATTGTGAAAGCTTACTTTTTAATACAGTAAGCTTTCATTGTATAGATAGTTTACTTTGTCAGAGGTGAATAATGAACTACATACAGAATATCAGAAAAAAAGTTGGAAAAGATAAAATTATTTTAAATTTTACCTGTGGAATATTAAGTCAATCAGGAAAAATTTTATTACAAAAACGAGCAGATAAAGGAACGTGGGGATTACCAGGTGGTGCTCTTGAATTAGGAGAATCGGCTTTAGAAGCTTTAGTGCGAGAGTTTTATGAAGAAACAGGAGTCGAAGTGAGGGTGGAAAAACTCTTAAATGTTTATACAAAATATTCAGACAGTTATCCGAATGGTGATGAGGCTCAAGTTCTTACAATCTTGTATTTAGTTTCATCTGAAACTTCTATCTCTACAAATTTTTTTACAAGTGATGAAACTTTAGAATTAGGATTTTTTGATCATAGTGACATACAAAATATTGCAATTGTAAACCAGCAGCATCAAGATATGATAAATGATTTTTTTGAAAATAAGTTCCCAATAGATAGATAAACTAACCACTGTATTTCTATTTTTTAGTAAATATATTTTATGAAAATGTAAGAAAAATACTTGACAAGTAACTTGGATAGCGTTATAATTATACAAAATTAACAGAGAGGTTGTTTATTTATGAAATCAAAAAAATGGATATTTGTTTTATGTAGTTTTCTTGCAAGTTTCTTCTTAGTAGCTTGCCAGTCGGGTTCTAATGGTTCTCAGTCAGCTGTTGAGGCCATTAAGCAAAAGGGGAAATTAGTTGTGGCGACTAGTCCTGACTATGCACCCTTTGAATTCCAATCCTTAGTTGACGGGAAAAACCAGGTAGTCGGTGCGGATATTGACATGGCACAGGCTATCGCTGATGAACTTGGGGTGAAGTTGGAAATTTCAAGCATGAGTTTTGACAATGTCTTGACCAGTCTTCAAACTGGTAAGGCTGATCTAGCAGTTGCGGGAATTAGCGCTACTGACGAGAGAAAAGAAGTCTTTGATTTTTCAATCCCTTACTATGAAAACAAGATTAGTTTCTTGGTTCGTAAGTCTGATGTAGAAAAATACAAGGATTTGACTAGCCTAGAAAGTGC
The DNA here is from genome assembly GCF_023109515.1 of Streptococcus mitis. GTDB lineage: Bacteria > Bacillota > Bacilli > Lactobacillales > Streptococcaceae > Streptococcus > Streptococcus mitis_CS. Next base: position 228,187 of record NZ_JALDUM010000001.1, read on the forward strand.
TAATATTGCAGCCCAAAAAGGAACTGTTCCAGAATCAATGGTCAAGGAACAATTGCCAAAAGCTCAGCTGACTTCCCTAACCAATATGGGTGAAGCTGTTAATGAATTACAGGCTGGAAAAGTAGATGCTGTTCACATGGATGAGCCTGTTGCTCTTAGCTATGCTGCTAAAAATGCCGACCTAGCTGTCGCAACGGTCAGCTTGAAGATGAAGGACGGCGAAGCTAATGCAGTTGCCCTTAGAAAAAATAGTGCTGATTTGAAAGAAGTGGTGGACAAGGTCATCCAAAAACTCAAGGATGACGGTACCTACCAAAAATATCTTGAAAAAGCGGCAACCTTAACAGAAGTTGAAGAATAATACTCAATGAAAATCAAAGAGCAAACTAGGAAGCTAGCCGCAAGCTGTACTTGAGTACGGTAAGGCGACGCTGACGTGGTTTGAATTTGATTTTCGAAGAGTATAAGAAAAAAGCAGAGTTGGAAGTCAGTCCAATTCTGCTTTTAAATAGTCTAAAACCTTTTTCAGATTGTCTAAGGACACCTTGGCAAATTGATAAGGACAGGCACCCAAGTAAGCCTCTTCAAAGAAATCCAAGCCCAGTTGGCTGTGTTTGAGACTAGCAATTTTAGGATACTGTCTCAGGTCTAGTAATAAACCATCGTGTAGGGGAAAGTGAGGGAGGGGACAAGGAGTTTTAGTTAAGCTTTCCTCGATTTGTTTTTGGTAATCTTCCTGATTGGATAAGCGAGCTAGCCGATTTTTCTCAAATAATTGACTGTCAATATAGAGTGACAGTGCCTTTTGCATAATGAGGTTGCTGTCGTAGTCTAGGATATTTTTGTAGGCCACAAAGGCTTCTTTGATAGCATTTGGAAGGATGAGTGCTGTTATCCGCAGGGCTGGAAAGAGGCTGGTTGAGAAGGACTTGATGTAAATGACCCGCTCCTCTGTATCTAGATAGTGGAAGGTCTGGCCCTTCTTGGAGTCCAAATCACCCAGATAGTCGTCCTCTACGATATAGACACCATACTTGGCAGCTAAGTCAAGAATAGCCCGTTTGTCCTGCTCTGAATAGGAATGCCCCAGAGGATAGTGAAATCGAGGAATGGTATAGAAAAATTTAATTTTACCTGTCTTGAAGTGGCCTTCCAGTTCTTCCAAGTCAATCCCATCAATGCCTCGTTCGATCGTTTGATAGTCCAGACCTTGAGCAATCAAGAGGCGATTCATCCGATGGTAGGTTGGCTGTTCTACCAAGATTTCCTTGACTTGGCTAGGAAAGGATATTTGAGAAAGGATAAACAAGGCTTGCTGGGTTCCAGAAGTCAGTACAAGTTGATCAGCCTTGCAGTAGAGAGCTTGGTTAAAGAGGAGTTTATGAATGGATTGTCTTAAGTCTTCTAATCCTTCTTGGTTGTCATAGTAGTTGAAGAGGTAGTTTTCCCGGCCAATCAAGGTTTCATTGATACAGAGTCGGAAATCGTCATAGGCACTGGCATGTTCGTCAGTGACTTCGATTTCTAGATCCTGGTGTTGCCCTTGTTCTAGGACATAGTAACCACTCTGGGGCTTGGCATAGAGGTATTGTTCGTGCCGTAATTCCAGAAGGGCTCTCTGAATGGTATCCTTGCTACAGTGAAAGTCAAGGCTCAGTTGACGGATAGAAGGCAGGCGACTTCCCGTTGGAAAACGTCCAGACTCGATACCGTTTTTCAGATAGGAAACAACCTCTTGGTACTTGCTTTGTTTCTTCATTCCAGACCTCCCTTGATTTTGTTACATTGTACCTTTTTTTTTCCTTCTTGGCAATGTCTAGAGTGTTTCTATCGTTCACATCTAGGGGTAAATGTGGTATACTTAGGAGTAACATTTATAGAATAATACTCTTCGAAAATCTCTTCAAACCACGTCAGCTTCGCCTTGCCGTAGATATATGTAACTGACTTCGTCAGTCTTATCTACAACCTCAAAGCAGTGCTTTGAGCAACCTGTGGCTCGCTTCCTAGTTTGCTTTTTGATTTTCATTGAGTATAACAGTCAAGAAAGAGAATGGATAAGAACGTGCAGGAACCAGTGAAATTATTTCAATACAATACCCTTGGAGCCTTGATGGCCGGCCTTTATGGTGGTACTATGACAGTAGGAGAATTGCTGGAGCATGGAGACCTTGGTTTGGGAACCTTGGATTCCATTGATGGGGAATTGATTGTTTTGGATGGCAAGGCTTATCAAGCCAAAGGCTCAGGAGAGCAACCGGAAATTGTAGAAGTGTCACCAGATGCCCTTATTCCTTATGCAGCAATAGTACCGCACCAGGCAGAGGTCATTTTCCGCCAGCGGTTTGAGATGACAGACAAGGAATTGGAAGAACGAATCGAGTCTTATTATGATGGGGAAAATCTTTTCCGCTCTATCAAGATTCGTGGGGAATTTTCGCATATGCATGTGCGCATGATTCCCAAGTCGACACCAGATACCAAGTTTGCTGATGTCGCAACCCATCAACCTGAATATAGTCGTGACAATGTAGCAGGAACCATCGTTGGTTTCTGGACGCCAGAGATTTTCCATGGAGTCAGTGTGGCAGGCTACCATCTGCACTTCATCTCAGATGATTTGACTTTCGGTGGACATGTCATGGACTTTGTCATCAAGGAAGGCATTATCGAGGTGGGAGCAGTTGACCAGTTGGACCAACGTTTCCCAGTCCAAGACCGCCAATACTTGTTTGCCAAGTTCAATGTTGATGAGATGAAAAAAGATATTGAAAAGGCAGAATAGGAGAAGAAAATGACCATTCATATCATTATTACCATTGTGTTTTTGCTGACTTTTCTAATAGGGAGCATTTGGTATGCCAAAAAGAAATACCAGATTAATCTAGCTGTCTTGGGCTTGGGGGCTGTTGCCTTCTTTGTCTCTTCACAGATTTTGGAAAAACTGGTGCATATCTTCGTTTTACATCCTCAAAAAGACGGTAGTATTGCCCTCTTGCAAGACCATCCGCTTGTCTATATCATCTATGGTTTAGCCATGGCAGCATTTTTTGAGGAAACTGCTCGTCTTATTTTCTTCAAATGGTTGGAGAAAAAGAGAAGTTTGGAAAAGGCAGATGCCTTGGCTTATGGATTGGGGCATGGTGGCTTGGAGTTGATTTTCCTAGGTCTTACTAGTTTGATTAATCTCTACATCGTTCTCTCAGCAGTTCAAACTCAGAATCCACAGGTCATGCAATTGCTGTCTGAAAATATGTTGAAAACTATTCAGTCGCTATCAGTCTGGCAGATTTATTTGCTTGGTTTTGAGCGAATCTTGGCCCTAGGTTTCCAATTACTCTTGACTGTTTGGGTTTACCAAGCTGTTCGCCAGAAGAAATGGATTTATCTCCTAGCGGCCTATGGACTACATGCCTTCTTTGACCTGGCACCATCTCTTGCCCAAGTTGGCTGGTTGACCAATCCAGTCTTGGTTGAAGTGGTCCTAGCACTTGAACTTGTTCTGCTTGCCTATGGAACAAAGGCAGTCTTTTGCAAAAAATCATAAGAAAAAGGGGGAAACCTCTTTTTTGTTTAAAATAAGCCCAAGATTTTTTAGGGTCGTCAAATGGTCTTAAAAATGGTATAATGGAATGAATTTTGTAAAAGGAAGAGTGTCATGTCAGTAAAAGAAAAAATGATTGAAATCTTAGAAGGGATTGATATCCGTTTCAAGGAACCCTTGCATGCTTATAGTTATACAAAAGTAGGTGGAGAGGCCGATTATTTGGTCTTTCCACGAAATCGTTTTGAGTTGGCTCGCGTTGTCAAATTTGCCAATCAAGAAAGTATTCCTTGGATGGTTCTTGGAAATGCCAGCAACATCATCGTTCGTGATGGTGGAATTCGTGGATTTGTCATCTTGTGTGACAAGCTCAATAATGTTTCCGTTGATGGCTATACCATTGAAGCTGAAGCTGGTGCTAACTTGATTGAAACAACTCGCATTGCGCTTCGTCATAGTTTGACTGGTTTTGAGTTTGCTTGTGGCATTCCAGGAAGCGTTGGCGGTGCTGTCTTTATGAATGCCGGTGCCTATGGTGGCGAGATTGCCCACATCTTGCAGTCTTGTAAGGTCTTGACCAAGGATGGAGAAATCGAGACCCTGTCTGTCAAGGACTTGGCTTTTGGTTACCGTCACTCAGCCATTCAAGAGTCTGGTGCAGTTGTCTTGTCAGCTAAATTTGCCCTTGCTCCAGGAAACCATCAGGTTATCAAGCAAGAAATGGATCGCTTGACGCATCTACGTGAACTCAAGCAACCTTTAGAATATCCATCTTGTGGTTCGGTCTTTAAGCGTCCAGTAGGGCATTTTGCAGGTCAATTAATTTCAGAAGCTGGCTTGAAAGGCTATCGTGTCGGTGGTGTTGAAGTATCAGAAAAACACGCAGGTTTTATGATTAATGTTGCTGACGGAACGGCCCAAGACTACGAGGACTTGATTGAGTCTGTGATTGAAAAAGTCAAGGAACACTCAGGTATTACACTTGAGAGAGAAGTCCGCATTTTAGGTGAAAGCAAGTAGGAAGCTTTAGCTAAAAAGCTGCTGCTATGTCATGGAAAGGGGGTGAAAGCCTATCGTCAGTGCAGAAGAATGTAGGCAGTTCAATCTCCTACACGAGGTAGTAGCGGCCTGACAGAGACCTGATCTGTTAATCTATGAAAAAGAAGGAATAAATGACAATTGAAAAAACCAATTATTGAATTCAAAAACGTCTCTAAAGTTTTTGAAGACAGCAACACCAAGGTTCTCAAAGACATCAACTTTGAGTTGGAAGAAGGGAAATTCTATACCCTTCTAGGCGCATCTGGGTCAGGGAAATCAACCATCCTAAACATCATTGCAGGTTTACTGGATGCGACGACAGGAGATATTTTGCTGGATGGTGTCCGTATCAATGATATCCCAACCAACAAGCGTGACGTCCATACGGTCTTCCAATCCTATGCCTTGTTTCCACATATGAATGTGTTTGAAAATGTTGCCTTTCCGCTCCGCTTGCGTAAAATTGACAAGAAAGAAATCGAGAAACGCGTAGCGGAAGTTCTCAAGATGGTTCAGTTGGAAGGTTATGAAAAACGTTCCATCCGTAAACTTTCTGGAGGACAACGTCAGCGTGTGGCCATTGCCCGTGCCATCATCAACCAACCCCGTGTGGTCTTGTTGGACGAGCCTCTGTCAGCGCTGGACTTGAAATTAAGAACAGACATGCAGTACGAACTGCGTGAACTGCAACAACGATTGGGCATTACCTTTGTCTTTGTCACTCACGATCAGGAAGAAGCACTGGCCATGAGTGACTGGATTTTTGTCATGAATGATGGCGAGATTGTCCAGTCTGGAACACCAGTAGATATCTACGATGAGCCAATCAATCACTTTGTTGCCACCTTTATCGGCGAGTCAAACATCTTGCCAGGAACCATGATTGAGGACTACTTGGTTGAGTTTAACGGCAAACGCTTTGAAGCGGTCGATGGTGGGATGAAACCAAATGAGCCTGTTGAAGTCGTGATTCGTCCAGAGGACTTGCGGATTACCCTTCCTGAAGAAGGCAAACTCCAAGTTAAGGTAGATACCCAGCTCTTCCGTGGAGTTCACTATGAAATTATCGCCTATGACGAACTTGGAAATGAATGGATGATCCACTCAACTCGTAAGGCAATTGTGGGTGAGGAAATCGGTCTGGACTTTGAACCGGAAGACATCCATATCATGCGTCTCAACGAAACTGAAGAAGAGTTCGATGCCCGTATCGAAGAATACGTGGAAATCGAAGAGCAAGAAGCAGGTCTGATCAATGCAATCGAGGAGGAAAGAGATGAAGAAAACAAGCTCTAAACTCTTTGTAGTGCCTTACATGCTTTGGATTGCCCTCTTTGTCCTGGCACCCTTGGTCTTGATTTTCGGTCAATCCTTTTTCAATATCGAAGGACAATTCAGTTTAGAAAACTATAAATCTTACTTTGCGTCACAAAACTTGACCTACCTAAAAATGAGTTTCAACTCTGTACTCTATGCAGGAATTGTGACCTTTGTGACCTTGCTTATCAGCTATCCAACAGCCCTCTTTTTGACTCGTCTCAAGCACCGTCAACTCTGGCTCATGCTGATTATCCTGCCTACCTGGATCAACCTTCTTCTTAAGGCTTATGCCTTTATCGGGATTTTTGGTCAAAATGGCTCTATTAACCAATTCTTGGAATTTATCGGAATCGGTTCACAACAGTTGCTCTTTACCGATTTCTCCTTTATCTTTGTCGCAAGCTACATCGAGCTTCCCTTTATGATTTTGCCCATTTTCAATGTCTTGGACGATATGGATAATAACCTCATCAATGCCAGCTACGATCTGGGTGCGACCAAGTGGGAGACCTTCCGCCATGTCATCTTCCCTCTATCGATGAACGGTGTGCGAAGTGGGGTTCAGTCTGTCTTTATCCCAAGTTTGAGTCTCTTCATGCTGACCCGTTTGATTGGTGGGAACCGTGTTATTACGCTGGGAACGGCTATTGAGCAGAACTTCCTGACAAATGACAACTACGGTATGGGTTCTACCATCGGTGTGATTCTCATTCTGACCATGTTCATCACCATGTGGGTGACCAAGGAAAGGAGAGAACGATGAAAAAATTTGCCAACCTTTATCTGGGACTGGTCTTTCTTGTCCTCTACCTGCCGATTTTTTACTTGATTGGCTACGCCTTTAATGCAGGCAACGACATGAACAGCTTTACAGGCTTTAGCTTGAGCCATTTTAAAACCATGTTTGGCGATGGTCGCCTTATGTTAATTGTGACCCAGACCTTTTTCTTGGCCTTTCTATCAGCCTTGATAGCGACCATTATCGGGACTTTTGGAGCCATTTACATCTACCAATCTCGTAAGAAATACCAAGAAGCCTTTCTTTCACTCAATAATATCCTCATGGTTGCGCCTGATGTTATGATTGGTGCCAGCTTCTTGATTCTCTTTACCCAACTCAAGTTTTCACTTGGCTTTTTGACCGTTCTATCTAGTCATGTGGCCTTCTCGATTCCTATCGTGGTCTTGATGGTCTTGCCTCGACTCAAGGAAATGAACGGTGACATGATTCATGCGGCCTATGACCTTGGTGCCAGTCAATTTCAGATGTTCAAGGAAATCATGCTTCCTTACCTGACTCCGTCTATCATTGCAGGTTATTTCATGGCCTTCACCTATTCTCTAGATGACTTTGCTGTGACCTTCTTTGTAACGGGAAATGGCTTTTCAACCCTATCAGTCGAGATTTACTCTCGTGCTCGGAAGGGGATTTCGCTAGAAATCAATGCCCTGTCTGCCCTTGTCTTTCTCTTTAGTATTATCCTGGTTGTTGGGTATTACTTTATCTCACGTGAGAAGGAGGAGCAAGCATGAAAAAACTCTATTCATTTTTAGCAGGAATTGCAGCCATTATCCTGGTCTTGTGGGGAATTGCGACGCATCTAGATAGTAAAATCAATAGTCGAGATAGTCAAAAACTGGTAATCTACAACTGGGGGGACTATATCGATCCTGAACTCTTGGAGAAATTCACAGAAGAAACAGGAATCCAAGTCCAGTACGAGACTTTTGACTCCAATGAAGCCATGTACACCAAGATTAAGCAGGGTGGAACGACTTATGATATTGCTATCCCAAGTGAATACATGATCAACAAGATGAAGGACGAAGATCTCTTGGTACCGCTTGACTATTCAAAACTTGAAGGTCTTGAAAATATCGGACCAGAGTTCCTCAACCAGTCCTTTGACCCAGGCAATAAATTCTCCATCCCTTACTTCTGGGGAACCTTGGGAATTGTCTACAATGAAACTATGGTAGATGAAGCGCCTGAGCATTGGGACGACCTCTGGAAACCAGAGTATAAGAACTCTATCATGCTCTTTGATGGGGCGCGTGAGGTGCTGGGATTGGGGCTCAACTCCCTAGGCTACAGCCTCAACTCCAAGGATACCCAGCAGTTGGAAGAGACAGTGGATAAGCTCTATAAACTGACTCCAAATATCAAGGCTATCGTTGCCGACGAGATGAAGGGCTACATGATTCAGAACAATGCTGCTATCGGCGTGACCTTCTCTGGTGAAGCCAGCCAAATGCTAGAAAAAAATGAAAACCTACGCTATGTGGTACCGACAGAAGCCAGCAACCTTTGGTTTGACAATATGGTCATTCCCAAAACAGTCAAAAACCAAGATGCCGCCTATGCTTTTATCAATTTTATGTTGAAACCCGAAAATGCTCTCAAGAATGCGGAGTATGTTGGCTATTCAACACCAAACCTACCAGCTAAGGAACTGCTCCCAGAGGAGAAAAAAGAAGACAAGGCCTTCTATCCAGATGATGAAACCATGAAACACCTAGAAGTTTATGAGAAATTTGACCATAAATGGACAGGAAAATATAGTGACCTCTTCCTACAGTTTAAAATGTATCGGAAGTAGGAGCGGAACATAAGAAAACGAATCAGTCAAGCTGGTTCGTTTTTTTTGAAAAAATAGAAATCATGGTATAATAGTTTTAGGCTGAGAGTTATTAGAATTGTTTATAGCATCTCTGAAAATTTAATTCTAAAGGAGTTCAAAATGAGCCAGACTACGCAAATGCATATATATATATATATATATAACCTAATAAAAAAATGCAAAAAATATAGACTGAAACCTACTGAAAATCCAGTAGGCTTTTTGCGTTTCTTGGAGGTATCTAATGGCTAAAAAGTTATTAAATATCACTGAGATTGAGGATAGAACCAAGGTTTTAGTAGAAAATCTGAATCAATCGACATTTATTGTTGATTTTGTTTCATTGTTTGATATTACTAAAACGACCATAACAAGAGCAAGTAAAGCGGCATCTGATGATTTTATAATAAAAAATAAATTGTATTTTCGTACAGTTGAAAATCTGCCATTACTTGCTCTGACTAAGATTGATAAGGAGTTGGAGGGGCAAGCTCGTAAATCTAGATTTATTATTACAACAGATTTTCAAGAATTATATGCAAAGGATACTCAGACAGGGCTGACTTTGGCAATTTCTTTTAATGATTTGCCAGCTCATTGTGATTTCTTCTTACCTTGGAATGGTATTGAAAAGATTGATTATGATAAGGAAAACCCTGCTGATGTAAAAGCAGCAGAGCGTTTCACCAAACTTTATGACGAACTAATTTCTATCAATCCTGAACTAGCCATTACTGAAACTGACGGTAAATCATTTAATCTATTTTTGATTCGTGTTCTTTTTCTACTATTTGCAGAAGATACAAATATCATCTCCAAGGGAGCTTTCACAAATGTTATTAAGACGAGGACATCCGAAGATGGTTCTGACTTAAATGAGTGTGTTAGAAAGTTATTTACTGTTTTAGATATACCTGAATTTAGTCGTCAGGATTTGGAGTCGTGGTTATCAGATTTTCCCTATGTAAATGGTAAGCTTTTTTCAGAGCCACATCATGACCTTATTTTCAATAAAAGAACTCGTCAATTACTCATTGAAGCAGGGGAGTTGCTAAACTGGAATGAAATCAATCCAGATATTTTGGGCTCAATGATCCAAACAGTGGCAAATGCAGAAGCGAGATCAACATCGGGTATGCACTATACTAGCGTGCCCAATATTATGAAGGTCATCAAACCACTATTTTTAGATAATTTACGAGCAGCATTTACGGAATTAGAAGAACGAGCTGATTACTATATAGGAGGTGGTGACTTTAGCGAGGAACATCGTCGCAAGGAATTACGACAAATCTTACCTAAGTTAGAAGATTTACTCACTCGTATGGCCTCTATCAAGTTTTTAGACCCTGCCTGTGGTTCTGGAAATTTCCTCATCATTACCTATAAAGAACTTCGTCGTTTAGAAATTAATATCTTAGTCAAACAGCGTGAAATTCGTGACTCCTTGAATGAAAAAGCCGTTTATCAAGGAGAATTGATTGCTGATGCATCTAAGATTTCTCTTTCCCAGTTTTCAGGAATTGAATTGGATGATTTCGCTCATGAAGTAGCAAGGCTATCCTTGTATATAGCAGAACACCAGATGAATGTGGAAATGGAAGAAGCGCTTGCTGATGTCCATCCAAGACTATTACCTTTAAGAGAAGCTGGAAATATCGTCTGTGGGAATGCTCTAAGAATTGACTGGGAAACTGTGTTGAATGCTAAGGAAGATGACGAAGTTTATATATTTGGGAATCCGCCGTATATAGGCTCTAAAAAAATGACTCTGGAACAAAAGAAGGAACTAGAAAATGTGATTTGTTCAGAAATTTCTTCTAAAAAATTAGATTATATTTCGGGATGGTTTTATAAGGCAACTCACCTTATTTATGGTAAAAATGCTCAATATGCTTTTGTAACAACAAATTCAATAAATCAAGGTGAGCAAGTTTCAATTTTGTGGAGTGTTCTTCTACGATATGGCCAAATTTCCTTTGCGTATCAATCTTTTAAATGGAATAATAGCGCGGCCCATAATGCAGGAGTTACAGTAACTATTATTGGATTTTCAAATAAAAGTGATAAGAAAAGAATTATATATAGTGATAAGGGAGAAAGTTATGGAAAGAATATAAATCCCTACTTAGCTTTTGCAGATGATATTATTGTATCTAATCACAATGATTCAGAGAAGTTAAATAATTTTCCAAAAATAGTCTTCGGGAATATGCCAAGAAGTAAATATATAATACTGACAAATGATGATAAAAATAAATTAGTCCAAAGATATCCTGAAACGGAAGTACATTTTAAAAGGTATATTGGAGCAGATGAGTATATTAATGGAAATTTTAGATATACTATTTGGATTGATCAAGATGAATATACTAAATTAGATAAGATCCAGGAATTCCATCAATTATTTGAAAATATAAGACAAGAACGCCTGGATTCTAAGGCTGCTGGAACAAGAGAAACTGCATCCACACCATGGAAATTTGTACAACGAGGTGAATGGGACGAAGCATATGAAAAAGGCGATATAGAACGTTGTCAAGCTATTATTGTTCCACGTGTATCATCAGAATCTCGTACTTATGTACCTATGGGATTTATTGAAGATAACACAATTGTATCAGATTCCGCCATGGTTATTTACAATGCTCCTATCTGGCTTCTTGGTATCTTAGAATCCAAAATGCATATGGTTTGGCTTCGTTCAATTGGTGGTAAATTAAAGACAGATTATCGTTATTCAGCTGGACTGGTCTATAATACATTCCCAATTCCAGAACTTTCGGAAGCTCGGAAAAATATGCTTGAAGAAGCTGTTTTTGAAATGCTAGATGTTAGAGAAGAAGAAGGTGGAACCTTGGCTGAATTGTACGGCGGAGCCAATAAATCGATGAATGAACGTCTTCGTCAAGCACATGAAAAAATTAATGGTATCGTAGAACGTGCTTACCAGCAAAAGCCTTTTGAATCAGATGAAGAAAGGCTCAGTGTCTTATTGAACCTGTATAAAGAAATAACAGAAAAGGAAGCGAAATGACCTCAAATATATTTGAAATTAATTATAATGGTACAGGTGCTAGTCAATCAAATAATGCACTTGGCATGCGTGAAATGCAGGAGCGGGTATATGCTAAGAGAACTTCTCAACACTTATTGATTAAGGCGCCTCCTGCATCTGGTAAGTCGAGAGCTTTGATGTTTATTGCTCTTGATAAATTACATGCTCAAGGTCTGAAAAAAGCTATTATAGCTGTTCCAGAAAGATCTATCGGAAAATCGTTTCGTTCAACAAAATTGACAGATTATGGTTTTTACTGGGATTGGGAAGTTCTTTCCAAAAATAATTTGACTGAACAAGGGACCAGTAAAAGTAAGGTAAAACAGTTTGTAGACTTTATGCATTCAGAGTCTCCTGATGATAGAGTTTTAATCTGTACGCATGCCACCTTGCGTTTTGCTTTTGAACAGCTGGCTGATAGTGATTTTAATGATGTTCTTTTAGCTATCGATGAATTTCATCATGTATCTCAAGATGATAATTCAGTTTTAGGAAATGCCTTAAGAAACATATTAGCCAATTCAACAGCCCATGTAGTAGCTATGACGGGCTCTTATTTCCGTGGAGATTCTGTACCTATTTTGGCACCTGAAGATGAGCAAAAATTCGACAAGGTATCCTATACTTATTATGAACAGTTGGAGGGGTACAAATATCTGAAAAGTTTTGCCATGGGCTATAACTTTTATCGTGGTCGTTATACGGATGCTTTGCACGAAGTACTGGACACGAGCAAGAAAACCATTATTCATATTCCCAATGTAAACTCAGGTGAGTCAACCAAGGATAAGTATGATGAAGTTGACCGAATTTTAGACGAACTGGGGCAAGCAGTTCCAGATCCTAAGACTGGATTATGGTTAGTTACTGAGGAAACAGGTCGTGTATTGAAAGTTGCAGACCTTGTCACAGAAGAAGAACGTGAAAAAGTACAGGATTACCTAAACAAGATGAGCAGTTTAGATGATCTCGATATCATTATTGCACTTGGTATGGCTAAAGAAGGTTTTGACTGGCCTTATGCTGAGTATGCTTTGACGATTGGCTATCGTCAGTCGCTAACAGAAATTGTTCAGATTATAGGTCGAGTAACACGCGATAGTTCCAATAAGTCACACGCTCAATTTACCAATCTCATTTCTCAACCAGATGCTCAAGATGATGAAGTTTTCTTCGCTGTGAATAATGTTATGAAGGCCATTACAGCTAGTCTATTGATGGAGTCTGTTTTAGCGCCAAATTTCAAGTTCAAACGAAAAGACCGAGAAGACCAGAAATCTTCTGGTGCCGAAATGTTTGTTAAAGGCTTAAAAGAGCCTAGTACACAGAGAACAAAGGATATCATAGAAAATGATTTGAATGACTTACGTGCTAGTATATTGCAAGAACCGCGTATCCAAACTGCAATTGCTGCAGGAACGGATGCAGAAGTCATTAATAAGCAGATGATTCCAGCCATCATTAAACAAATCTACCCTGACTTAAGTGGGGCTGAAGTTGAAGAAGTTCGTCAACAGTTTATTAGTCAATCGGTGGTTCAATCAGCTGAACGGAAAGAGGGAGTAGGGCAAACAGATTTTCTAAAAATGGCAGATAAATTTGTGAATATTGATGAGTTATCTATTGATTTGATTGATCAGATTAATCCCTTCCAGAGAGCTTACGAAGTTATATCACGTGAAATTGATGCTCCGACTTTACGTCTGATACAAGATTATATGGATGGTCAGAAGATGGAGTTTTCTGAAGAAGAACTGTTAATTCTTTATCCTCAAATTAAGCAATTTTTGAAAGAAAATGGTCGTCATCCAGATAAATCAAGTCACGATAAGTACGAACAGAGACTTGCTTATGCTTTGTTACAATTATCTCAGATGAAGCTGAAGATGGAGAGCGGTAATGACTGATTTCAAAAACTTAAATGACATTTTTAATGATTCTGATTTTGAACATTTAATAACTCCTTTAAAACCTAAGAAAAAAATAGTTACAGATCATGAAGTAGAGAAATTTTTAGAAATTATAGATTGGGTGAGAGAAAATAATGGGCAAGAGCCACAAAAGTCTAGAAATATTAAAGAACGCAGTTTATTTTCTCGATTGAATGGTATTAGAAAATCTCCTAATAGCATCCGAAAGTTAGAACCTTATGATGATTTTGGGCTACTAAAAATAGATATAGTTGAGTCCGAGACCCCTATTTCAAGTCCTGCTAGTTTAACAGATATTTTATCAGATAAATTGTTTGAGTCAGTAAATGGTGCTGAAAAATCTTTATTTGATGTCTCACGTTATAAACGAACGATTCAAGCGCGTGATAAAACACGAACACGTAAACGGATGGGAAATTTTGAAGATTATCAGGGATTATTTACTCGTGTTCATGATGAAATTAGTGAAGGTCGTCGTCAAGTCAGAAAGTCTGATGTGATAAAAGAAAAAGAAATTAAACCTGGTATGTTCTATGTGGATAATGGAGTAATGGTTTATGTTGTTTCTAAAGGAGAAGACTTCACTGATAAGAATGGTTATACTAATGCTGAACTTCATCTCGTATATGAAAATGGTACAGAAAATAAGAAGGCCTTACTCCGCTCTTTTGTATCTAATCTGCACGATAGAACGCGCCATGGACGAATGGTAACAGAATTGATAGAAGATGTGATGACTGTTATCAGTCCAAGCGAACGAATTACAACTGGATATATCTATGTAGTGAAATCTTTGAGTAGCAATCCTCAAATTGCCAACATCAGTAATCTCTATAAAATCGGTTTTACACAGGATCAAATTGAAAAACGGTTAGCAAATTCAGAAAGAGAAGGAACCTATCTTTTTGCTCCTGTCCGTTTAGTAGCTAGTTTTGAGGTTCAAAATTTCAGCGCTCGAAAATTAGAAACTACTCTTCATCATTATTTTGCAGACAAGCAGTTAGATATGGAATTAATAGCACCAAATGGAGATAGCTTTGTCCCTAAAGAGTGGTTTCTAGTATCGCTAGATGAGATCCAAGAAGTGATTGAAAAAATTGGCTTAATGATTTAGTTGGATAAGGGGGTAAAATTCCCTCTTGGGATTTAAGGAAACACAAAATAGAAAGAAAAGGAATATACAAACATGGAAAACAATAATACAAACTATAAAATCTTTAAATTCTTGGGGATTGCTGTGGTGCTATTTTATGCTTTTATCTTTATTGGTAGCAGTTTTTCTACTGCTGGGGTAAAAGATGCACCAAAAATTGAGTATACTAGCGACTACTTAAACCAGAAAATGGATTTAAGAGACTCCGAGGTATTGGGCAAGTTTTGGAATGATGAAGGGCACTATCTCGTAGTATATGACGAAGACACAAAATCCCCAAAATTGTTCAAGATAAGCTACTCTGAGTGGAATCTTATCAGTGTAGGGGGGACATACTAAACAGCGCTGGAGGGTTTTATATAGCCTTCTAGGGCTATGCTAGATAGAAAGATTTTAGAAATAAATTAAATATTACTACTTACATTTCGAAACTAGTAGTTAAATTTTTAAAAGGTCTTCCCTCCTACCTCACTACTATTAGTTAAGATGATTTCCAGTTGACGCAAGCTTAAAAAAACGATATAATAAGAAAGTTGAGAATTGATTTTCACTTGTCTTAGTCCAGAGAAATGGCGGTGCTGCGAGCCATCTAAGCTAGGAAGTCATGCTACTCAATCATACAATTGCATAAGAATAAGAGAATGACAAGTTCATTGAATGAAGGTGGTACCGCGGTTTTTCGCCCTTCGTGATATGAACTTGTCTTTTGATTTTTGGAGGTGTTGATGAAAACATTTCTTGTCAAACAAAAGTTTCGTCTTGGAGGCGAACGCTTCGCTATCAAGGATGACAGGGGAGAAATCGCCTATCAGGTGGAAGGATCATTTTTTAAGATTCCCAAAACTTTTACTATCTATGATGCGACTGGTGAACAGGTCAGTCAGATTAGTAAAGAAATCTTGACCTTGCTTCCTCGTTTTGAAATTCAGCTTCGGGATGGCTCGAGTTTTGTCATTCGTAAGAAGTTGACCGTCTGGCGAGATAAGTATGAGTTTGATAATCTAGGTCTTCGTATAGAGGGCAATATCTGGGATTTGAATTTCAAATTGCTGGATGATCGCGATCAGATGATTGCGGAAATTAAGAAGGAACTTTTCCATCTGACCTCTACCTATACCGTAACGGTCCTTGAGGACGCTTATGCAGACCTAGTCATTTCCCTCTGTGTCGCGATTGACTATGTGGAAATGCTGGAAAGCCAATCACATTAAACAAGTAAATAAGGAGACAATATGAAACAACTATCTAGTGCACAAGTACGCCAAATGTGGCTTGATTTCTGGGCGACCAAAGGTCACTCTGTAGAACCATCAGTGAGTTTGGTTCCTGTAAATGACCCAACACTTTTGTGGATCAACTCTGGGGTAGCAACCCTTAAGAAATACTTTGACGGGACCATTATCCCTGAAAATCCACGTATTACCAATGCCCAAAAGGCTATCCGTACCAACGATATTGAAAACGTAGGGAAGACTGCACGTCACCATACCATGTTTGAAATGTTGGGGAACTTCTCTATTGGAGATTACTTCCGTGACGAAGCCATCACTTGGGCTTATGAGCTTTTGACAAGCCCAGAATGGTTTGACTTCCCAGCTGAGAAACTTTACATGACCTACTATCCAGATGATAAAGATTCTTATAACCGCTGGATTGAGGTAGGAGTGGACCCAAGTCACTTGATTCCTATTGAGGACAACTTCTGGGAAATCGGTGCAGGACCTTCTGGACCTGATACAGAAATTTTCTTTGACCGTGGAGAGGCTTTTGACCCAGAAAATATAGGTCTTCGCCTTCTTGCAGAAGATATCGAAAACGACCGTTACATTGAAATCTGGAACATCGTTTTGTCACAATTTAACGCAGATCCTGCTGTTCCTCGTAGCGAATACAAGGAATTGCCACACAAGAACATTGATACGGGCGCTGGTTTGGAGCGTTTGGTGGCAGTTATCCAAGGGGCTAAGACCAACTTTGAAACAGACCTCTTCATGCCAATCATTCGTGAAGTGGAGAAATTGTCTGGTAAGGTCTATGACCAAGATGGCGACAACATGAGCTTTAAGGTCATCGCAGACCACATCCGTTCACTTTCATTTGCCATCGGTGATGGTGCCCTTCCAGGAAATGAAGGTCGTGGTTACGTCCTTCGCCGTCTTCTCCGTCGTGCTTCTATGCATGGTCAAAAATTGGGAATCAACGAGCCTTTCCTTTACAAATTGGTTCCAACTGTTGGTAAAATCATGGAAAGCTACTACCCAGAAGTGCTTGAAAAACGTGACTTTATCGAAAAAATCGTTAAGAGTGAAGAAGAGTCATTTGCTCGTACCCTTCACTCAGGTCAACACTTTGCCCAAGGCATTGTGGCAGACTTGAAAGAAAAAGGTCAATCTGTCATTGCTGGTCAAGATGTATTCAAACTTTATGACACTTATGGATTCCCAGTTGAATTGACTGAAGAAATCGCTGAAGAAGCTGGGATGATTGTTGACCGTGAAGGATTTGAAGCAGCCATGAAAGAACAGCAAGAACGCGCGCGTGCGTCAGCTGTTAAAGGTGGTTCAATGGGTATGCAAAATGAAACCCTTCAAAACATCACTGTAGAAAGTGTCTTCAACTACAATGCTAGCCAATTATCTTCTAAATTGGTGGCTATCGTGGCTGACAATGCAGAAGTAGAAGCTGTATCAGAAGGAACTGCCTCACTTATCTTTGCGGAAACGCCATTCTATGCTGAAATGGGTGGACAGGTAGCTGACCATGGACAAATCTTGGATGGGTCAGGCAAGGTTGTAGCTACTGTGACAAATGTTCAAAAAGCACCAAACGGACAAGCACTTCACACGGTTGAAGTTCTTGCACCGCTTGCCTTGAACCAAGAATATACCTTGGCAATTGATACAAATCGTCGTCACCGTGTCATGAAAAACCACACTGCGACTCACTTGCTTCACGCTGCCCTTCACAATATCCTTGGAAGCCATGCAACTCAGGCAGGATCTCTTAATGAAGTTGAATTCCTTCGCTTTGACTTTACCCACTTCCAAGCTGTAACTGCTGAAGAATTGCGTGCGATTGAGCAGCAAGTCAACGAAAAAATCTGGGAAGCTCTTGAGGTTAAGACAGTTGAAACGGATATTGACACTGCCAAAGAAATGGGAGCTATGGCTCTCTTTGGTGAGAAATACGGCAAAGAAGTCCGTGTTGTTACTATCGGTGACTACTCTATCGAGCTTTGTGGTGGTACCCACGTTGGCAATACTTCTGAAATTGGCCTCTTCAAGATTGTCAAAGAAGAAGGGATTGGATCAGGAACTCGCCGTATCTTGGCAGTGACTGGTAAGGAAGCCTTTGAAGCCTACCGTGAACAAGAGGACGCTCTTAAAGCTGTCGCAGCGACCTTGAAAGCACCTCAAGTCAAGGAAGTACCTCACAAGGTAGAAGGACTTCAAGAACAACTTCGTCAACTTCAAAAAGAAAATGCTGAATTGAAAGAAAAAGCCGCAGCTGCAGCCGCAGGCGATATCTTCAAGGATGTGAAGGAAGTCAATGGTCACCGTTACATTGCTAGTCAAGTTTCTGTATCAGATGCAGGTGCCCTTCGTACCTTTGCGGACAACTGGAAACAAAAAGACTACTCTGATCTTCTTGTCCTAGTTGCTGCTATCGGTGACAAAGTCAATGTCCTTGTAGCAAGTAAGACAAAAGACCTTCATGCAGGAAACCTTGTCAAAGAATTGGCACCAATCGTTGATGGACGTGGTGGTGGTAAACCAGACATGGCCATGGCAGGAGGAAGCAACCAAGCTAAGATCCAAGAATTGTTGGATGCAGTAGCAGGTAAATTGTAATCAAGTAAAGATCTATCCATTTGGTGGGTAGGTCTTTTTGACTACAAAAAAGCCAAATCCGTTTGGATCTGGCTTGATAATCATTGGCAATTAGATTGTATTGGCTGCCCAGACACTTACCGAAGCAGTTGAGACTGGAAATTGTCCATAACCTTCCTCATCAATTGTAACTTGACCTAGGTGGTTTTCAAGTAAATCTACAAAGGTTTGGTTAGCCCATTCTTGGCCGACAAACATTGATTTGCTGTTTTCTTGGTCATTTGAAATCAAGACTGCGATTGGGGATTGATTTTCAGCACCTGAGCGTACCCAACCAATACAGTTAGGATCATCAAAGTAGTCATTTTGTTCTCCATAAGCCAAATCTTTTCGGATAGCTAGGAGGCGGTCAAGGACTTCTTTGAAATCTTGCTGAGCATACTGCCCTGAAATCCCATAGTAGTCTCCGTAAAAGACACATGGAAGGCCGTCTTGGCGTAATAGAATGAGGGCATAGGCTGCTGGTTTGAACCATTCTTCAACAGTAGACTCAAGAGCCTGACCACGTTGGGTATCGTGGTTGTCGACAAAGGTTACAGCCTTGTAAGGTTTGAGTTCAACCAAGCTATCTGTGAAAATACCACGAAGGTCATAGTTTGCGCCAGCTTGACTGGCTTCAAAGAGATTCTGGTGGAGACGAACATCAACAAGGTCGAATCGTTCTTCCGTTTTTTCAAGATAGTCTAGATTGGCTTCCTTGTCAGGATTCCAAAATTCACCAAAAACATAGAAATCCTCACCGTATTTTTCCTTCATATCACGGATAAAATTGCTCATGAAGAAAGAGTCAATGTGTTTAACGGCATCCAAGCGGAAACCAGCTACACCAGTCGTTTCCATGAACCAGTCAGCCCAGTCATAGATATTTTGGATGACTTCAGGATGTTTAAAGTCTAGGTCGGCATACATGAGGTAGTCATAGTTACCGTTTTCATTATCGACCAATTCCTCATTTGCCCACCCCTTGTTGTCTCCTTGAATCAGATAAATCCCAGACTTTCGGCGTTTGGCATCATAGTCTGTACCGGTGAAGTGGTACCAGTGCCAGTGGAAGTCATTGTAGGTATCTTGGCGACCATCGAAGGTAAAGCTAGTCCAGCCATTGATGGTGAAGGGTTCCCCAAGTTCAACTGTACGGTCTACAGGATCCACTTCAATAACCTGAAAGGCTTCCATGTGATCAGCAGCAGCCTTGTGATTGAGCACCACATCGGCCATAGGTTGAATTCCCTGTGCTTTTAGGGCTTGAATGGCTTGAAGATAGTCCTCTTTAAAACCATACTTGGTGCGGACAGTTCCTTTTTGATTAAACTCTCCTAAGTCGAATAAGTCATAGACCCCATAACCTACATCTTTTTCATTGGTTGCCTTAAAAGCTGGTGGCATCCAGACGTGGCTAATCCCCAGATGAGCTAGGTGTGGAGCATCTTCAGCCAGACGCGTCCAGTGCTGACCATCGTGGGGCAGATACCATTCAAAGTATTGCATGAGTGTTTGATTTTGCATGATGTTTCCTCTTACTTGTCAATCTTGTTCTTTATTCTATCATAAAGTATCGGTTAGCTCAAACGTTTGCGTAAAACTGAATAATAAGTTTTTGACTATTTTATATAAAATGTTGATTTTTAAAATGAAAGCGCTATAATTATAGTAAATTACATAGATAAAGAGAGGAGATTTCTCATGATTGAATTTCAAAATGTTAGTAAGTTGTATGGTGATAAAGAGGCTTTGAGCAATCTCAATTTGCAGATTGAAAATGGGGAGATTATGGGCTTGATTGGCCATAATGGGGCTGGAAAATCGACCACTATAAAATCCCTAGTCAGTATCATTTCGCCCAGCAGTGGTCGTATTTTGGTGGACGGTCAGGATTTATCGGAAAATCGCTTGGCGATCAAACGGAAGATTGGCTACGTAGCAGACTCGCCTGACTTATTTTTACGCTTAACGGCCAATGAATTTTGGGAATTGATTGCTTCATCCTATGATCTGACTAGCTCTGACTTGGAAGCTAGTCTAGCTAGGCTATTGAAAATTTTTGATTTTGCTGAAAACCGCTATCAGGTCATTGAAACTTTTTCTCACGGAATGCGTCAGAAAGTCTTTGTCATCGGAGCACTCTTGTCCGATCCTGATATTTGGGTCTTGGACGAACCCTTGACTGGTTTGGATCCCCAGGCTGCCTTTGATTTGAAGAAAATGATGAAGGAACATGCACAAAAAGGGAAGACAGTCTTGTTTTCAACTCATGTCCTAGAGGTAGCTGAGCAAGTCTGTGATCGGATTGCCATTTTGAAAAAAGGGCATTTGATTTATTGTGGTAGCGTAGAGGACTTGAGAAAAGACCATCCAGACCAGTCTTTGGAAAGTATCTACCTTAGCCTTGCTGGTAGAAAAGAGGAGGTTTCAGATGCGTCTCAAGGTCATTAAAAAATTAGTGGATATCAATATCCTCTATTCATCTCAAGAAGCTAATCTGGCTAACCTACGAAAGAAGCAGGCTAAGAATCCTGGGAAAAAAGTAAATGCTTCCGCTAGAGTCCTAAGTTCTTACATTTTTTCTAGTCTCTTGACGCTCTTAATGTTTATAAATATAGCCTTTCGTTTTCCTTTTGAGGAAATGCCAAGTTTTTTTAGTACGATGGTTGCTATTTTACTGGTGCTTGCCTTTTCAACTTCTTTCACTGCATTTTACAATGTCTTTTATGAGAGTAAGGACCTGGCCTCCTATAGGCCCTATGCCTTTAAAGAATCAGAGATTATAATGGCCAAAGGTCTGTCTGTCCTCTTGCCAGCTCTAGCTGGAATTGTACCAATCCTAGCTTATTTTCTAGTCCTCTACATTAGGCTAGCACCTTCTCTTTGGTTGGGTTTGCCTTTGATGCTACTGTCCTTGACCTTATTATTTGTCTCTGTTACTTTAGTGATGGTAGTGGCAGTACATTTCTTGGCTCAGACTACGGTCTTCAGAAAGTATCAGTCTATTTTTTCGAATGTGATGATTGGGATAGGAGTTCTCATACCTTTAATATTTGTCTTCTTTCTACAGTCGACTTCTGGACGTATTGTTGACAAAGTTAGAGACATTCCATTTCTCCTTTATCCTCTTCATCTCTTTTACAAAATAGCAGTGGAGCCTTTTTCGACAGAAGCCATCCTGGGTCTGCTCGCTTGGATAGGACTAACTCTCTTCTTGCTTTACTTGAGTAAAAAGAAGGTTTTTCCTCGTTTTTATGACGTGATTCTGCTTAATAGTGAGGAGAAGGTCAAAAAAGAACGTCGCAATAAGGAGAGAATTTCAACTACTAATAAAAAGGGCTTTTTCCGTATGGTTTTACGCTACCACCTCACCCTCTTGGGACAGGGAACTGGTGTGATTACAGTGCTTTTTACAAGTGCTTTCCTTCCTTATCTCATGATGATTGGTCTGATTTCCAACATCCGAGATTCTCAGATAGTTCCAGACATTCATCCTCCATATTGGTTACCCTTGTTTTTTATAGCTCTCTTTATAGCAGTTGTCAATAACAATATCACCAGCCTGCATTCAATTGCCTTGTCCTTGGAGAGGGAAAATGTTGATTTTCTGAAGAGTTTACCCTTTGACTTTGCTCGTTATGTGAAAGTGAAATTTTGGATTATATTTGCTGTCCAGTCCTTTTTACCAGTCCTGACTTTACTTGGCCTTTCTCTATATCTAGGCTTGCCCATCTTTTCGATGATTTATCTTCTTGTGGCATGGATCCTTGCCAGTGTCATCCTTTCTTGCCACAATTACTTTAAGGACGTGAAAAATCTGTCAACTAATTGGAGTAGCATTACGGACTTGGTGAACCGTTCAAATCGTATAGTAGCAATTGTTTTAATTTTGGTTTATAGTGCAATCTTAATGGCCCTTGTAATAGGGAGCTTATTCTTGGTTCAGTCTCTCTCCACTATCCTTGCCATTAGCTTGGGAGTAGGAGCTCTTATCCTTCTGCTTGGTCTTGCTATTTTTGGATATCATTACTACCTGTCACGCATATTGACGGAAATAGAAAAAAGATGAGATAGTTGGTCGCTTGCTTGATAAATTCAATTCGACAAACGCTTTTATAGTTTGTTAGAATGTAGTTGTAAATGATTAAGATTGGTAATCAAAAATATATAGGGAGGAATGTTTTGAATAAGAAATATAATATAGTTCTATTATTGTTGTTTATAGTTTATTTATTTGGATATTTTTCAATTTCAAAAACGTTAATTCCTATAATGTGTGTGATCCAAGTATTTTTGATAGAACATATATTTAGATTTCGAAATAGAATTATGCAGATAGGTGAAATTATAATTATTGTTGCTTCTATAATATTATTTATTGATAGTATATTGAGTTTGTAACAGAAGGCTTTTCTATAAAATCAAATTTTCCAGATACCTGCCGAAGCTGATTTATATCCTCATATTTCTTCTACTATCTTCGTCACTAAATTTGACAGACATATATTGCTGATACAACCTCTCTACTTACAATCTCGCAGTTAACCTGAGGCCAGTTTCCTCTTTGATTTTCGTTGAATTTTATTTTATAAAAAGAAATGCTCCTCCACGATGGAAGAGCATCTTTTATTGTGATTTTGATTCAGTTTCTGCAGACTCTGGATGGAGTTCTTGGTAACTTGGTGCCTTGAAAAGGTCAGCACTGGTTTTACCTTGTCGTTGGCTAAAGAGACTGGTTGATTGACTACCTTTTTCCTGCTCAATCTTTTGCAGAATTGGTAAGGAATTGAGGTAAGAAATACTTTCTGTATCAACTTTTCCAAGATGATCAGCTTGGTAGAAACGTATCAAATCACCAGTTTGAATTTGGTCGCTGATTTTTAGCTGTTGACTAGCTGCTTGACGAACAATTTCTAGTTCAGTCTGAGCTTGTTCATCAAGATTGCTGATTTCAAGACCGCTCTCAGTGTAGTAGGTTCGTCCGTCGTAGCTGGTATATTTTGGTGTGACGAAGGAATTTGCAGTCCGAAAGGCAACGATTTCTTGATGATCTGGAGACAGAAGATCTTGTCCAACTTGAAGGAAGGAATTGGACTCAATACCAAGGAGGTGTTCGAGAGTCGGTAAGATATCGATTTGTCCACCGTAGGTATTGATGATTTGTCCTTTTTCATAGCCAGGCATGACCACCATAAAAGGCACTCGTTGCAACATGGCATTGTCGTAATTCGACCAGTTCTCAGAAGTCTTGCCAATCAAGGGAGCCAGCTCAGGATTGCGGGAGTTAGAAATGCCATAATGGTCTCCGTAGATGACGATGATGGAATTTTCATAGAGGCCACTTTCTTTGAGATAGTCAAAGAAGGCCTTGATAGCACTATCCAGATAGTTAGCTGTTTGGAAGTAGCCATTGATGGTTTCATCTTTGGTTTTAGCCAGTGGGAAACCAAGCTCATCGCCTGTCAGATTGCTAGCATAGGGATAGTGATTGGACACCGTGATATACTTAGCATAAAAAGGCTGCTGCAAGTGCTCTAGATATTGGATAGAATCTTTCATCATGATTTTATCATTTAAACCATATTGGAAAGAATTGCTACTGTCTTGCTTGGTAAAATAGGATGCGTCAAAGAAGTATTGGTAGCCCCACTGTTTGTAGGTCGTATTTCGGTTCCAGAAGGTCCCAATGTTACCATGAAAGACTGCACTTGATTGGTAGCCATTTTTTGATAGGATAAAAGGCGCAGCCTGCTGGGTATTGGTACCACCGTAGTTGACCATGAAAGAACCTTGGTCAAGCCCAAACAAACCGGTTTCTAGCATGGTTTCCGCATCTGAGGTTTTACCAGCCTTGACTTGGTTAAAGATATTCGAAAAGGCTAGGGTTGCTTGCGAATGGTAGAGGGAATTAAGGAAGGGAGTGACTTCATGCTCAGTTCCATCTATGTTGAGTTTATAGTCCAGTAGGAACTGCTGAAAACTCTCTAAGTGGAGATAAATCACATTTTTCCCTTTGGCAAGGCCAAAATAGTCTGGATTGGGCTTAGCAGAATGTTCTTGAATATAATCTGTAATAGGTTGAAGATCAGTCTCAGAGGCCTTGGCACGTTCTTTGTTTGTACTGTAGGATTGGTTGGCACTATAGCCTAAAAAGGCTGGCAAACTAAGGGCACGAACAATATAATAATTAGAAAATCCTCGTGACAGGAGATCGGGACGCTCAATTTCAGCCAAGAAAAGGTTAGCTGAAAAGAGCAGAGCCGAGAGAGCAGTGATAGCAACACTGGAGCGGAATTTGAAAGGTCTCCTATCCAGCTGGATGATCTTTTTATAGAGAAGATAAGCCAGCAGTGGGAAATCCATAAAATAGATGAAATCCCAAAAACGCAGTAACTCTAGTTCTGCAGTACCAACAGATACCTTACTGACCACTTTCATGGTATTGGCCGTGATAAAGTCACTAAATTCTCGATAGTAAAAGACATTGGAATAAAGCCAAATGAATAAAAGGCTGTAAATAGCTATACTAAGACTGTAAAAGGTCTTGGTTGAGCGAGCATAGAGAGCTAGAGCCAGCAGGAGGAGTCCCAAAGGAAGGGGGTTGAAAAAGGCGATAAAGGCAAGGTAATTTCCCTGCAATTTGCCTACTTGAATATCTAAATTAAAGTCAACGGTATAGGCTAGTAAGGTCTTGAGCCAATAGAGGATTAAAAGGGTTAGGACAAAACCCAGTCTGGTACCCATGGCTTTTTGGATTTTGTTAAAATTGATTCTCACACAATTACTTCCTAAGTTTTTATTAGTATTAGTATACCATTTTTTAAAACTAGAGTAAAAAAGCAAGGGTAGTTTCTTTTTTGAGAATTGTCACAAAATTTGCTATAATAGTGACTATGAATAGAATAAGAGTCAGCAAACGGGTTGAAAAGAAGCTCGCTAAAGGGCTAGTTTTACTAGAAGCCAGCGATCTTGAGAATATCAATCTCAAGGATCAGGAAGTAGAAGTCTATCGTCAAGAAGGAAACTTTCTTGGGACTGCCTACCTTTCTCAGCAAAACAAGGGCTTGGGCTGGTTTGTGAGCACAGACAAGGTGACCTTTAATCAAGCTTTCTTTGAAACGCTGTTTAGACAAGCTAAAGAAAAGAGAAAAGCCTACTATCAAGATGAATTGACAACTGCCTTTCGTCTCTTCAACCAAGAGGGAGATGGTTTTGGCGGTCTGACAGTGGACCTTTATGGCGACTATGCTGTCTTTTCTTGGTATAACTCTTATGTGTATCAGATTCGCAAAGTTATCTCAGAAGCTTTTAGACAGGTTTTTCCTGAGGTTTTAGGGACCTATGAGAAGATCCGTTTTAAGGGTTTGGACTATGAATCTGCCCATGTTTATGGTCAAGAAGCACCTGACTTCTTTACTGTTTTGGAAAATGGTGTTCTGTATCAAGTCTTTATGAACGATGGCTTGATGACAGGGGTTTTCCTAGACCAGCATGAAGTTCGCGGTAGTTTAGTGGATGGATTGGCTATGGGTAAATCCTTGCTCAATATGTTTTCCTACACAGCAGCCTTTTCAGTAGCTGCGGCCATGGGAGGAGCAAGTCAGACAACTTCGGTTGATTTAGCCAAACGTTCACGAGAATTGTCTCAAGCACATTTTCAGGCAAACGGAATCAGTACAGACGACCATCGTTTTATAGTCATGGATGTCTTTGAGTATTTCAAGTATGCCAAACGAAAAGGCTTGACCTATGATGTGATTGTCCTAGATCCGCCTAGCTTTGCTCGGAACAAAAAACAAACGTTCTCTGTGGCCAAGGATTATCACAAGTTGATTTCCCAGAGTCTTGAGATTTTAAATCAGGGAGGGATTATCATTGCCAGTACCAATGCTGCCAATGTATCCCGCCAGAAATTTACAGAACAAATTGATAAAGGCTTTGCAGGAAGAAGTTACCAGATTTTAAATAAATACGGTCTTCCAGCAGATTTTGCCTATAATAAAAAAGATGAAAGTAGTAATTACCTCAAGGTGATTAGTATGAAGGTTAGTAAATGAAATTAATCGTTTCAGTAATGCCAAGAAGTTTAGAGGAGGCTCAGGCTCTGGATGCCACGAGGTATCTGGATGCCGACATCATTGAATGGCGTGCCGACTATCTGCCTAAAGAAGCGATTTTGCAGGTGGCTCCAGCTATTTTTGAAAAATTCGCAGGTCGTGAATTGGTTTTCACGTTGCGAACTCGCTCTGAAGGGGGACAAATCGACCTTTCTCCAGAAGAATATATCCATCTAATCAAGGAAGTGGCGCAACTCTATCAACCAGATTATATTGATTTTGAGTACTATAGCTACAAGGATGTTTTTGAGGAAATGCTGGACTTCCCAAATCTCATTTTGAGTTACCACAATTTCCAAGAAACACCTGAGAACATGATGGAAATCTTGTCAGAGTTGACGAGCTTAAATCCAAAACTTGTTAAGGTTGCGGTGATGGCTCACACGGAGCAGGATGTGCTAGACTTGATGAACTATACACGAGGCTTTAAAACCCTCAATCCTGAGCAGGAATATGTAACTATTTCTATGGGTAAGGTGGGCAAGGTCTCTCGTATCACTGCAGATGTGACTGGTTCTAGCTGGTCCTTTGCTAGTCTAGATGAGGCAAGTGCCCCAGGTCAGATTTCCCTAGCTAATATGAAAAAAATTCGGGAGATTTTGGATGAAGCTTGATGGCTATACACGTTTAGCTGCCGTTGTTGCCAATCCTATTAAGCATTCTATTTCCCCATTTATTCACAATAGCGCCTTTGAGGCGACAGCTACCAATGGTGCTTACGTGGCTTGGGAGATTGAAGCGGGTGACTTGGCAGAAACAGTGGCCAATATTCGTCGCTACCAGATGTTTGGCATCAACCTGTCCATGCCCTATAAGGAGCAGGTGATTTCTTATTTGGATGAATTGAGCGATGAAGCGCGCTTGATTGGTGCGGTTAATACTGTTGTCAATGAGAATGGCAATTTAATTGGATATAATACAGATGGCAAGGGATTTTTTAAGAGCTTGCCTTCTTTTACAATTTCAGGTAAAAAGATGACCCTGCTTGGTGCAGGTGGTGCGGCTAAATCAATCTTGGCACAGGCTATTTTGGATGGTGTCAGTCAGATTTCAGTCTTTGTTCGTTCAGTTTCCATGGAAAAAACAAGACCATACCTAGACAAGTTACAGGAGCAGACAGGTTTTAAGGTGGACTTGTATGCTTTAGAAGATGTTCCTGAACTGCAAGCAAGGATTGCTGGGTCGGATTTACTGGTCAATGCAACAAGTGTAGGGATGGATGGTCAATCATCTCCAGTTCCTGAAAACATTGTCCTATCAGAAACTCTTTTAGTAGCAGATATCATTTACCAACCCTTTGAAACACCATTTTTGAAATGGGCCAGAAGTCAGGGGAATCCAGTTGTCAATGGTCTGGGAATGTTGCTCTATCAAGCTGCAGAGGCTTTTCAACTGTGGACAGGCAAGGAAATGCCAACAGAAGAGATTTGGCAGTCTTTAACAGAAAAATACCAATAAAGAAAAGGAGACTCTCCTATGAAAATCAGAATCGATATTCCTCATCATCCTTATGATATTCAGATTGAAAAAGGCTGTCTGGCTCAGGCTGGTCAATGGTTGCGAGAACTCTGGCAACCACAAAAGGTAGTCATTGTTACAGATAACCATGTAGCTTCTCTTTATGCAGAGAAGGTCAAGCTCAGCCTAGAAGATGCTGGTTTTCAGGTAGCAGTTTTTGACTTTTTAGAAGGCGAAGAAAGAAAGAATTTAACTACTGTTCAGAAAGTCTATGAATTTTTAGTCAAGCAAGGTCTGACTCGTAGCGATGGAATCGTGGCTCTCGGAGGTGGTGTCGTTGGGGACCTGGCTGGTTTCGTAGCCTCTACCTATATGCGGGGTATTCACTTTGTTCAGATTCCGACTAGTTTGACTGCCCAGGTGGATTCTTCAATCGGTGGAAAGACGGGCGTCAATACTCCATTTGCTAAGAATATGGTGGGGACCTTTGCCCAACCAGATGGGGTTCTGATTGACCCACTTGTTCTTGAAACCCTCGGAAAAAGAGAGTTGATTGAAGGAATGGGTGAAGTTATCAAGTATGGCTTGATTGAGGATCCAGAACTATGGACTCTATTGACGGAGCTGGATGGTTCTGTAGAGAGCATTCTGGAACATGCGGAGACTTTGATTGAACATTCTTGTCAGGTTAAGCGCAAGATGGTAGTTGAGGATGAGTTGGACAATGGTGTACGCCTTTACCTTAACTTTGGCCACACTATTGGTCATGCCATTGAAGCAACGGCCGGTTATGGAAAAGTCATGCATGGAGAAGCTGTGGCCATGGGCATGGTGCAGATTTCCAAGGTTGCTGAGGAAAAAGGCCTTATGCCAGCTGGCATTACCCAGTCCATCACAGAAATGTGTCAGAAATTTGGCTTGCCTGTTGACTATGAAAACTGGGATGTTGATAAGCTTTATCAGGCTCTTACTCATGACAAGAAAGCGCGTGGCAATACCTTGAAGTTGGTCTTGGTACCAGAGCTTGGTTCGGCAACCATTCACCCAGTTTCTCTGGAAGAGATGAAAGACTACTTGGTAAAATAAGGAGAACGTATGAGATATTTAACTGCAGGAGAATCACACGGTCCCCGTCTGACGGCTATTATTGAAGGAATTCCAGCTGGACTACCTTTGACAGCTGAGGATATTAATGGAGACCTTAAACGCCGTCAGGGTGGCTACGGCCGCGGTGGTCGTATGAAGATTGAGAGTGACCAGGTTGTCTTTACTTCGGGCGTGCGCCACGGGAAGACGACAGGAGCTCCCATTACCATGGATGTCATCAATAAGGACCACCAGAAATGGTTGGATATCATGTCTGCAGAGGACATTGAAGAACGCCTTAAAAGCAAACGAAAAATCACCCATCCACGTCCAGGACATGCCGATTTGGTAGGGGGCATCAAGTACCGTTTTGACGATTTGCGAAATTCTTTGGAACGTTCATCAGCTCGTGAAACCACCATGCGAGTGGCAGTCGGGGCTGTAGCCAAACGCCTCTTGGCTGAATTGGATATGGAGATTGCCAACCATGTCGTGGTCTTTGGTGGCAAGGAAATCGATGTACCTGAAAATC
Source organism: Streptococcus mitis (assembly GCF_023109515.1). Lineage (GTDB taxonomy): Bacteria > Bacillota > Bacilli > Lactobacillales > Streptococcaceae > Streptococcus > Streptococcus mitis_CS. The sequence goes on from NZ_JALDUM010000001.1 coordinate 257,920, forward strand.
TGACAGTGGCTGAGATTAAGGAAAGAGCTGCCCAGTCTGAAGTTTCTATTGTCAACCAAGAACGAGAACAGGAAATCAAGGACTATATTGACCAAATCAAACGTGACGGTGATACCATCGGAGGAGTTGTGGAGACAGTCGTCGGAGGTGTTCCAGTTGGCCTCGGTTCTTATGTTCAATGGGACAGAAAATTGGATGCGCGATTGGCTCAGGCAGTTGTCTCTATCAATGCCTTTAAAGGGGTGGAATTTGGTCTTGGATTTGAGGCTGGTTACCGCAAAGGTAGCCAAGTTATGGATGAAATTCTCTGGTCTAAAGAAGACGGCTATACTCGCCGTACCAACAATCTAGGGGGCTTTGAAGGTGGTATGACCAATGGGCAACCTATCGTTGTTCGTGGAGTTATGAAGCCCATTCCTACTCTCTACAAACCACTTATGAGTGTGGATATCGAAACCCATGAACCCTATAAGGCAACTGTTGAGAGAAGTGATCCGACCGCTCTTCCAGCTGCAGGAGTGGTCATGGAAGCTGTTGTGGCAACGGTTCTGGCACAAGAAATCCTTGAAAAATTCTCATCAGACAATCTAGAGGAATTAAAAGAAGCGGTAGCCAAACACCGAGACTATACAAAGAACTATTAAGGAGTTCCTATGGCAAAAACAGTCTATATCGCGGGTCTTGGTTTGATCGGTGCCTCGATGGCACTTGGTATCAAACGCGATCATCCAGATTATGAAATTTTAGGCTATAATCGCAGTCAAGCTTCGAGAGATATCGCCTTGAAAGAAGGCATGATTGACCGTGCAACGGATGATTTTGCCAGTTTTGCTCCTCTTGCGGATATTATTATTCTCAGCTTGCCAATCAAACAAACCATTGCTTTCATTAAGGAATTGGCCAACTTGGACTTGAAAGAAGGCGTCATTATTTCAGATGCTGGGTCAACCAAGTCAGCTATTGTAGATGTAGCGGAGCAGTATTTGGTTGGCAAGTCGATTCGTTTTGTAGGAGCCCATCCTATGGCTGGTAGTCACAAGACAGGGGCTGCTTCTGCGGATGTTAATCTCTTTGAAAATGCCTATTATATCTTTACGCCTTCGAGTCTGACAGGTCAGGACACGCTTGAGGAAATGAAGGCTCTGCTTTCAGGTCTTCATGCTCGCTTTATCGAAATTGATGCCAAGGAGCATGATCGGGTGACTTCTCAGATTAGCCATTTTCCACATATTCTGGCTTCTAGTCTCATGGAACAGACCGCGGTCTATGCTCAAGAACATGAGATGGCAAGGCGCTTTGCGGCAGGTGGTTTTCGAGATATGACTCGGATTGCGGAAAGCGAGCCAGGGATGTGGACCTCCATTCTCTTGTCCAATCGTGAGACTATCCTAGAGCGGATTGAGGATTTTAAGGAACGTTTGGATGAGGTTAGTCAGGCTATCAGCAAGGGAGATGAGGAGCAAATCTGGAATTTTTTCAATCAAGCGCGTGAGCAACGTCAGGCCATGGAAATTCATAAGCGTGGCGGTGTGGATAGCTCTTATGACCTCTATGTCGATGTTCCCGATGAAGAAGATGTCATCCTGAGGATTTTGGAACTGTTACGTGGAACTTCCTTGGTTAATATTCACATCAATGAGGAAAACCGTGAGGATATTCACGGGATTCTACAAATTTCATTTAAAAATGCTCAAGACTTGGAAAGAGCTGAGCATCTCATAACAGAAAATACCGACTACACAGTCGTCATCAAGTAAGGAGAAAATTATGTCAAATATTTACGATAGTGCAAACGAACTCAGTCGCGGTCTACGCGAATTACCAGAATACAAGGCTGTCAAAGCAGCTAAAGATGCTATTTCAGCAGATGCTGAGGCAAGCAAAATTTTTACAGAATATGTTGCCTTCCAAGACGAAATTCAAAGACTGGCACAGACAGGTCAAATGCCAGACGCTTCCTTTCAAGCGAAAATGGAAGGCTTTGGTAAGCAGATTCAAGGGAATAGCCTCTTATCAGAATTCTTTACTAAGCAACAACAATTGGCAATTTACCTTTCTGACATTGAAAAAATTGTTTTCGAACCAGTTTCAGAATTGCTAAAATAAGAAAATTATTTTGTTCATTATTTATAGGTGTTTTCTTAAGCGTATGATTATTATTGGTAACTACTGTATTAGTTAGAGTTATTAGCGTGGTTCGTTTAAGAATGACTGTGGGGATGAATATCTTTACTAATAAACAAAATACAAAACAAATTAAATAGGCTATTGAAAATCATAACTATAATACAAAACGAAATTGAAAGCTTATAACTGTTATTTTCTACTTCAATTGATAAGTTAGAAATTTTTGATGAGATAATAAATATAGAAACAACTATGAAAGAGAATGAAATTTTTATTATCGATAAATAGTAGATAAATGATGAACAATAGAAAATAGGAAAAAATATGTCAAAAAAATTAATTGCTCTAATAGGAGTTCCTGTAGGAATTATCTTCATCAGTATTATAGTGTTGGCAGGTTCGTACAATAGTCTTGTTAGCAAAGATGAATCTGTGAAACAAGCTAACTCGAAGATTGAAGTGGCACTTCAACGTAGAGCTGACTTAATTCCAAATGTTGTAAATTCTGTAAAAGGATATATGAAGCACGAAGAAGACATCTTTACAAAGATTGCGGATGCTCGTTCTAAGATAGGCTCAGGAAATACAGAAACAAAAAGTGAAGGAGAGAGCGAATTAACTTCTGCCATTTCTCGATTGCTAGTTGTTCAAGAAAATTATCCTGAGTTAAAAGCTGATACACAAGTGTCTTCTCTAATTTCAGAGCTTGAGGGAACTGAAAATCGTTTGTTTGTCGCTCGTAAAGATTATAACGATACTGCAACAGAATATAATAAGACCATTAGACGTTTTCCTACTAGTGTGATAGCTAGTTTGTTTGGTTTCCAAAGAGCTGAGTTAATTGAAGCAGAGAAAGATGCAAAGGTTGTCCCTAAAGTCAATTTAACTGATTAGTCTTGTGGGGTATCTCCTATGAAAAAGTTACTTTTACTCTTAATTGCCCCTTTATTCTTTTTTATGCCTTTAGTGGTGGCTAATATAGATGTTCCAGATCGTCCTTTAAATGGTATTTACGATCCCAATGGTTATTTAACCACTAGTGTTGCAGAAACGTTAGAGAGTATGAATGCTGGAAGTGAAACCCAAGTGGGTATTTATATTGTAGATACTCTGGACGGCTCCAGTATTGAAGAGGTAGCCAATGAGGTTGCACGCAAATGGAAAGTTGGGAAACAAGATTCCAACAGTGGAATTTTAATTGCTATTGCTATAAAGGATAGGAAGTTTCGTATTGAAACATCCAACGAAGCAGCAATTTGGCTTACTGACTCTATGGCCAGTTCCTTATTAAATGATTCTAAGCCATACATGAAAGAAGGGAAATATACTGATGCCCTTAACAAAATTCTAGTAGGTATTTCTAAAGCGGAGTCTAGAAAAGCTGACATCATAAACAAGAAGGAGAATAAGAATACTCGGCTTCCAAAAAGCTTAAAATACATAGCAATAATTTTGGGAATCCTTAAGATATGTCTTAAGTACATGCCGTTAATTTTCTTGGTTTATGCACTTTTAGCAATTTGGTTCCATTACTTAAAAAGATGCCGCTTTTCTAAGTATGAGTACGAGGGAAAGGGTAAGCTGTATCCAGATTTTCCTGACTTTGTACCTAATGATACGTGGACTGAAGAGCGTAAATCTGACTATAAAAAAAATAAGCGTTTAATTAGGTCTCAATATCAGTACGAAGGATATAACAAACTATATCCAGACTCAAAAGGTTTTCTACCTAATGACACTTGGACTACATTACTTATAGAAGCATACTACGCAGAAGTTGAAAGAAAGCACCTAGATAGGCTTAATCGCTCTCAATACTCTTATAATGGGAAAGGGAAACTCTATCCAAACGATAAAGATTTTGTGAGGAATGCTTCTTGGACTTCCGACCTCAAAAAAAGCTACTATGCTTCACAAAGAGTACAGTCAAGTTCTTATGGTAGATCAGATTCATATGATTCTGGTAGTTCTAGTTCATCATGGTCTTCAGATGACTGGGGTGGCGGTGGATTTGATGGTGGAGGCTCTTCAGATAGCTGGTAAATTGAAAATGAAAAAGAATTGCTAAAATAAGAAAATAACTATCATAAAGTCAGGAATTTTTAAGGAATTTCTGGCTTTTTATGATAAAATAGGTAAAAGTATTGCAAGTATGAGGTCCAGTATGAAACTAAAAACAAACATTCGCCACTTACATGGCAGTATCCGAGTTTCAGGTGACAAGTCTATTAGCCATCGTTCCATAATCTTTGGAAGTTTGGCTGAGGGTGAGACCAAGGTTTATGATATATTACGTGGCGAAGACGTCCTTTCGACCATGCAAGTCTTTCGTGACCTTGGTGTTGAGATTGAGGATAAAGATGAGGTTATTACCATTCAAGGTGTAGGTATGGATGGTTTAAAAGCTCCGCGAAATGCCCTTGATATGGGAAATTCTGGAACCTCTATTCGCCTGATTTCAGGTGTCCTTGCTGGCGCAGACTTCGAAGTAGAAATGTTCGGAGACGATAGTCTTTCCAAACGTCCTATGGACCGTGTGACGATTCCTCTGAAAAAAATGGGCGTCAGCATTTCTGGGCAAACTGAGCGAGATTTGCCTCCCCTTCATTTAAAAGGGACGAAAAACCTAAGACCTATTCACTATGAGTTGCCAATTGCCTCTGCTCAAGTCAAGTCAGCCTTGATCTTCGCAGCCTTGCAGGCTCAGGGTCAGTCAGTGATTATAGAAAAAGAATGCACCCGTAATCATACTGAAGATATGTTACAACAATTTGGTGGTCATTTAAGTGTGGACGGCAAAAAAATCACAGTCCAAGGACCACAAAAATTGACTGGACAAAAGGTTGTCGTACCAGGAGATATTTCCAGTGCAGCCTTTTGGCTAGTCGCAGGTTTGATTGTTCCAAACTCTCGTGTAGTGCTGCAGAATGTGGGTATCAACGAAACGCGTACAGGTATCATTGATGTCATTCGCGCCATGGGTGGAAAATTAGAAGTTACTGAAATTGACCCAGTCGCTAAATCTGCAACCTTGACTGTTGAGTCTTCTGACTTGAAAGGAACAGAGATTGGTGGCGCTTTGATTCCGCGCTTGATTGATGAATTGCCAGTTATCACTCTACTTGCGACCCAAGCCCAAGGTGTAACAGTTATTAAGGATGCTGAGGAACTCAAGGTTAAGGAAACAGACCGTATTCAGGTTGTGGCAGACGCTTTAAATAGTATGGGAGCAGATATTACTCCGACGGCAGATGGAATGATTATCAAAGGAAAATCAGCCCTTCACGGTGCTAGAGTCAATACTTTTGGAGACCATCGTATCGGCATGATGACGGCTATCGCGGCCCTCTTGGTTGCAGATGGAGAAGTGGAGCTTGACCGTGCTGAAGCTATCAATACCAGCTATCCTAGCTTCTTTGATGATTTGGAGAACTTGATTCATGGCTAAGGTATTACTCGGATTTATGGGGGCTGGCAAATCGACTATTGCAAGAGGCTTGGACCCTAATTACCTTGATATGGATGCCCTGATTGAGAAACGCTTAGGTATGTCCATTGCGGAATTTTTCGCTGAAAAGGGAGAAGCGGCCTTTCGTCAGATAGAGTCTGAAGTCCTAGCTGAGTTACTACAAAGAGACCAAGTCGTGTCAACTGGAGGAGGAGTGGTCATTTCTCAGCGAAATCGTGACTTACTAAAGACCAATTCTGATAATATCTATCTGAAAGCTGATTTTGAAACCCTCTACCAACGTATCGCAGCTGATCAGGACAATCAGCGTCCGCTTTTTCTAAATAATAGCAAGGAAGAACTTGCAGCTATTTTCCAAGAAAGACAGGCTTGGTATGAGGAAGTGGCCAGTCGGGTTTTGGATGTAACCAAGCTAAGCCCAGAGGAAATTATAGAGGAACTGAGATGAAAATTGCTTATCTAGGTCCCAAGGGATCATTTTCACACCACGTTGTGCAGACAGCTTTTCCTCAGGAGGAATTGCAGGCCTTTGCCAACATTACAGATGTCATCAAGGCCTATGAGCAAGGATTAGTGAACTATTCTGTGGTGCCAGTTGAAAATTCTATTGAGGGTAGTGTTCATGAAACCTTGGACTACCTTTTTCATCAGGCTCGCATTCAAGCAGTTGCAGAAATCGTTCAGCCTATTCATCAGCAGTTGATGGTGGTTCCAGGCCATACTAAGATTGAAAAGATTTTTTCTCATCCACAGGCCTTAGCTCAAGGAAAGAAATTCATCGATGAACAATATCCAGAGGCTCAAATCGAGGTAACAGCTAGTACAGCTTATGCGGCCCGTTTTATTTCCGAACATCCAGACCAGCCCTTTGCAGCCATTGCACCTAGAAGTTCTGCTGAAGAATATGGCTTGGAACTGATTGCCGAGGATATTCAGGAAATGGAAGCCAATTTCACAAGATTCTGGGTTTTGGGAGCTAAAAAGCCTTCTATTCCCTTGCAAGCACAAAGGGAGAAAATGAGTTTGGCCCTGACCTTACCTGACAACCTTCCAGGTGCACTTTACAAGGCTCTTTCGACCTTTGCTTGGCGAGGAATTGACCTGACAAAAATTGAAAGTCGTCCACTCAAGACAGCACTGGGTGAATACTTTTTCATTATCGATGTGGATTATGCCGATAAGGACTTAGTCCACTTTGCCCAAAAAGAATTAGAAGCCATCGGAATCCAGTATAAGGTTCTGGGTGCCTATCCTATTTATCCAATATCAGACCATGGAAAGGAGAGAAGATGAGTAAAGAAAATCCTTTAAGTCATCACGAGCAGTTGCGTTATGACTATCTCTTTAAGAACATTCATTACCTCAATGAGCGAGAAAAAAAAGAGTTTGCTTACTTGCAAGACAAATTAAATAGGGCAAGTAGTGACGCTCCCTCAGAAAGTCAAGAATTGACAGAGGATTATAGAAAGACAAGTGCTACCACTTCGATTCCTTCTTATAATAGCCGTAGTCGTTCTGAGAGATACCAGAAAATCAATTCTCTTCCAAAGAAAAAAACTAAAAAGCGGAAGCTGCGGTGGGGGCGCATTTTCGCAGGTTTACTGGCTATCTTAGCTTGTCTAGCATTGGGTATGATTTTTATGTTCTTAAAAGGTTATACCAATGCTAATCCAGATAAAACTACCAATGCCAGGGCAGCTCAAGTAGAAGTTTTTAATGGTCAAGATACCAGAGATGGAGTTAATATTTTGATCATGGGTACAGATGGGCGAATCGGTCAAAATAGTGCTGAGACGCGAACGGACTCTATTATGGTATTAAATGTTGGCGGCTCAGATAAGAAAATTAAGCTGGTCAGCTTCATGCGTGACAATTTGGTCTATATAGATGGTTACAGTCAAGTCATTAACGGTAGAAAACAGACGGATAACAAGTTAAACGTAGCCTATGAGTTAGGAGAACAAGAGGGGCAAAAAGGGGCAGAAATGGTTCGAAAAGTCCTAAAAGACAATTTTGACTTGGATATTAAATATTACGCTTTGGTAGATTTCCAGGCCTTCGCAACCGCTATTGACACTCTCTTCCCTGATGGCGTGACGATTGATGCCAAATTCTCAACCTTAGAAGGTCAACCTTTAACCGAAGCTACAGTCGGAGATGATTTACATGCTACGGAAACAGAGTCACCAACCCAGACTATTAAAGTTGGGAAACAGCAGATGAACGGTTCAACCTTGCTCAATTATGCACGTTTCCGTGATGATGATGAAGGTGATTACGGTCGTACCAAGAGACAACAGCAAGTGCTGACAGCTGTTCTGCAGCAACTCAAGGATCCAACCAAACTCTTTACTGGATCAGAAGCACTTGGTAAGGTCTTTGGGATGACCTCTACGAATGTTCCGTATAGTTTCCTACTGACCAATGGTTTATCCTTCCTAGATGGAGCGCAAAATGGCATTGAAAGATTAACAGTTCCAGAACTAGGTGATTGGGTCGATGCCTATGATGTCTATGGAGGACAGGCACTCTTAGTAGACCAAAATAAATATCAAACCAAGCTCGCTCAAATGGGAATGAGATAAGATAAGACAGAAAAATCAAAGTTTGAAGGCTATGTATCCAGCAGTCAAGCTTTGATTTTTTACAGTCTGCAATAGATTTTCATCCCTTATTTATGGTATAATGGAACGATACGATAGAAAGAATAATGAACAATATGACTGATTTAAAAGCAATTCAGGCTCGAAGTCTGGAGATGGCTGAATATTTTGTGGCTTTTTGCAAGGAACATGATTTGCTTTGTTATCTCTGTGGAGGAGGTGCTATTGGCGCCCTTCGAAACAAGGGGTTTATTCCTTGGGACGACGACCTAGACTTTTTTATGCCCCGTAAGGATTATGAAAAATTGGCAGAATTATGGCCTCGTTATGCAGATGAACGTTATTTCTTGTCAAAGAGTAACAAGGATTTTGTCGACCGCAATCTTTTTATTACCATTCGTGATAAGGAAACGACCTGTATCAAACCTTATCAGCAGGATTTAGAATTGCCACATGGTCTGGCCTTGGATGTTTTGCCTTTGGATTATTATCCGAAAAATCCAGCTGAGCGGAAAAAACAGGTTCGTTGGGCCTTGATTTATTCTCTTTTTTGTGCGCAAACTATTCCAGAAAAACATGGCGCACTTATGAAGTGGGGAAGCCGTATTTTACTGGGGTTGACTCCAAAATTTCTCCGTTATCATATTTGGAAAAAAGCTGAAAAAGAAATGACCAAGTACAGTCTGGCTGAGAGCGATGGCATCACGGAGTTATGCTCAGGGCCTGGCTACATGAGAAATAAGTACCAAATCGCATCCTTTGAAGATAATCTCTTCTTGCCATTTGAAGAGACAGAGATGCCCATCCCAGTTGGCTACGATGCCTATCTCAGCACTGCTTTTGGCGATTATATGACTCCTCCGCCAGCAGACAAGCAGCTACCACATCATGATGCTGTCATCGCTGATATGGATAAGTCTTATACAGAATACAAGGGAGAATATGGTGGCTAAGAAAAAAATCTTATTTTTTATGTGGTCTTTTTCTCTCGGGGGTGGTGCAGAAAAGATTATATCTACCATTGTTTCAAATCTAGATCCAGAAAAGTATGATATTGATATTCTTGAAATGGAACATTTTGATAAGGGATACGAATCTGTTCCTAAGCATGTACGCATTTTAAAATCCCTTCAGGATTATCGCCAATCCAGATGGATTCGAGCTCTTTTGTGGAGAATGAGAATTTATTTTCCAAGATTGACACGTCGTTTACTGGTGAAAGATGACTATGATGTTGAAGTTTCCTTTACCATTATGAATCCTCCACTTTTGTTCTCTAAAAGAAAAGAAGTCAAGAAAATCTCTTGGATTCATGGAAGTATTGAAGAATTTCTTAAGGATAGCTCCAAAAGAGAATCACATAGACGCCAGTTGGATGCTGCGGATACCATTGTAGGAATTTCAAAAAAGACCAGTCATTCTATCAAGGAAGTCTATCCAGACTATGCTTCGAAATTACAGACGGTCTACAATGGTTATGATTTTAAGACTATTCTAGAAAAATCTCAAGAGAAGATCGATATCGAGATTGCTCCTCAAAGTATCTGTACCATTGGACGGATTGAGGAAAATAAGGGTTCTGACCGTGTGGTGGAAGTGATACGATTATTACACCGAGAGGGAAAAAACTATCATCTCTATTTTATCGGGGCTGGGGATATGGAAGAGGAACTGAAAAAACGCGTCAAAGAATATGAGCTTGAAGACTATGTACATTTCCTTGGTTATCAAAAAAATCCTTATCAGTATTTGTCTCAGATGAAAGTTCTCTTGTCTATGTCTAAACAAGAAGGTTTTCCTGGAGTGTATGTGGAAGCCTTGAGTCTGGGAATTCCTTTTGTCTCTACGGATGTCGGAGGAGCTGAGGAATTATCTCAAGAAGGACGATTTGGACAAATCATTGAGAGCAATCAAGAGGCGGCTCAGGCAATTATTGACTACATGACCTCTGCAACAAACTTCGATGTCAATGAGGCTAGCCAATTCATTCAACAATTCACAATTACCAAACAAATCGAACAAGTAGAAAAACTATTAGAGGAGTAGCATGGAAACTGCATTAATCAGTGTGATTGTGCCAGTCTATAATGTGGCGCAGTACCTAGAAAAATCGATAGCTTCCATTCAGAAGCAGACCTATCAGCATCTGGAAATTATTCTTGTTGATGATGGAGCAACGGATGAAAGTGGTCGCTTGTGTGATTCAATCGCTGAACAAGATGATAGGGTGTCAGTGCTTCATAAAAAGAATGAAGGTTTGTCGCAAGCACGAAACGATGGAATGAAACAGACTCACGGAGATTATCTGATTTTTATTGATTCAGATGATTATATCCATCCAGAAATGATTCAGAGCTTATATGAGCAATTAATTCAAGAAGATGCGGATGTTTCGAGCTGTGGTGTCATGAATGTCTATGCTAATGATGAAAGCCCACAGTCAGCCAATCAGGATGAGTATTTTGTCTGTGATTCCCAAACATTTCTAAGGGAATACCTCATAGGTGAAAAAAACCCTGGAACGATTTGCAATAAGCTAATCAAGAGAGAGATTGCAACTGCCCTATCCTTTCCAAAGGGATTGATTTATGAAGATGCTTATTATCATTTTGATTTAATCAAGTTGGCTAAGAAGTACGTTGTTAATACCAAACCCTATTATTACTATTTCCATAGAGGGGGTAGTATTACGACTAAACCCTATGCAGAGAAGGATTTAGCTTATATTGATATCTACCAAAAGTTTTACAATGAAGTTGTGAAAAACTATCCTGACTTGAAAGAGGTTGCTTTTTTCAGATTGGCCTATGCCCACTTCTTTATTCTGGATAAGATGTTACTAGATGATCAGTATAAACAATTTGAAGCCTATTCTCAGATTCATCGTTTTTTAAAAGGCCATGCCTTTACTATTGCTAGGAATCCAATTTTTCGTAAGGGTAGAAGAATTAGTGCTTTGGCTCTATTCATAAATATTTCCTTATACCGATTCTTATTACTAAAAAATATTGAAAAATCTAAAAAATTACATTAGAACGGGGGTGAGCAAGTGATTGATGGAAAACGATTATTATTTAGTTTGACCATAGTCAGTTATGCCTTGACGCTAGTAAGTGGAATTGTATATCTGTTTAATAATAACAATGTTAGCTTGCTTTCTACTTTATTGTTCTTACTGGTTAGTAGCTTAATTGCTTGTTGGAATGATATCAAGTATTACTTAATCCATTTTATTTTCTTTTTAACTATTTTTGTATTTCTGGTATCAAGGCCGACCATTGATTATTTTAGAGATGGCGCTTTGGATACCTATCATCCCATAGCCTATCGTTTTGCCTTTATAGTTGTCATGGTTTCGATATTGGGATTGACCACAGGGGGGCTCCTAGCTCGCTATTTTATAGCTAGAAAGAAAATACAAGTATCGAAGATAGAAAGTTCTCTAAAAGAGGTTTACATCAAGCGGTTGCGCTTTGTATCGCTAGGAGTTTTTCTTCTAACCTATCCTTTCTATTTTATTCGCTTATTTGAACGACTCCTGTATCGCTTGCAGACTTCCTACTATACCTACTATGCAAACTTTGAAAGTAAACTGCCTTATTTTACCTATATCTTATCAACATTTACGGTCTATGCAATGTGTATGTATTTGGCAACCAAGCCAAAGAAATGGCAGGCAACAGTAGTGCTTGTCTCCTTTATTGCAGCTAATACTATTCATTTGGCAATCGGAACACGAAATCCCTTTATTTTAAGTATTTTATTTGCTTTTGTTTATTACTTTATGCGGGAGCAAACAGAAAAAGGAAAATGGATTGGATTTAAAGAAAAGTTAGCGATTTTTGTAGGTTCTCCTATTCTCATGTTAGCGATGGGAGTGCTCAATTATGTACGGGATAATGTCCAAGTTTCCCATACAGGTTTCTGGGATATCCTGCTTGACTTTATCTATAAACAAGGAACCAGTTTTGGTGTTTTGGCTCGAGGTTTTCTATTTAACAGTAGCCTCCCTTACCGAGATTTACGCAATTTTACTTTTGGTCCTGTTATTGATTATTTTGCAAGGGGAAGTTTAGGGGCCATTTTCGGAGGAAAAGCCTTTGAACATACAACCAATAGTGTGGAACTAGCTATTGATAGTAATAGTTATGCCCATAATCTATCCTATCTTGTCTTGAACAAGGAATACTTGAAAGGACATGGTATCGGAAGTAGCTATATTATGGAGTTGTATACCGACTATGGTATGATAGGAGTCTTTCTACTTAGTCTCTTGCTAGGTATGTTATTCATAGCCATGCTGCAAGTAGCCTATCGTTCAAGAACAATCCTATTTGCCTTGTCTTTACTCATCTTGAATAATCTATTCTTTATGCCAAGAAGTAGCTTTTCAGAAAGTTTCTTCAATCTATTTACAATGCAATTCTGGGGAATTGTTCTTGTGATTATATTTGTAGCAAAAATGCTTACAAAGGAAAACCAGTATCTACTAAACAAAGGAGAAAAAAATCATGTTTGAACATTATTCAGTAGCTGATTTGTTTGCAAATCTTTATAAAAAACGAAAAGCAAATATTCTAGCTCTCATCGCTTTATTTGCTCTCATTGCTGTACCATTTACAATTAAAGCAGTTAAGAATAAAAACACTGTCAAAGACACAACAAGTTATTCAACTTATCTTAGCTATAAAATTACTCCTCCAGAAGATTCAGCCAAAACGATTTTGAATCATCAAATTGGTGGTTATAGTGATTTCTACGGGAAATTGATTGATGGGAATTTGAATGGAGCTTATCTTTTCAATGATGTAGATTCTAGTGAGTTGAAAAAAATTGCCAGTGAATTAGATACGACAGAAACAACCTTGAAAAATTCTACGAATGATTATTGGTGGAAAAAACTGACTGTCTACTATATGATTGACGATGCAGGGGTTGGTGTGAAAATTTTGACACCAAGTAAAGATGCTAATGACTTGTTGGAGCGAAAAATTGATGGATTGATTGAGAAATTTAAACACACTTATGCAAATGTAAAAATTGAAAAATTGGAAACCATCAACTCTAAAGAATTGAATGCAAATGGTGAGACAGCGCTTGGATTGAATGTGAAGAATTTGATTCTCCGTTTAGCTGTTATTGGAGTAGTCTGTGTGATTTTGGTTGTGATGGGAAATGTATTGGTTTATCTCTTTAATCCAACAATCAATAGAGCAGGTGATTTTTCTCAGTATCAAATTGATTTTGTAACAGAGATTACAACAATTGCTAACCTAGCAGATGTCTTGTCATACAAAAATGCTGGGCAAGAATTAACAATCGTTAGCTCAAACAAAGCTATCCTAGATAAATTGAAACAAAATCAAGAGTCTTTAAAAGGAATGCATTTTGTCGATTTACAAGATGTGCCATCGCTTTTGGAAAGAGATACAGTCCTTCTTGTTGAAGAGTACGGAGTGACTCGTTATAAGAAATTTGAGCAAAGTCTTCAAATTCTCAGAAACTTAAATCGTTCTATCCTCGGTGTAGCAAGCTTTAAACTATAAGCTTTCTGATGTATTAGGTCTTCAAAGTCGGACAAGAAGTTTGATTTTGAAGGCTTTTTCTATTTGTCTGCAGAAATTTTCTTTTATACTCAATGAAAATCAAAAAGCAAACTAGGAAGCTAGCCGTAGGCTGCTCAAAGCACCGCTTTGAGGTTGCAGATAAAGCTGACGTGGTTTGAAGAGATTTTCGAAGAGTATTAGAGTCTTCTACAGAAGTTACCCTATGGAAAATCTATCCCGACAGAGGAGCCTTCTTTTGATAAAATCGTAAAAATCTAGTATAATAGATAGAACTGAAAGTATGAGGTTACTAGCAATGAAAATGAAACAAATTAGTGATACAACTTTGAAAATCACGATGTCTTTAGAGGATTTGATGGATCGAGGCATGGAGATTGCTGACTTTCTCGTTCCTCAAGAAAAAACAGAAGAGTTCTTTTATGCTATCTTGGATGAGTTAGAGATGCCTGATAGCTTTCTAGATACAGGTATGTTGAGCTTCCGTGTGACTCCAAAACCTGATAAGGTCGATGTCTTTGTAACCAAATCAAAGATTGACCAAAATCTAGATTTTGAAGATTTATCGGATTTACCAGACATGGAAGAATTGGCTCAAATGTCGCCTGATGAATTTATCAAAACCCTGGAAAAAAGTATCGCTGACAAAACTAAGGATGATATCGAAGCGATTCAATCTCTAGAACAAGTCGAAGCCAAGGAAGAAGAGAAGGAGCAGGCTGAACAAGAAGCTGAGAGTAAGAAAGAACCTTACATCTACTACATCCTTTCTTTTGCTAAGTTGGCTGACTTGGTGGCTTTTTCAAAGACAGTGACTTTTGAGATGGAAACTTCTGAACTCTACAAGATGAATGAGCGCTATTATTTGACCATTTTAGTGGATATTGAAAATCATCCAAGTCCATATCCAGCTTGGCTGTTGGCTCGTATGCGCGAGTTTGCAGATGATAGTGATATCAGCCGCTCAGTATTGCAGGAGTATGGTCAAGTCTTGATCAATCACGATGCAGTGCTTAATCTGCAAAAGATTGTATAATCATTTCTGGAAACCTATTTCTAGATTTTAAGAAGAGCGAATCATCAGATTCGTTTTTTCTTTTCTAGACTGAAATAGTGATTTACTATAATAGGAATTTTCACAAAATTCTGTTATAATGGCTATATTAGAAAATTTCGAGGAGACAAACATGACAGTTAAAATTGCTTTACTAGGATTTGGTACCGTTGCAAGTGGTGTGCCTTTCCTCCTAAAGGAAAATGGAGAAAAAATTAATCAATCAGCACATTCAGAGATTGAAGTTGCTAAGGTGTTGGTCAAGGATGAAGATGAGAAAAATCGCTTGCTTGCAGCAGGGAATAACTTTAACTTTGTAACCAATGTGGATGACATTTTGTCAGATCAAGACATTACGATCGTAGTGGAATTGATGGGGCGTATCGAACCTGCTAAAACCTTTATCACTCGTGCCTTGGAAGCTGGAAAACACGTTGTTACTGCTAACAAGGACCTTTTGGCTGTCCATGGTGCAGAATTGTTAGAAATCGCTAAAGCTAACAAGGTAGCACTTTACTACGAAGCAGCAGTAGCTGGTGGGATTCCAATTCTTCGTACCTTGGCAAATTCCTTGGCTTCTGATAAAATCACGCGCGTGCTTGGAGTAGTCAACGGAACTTCTAACTTCATGATGACCAAGATGGTGGAAGAAGGCTGGTCTTACGATGATGCTCTTGCGGAAGCGCAACGTCTAGGATTTGCAGAAAGCGACCCGACAAATGACGTAGATGGGATTGATGCAGCCTACAAGATGGTGATTTTGAGCCAATTTGCCTTTGGCATGAAGGTTGCCTTTGATGATGTAGCTCACAAGGGAATTCGTAACATCACACCAGAAGACGTAGCTGTAGCCCAAGACTTGGGTTATGTAGTGAAATTGGTTGGTTCTATCGAGGAAACTTCTTCAGGAATTGCTGCAGAAGTGACTCCAACCTTCCTTCCTAAAGCGCATCCACTTGCCAGTGTAAATGGGGTAATGAACGCTGTCTTTGTAGAATCTATCGGTATTGGTGAGTCTATGTACTATGGACCAGGTGCTGGTCAAAAACCAACAGCAACAAGTGTGGTGGCGGATATTGTCCGTATTGTTCGTCGCTTGAATGATGGTACCATTGGCAAAGATTTCAACGAATACAGCCGTGACTTGGTCTTGGCAAATCCTGAGGATGTTAAAGCAAATTACTACTTCTCAATCTTGGCTCCAGACTCAAAAGGTCAGGTCTTGAAGTTGGCTGAAATCTTTAATGCCCAAGATATTTCGTTCAAGCAAATTCTCCAAGATGGAAAAGATGGTGACAAGGCGCGTGTTGTTATCATCACACACAAGATTAATAAAGCCCAGCTTGAAAATGTCTCAGCTGAATTGAAGAAGGTTTCAGAATTCGACCTCTTGAATACCTTCAAGGTGCTAGGAGAATAAGATGAAGATTATTGTACCTGCAACCAGTGCCAATATCGGGCCAGGTTTTGACTCGGTCGGTGTAGCTGTAACCAAGTATCTTCAAATTGAGGTCTGTGAAGAACGGGATGAGTGGCTGATTGAACACCAGATTGGCAAATGGATTCCTCATGACGAGCGCAATCTCTTGCTCAAAATTGCTTTGCAAATTGTACCAGACTTGCAACCAAGACGTTTGAAAATGACCAGTGATGTTCCCTTGGCGCGTGGTTTGGGTTCTTCCAGCTCGGTTATTGTTGCTGGGATTGAACTAGCCAACCAATTGGGGCAACTCAACTTGTCAGACCATGAAAAATTGCAGTTGGCGACCAAGATTGAAGGCCATCCTGACAATGTGGCTCCAGCCATTTATGGTAATCTCGTTATTGCAAGCTCTGTTGATGGACAAGTTTCAGCTATTGTAGCAGACTTCCCAGAGTGTGATTTCCTAGCCTACATTCCAAACTATGAATTGCGTACTAGAGACAGCCGTGGTGTCTTGCCTAAGAAATTGTCTTACAAGGAAGCTGTTGCGGCTAGTTCTATCGCCAATGTGGCGGTTGCAGCCTTGTTGGCAGGAGACATGGTGACCGCTGGGCAAGCAATCGAGGGCGACCTCTTCCACGAGCGCTATCGTCAGGACTTGGTGAGAGAATTTGCGACGATTAAGCAAGTAGCCAAAGAAAATGGTGCCTATGCAACCTACCTTTCTGGTGCTGGGCCGACAGTTATGGTTTTGGCTTCTCACGACAAGATGCCAGCGATTAAGGCAGAATTGGAAAAGCAACCCTTCAAAGGGAAACTTCATGACTTGAAAGTTGATACCCAAGGTGTCCGTGTCGAAGCAAAATAAAGAATAGAAGATAGGATGGGGAAACTCTTGATCAGAGGGCTTCCTATCCTTTTTTTGAAAAGAAGTTTATACTCAATGAAAATCAAAGAGCAAACTAGGAAGCTAGCCGCAGGCTGCTCAAAACACTGTTTTGAGGCTGCAGATGGAAGCTGACGTGGTTTGAAGAGATTTTCGAAGAGTATTAGTTAAAAACTTGATAAAGGAGAAATAAAGATGGCAGAAATTTATCTAGCAGGTGGTTGTTTTTGGGGCCTAGAGGAATATTTTTCACGTATTTCTGGAGTGTTAGCAACTAGTGTTGGCTACGCCAATGGACAAGTTGAAACGACCAATTACCAGCTACTCAAGGAAACAGACCATGCGGAAACGGTCCAAGTGATTTATGATGAGAAGGCAGTGTCACTCAGAGAGATTTTACTTTATTATTTCCGTGTCATCGACCCTTTATCCATCAATCAACAAGGGAATGACCGTGGTCGCCAATATCGAACGGGGATTTATTACCAGGATGAAGCAGACTTGCCAGCTATCTACACAGTGGTGCAGGAGCAGGAGCGCATGCTGGGTCGAAAGATTGCAGTAGAGGTGGAGAAACTTCGCCACTATATTTTAGCTGAAGATTACCACCAAGACTATCTTAAGAAGAATCCTTCAGGTTACTGTCATATCGATGTGACCGATGCTGATAAGCCATTGATTGATGCCTCTAACTATGAAAAGCCTAGTCAAGAGGTGTTAAAGGGCAGTTTATCTGAAGAATCCTATCATGTTACCCAAGAAGCTGCTACAGAGGCTCCATTTACCAATGCCTATGACCAAACATTTGAAGAGGGAATTTATGTAGACATCACGACAGGTGAGCCACTCTTTTTTGCCAAGGATAAGTTTGCCTCAGGTTGTGGTTGGCCAAGTTTTAGCCGTCCGATTTCCAAGGAGTTGATTCATTATTACAAGGATCTCAGTCATGGAATGGAGCGAATCGAGGTTCGTTCTCGGTCAGGAAATTCTCACTTGGGTCATGTTTTCACAGATGGACCTCGGGAGTTAGGTGGACTTCGTTACTGTATTAATTCTGCATCCTTGAGTTTTGTATCCAAGGATGAGATGGAAGAGGAAGGATATGGCTATCTACTGCCTTACTTAAACAAATAAATCAGAGAGGGTGGGTACTTCCCACTTTCTTCATTTCTAGAATACGAATAGAAGGGATTTATGAAACACCTATTATCTTACTTCAAACCTTACATCAAGGAATCAATTTTAGCACCCTTGTTCAAGCTACTTGAAGCTGTGTTTGAGCTCTTAGTTCCTATGGTGATTGCTGGGATTGTTGACCAATCATTGCCCCAGAGGGATCAAGGTCATCTCTGGATGCAGATTGGCCTGCTCCTTATCTTTGCAGTGATTGGCGTTTTAGTGGCCTTAATAGCCCAGTTCTACTCAGCTAAGGCCGCGGTTGGATTTGCCAAAGGACTGACAGATGATTTCTATCGTCATATTCTTTCGTTGCCTAAGGACAGCAGAGACCGTTTGACAACTTCTAGCTTGGTCACTCGCTTGACTTCGGACACTTACCAGATTCAGACTGGTATCAATCAATTCCTGCGTCTCTTTTTGCGAGCGCCTATTATCGTTTTTGGTGCCATTTTTATGGCTTATCGCATCTCAGCTGAGCTGACTTTCTGGTTCTTGGTCATGGTTGTCATTTTGACCATTGTTATTGTAGGGCTCTCTAGACTGATTAATCCTCTCTACAGTGTTCTCAGAAAGAAAACGGACCAACTGGTTCAAGAAACGCGCCAGCAATTACAAGGTATGCGGGTTATTCGTGCTTTTGGACAAGAAAAACGAGAGTTACAGATTTTTCAAACCCTTAACAAAGTCTATGCAAGTTTACAAGAAAAGACAGGTTTCTGGTCTAGTTTATTACCCCCTTTGACCTATCTGATTGTCAATGGAACCCTCCTTATTATTATCTGGAAGGGATATGTTTCTATTCAAGGAGGATTGCTCAGTCAAGGTACTCTCATTGCCCTTATTAATTATCTCCTACAGATTTTGGTGGAATTGGTCAAGCTAGCTATGCTGATAAATTCTCTCAATCAGTCCTATATCTCTGCCAAGCGAATCGAGGAAGTTTTTGCTGAGGCTCCAGAAGATATTTATTTAGAATTAGAGAAAAAGCAAGTTACCAGCAATCAGATTTTACAAGTCCAAGAATTGACCTTTACCTATCCTGATGCGGCCCAGCCTTCTCTGAGAGACATTTCCTTTGATATGCAGCAAGGGCAAATCCTTGGTATCATCGGAGGGACGGGTTCTGGTAAATCAAGCTTGGTGCAAGTCTTACTTGGACTTTATCCAGCAGACAAGGGGAGCATTGACCTTTATCGAGATGGATGTAGTCCTCTTAATTTGAAGCAGTGGCGGTCTTGGATTGCCTATGTGCCCCAAAAAGTCGAACTCTTTAAAGGAACCATTCGTTCCAACTTGACTCTAGGTTTACATCAAGAAGTAACTGACCAAGAGCTTTGGCAGGCCTTGGAAATTGCACAAGCCAAGGATTTTGTCAGTGATAAGGAAGGACTCTTGGATGCTCTAGTTGAGGCAGGAGGGCGAAATTTCTCGGGCGGTCAAAAACAAAGGCTGTCTATCGCACGAGCAGTCTTGCGGCAGGGTCCGTTTCTCATCCTAGATGATGCGACTTCGGCTCTTGACACCATTACCGAGTCCAAGCTCTTGAAAGCTATCCGAGAAAATTTGCCAAATACGAGCTTAATTTTGATTTCTCAACGGACTTCGACGCTTCAGATGGCAGACCAGATTCTCCTCTTGGAAAAAGGTGAGCTCCTAGCTATCGGCAAGCACGATGACTTGATGAAGACCAGTCAAGTCTATCGTGAAATCAATGCATCCCAACATGATAAGGAGGACTAGTATGAGACGACAAACTGCAAACCAGACGAGCAAACGTTTGGCAAAAGATTTAGCAAGTCATACCTTCCTTCTTTTTCTAGCCTTTCTAGGAACCATTGCCCAGGTTGGTTTATCGATTTACCTACCAATCTTAATCGGACAGGTCATTGACCAAGTCCTAGTGGTTGATTCTTCACCAGTTTTTTGGCATATTTTCATTCAAATGATCTTGGTGGTTATAGGAAATACCCTTGTGCAGTGGGTCAATCCTCTCCTCTATAATCGCCTAATCTTTTCTTATACTAAAGATTTGCGAGAGCGAATCATCCATAAGCTCCATCGTTTATCGATTGCTTTTGTCGATCGGCAAGGCAGTGGGGAGATGGTCAGTCGTGTAACCACGGACATAGAACAGTTGGCAGCTGGCTTGACCATGATTTTTAACCAATTTTTCATTGGCGTCTTGATGATTTTAGTTAGTATTCTTGCCATGCTTCAAATTCATCTCCTCATGACTCTCTTGGTCTTGCTGTTGACGCCACTGTCTATGGTAATTTCACGCTTTATTGCCAAGAGATCTTATCATCTCTTCCAAAAGCAAACAGAGACTAGGGGAATTCAGACTCAGTTGATTGAAGAATCGTTGAGCCAGCAGACCATTATCCAGTCCTTCAATGCTCAGGAAGAGCTTATCCAAAGGTTGCACGAGGCTAATGCCAATTACGCAGGTTATTCTCAGTCAGCCATCTTTTATTCTTCAACGGTCAATCCTTCGACTCGCTTTGTAAATGCGCTTATTTATGCCCTTCTAGCTGGAGTGGGAGCTTATCGTATCATGATAGGCTCTACCTTGACCATTGGGCGCTTAGTGACCTTTTTGAACTATGTTCAACAGTACACCAAGCCTTTTAATGATATTTCTTCAGTGCTAGCTGAGTTGCAAAGTGCCTTGGCTTGTGCAGAACGTGTTTATGGAGTCTTAGATAGTCCTGAGGTGGCTGAAACAGGTAAGGAAGAGTTGACTAGTGACCAAGTTAAGGGAGCTATTTCCTTTAAACATGTCTATTTTGGCTACCATCCTGAAAAGATTTTGATTAAGGATTTATCTATTGATATTCCAGCTGGTAGCAAGGTGGCTATTGTTGGTCCGACAGGTGCTGGAAAATCAACCCTTATCAATCTTCTCATGCGGTTTTATCCCATTAACTCTGGAGATATCTTGCTGGATGGGAAATCCATTTATGACTATAGTCGTGCCTCTTTACGCCAGCAGTTTGGAATGGTGCTCCAAGAAACCTGGCTCAAGCAAGGGACCATTCATGACAATATTTCCTTTGGAAATCCTAAAGCCAGTCGGGAGCAGGTGATTGCTGCTGCAAAAGCAGCCAATGCAGATTTTTTCATCCAACAGTTGCCACAGGGATACGATACCAAGTTGGAAAATGCAGGAGAATCTCTCTCTGTCGGTCAAGCCCAGCTTTTGACCATAGCCCGAGTCTTTCTAGCTATCCCTAAGATTCTTATCTTAGACGAAGCAACCTCTTCCATCGATACGCGGACAGAAGTGCTGGTTCAGGATGCCTTTGCTAAACTCATGAAGGGGCGTACAAGCTTTATCATTGCCCACCGCTTGTCAACCATTCAGGATGCGGATATGATTCTAGTCTTAGTGGATGGTGACATCGTGGAGCATGGCAATCATCAGGATCTCATGGCTAGAAAGGGTAAGTATTATCAAATGCAGCAAGCTGCAGCTTTTAGCTTTGAATAATCCTTTCTGCTTTAAAATCTTATGAACGAAAAAAGTTGCCTTCGGGTGACTTTTTTGTTACAATAGCTAGAAAAATTATTCACTGTAAATTGTCTTATAGAAAAGGAGCCTAGAATGAAAGTCTTTCAGCATGTAAATATCGTGACTTGTGACCAAGATTTCCATGTTTATTTGGATGGAATCTTAGCAGTTAAGGATTCTCAAATCGTCTATGTTGGTCAAGAGAAGTCAGAGATTTTAGAGCAAGCTGAGCAGATTATAGACTATCAGGGCGCCTGGATTATGCCTGGTTTGGTCAATTGTCACACCCATTCTGCTATGACAGGATTGCGAGGAATTCGGGATGACAGCAATCTCCATGAATGGCTCAATGACTATATTTGGCCTGCAGAAGCAGGATTTACTCCCGACATGACTACAAGAGCGGTTAAAGAAGCTATGATAGAGATGCTCCAGTCAGGAACAACAACCTTTAATGATATGTATAATCCCAATGGTATGGATATTGAACGGATTTATCAGGCAGTGAAAACTTCCAAGATGCGTTGTTATTTCTCACCGACTCTTTTTTCTTCAGAGGCAGAGACAACTGCTGAAACTATAAGCAGAACTCGAGCAATCATTGAGGAAATTATTGGATATAAAAATCCAAATTTCAAGGTGATGGTAGCCCCACATTCTCCCTACAGCTGTAGTAGAGACTTGCTGGCAGAAAGCTTAGATATGGCAAAAGAGTTGAATATTCCTCTCCATATCCATGTTGCGGAGACCAAGGAGGAATCAGGGATTATCCTGAAACGATATGGCAAACGACCCCTCGCCTTTCTAGAAGAACTGGGTTACTTAGATCATCCGTCTGTCTTTGCTCACGGGGTCGAATTAAACGAGAGAGAAATTGAACGCTTGGCAACTTCTCAAGTGTCTATTGCCCACAATCCTATTAGTAACCTCAAACTGGCATCAGGGATTGCTCCTATCATTCAACTGCAAAAAGCAGGAGTAGCAGTCGGAATTGCGACGGATTCGGTTGCCTCCAATAACAATCTAGATATGTTTGAGGAAGGACGGACTGCAGCCCTTCTTCAGAAGATGAAAAGTGGAGATGCCAGACAATTTCCTATCGAAACAGCTCTCAAGGCGCTGACAATCGAAGGAGCTAGGGTCCTAGGAATGGAAGAACAGATAGGAAGTCTGGAAGTAGGTAAACAGGCAGATTTTCTCGTTATTCAACCACAAGGGAAAATTCATCTCCAACCCCAAGAAAATATGCTCTCTCACCTTATTTATGCTGTCAAATCCAGTGATGTTGATGATGTCTATATTGCAGGAGAACAGGTTGTCAAGCAAGGTAAAGTTTTGACGGTAGAACTTTAAAAGAAAAATCACGAAAAAATTTTAAAAAATGTTTGCAAAAATCTTGCATTCTTTTTTTGACTATGCTATACTTATATACGGTTTGAAAAAACTGCCTAAGACAGTAGGGGAGCTCGACTCATAAGTATCCTACCGAGGACAAAACGTATCATGTAAAAAGAAGCGTATTGTACTTTCGTGTCTAGGTTTGGGCGCGTTTTTCTTTTGAAAAATTTCCCCAAGCAAAATAATAACGGAGGTGAACACACTAATGAGTGAAGCAATTATTGCTAAAAAAGCGGAACTAGTTGACGTAGTAGCTGAGAAAATGAAAGCTGCTGCATCTATCGTCGTTGTAGACGCTCGTGGTTTGACAGTTGAGCAAGATACAGTTCTTCGTCGTGAGCTTCGTGGAAGCGAAGTTGAGTATAAAGTGATTAAAAACTCAATCTTGCGTCGTGCAGCTGAAAAAGCTGGTCTTGAAGATCTTGCATCTGTATTTGTTGGACCATCTGCAGTAGCATTTTCTAACGAAGATGTTATCGCACCAGCGAAAATCTTGAACGACTTTTCTAAAAACGCTGAAGCACTTGAAATCAAAGGTGGTGCAATCGAAGGCGCTGTCGCATCTAAAGAAGAGATTCTTGCTCTTGCAACTCTTCCAAACCGCGAAGGACTTCTTTCTATGCTCCTTTCTGTACTTCAAGCGCCAGTGCGCAACGTTGCTCTTGCAGTCAAAGCGGTTGCAGACAACAAAGAAGACGCAGCTTAATCTTAAGCTACGCAGCGTAGCCTAGCTACGAAAATCTATTATAAATTTAAAACATATTTGGAGGATATAACAATGGCATTGAACATTGAAAACATTATTGCTGAAATTAAAGAAGCTTCAATCCTTGAATTGAACGACCTTGTAAAAGCTATCGAAGAAGAATTTGGTGTAACTGCAGCTGCTCCTGTAGCTGTTGCTGCAGCTGGTGCTGCTGACGCTGGTGCTGCTAAAGATTCATTCGACGTTGAATTGACATCTGCAGGCGACAAAAAAGTTGGCGTTATCAAAGTTGTACGTGAAATCACAGGTCTTGGTCTTAAAGAAGCTAAAGAACTTGTTGATGGTGCACCAGCACTTGTTAAAGAAGGCGTTGCAACTGCAGAAGCTGAAGAAATCAAAGCTAAATTGGAAGAAGCTGGAGCTTCAGTTACTCTTAAATAAGAGGCATATACCAATTAGAATTCGGGATACTATAGTATCAGCCTTTTAGAATCGTGAACACATTTTAGAAACTGATAAATTAATTTAGTTTCCTACCAAAAACCCTACCAAAAATTAATTTGGCAGGGTTTTTCTTTTTAACAAATTTATCGTGGAGAACAGTTGAATATTGTTCTCCTTTTTTTATTTTCAGGAGGGAAAATGACAAAAGAATTACAATCATCACGCTATATTGTCATTTCATTTTTAGTACGTGAAATGAGAATTGATATTGTTGAAGCCATCTCTCGTATGGCTGAATTAGAAAAAAGTGGCTTGGTTCGATTGGAATAAAGTGGAGATTTAATACTCAAAGAACTTGGAGGGGCGCTATGAAACGAATTACCGCAAATCAATACCAAACTTCAGAACGGTATTATAAATTACCTAAAATTCTTTTTGAGAATGAGGAGGATAGGAATACTCAACCTATCTTGAAAAGAAAAGTTGAAAAGGTCACATTTCTTTATCATTTTTAACCTTGCTTTACTTGTCTTGGCAGGCTGGGCTGGGCATAAGTGGAAGAAGGGATAGAAAATAATCTGAACAAGTTCAAAACGTATTCCGTTTTTTTAGGACATGAAAAATTTTAGAAATTGATTCTTTCTTAAATTTGAATTTCACTAGTAGTGTAAAGATGATTTTTTCTCTGAATAAAATCTGAATTTTCTCTGATACAATCTCAAATGTCAAGGTTCAATAATTGTTGCTTCAGTAGGTGATGAGGGTCTAGATTAAAATAATCAAGAAGCATTGAAACATTACGTTGGAGAACTTAAGGGGGAGGATTATTCATATATAGATGGGAAAGTTATGGTTATTTCTGCTGGATAAGAAATGATATTGATGGCACTCAAATTATATTATTAAATATTACGAATTTTGTTCAAGATAGTGTAAAATAGATTTATACTAGTTTCTAAAAATTTAATTTACATTACAAACTGATGTATTGAGACTATTCTTTGTCAGAAATACGGAGCATTGCAGGTAGTTCTCTAAAATTTTTTGAGGTGATAGAATGTATAAGATATTAGTTGTAGATGACGATTTTGAAATTTTGAAATTGATGCGAACTATTTTAGAGATGAAAAACTATCAGGTAACGACGTATCAAGAAGTGACTGCACCAATCAATATTAATAATTTCAAAGGATTTGATTTGATTTTATTAGATGTAATGATGCCTAATATAGATGGTATGCAAATTTGTAAGCAGATTAGAAATAAAGTAAGCTCCCCTATTATTTTTGTTAGTGCAAAAGACACCGAAGATGATATAGTATCAGGATTGAATTTAGGAGGAGATGACTATATTACAAAACCTTTCAGCATCAATCAATTAATTGCTAAAGTTGCTGCAAATCTCAAACGAGAAGAACGATACAAACAAGGTGAATTAAGTAATCAAATTGTTCGAGAATTATCTCCAATAACGATTTATTTACAAGAAAAAATTGTTTGTATTAATGGAGATAGTCTTGCCTTTACAAGTAGAGAATATGATATCATAGAGCTATTATCTAGCAATCCAAGAAAAATTTTTACTGTACAAGATATATATGAAAACGTTTATGATGATGATGCTGAAACCCTCTTTCGTTCAATATCTGAGTATATCTATCAAATAAGATTAAAATTCTCATCCTATGGAATTAATCCTATAAAAACAGTTAGAGGTATGGGATACAAGTGGCATGATTAAGAAGAATAGTACAATTAGAGGACGTATAATAAGGACTGTTTTAGAACTAGTAACAGGTACGTTACTGAGTATACTTTTATTTTTTATATTTACTTATTTACTTGTTTTTACAGGACAATTAAATGTATACGACTCTAAAATTGAAATTTCAGTGAGTGATACCAGCAATTTAAGTGATGTAGTTCAAGCAATGAATAACTCTATATTTGACTATGTTGTATTTAATCGCAAGACAGGTACAATTGAAGAGGGTAATTATCAAAAAAAGGATTTGCCTGCCTATCGAGAAGTTTTTGCTAAAAATGAATCTGTAAGTAATAGTGAGGTGTATTATGGGTATTATGCTAATTCAGAGATTGTACTTACTGTCAGGCAACCCATGATACCTGAGTTTGTTAATCCGAATTTGCGTCACATTTCATTTAATCTATTTTCTTATTTATTTTTCTTCGTTTTCGAAACGATTTTACTCATTTGGTCACTTACAAGATTAATAAAAGAATTTTCAAAAAATTTTCTACTTATACAAAAAAAAGCTTTAAACATGGGGCAGTTAACATTTAAAGAAAAAAAGATTCCAGCTCAAATACAAGAGTTCGATGAAATTCTTTCTGTATTATATCAAAAGGACGACGAGTTAACTAATTTACTCAAATCAGAGAGAAGGGGGAAGGAAGATTTATCTTTTCAAGTTGGTGCATTAGCTCATGATGTAAAAACTCCTTTAACAGTACTAAAGGGAAATTTAGAGTTGCTTGAATTAACTAACTTGACTGTTCAACAGAAGGAATACACTCAGTCAATGAATAACAGTATAGTAGTTTTTGAAAGATACTTTAGTTCAATGATTGATTATTCAAGATTACTAATTGAAGATAAAGATTATGGAGAACAGATACATTTATCCGAATTTTTAAGTGAGCTGTCAGTAGAAGCGAAATCTGTAATGAATAATGCAAAGGTTGATTTCAAAATTATTAATACTACAAAATTAATATTTTTTAAGGGAAATCGCTTTAATTTAAATCGGGCATTAATTAACATTTTAGCAAATGCAGCAAGATATAGTTCTGGAGAAAAAAAAGTTACGCTTACTATCATTGAGGAAACAGAGTATATTAATTTTGTAGTGTGGAATAATGGTCTGCCTTTTACTGAACAGTCCTTATTAAATGCAGATAAGTTATTTTATACTGAGAATAAAGGTAGGAATAATAAGCACTATGGTTTAGGGTTAGCATTTGCTAAACAAGTTGCAACTAGACATTTAGGAGAATTGTTTTTATCAAATCCAGATAGAGGTGGCGCTCAAGTGACGTTGCTTATTAAAAAATAATTCTGTAAGGATATATTAGATAGCTTCCATATAATAGTTATGTATAAAAATAGATGGTTTTCTAAATTGAGGACTGTCTATTTTTTTAATTTTGTAAAATTGGAAATTCTGAACAAATTTTGAAAAATAAAGTATAACATACAAGTATAAAACAAGGAGGAATTATAGTTATGAATATACAAGTTCAAAAACTTAGAAAATCATATAAGGATAGAGAAGTACTGAAAAATATTTCTTTTGAAATAAAAGAGGGGAGTATTTGTGGATTATTAGGTATTAATGGTGCAGGAAAATCAACAATTATGAAGATTATTTTTGGTCTTGAAAATGCTGATAGTGGTACGGTTATTTTTAATGGGAAAAAAAATGCGGGTATATATGAGATTGGAGCGCTTATTGAAACTCCTGCTATCTATATGAACTTATCTGCATTTGATAACTTAAAAACAAGAGCATTGTTATATGACATTTCTGACGAACGAATTAATGAAGTATTAAACTTGATTGGGCTATCTAATACGGGAAAGAAAAAAGCAGGGAGCTTTTCTTTAGGTATGAAACAACGTTTGGGATTAGGTATGGCAATAATTACTAGTCCAGATTTGCTCATTTTAGATGAACCTACCAATGGATTGGATCCAGATGGTATAAAGGAATTGTTGAATTTAATGATTTCTTTAAAGAAATCAGGAATGACAATTCTTTTATCTAGCCATCAACTGTATGAAGTTAGTAAAGTGGCAGATAAAGTTGTTATTTTACATGATGGTCAAATTTTTTACGATGGTTCGAATGTTCAAAGTGATGATTTAGAATCTTTATTTATAAGAATTGTTCATGGAGGTGACGCAATATGATAAAAATATTTAAATCAGAATGGTTAAAACAGCGAAAAAATACATCCAAAAAATTCTTGATAATAGCTCCTGGATTGTCGATTTTAATAGCTGTATTACTTGTTGGACCGAGTATTCTAGAAAGTTTTTCAATATATTGGTGGGAAGCCGTCTTTTTGTACACGCTTATTGGATTGTTATTTTTATATGATTATAAAGCAGAAGAAGCTGCAGGAAACTTCCAGAATATATACTTTCGAAATGATAGCATAAAAATATATATCGTAAAGATACTTTTAAAATTAAAAGATTTACTCATTTCGAACGTATGGTTTTTAGCTATATTATTATTTACAAGTAATTTTTTGTATGGCGACTTAATATCATTGAATATAATTGGTGACTTAATTTGTTTAGTACTTATTTCGATAACATCCATATGGGTATTGCCACTCTTGTATCTATTTTCGAAACGGATCAACCCCTATATCTTAGTATCTATTAACTCCTTGATTTGTTTTTTGGTTGCACCTTTTATCGCTCAAAGTAGCTTTTGGTTCTTCTTTCCTTTTACATATCATTATAAAATTGCTTATAGTCTTATGTATATAAAACCGTCAGGAGATTTAGATTTAACAAATCATGTAACAGACGTTAAAATGGTAGTATTTACCGTATTTCTATCATTGATTCTATTTATTGTTTCTTTGTTAATGTTAAATTGGAGGTTAAGTAATGATCCAATTGCTAAAAAGTGAAATGATTAAATTTAAAGGTTCGTATCAACTATACATTATTTTGATTTTGTCTACTATACAACTATTGACAATTCCAATTTACATATTATCTGTAAATAACACAATTGTATTGGAAAATATTATCTTTTTACCCATGTTAGGCTATTGCATGATAACTACGATAATCACTTTATTAGTATCTGAACAAGAAATCAATGCTAATAATTATCAGAATATTAAAGGCTCGAGAAATACAGCCAGTATATGGGGAGCGAAAATTTTTGTGTTAGATTTACTATTATCTTTACTTACTATTCCTTTATGGGTAGTTGTAGGTATAGAGTTAGAACACTTTTCATATTATTTTTACGTAGGAATAGTTAGTTGGTTATTACTAATATTGCTAAATCATTTCCACATGCTATTGACATTGTTTATTGCGAAAGGCGGCAATTTACTTATTGCTGTTGTAGAAAGTTTATTTATATTATTTGCAACAAATAAAGTTTTTCTTAATATTTTTTGGATTCCAGTAATTTTACCAGTTAATATAATTTTAGAAAATAATTTTAGAAACACAACCAATTTATTAGTTTTAACTTTTTATGTTGTATTATTGTTTGTTGCTAATTTAGTAGTTGTAAGCAGAAAAGGTGTTTAATTATATACTATGATTGAAATGAAGGGAGTGTTAAATTTTTGGATGGAAGTTTGGGAATTGTTTTGACTTTACTTCATATCCAAAATAAGTCTGTAAAGACATATTGGAGAGAGGCGTTATTGATTTTTGATAATTTAACTATAGAAAATTAGGAGGAGAACTATGAAATTCAAAAAGATCTATCTTTCCGTAATTTTTTTCTTAAGTTTACTTGGATTGACTGGATGCACATATGAGAAGTATGATGTTAAATTTCTCGACTCAAGTTATAATCGATTTGATTATAAAGGAGAGCATTATGGTGTAACTAATCAATTAATTTTATATGAAGATATTGAAAGTAAAGTAAGCAATCATTATGATATTTATGAAATATCTTACGATGATTCCAATGATGAAATAAAGAATGATTTGTTGGAGATTGGTGACTTATATCAAACCAAGAATAGAGAATTTGCCATAAAAATTGATAGTACTTTCTATAAATGTAAACTACTTGATAATATTTCTAAAGAAGAACTTATAAAAGTTTCTGACTTATTTAATGTTCGCTTAGTAGGAGAATTTGCTATCAATGAGCAAGAAGCCAGAGAGTTGAAGATAGGGGAACAATTATTTACAATTACTGAAGAAATTATTCCAAAAGAAGAGCTTAGTGCTACAGTTGCTAACTTAGATAATCAAGTGAAGTCAGTCACTAGATTATCAGGGGAGCACGAAAGTTGGAAATATGGAGAAATTTGTTCTTTAAAAAATCAGTCTATCCACGAGAAAGTAGCAGTTAAATTGAATGGAGAATATCATTTGGCTTTCTTAAGAAGTTAAACTGGGCAAAAAGTCTTTAAAAGAAAAAACGGCAAATAATAGAGCGACTACATTAGTAGCTTAAAAACATGATTAAACCGCTATTCTTAGGAGTAGCGGTTTTTCTTTTTGTTCTAAAAGGGGCAAAAAAGGGGGCGAGTAAGTAATTTTCCAACTGTTTAATTCAAGCTAAAAATCCCCAATCGAAGCGATTGAGGATTAAGCAAATGAATCTTAAACAATACCTTGTGCAATCATAGCGTTTGCTACATTTTCAAAGGCAGCAATGTTTGCTCCTGCAAGGTAGTCTTTATCAAGACCATATGTTTCTGAAGTTGTTTTAGCTGTGTTGAAGATGTTTGTCATGATGTCTTTGAGACGTCCATCAACTTCTTCACGAGTCCATGAGAGGCGAAGACTGTTTTGGCTCATTTCAAGGGCTGAAACGGCTACACCACCGGCATTGGCTGCTTTAGCAGGTCCGTAGAAGATTCCATTTTCTTTGTAAACTTTGATGGCATCAAGGTCGCTTGGCATGTTGGCACCTTCAGATACACAGATAACGCCTTGAGCAACTAAACGTTTAGCTGCTTCACCATTGATTTCGTTTTGAGTCGCACATGGAAGCGCAATGTCATAGTTTCCAGCGTAAGTCCATACAGAACCTTCATGATAAGTAGCAGTTGCTTTCTCAGCTGCATATTCAGTCAAACGAGCGCGACGTTTTTCTTTAACATCAACCAATAGATCGAAGTCGATACCATTTTCATCGATGACATAACCATTTGAATCAGATACAGAGATAACAGTTGCACCAAGTTCAGTCGCTTTTTGAAGAGCGTATTGAGCAACGTTACCAGAACCTGAAATAACCACTTTCTTACCAGCAAAGCTGTTACCGTTAGCTTTAAGCATTTCTTCAGTATAGTAAACCAAACCGTAACCAGTTGCTTCTGGACGAATCAAGCTACCACCAAATCCAAGAGGTTTACCAGTCAAGACACCAGCATCAAATTGGTTAAGGCGTTTGTATTGACCGTAAAGGTAACCAATCTCACGTCCACCAACACCGATATCACCAGCAGGTACGTCAAGTGATGGGCCGATGTATTTTTGTAGTTCAGTCATGAAGCTTTGGCAGAAGCGCATCACTTCAGCATCTGTTTTACCTTTAGGATCGAAGTCTGATCCACCTTTACCTCCACCGATTGGAAGTCCAGTCAAAACGTTTTTAAAGATTTGTTCAAATCCGAGGAATTTCAAAATCCCTTGGTTTACAGTTGGGTGGAAACGAAGTCCGCCTTTGTATGGTCCAACAGCTGAGTTGAATTGAACACGGTAACCGCGGTTTACTTGAACTTTTCCATCACGGTCAACCCAAGGAACACGGAAAGAAATCACGCGCTCTGGCTCAGTAATACGTGCCAAGATATTTTCTTCGATATACTCAGGGTGTTTTTCAAATACAGGTTCTAAAGTGTTGAAAAATTCTTCAACAGCTTGAAGGAACTCAGCCTCGTGCCCGTTACGAGCTTTTACAGTTTCAAACACGCTTTGGATATATTCTTTAGCAGATGTCATATCGTTCTCCTTAAATTCTAATTTAATTATGTGTGTCATTATAGCAGAATTTTTTTTAACTGTAAAGAGAAAAAACAAAAATTTTCTAAAAATTCTATCAATTTAGTTTTGAGACTTTTTAAAAATAGATAAAAAACGAACCTTTTTCTTGTAAATATCTTTCTCAAAGAGAAAATCTGAAAATATGGTATAATATTAGCAATAAAAGGAATCTGGAGGATCAGAATCATGGTATCAACGAAAACGCAAATTGCTGGTTTTGAGTTTGACAATTGTTTGATGAATGCAGCAGGTGTGGCTTGTATGACGATAGAGGAGTTAGAAGGGGTTAAAAACTCAGCGGCAGGAACCTTTGTCACTAAGACAGCGACCTTGGACTTTCGTCAGGGGAATCCTGAGCCACGCTATCAAGATGTTCCACTTGGTTCCATCAACTCTATGGGCTTGCCAAATAATGGCTTAGACTATTATTTGGACTACCTTTTGGACTTGCAGGAAAAAGAGACGAACCGAACTTTCTTCCTATCTCTAGTCGGCATGTCTCCAGAGGAAACCCATACTATCTTGAAAAAAGTCCAAGAGAGTGAGTTTCGTGGTCTGACTGAACTAAACCTTTCCTGTCCAAATGTTCCAGGTAAACCTCAGATTGCCTATGATTTTGAGACAACAGACCGGATTTTGGCAGAGGTATTTGCCTACTTCACCAAACCTCTTGGAATTAAATTGCCACCATATTTTGACATTGTTCACTTTGACCAAGCGGCAGCTATTTTCAATAAGTATCCTCTTAAGTTTGTCAACTGCGTCAACTCTATCGGAAACGGCCTTTATATAGAAGATGAGTCTGTCGTTATTCGTCCTAAAAATGGTTTCGGTGGCATAGGTGGCGAGTATATCAAACCGACTGCTCTAGCTAATGTTCACGCCTTTTATCAACGTTTAAATCCTCAAATCCAAATCATCGGAACAGGTGGCGTTCTGACTGGTAGAGATGCCTTTGAACATATCCTCTGTGGAGCTAGTATGGTGCAGGTGGGAACTACCCTTCACAAAGAAGGAGTTGGTGCTTTTGATCGTATTACCAATGAACTGAAAGCAATCATGGCGGAAAAAGGGTACGAAAGCCTAGAAGATTTCCGTGGGAAATTGCGCTATATTGATTAAATTCATTAAAAAATCAGAAGAAAGGAGAGAAGATGCTAGCCATTGAAGAAAGTCAGAAGTTGACTTTATCAAATTTACCTAGTCTGAGCCTATTTACAGGGACAGATCAGGGTCAGTTTGAAGTGATGAAGAGTCAAGTATTGAAACAGATTGGTTATGATTCTGCCGACCTCAACTTTGCCTACTTTGATATGAAAGAAGTAGTTTACAAGGATGTGGAACTGGAGTTGGTCAGTCTTCCTTTCTTTGCGGATGAGAAAATCGTGATATTAGATCATTTTGTCGATATCACAACTGCTAAAAAGCGCTTTTTGACAGATGATGAGCTCAAGTCATTTGAGGAATACTTTGACAATCCTTCACCAACAACCAAGTTGATAATCTTTGCAGAAGGAAAGCTGGATAGCAAAAGACGGTTGGTTAAATTACTTAAGCGTGATGCCAAGGTCTTCGATGCAGTAGAAGCTAAAGAACAAGAACTGCGTCAGTATTTTCAAAAGTGGAGCCAGAAAGAAGGTCTGCAGTTTGCCAATCATTCTTTTGAAAATCTCCTCATCAAGTCTGGTTTTCAATTTAGCGAAATCCAGAAAAATCTCCTCTTTTTACAGTCCTATAAAGAAGACTCTGTTATCGAGGAAGAGGATATTGTTAACGCAATTCCCAAGACCTTGCAGGACAATATTTTTGATTTAACTCAGTTTATTCTGACTAAAAAGATGGATCAGGCGCTCGATTTGGTTAGAGACTTGACCTTGCAAGGTGAAGATGAAATTAAGTTGATTGCCGTCATGCTAGGACAATTTCGGACTTTTACTCAGGTGAAGATTTTGGCGGAATCTGGGCAAACAGAATCTCAGATTGCAAGTAGTCTAGGAAGTTTTCTCGGACGCAATCCCAATCCCTATCAAATCAAGTTTGCGCTGAGAGATTCAAGAGGACTTTCTTTGAGCTTTTTGAAGCAAGCTATTTCCTATTTGATTGAGACAGACTATCAGATTAAGACAGGTCTTTATGAAAAAGGTTTCCTTTTTGAAAAGGCACTCCTACAGATTGCTAGCCAGGTAAATTAATCATATTTCAAAAAATTTTTATCCCGCGTCAATACTATCTTGTCGTGGGTTTCTTGCTGATTTGCTTATTTTATACTCAATGAAAATCAAAGAGCAAACTAGGAAACTAGCCGCAGGTTGCTCAAAGCACTGCTTTGAGGTTGTAAATAAGACTGACGAAGTCAGCTCAAAACATGTTTTTGAGGTTGCGGATGAAACTGACGAAGTCAGTAACTATACCTACGGCAAGGCGACGTTGACGAGGTTTAAATTTGATTTTCGAAGAGTTTTATTAGAAAGTATTTCAGTGATTTCTTCATCTATAAGCAAAAAACTTGAAAAAAGTGAATGTTTGCGTTATCATTTTCATATAGAAAGAAAAAGAGGTATTACAGATGGCTATTATCTTACCAGATCTTCCATATGCATACGACGCTTTGGAACCATACATCGATGCGGAAACAATGCACTTGCACCATGACAAACACCATCAAACTTATGTCAACAATGCTAATGCAGCTCTAGAAAAACACCCTGAAATCGGTGAAGACCTTGAAGCTTTGCTTGCTGATGTAGAATCTATCCCAGCTGATATCCGTCAAGCGCTTATCAACAATGGTGGTGGACACTTGAACCACGCTCTTTTCTGGGAATTGATGACTCCTGAAAAAACAGCTCCATCAGCAGAACTTGCAGCAGCAATCGATGCAACATTTGGTTCATTCGAAGAATTCCAAGCAGCCTTCACTGCAGCAGCAACAACTCGTTTCGGTTCAGGATGGGCATGGTTGGTTGTCAACAAAGAAGGGAAACTTGAAGTGACTTCAACAGCAAACCAGGACACACCAATCTCAGAAGGCAAAAAACCAATCTTGGGCTTGGACGTTTGGGAACATGCTTACTATGTGAAATACCGCAACGTGCGTCCTGACTACATCAAAGCTTTCTTCTCAGTGATCAACTGGAACAAAGTAGATGAACTGTACGCAGCTGCTAAATAATGATAGTTGGAGGGAAGAATTGTTCTTCTCTTTTTAAGGTTATATTATTTTGGTCTGACAAAATCGTCAGACTTTTTTCATTTTTATGAGAAACGTGCTAACTGCTAGAAATTATGGTAGAATAAAGTATTAAGTAATCGTGGAAAAAGGATATCTATGCGAAAAGAAATTGCACCTGAATTATACAACTATAACAAGTTTCCTGGTCCTGAGTTTCATTTACACGGGGACAAGGTCGAAACGGAAGGGATAGCTTTTTCCTTGGTTGAAAATATCAAGGATGCCTTTGATGTGACGGCTTTTAATCAGCGTTTTTCAGAAGTCTTAACCAAGTTTGATTATATCGTGGGAGACTGGAGCAATGAACAGCTTCGCCTACGAGGGTTTTACAAGGATGACCGAACAGATGAAAAACTTGAAAAAATCAGTCGTTTACAAGACTACCTTTTAGAGTATTGTAGTTATGGTTGTGCCTATTTTGTCTTAGAAAATGAAGCCCCTAAGCGAGCGTCATTTGACAAGAAAATGCGTAAGAAGGAAGAAGAACAGCCTTCTAGAAAAGGAAAGAAACCGGCTCAAACTAAACGAAAACCGAATGCAGATAAGAAAAATAGACGTCGTCAGAAAGATCAGCATTCTCAGAAAGAGGACAAGGGACAACGTCATTTTGTCATTCGTCAGAAGTGAGTAGAGAATAAGGAGAAGAAATGAAACCGTCAATTTATAGTTTAACACGTCAAACCATGCAGGAATGGGTTTTGGAGCAGGGAGAAAAGAAATTCCGTGCAGATCAAATCTGGGAATGGCTCTACCGTAAACGTGTCCAGTCATTTGAAGAAATGACCAACCTTTCCAAGGATTTGATTGCTAAGCTTAATGACCAGTTTGTGGTTAATCCATTGAAACAGCGAATCGTGCAAGAATCTGCTGATGGGACAGTTAAATATCTTTTTGAATTGCCAGATGGAATGCTGATTGAGACAGTACTCATGCGTCAACACTACGGTTTATCTGTCTGTGTGACCACTCAGGTCGGCTGTAATATCGGTTGTACCTTCTGTGCCTCTGGTTTGATTAAGAAACAACGTGACCTCAATAATGGGGAAATCGTAGCGCAAATCATGCTGGTTCAGAAATACTTTGATGAGCGTGGTCAGGATGAGCGTGTCAGTCATATCGTTGTCATGGGAATTGGTGAACCATTTGATAATTACAACAATGTCTTGAATTTCGTTCGTACTATCAATGATGACAAGGGAATGGCCATCGGTGCTCGTCACATTACGGTTTCAACCTCAGGTTTGGCCCATAAAATTCGTGATTTTGCTAATGAAGGTGTTCAGGTCAATCTTGCCGTTTCCCTTCACGCACCTAATAATGAACTGCGCTCAAGCATCATGAAGATTAACCGTGCCTTTCCGATTGAAAAACTCTTTGCTGCTATTGAGTATTATATCGAAACAACCAATCGTCGTGTAACCTTTGAGTATATCATGCTCAATGAAGTCAATGATGGTGTAGAACAAGCCTTGGAATTGGCTGAATTGCTCAAGAATATCAAGAAATTGTCTTATGTAAACTTGATTCCTTATAACCCAGTTAGTGAGCATGACCAATATAGCCGTAGTCCTAAAGAGCGCGTCCTGTCCTTCTATGATACGCTTAAGAAAAAAGGGGTCAACTGTGTCGTCCGTCAAGAGCATGGTACAGATATTGATGCAGCTTGTGGACAATTGCGCTCTAACACAATGAAACGTGACCGCCAGAAAGCAGTCGCAGCAGTTAATCCTTAATGATGAAGAAAACATATAATCATGTTTTGGTCTGGGGAGTCATTTTCTATAGCATTTGCATTGTCTATTTTTGCTTTACTCCTCAAGAACATTCTCCCGTAGGGGTGGAAACTCCAGGTATTCAGCATCTTGGACGCCTGGTTTTTCTTTTGACTCCTTTCAATTCTCTCTGGAAACTAGGTGAAGTGAGTGATGTAGGACAATTATATTGGATTTTTCTACAAAATATACTCAATGTCTTCTTACTTTTTCCTTTGGTGTTTCAACTCCTTTATCTCCTTCCAAACTTGCGGAAAACAAGAAAAGTGATCTTTTTCAGTTTTCTTGTGAGTCTTGGAATTGAGTGTACGCAGTTGGTCTTGGATTTTTTCTTTGATTTTAATCGCGTCTTTGAGATTGATGATTTGTGGACCAATACCTTGGGTGGCTATCTGGCTTGGCTTCTCTATAAACAATTACATAAAAACAAGATAAGGAATTAAAATGAGTATTTTAGAAGTTAAAAATCTGAGTCACGGTTTTGGTGACCGTGCAATTTTTGAAGATGTGTCCTTCCGTCTCCTAAAGGGGGAACATATCGGTCTGATCGGTGCTAATGGTGAAGGGAAATCAACCTTTATGAGCATCGTGACTGGTAAGATGTTGCCAGATGAAGGGAAGGTTGAGTGGTCTAAGTATGTGACTGCTGGTTACTTGGATCAGCACTCAGTCCTTGCTGAAGGGCAGTCGGTACGTGATGTGCTCCGTACAGCCTTTGATGAGCTTTTTAAAGCGGAAGTTCGTATCAATGACCTTTATATGGAAATGGCTGAAGATGGAGCGGATGTTGATGCTCTCATGGAAGAAGTTGGCGAACTTCAAGACCGTTTAGAGAGTCGTGATTTCTATACCTTGGATGCTAAGATTGACGAAGTAGCGCGTGCCCTTGGAGTCATGGATTTTGGCATGGATACAGATGTAACCTCTTTGTCAGGTGGGCAAAGAACCAAGGTACTTTTGGCTAAACTCCTCCTTGAAAAGCCCGATATCTTGCTGTTGGACGAGCCGACCAACTACTTGGATGCTGAGCATATTGACTGGCTCAAGCGCTATCTCCAAAACTATGAGAATGCCTTTGTTCTTATTTCACACGATATTCCATTCCTGAACGATGTGATTAATATTGTCTATCATGTGGAGAATCAACAGCTGACGCGTTATTCTGGTGACTACTACCAGTTCCAAGAAGTCTATGCTATGAAGAAATCTCAGCTAGAGGCAGCCTACGAACGTCAGCAGAAAGAGATTGCGGACCTCAAGGACTTTGTCGCTCGAAACAAAGCGCGTGTTGCAACACGAAACATGGCCATGTCCCGCCAGAAGAAATTGGATAAGATGGATATTATCGAACTGCAAAGTGAGAAACCAAAACCATCCTTTGATTTCAAACCGGCTCGTACACCAGGGCGCTTTATTTTCCAAGCCAAGGATTTGCAAATTGGTTATGATCGTCCTCTGACCAAGCCTTTAAATCTTACCTTTGAACGTAATCAAAAGGTTGCTATTATCGGGGCAAATGGTATCGGGAAAACAACTCTCTTGAAGAGTCTCTTGGGAATTATCCCGCCAATCGCTGGGGAAGTTGAACGCGGTGACTACCTAGAACTTGGTTATTTTGAGCAGGAAGTAGAAGGTGGCAATCGTCAAACACCACTAGAGGCTGTCTGGAATGCCTTTCCAGCTCTCAACCAAGCAGAAGTCCGTGCAGCCCTTGCCCGTTGTGGTCTGACAACCAAGCATATTGAAAGCCAAATTCAGGTCTTGTCAGGTGGGGAACAAGCCAAGGTTCGTTTCTGTCTCTTGATGAATCGTGAAAACAATGTCTTAGTGCTGGACGAGCCGACCAACCATTTGGATGTGGATGCCAAGGATGAACTCAAACGTGCTCTTAAAGAATACAAAGGGTCTATCCTTATGGTCTGCCACGAACCAGACTTCTATGAAGGCTGGATGGATCAAATCTGGGATTTTAACAAGCTAACTTAAGAATGAGGATAAAAGAAATACAGTACCGAATGTGGATACTGTATTTTTTTGGTTTTTAAGATTTAAAATTGTAATCTTTCACCACTTCGATGCTGTCGATTGTGATAGCAGTAGTTGGCTTGTCTTTTTCATCTTTTTCTGCTTTGGCAATCTTATCTACAACATCCATACCGTCAATCACTTGACCAAAGACTGGGTGTTTGCCATCTAGACTAGGGTTTCCCCCTTCTTTATAGGCTTCGATGATTTTCTTTGGATACTTGCTTGTAGGGAGTTTAGCAGAGGTATCTGTAGAGTTTTGGTTGATGAAGAACTGGCTACCATTGGTGTTTGGTTGACCAGTATTAGCCATAGAAAGAGCACCACGGATGTTATATAGATAAGGAGTAATCTCGTTTTTGAAACCAGTTCCCTTGTCTTTAGTTTTATCCTTGTCATGCCAGATAGACTGACCACCTGTACCGTCTCCCTTTGGATCTCCAGTTTGGACCATAAAGCCATCGATGACACGGTGGAAGGTAATACCGTTATAGTAGCCTTCTTTAGCATGAGTGAGGAAGTTTTCAACCGCTAGAGGAGCGAGTTTAGGGAAGAGCTTAATGCGAATATCACCCTGACTTGTGTGGAGAATCACTTCAGCCTCGTCTTCAGCAACTTCTTTAGATAGTTGTGGGAAATTGGCGTTTTCATTTGTTAAAGCATCGTTTAACTCCTTGGCAGATTGGGCTGCTGCTTTGGAGCTTTCCTCAGCGGCCAAGCTAGAATCTACATAGTCATCACCACGCAAACTACGTTGGATGTTGTCACATCCAGCTAGGGCTACAGTGGATAGTAAAAGAAGGGTTGCTAGTTTTTTCATTCTTTTCCTCTCAAAAATTCATTTCTACCATTGTACCCTAAAAGGAAGTGGATTTCAAATATTAGTGACAAGACAGTTTAAGAGGAAGCCAACCAGAAAGTCGCTTGTTTAGGGGTATCAATACCATAAGTGTACTCGAAGTATTTAGGAAACCAGGTCTTAAGAAAGCTCGTAAAGCTAGCCAGTTCTCTAAACGTTAAGAAACGGCTACAATACAGCATTTATCAACACTTCATGGTTCACACCATGGGGTGTTTTTTGATGTTTTTTTAGCAAAATTCACACCATTACTTTTTAAGGTTACGGTAGGCAAATTCACCAACGGCCATAGGAACTACATTAGAAGTGTTGACATAAATCTGAGTTGTACCTGTATCGCTATGTGTTAGAGCTTCTGAAATGTCCTCTAGTGATGTGCCAAATTGTTTGGCAAGAGTTGCACCCGTATGACGTAATTTATGAGGTGTAGCGTGTGTTAGTTCTGGATGACGTGAGGTAGTCAGAGTGTAGTGGACCGTTAACATTGCTCTTCATATCGATATAAGTAAAGACATACTGTTCATCAGATTGGATAATTCCAAATTTTGCTAGTTCTCTTTTTTGTTGCTTTTCCCATGACTGAAGTAAATCAGTTAGTTCAACAGGAAATCGGGAAATTGTTTTTTATTTCCTTAGGTTGGTATTAGTAATAGACTTCCTGCGAAACAAAAATATGATACAATAAAACTATAAATTATGAATCAAGTAAAGTATTAAGTGATGCACGATTTAAGCGCCTTGTTGGTGTTCAGCGCACTACTTTTGAAGAGATGTTAGCTGTGTTAAAAACAGCTTATCAACGTAAACACGCGAAAGGTGGACGAACCCCTAAGTTAAGCCTAGATGACCTCCTCATGGCTACTCTTCAATATATGCGAGAATACCGCACTTATGAACAAATTGCGGCTGATTTTGGTATTCACGAAAGCAACTTAATCCGTCAGAGTCAATGGGTTGAAGCAACTCTTATTCAAAATGGTTTTACGATTTCAAAAACTCATCTTAGTGCTGAGGATACGGTGATTGTGGATGCAACAGAGGTAAAAATCAATCGTCCTAAAAAAATCAACTAGCCAATTATTCTGGTAAAAAGAAATGTCATGCTATGAAGGCTCAGGCGATTGTCACAAGCCAAGGGAGAATTGTTTCTTTGGATATTGCAGTGAACTATTGCCACGATATGAAGTTGTTCAAAATGAGTCGCAGAAACATCGGACAAGCTGGTAAAATCTTAGCAGACAGTGGTTATCAAGGGATCATGAAGATGTATTCACAAACGCAAACTCCGAGGAAATCAAGTAAACTTAAGCCACTAACTCTTAAAGATAAATCCTATAATCATGTGCTATCTAAAGAGAGAATCAAGGTTGAGAATATTTTTGCCAAAGTAAAAACGTTTAAAATGTTTTCAACAAGCTATCGAAATCGACGTAAACGCTTTGGATTACGAATGAATTTGATTGCTGGAATTATCAATCGTGAACTAGGATTTTAGTTTCGCAGGAAGTATAATAAAAGCCATTAATTATATATCAAATACAATCTATACTACTTATCAGTTAGTAAAAGATTTAAAAGATTTGACTAGTGAAACGATTGCTAGCGAGGTTCAGGATATGAGTGAAGAGCTACCCAAAAGAGATATTGCAATTGATAGTAGCCTAGTTCATTATGATAACGGTCTTCTTTTGGGAAGTTTAATCAATATTGAGGATAGCCAAGGAACACGACGAGTGTTATCTAATTTATCATATGAACTAACGCTTATGCATTTTTCACAGTTTCATCAAGGTTATGAGGTAGTTGGTATTTTACAATCTTTGCGACAAAAGTAATTGAGTTATTTATTAAGCAAATTATGATGATTGGAGTAATTGTGCTGAGAAATAATATAAAACGCAATCAACTTTTAAATTGATTGCGTTCTGTTTAGTTTTATTCTTTTCCATAAAGGTAACGACTAGCAATTAACCAAGTAGCAATATACATTATCACGTTAACCAAAAATGCGATAACGATGACTATATTCCAATCATGGGATAAATTAGTAGTTACAATCCCCATAATTGTTGTACCAAAAAGTCCACCAATCTGTTTGTTAGCGTTTAGAGTTGCACCAGCAATTCCAGATAATTCTTGACCAGCAGCTTCCATAAGAATGGTTGTAGTTGCTGGAGTTAACACTCCGATACCTAGACTCATTAAAGAAAATAAAGGAATTAGGATGTATAGTTGAATTTCATGAAAAAGAACTCCAATTCCAAAAATTCCTGCTGCTCCTACAATGGCAAAAATAATTGAGACAGTAGCGAGGCTTCCCACGGAAAATCGTTTTACAGCACGTGCGTAAAATAAATTACCAATAATTAAGACAATCATTCCTGGTAGAATGAGGAGTCCAGAAACCATTGAGGAAAGGTTTAAATAAGTTTGAAAATAGAGTCCTAGCACCAAAACAATGCCATATAGTGAAATGTTAACTACTAAACCTAATAGATTAGAGACAATAAACTTAGCATTTTTTAATAGTTGGTGGGGAACAATAGGTGCTTTACTTTTTTTATCGTGGACTACTAAACCAATAGCAAATAATATAAATAGGAGAAGAAACAATAAAAGATTTGAGTTACTATAACCATATTGATTCCCTTCAACAAGGTAAATAACTAGACTTCCGATAGTTGTAACCAGAAATATATTACTAAAGATGTCAATTCTGGTCTTTAGATTGGCAATATTATTTTTCACGAGAAGTAATATTGAAATTACTGTCAAAATTCCAAATGGAATATTGACCAAGAAAATACCCCTCCATCCGAAGTAGTTAATTATTAGTCCACCAATAAAAGAACCAGTACCGGTTGCAACAGAAATAATTGCTGTCCAGATTCCTAACATACGTGCTCTTTTAGTAGAATCGGGGTATGAAATGAATAAAAGTGCTAATGAACTTGGCATAAACAAAGAAGCACCGAAACCTTGAATGAATCTAAGTATAATTAATGTTTCAATATTTGGTGAAAAAGAGCACCCAAACGAGGATAGTGTAAAAATTGTCATTCCAATTAATAAAATTCGTTTAGCACCATATTTTGTTGTTAGATTTCCTGAAAGTAGGAGTAAAGACCCTAAAGCTAGTGTATAGGCGTTAATAATCCAAATGGATTGCTCTAATGAGACTCTCATAGCTGTTTCAATATGGGGAACAGCAAGAACCACTCCGGTTGTATCTAGGACCGCCATAATGTATCCTAGTGAAAGAATAAAAAGTAGATAAGCTGGCGCTTTTGTATTTGTTTTTTTCATCAATCTTCCTCCGTTATTTCATCAAACCAATTTTCATTTATCAATAGAGGACGACCAAAAGCAAGTAAATCAAACCCTCCTTCTTTAAAATCAGAAACTAAATTATTCGAGTAAAAAATTTGTGCCTTTTTCCTTTGTAAATGAAGATATGACATTTTAGGTTGTGATGTTATTTCTGTAATAAGTGTTGGAATATCTTTGTATAGAATTTCAGGTGAACCTATGCCTCCAGTTGTTATTGTAGGCTTATTTGCAATTTTTTTCACCCAGTATGATAAATTGCCTGATTTTCCAGTGACAGCAGAATCTGTATAGTTTATTTCAGAGCAGTCAAAGATATCAACACCTGCATTTGAAATTGGTATTATGATTTGTTTTAATTCCTCTAAAGTTTTTGCTAATTTTGCAGTAGGATCATAACTTTTAAAATTTGATAGGCGAATGAAAATCGGAAAATTGTCCCCAACAACTTTTCTACATTCCTTAATAACTCTTTCTGCAAAGTAAGTTCTATTTTTAAAACCAAACTCATCAGTTCTCTGGTTGGTATCTGCTGTTAAAAAATCATGAATTAAACTACCGTGTGCAGCATGAATATCAACTCCATCAAAACCAGATATTTGAGCTTTTCTGGCGGCTTCAGCAAATTTTTGGACAATAAGGTTAATTTCTTCAACTGATAAAGGTGACCCCACTTTCTTTTTTCCAATGTATCCAGATGGAGTAGAGACCTTAAGAGATAAATCAGTTTTTGAAAATGCTCTTGAACTCCCACTATGCCAAAGCTCAGCAATAGCCTTACTTTTTTCTTGGTGAATTGCCTTGGTTACTTGTTTCCATACCTCAATATCACGACTGGTTGAAATATTTGGTATATTTTCATTGTTAGTAGCAGTTTCATGCTCAATATTTATAGCGCCTATAATAAATAGCCCTACATTTTTTGCTCTTCGCTTATAGAACTCGGCAATTTCTGGTTTGGGAACACCACTTTCTACAAATCCTGTTGGAACTGGATTCATTACAATCCGATTTCTTAAAGATAGTTGGGATGTCTCAAACTTGGAAAAGAGGATATTTCTCAAATCTTTATCCATATTATTTACCCTCCTGAACGATATTATAGTTTTGCGCTTCCTTTTTTGCTAAAGAAACTGCTTGTTCAATACTTATTACAGGTTTTAGTTGATAAATTTCTGAAATCTTCTGGAGTCTTTCCTCGATAGTACCGCCCACGATATGGTAAGGAATTTTTAATTCATCCAGTGTTATTAATAGCAAATCGTTTGAGCGTTTTCTAAATAATTCTGACACAGGACGATGGCCATCTGGAGCTAAAGGAAATTCAATAGGCAAATGTACAAATGATTCATAAGTTTCTTTAGCATAGTCTTTTGCAACAGACCCAAAATTTTTCATAACTTCTCTAAGATATTTGAGGTCA
Organism: Streptococcus mitis; assembly: GCF_023109515.1. Classification (GTDB taxonomy): domain Bacteria; phylum Bacillota; class Bacilli; order Lactobacillales; family Streptococcaceae; genus Streptococcus; species Streptococcus mitis_CS. Next base: position 302,660 of record NZ_JALDUM010000001.1, read on the forward strand.
TCAGTTAAAATAATATTTCCTTTATCTGTCTCTTGGTTGGGATTCATTCCTAATTCGGTTCTCACCATACCGTATACCCATTCATGTAAAGAGGAGCCATCAGAAACAAAAGAGTCAAGATGAGACTCCCTAACTGCTCGCTCCATTAGACGACGAATTCCTAATTGAACCAGCTCAGGACCAGTGGCGTCTTCTAATCTTTTTCCGGGTAAAGCTATGGGAAGAATCTCTCTCATAGTTTTTGCGTGTGTACGTGGTAAACCAGTATAAAAAGCTAGTGCTAAAGTTGTTGTCGTTTTTCCTGTCGAATAAGTTCCTGAAATTGCTATTTTCATATTAGTCCTCTTTCTATTTATCTTATAGCTCTTGAGCCACGGAATATATCAATGTTGACTCTCCAAGTTTTGAAATCATATCACTAACTCGAACATTCTTTCCTTTTAAAGGTACTATTTTAGTTTTTAGAACTTGAACTTTAATGTTGCCTTCACTTAACTGTGAATCGTTTGAAAGGTTGCGTAGGATTTTAATTTTACGCATTATCAATGTTTTCGAAAATTCTCTAGGGGTTCTGTCCAAATATGAATGTAACACTTCCGTAAGTTCAGCTGTTACAATTATATGGTCTAAGATAGATGGTAATCTCTTTTTCAAGAGATGTGCTGATTCAATACCACTAAATTTATCTGAATAGGAAAAAGAAGTAGTAGCTGAAATAGAATTTAATTCTGTTTTCACCGAAATATCAGTTAGTTTGGTATCAACTGTTTTAAAGTTTGAAAAATAGTAATCTTCTCCAGAATTTATTTTAAGTTGTTTTGAGTCATCAAATAAATCGACAACTAATTCAACCGAAAACGAAGCTATCCTTCCCTTGAAGGATAGCTTATCATCTGATGATAAGCTCAATTTTGCTGTAACATTTTTCAAATCTTCTACAAGAGATTTTCCTGCTTTTACCGAGAAACTAGAAATTAGAGCATTATTGATTGTGTCCTCTTCTATGACTAATTCTTCTCTAAGAAAATCGCTGACTAGTTTCACAGCAAGTACAATAGAATCTAAAGAGCTAAAATGTGGTTTTATTGACTCAATATTTTTCTTAGTTGACCAACTCTTCGGATAGTTGATTTCAAATACTGACTCAATTCCTTCAAAAGTAATATGTTTAACTTTCTGAAAATATTTTACTTGTGTATATCCATTACCAAAGTATCTTCCATCAGGACTGCCGAGAATATCTTCAATACGGTCAAACTTAGTTATAATGTCCATAGTAATTTCTCCCTTCAAGTGATATAATTAATTTATCATGTAATTATTTATAAAACAAGAAGGGAAAAAAAGTATAGTAACTATCAAAAAAGGAGGAAATGAATGGAGACTTGCAAGATGCAACCTTTGAAAAAATCAATTTGTCCAGCAAGAAGGGTCTTGAATTTACTAAAGGGTAAATTTACTCTTGAGATTTTATCTGAAATTATTAATGGTAATATACATTATGGTAGTCTTTTGCGTAGTGTAGAAGGTATTAATCCTAGAATATTAGCTCAACGGTTACATGATTTCGAGCAAGAAGGTATTTTATCAAGAAAAGTTTTACCGACATCGCCTCCACAGGTTGAATATAAAATGACAAAAAAAGGTATTGCTCTAAGAAGTATCGTTGAAGAAATGAAAAAATGGGAGCAAACTTATAGAAATTAGATTGAATTTACATAATTTATTATTAATATTTTTCTATAAAATAGAAAATGTAATTCTGAAAGATTTGGTAATCTTGTTAATCAAAGCAACGTAAAAACCTAGTTCAAATGTGTGACTAGGGTTTTTTGGCTCTATAATTTTTGCCGTGGGTAAGACCATAGGTAAAAACAGGCAAAATAAAAAATCATCTAAATAGTGGTGTGAACTTTTCGGTACATTCTAGCTCATTTTTTTGATTTTTTGGGGTGAAATTCACACCATTCAACTGAAATTTATTCAAATTAGATGAAATTCTGTTTTCTGAAAAAGTTGGAAAACATTGATTTTAAGCATTTACTGAAGGTTATTCAAATCATAGTTTTTCCAACCAGATCTTAAGAGAGCTCGTAAAGTATCACAATTAGTAAACGTTAATTCGAAAGAATTACTATATTTTAAAAGAGTACATTTTCAAAGGATTTTTTCTTTTGGATTCAATTCCTAATTAATCAATGAACTTAATACTAGGTCTCGAAAAGAATTATGCTTCCTCTTTCTGTCTGAGTTCAAAGAGGTCTTCTACTTTCAGATTAAAAACTTGAGCAATTTTAAGAGCCATTTCCAGAGAAGGATTGTAACGGTTATTTTCCAAGTGCAGAATTGTCTCGCGTCGCATGCCGATGAGGTCGGCTAACTCCTGCTGGGTCATGCCTGTAGACTCACGAACAGATTTAAGATTAGTAATAATCTTGCTTTCTTTGGCCATGCTTATCCTCTCCGTTCCAAGATAAGATAGACAACCGCAAAGATGCAAATCAAGGCAGCTATGCTAATAAATATTTGGCCCATGTAAAGAGTGAGAGCCCCCATATACCCAATGATAACTGCTAGGATCATCAGTGCGCCTAGTATAAAAACAAACATCAAGCTAGTTGCCTTTGCTAAATTAGCATAAAAGCGTTCGTCCGGAGTTTCCTTGACATTTTTCAAACAGAAAAAAACAAATAAAATCACTTCAATAACGAGGCCAATTCCCAAAATCCATTCTTTAATACCAGAACTTACGCTTGGGGTCGCAACCCAAATCCCTACTGTATAAAAAATGCTTGCTGCAAAAAAAAGTATCGTGTAAAGCTTAGCAGACAAGTCAAAAATAGTCTTTCCCTTACCTTTCTGACTCTTATGTAGCCAGCTACAAATAGCTACAATTTGACCTGACACTGAAATACCAGTAATAACTAACTTGGGTCCCCAACTAAGATTAGAACCAAATAAAACAATAAAATCAATAAAGAGAGCTACGGCAATCATTGCAATGAGGCCACGCATTTTTTGACTTTTTTTCATGATAGACTCCTTTTTTGTGTTATAAATATATCACACTTAAATTTTATGTTATAAATATATCACATTTAAATTTAGAAAGCAAGAATTTATGTGCCAAGATGGCAGTTATTTGAAAAAATTTTTTAATAAAAGCCCTTGATAGTCAAACAACTAACAAATTCTTTGAAGCAATGCATCGGATTTGGTTTGGATAGTTTCGTTAATAATATTTGATGATAAAGAATTTTTGGAAAATCTAGATACTGTATGAAACTCTACTTTTTTATTAGGCTGTTATAAAGTCTGTCAGAATAAGCGTTATAGGTGTAGAAGTTAATTTTTACAGAACTAAACTTTTACAGAACTAAATTATTCCCCCATTTAGAATCTATTAATTCATATTTTATAAATTAATTAGTAGATATCGTTCTTAAAATTCTTGATATTTCGCTGTTTTTAGTCCAACTGAAACTCATACTTTCCAAACGAGGTCTTAAGAAAGCTCGTAAAGCTAGTCAGTTCTCAAAGCGTTAAGAACCTGCTACAATACACCATTTAATTGAAAGTTATTCAAATTAGATGAAAATTTTTTTCTGAAAAAGTGGGAAAATATTGATTTTAAGAGAATTTTGAATCATATTCGAATTGGAGTTTTTAAAATCATGTTTCAGTAGTGAAAGTTCCAAAGTTGATTCTCCAGATAAGGATGATATCACCTGCCAATAGATTGTCTTCTAGTAGTTCCATATTGCGTTTTGGGACAGGTTTAGGGGCTTCCATATCACTATTAGGAGAGATATAGGGCTTGACAGGGTAGTCCTTATAGATAGTATTAAAAGTAGTATTCATAAACGATTTCTTTCTAATTTTTTCTTTAAGATTATAACCAATTTCTAGTAGTAAAAAAAAATAAAACTCTGTCAAGTTTTTTTCTTGACACCTGCCAGAAATCTGCTATAATAGAACATGTGCTAAATAGCTCAGCTATTTCACCGAAATAAAAAATAAGAAAAGAGACTTTAAAAATGGCAGTTAAAATCCGTTTGACTCGTATGGGTTCTAAGAAAAAACCTTTCTACCGTATCAACGTAGCAGATTCACGTTCACCACGTGACGGACGTTTCATCGAAACAGTTGGAACTTACAACCCACTTGTTGCTGAAAACCAAGTAACTTTGAAAGAAGACCGCGTTCTTGCATGGTTGGCTGATGGAGCTCAACCTTCAGATACAGTACGTAACATCCTTTCAAAAGAAGGCGTATTGAAAAAATTCCACGATTCTAAATTCTCAAAATAAGTTTAAAGTAGGTTGACAGATGGATACGATTGAAAATCTCATTATTGCGATTGTGAAACCCTTGATTTCACAACCAGATGCCTTAACTATCAAGATTGAAGATACACCAGAATTTTTGGAATATCATTTGGATCTTGATCAAAGCGATGTGGGTCGTGTAATCGGTCGTAAGGGTCGCACTATTTCTGCGATAAGAACGATTGTCTACTCTGTCCCAACTGAAGACAAAAAAGTAAGAATCGTTATTGACGAAAAATAAGAAGGGCGGGACGGATGTCTCGCTTTTTTTGCAAGGAGAAAGAATGAGAGATTTAACAGTTAGACAACTAGAGGAATATTTACTTGACCATTACCGACAATCTAGAACAGAAGAAGGGCTTTTTATTAAGCTAGTAGAAGAAGTTGGAGAAGTTGCTGAGGTTTTAAATGGACGCTCTGGTCGAAAAGAGGGCGTTCAGGATTCTAACGAGGAACTAGCAAAAGAACTGGCTGATATCATTCACTACACCGTCGCAATAGCAGCTATTAATCATATTGACCTTACCAAGACTATCTTTGAGAAAGACAAAACTGCAGCCATTAAGTACCAACATGAACGTGATTTGGAAGGATTTTTAGAGAATTTCTAAGAGAATAAGAAATGATTTTTTTCTTATAAAGAAGATTTCACATATATTGGTCTAGCTAGTAAATAGAAAACAAGGAAACTGGCAGTTTATATTATCAAAGTAAGTAATCTCCAAGAGGTAGACAAGCTAGAACTTGTGAGACAAGAACGAGAAAAGCAGGTCAGCATAGCTGCCTCCTTTATAGGCAACGAGAAAGCATTTATCAGCTTGAAAGAGTGATAGCAGGTATAAAATACTAATCCTAGAAATAGCATCTAGGATTCTACTATGCTACAATGGAAAGATAGTCTCAAAGAATTCTAGTTGATCTATCTTGAGAATAGCTACTTTTAAAGGGAGTAACAATCTATGAAAGAGAAAACAAAAGCTTACCTAGCAGCCTTATCCTTTTCAGCAATCATTGGATTTTCTTTTTTATTTACTAAGATTGCTTTAGGCTATGCCAGTCCTCTTACAAACTTAGCGCATCGCTATACAATCGCATCTTTAGTAATGGTCGTTCTTCATCAAACCAAACTTATCAAAGTGAGTTTAAGTAGAAAAGATATTCTTTCTATTCTTCCTATGAGTCTTTTCTATCCGCTTTTCTTTTTTATTTTTCAATCCTTTGCTTTACAGTATATATCGTCTTCTGAAGCTGGAATTTTACAGGCTCTTGTCCCGATTTTTACGCTCCTTTTAGCATCGGCCTTTCTCAAGGAAAAGACAAGCTTGCTTCAAAAGTTCTTTTTATTTTTATCCGTAGCAGGAGTAGTTTTCATCTTCCTTAGTAAAGGAGCTAACTTTGGTACTGAGACTGCTAGCTTGGGCTTTCTCTTGATGTTGGGATCTGTTCTCGCCAATGCAATAAACAATATACTCAGCAAGTCCAAAGGAGGACGCTATCGGGCTATGGATATGACAGCTGTTGTGATATTTGTTGGCTTCGTCGCCTTTAATACGCTGAGTCTGACCTCGCACTATCTAGAGGGGAACATATTAGCTTACTTTGCACCGCTCGGACAGCTTCCTTATCTGCTTTCAATTCTCTATTTGGGAATTTTAGCCTCTATCGTTACTGGTAGTCTCTCTATCTATGCTATTGTTCGACTTGGAGCATCAACCGTCAGTGTCTTTGGTAATCTTGGAACAGTTTTGACTATTCTAGCCGGAGCCCTTATCCTCCGCGAACCAATTTATAGCTACCATGTAATCGGAGCAACTTTGATTATTGCTGGAATTTTAGGCATGAATCTGATGAGAAAAAAGTAAAGATTGCTTAGCAGTCTTTTTCTTAATCCAAATGATACAGAAAATTCAAAATTTTTAATGGACTTAAGTTTAGAAAATGATGATTTTAATATGGCATGATAAAATAGATAAAAAGAATAATACTAGGATAAAGAAGAGAGAGTGTAGTAATGAAGCAAAATGATGTAGCTGAAGCTATTGCTTTTTATAACAGAAAACCTGAGACTTTGGTACGTCACATTATACCAGTCTTAGATTGTGATTTGGTTGTTTATCATCGTCCTAGCAACACAAATAAAGGCCACATTATTTTTTATCATGGAGCTTGTGGACGTAGTCAGATGTGGGCCTACCAGTATGATGCCTTTGAAGGATTTGACCTCTACTTTGTCAATGTTAGAGGACAGGGTGAATCACCTATGAAAGTTGGCTTACCCGACTTAGAAGGCGCTGTTCAAGATGTAGATGCTATTTTGTCCTATTTCCAGTTGGATAAGGTGATATTGGTCGGACATTCTTGGGGAGGAAATCCACTTCAAGAGTACACCTATCGCCATCCAGAAAGAGTTCTAGCCTTGGTCATGGTAGATAGTTGGGGACAGCATCGTTATCTATCAGATAAAGAGAGAAATCGCATAAAATATAGTTCTCTTATGTATAAAGCGATTCCTTGGAAGGTGATTGCAGATAAGAACTCAAAAATGTGTACAGACAATCCTATCACAAGAGAATTAGTCAAGACGGCCATTATAGAAACTGGGCGAGATGTTTTTTTGAACCTTGGAATCACAGGTTTTTTGGCTGTCCATGAGATAGAAGGTTATCATGGAAATCCTCCTATGCTATTAATAAGGGGCGAAAACGATTTTCCCAAACACCTAAAAATGATCTACGATGGTATCATTGCCTTAAATCCCAATGCGCGTCAAGTAACGATTTCAGATAGCAAACACCAACCTATGAATGACCATCCTGAAGAGTTTAATCAGATAATTGGTGAATTCTTTGAAGAAGTAGTAGCTCTGTAAGATGAGATTTATCCAACTTGAGAAAATCCTTGGAACATGATAAAATAAAGGATAAGGATTTTTAATAATTCATTATATAGAACGAGTGGGTTTCTTTATGAAGAGGTTTGAAGTATCTACAGAAATTGGTAGTCTCTCTGTTACTTATCAAAAACAAAAGAAAATGCTAGTTTGTTTAAGTGGCGCAGGTTTGCTACCAAGTTATGACAATTTTTCACTTATACTTGAAAAACTTCCTCCCACAATTGGTTATTTGACAATTGATTTTCCGAACACAGGTAGGAGTCCGATTCATGACCAAGCTGGAAAAAATCTAGATAATCTTGCAGATGTGGTTTATGAAGTACTTGAAGAATTAGGGATTTCTGAATATATACTTTGTGTACATAGTTTGAGTGGAATTTTAGCTTGTAAATTGCTCAAGAAACCAATTAAGTGTCAGGCTTTAGTAGCAATGGAACCGACAACTAAAAAAGTCATGTTTGCTGATTTTTCAGAAAATCCTTATCCAGAAATGGAAGAGCAGATGAGGCTGATTGACGAGTATGGTCCTGAACTTTATTTTAAGAACTTAACTCAAGCCACATTTAGCCCTGAAATTAATAAAGAAATCTGGGAAATAATGCAAGAAAAAGGCTCAGAGTTGGAAAATCAATATACAGGATTTCAGATATCTGGAGAGATTACTGAAGAAGATTTTGAGAATGTATTTATAGAATCTTATATCCCTGTATTTATTTTTTGTCAGCCTTATAGAGAAAAAGAGTACAGAGAATCAGAATATTGGACTTCCAATACTAAACTCATTTTAGGAGGGAATCACCATTATTTACAATGGTCAGAATCAGAAAAAATTGTGACTATTATTCGAGAATTGTCCGAATAAGATGGAAAGAAATAGAGTACAGGAGACAAGATGAACTACTTTAATGTTGGGAAAATCGTCAATACGCAGGGGTTGCAGGGTGAGATGCGAGTCTTGTCTGTGACGGATTTTGCAGAAGAACGGTTTAAAAAAGGGGCTGAGCTGGCTTTGTTTGATGAAAAAGATCAGTTTGTTCAAACAGTGACCATTGCTAGCCACCGTAAACAGAAGAACTTTGACATTATTAAATTCAAAGACATGTACCATATCAATGCTATTGAAAAGTACAAGGGATACAGTCTCAAGGTTGCTGAGGAAGATTTGAATGACCTAGACGATGGTGAATTTTATTATCACGAGATTATCGGTTTGGAAGTCTATGAGGGTGATAACTTGATTGGAACCATCAAAGAAATCCTGCAACCAGGTGCCAACGATGTCTGGGTGGTCAAGCGAAAATGCAAACGTGACTTGCTCTTGCCTTATATCCCACCAGTGGTTCTCAATGTTGATATTCCGAATAACCGCGTCGATGTGGAAATCTTAGAAGGGTTAGACGATGAAGATTGATATTTTAACCCTCTTTCCAGAGATGTTTTCTCCACTAGAGCACTCAATCGTTGGAAAGGCTCGAGAAAAAGGGCTCTTGGATATCCAGTATCATAATTTTCGAGAATATGCTGAAAAGGCCCGCCATGTCGACGATGAGCCTTACGGAGGCGGTCAGGGGATGTTGCTCCGAGCTCAACCCATTTTCGATGCCTTTGATGCTATTGAAAAGAAAAATCCGCGCGTTATTCTCCTTGATCCAGCTGGAAAGCAGTTTGATCAAGCCTATGCAGAGGATTTGGCTCAAGAGGAAGAGCTAATCTTTATCTGTGGGCACTATGAGGGTTATGATGAGCGGATTAAGACCTTGGTGACGGATGAGATTTCCCTAGGAGATTATGTCCTTACTGGTGGAGAATTGGCGGCCATGACTATGATTGATGCTACAGTTCGCCTGATTCCAGAAGTGATTGGCAAGGAGTCTAGCCACCAAGATGATAGTTTTTCTTCTGGTCTTCTCGAATACCCTCAGTATACACGTCCCTATGATTATCGAGGTATGGTTGTGCCAGATGTACTGATGAGTGGGCACCATGAAAAGATTCGTCAGTGGCGCCTGTATGAGAGTTTAAAGAAAACCTACGAGCGCAGACCAGATTTGCTTGAACATTATCAACTGACAGCAGAAGAAGAAAAAATGCTGGCAGAAATCAAAGAAAACAAAGAATAAAGGAGAAACCTATGCAAGTAATCAAACGTAATGGCGAAATTGCTGAATTTAATCCAGATAAGATTTACCAAGCTATCTTAAAGGCGGCCCAGACTGTCTATGTATTGACAGATGATTTGCGTCAAAACCTTGCACAAGTCACTAAGAAAGTCGTTTTGGATTTAGAAGAGGCCAAGGTAGAACGTGCTACCATTAGCATGATTCAGTCTATGGTTGAACATCGTTTATTGGGTGCAGGTTACATCACTATTGCAGAACACTACATTTCCTATCGTTTACAACGTGACTTGGAAAGAAGTGGTTATGGAGATCATATCGCCGTTCATTTACATTTTGAACAAATTCGCTAAGAAAAAAGAGTGGGATGAAGCAACTACATCTCACTCTTTCTTAAATCTATTTTTTTGGGCTGTTTGGACAGTTGAAGGGACAAATCGCAGGCGTTGAATATCGCTTATACGGATAATACGGGTCACATTTTTGGCAAAATTTTTCACGATAATTTGCTGGCGTTGCTGATCGTATTTGATGATATCACCTGTAAAACTTGCCTCAGACAAGATAAGGTGAACAGCAGTTTGTTTCTGGATAGCCTCTTCAATAGTGTCTGTAAGGGAGTTGCTTTCAGTCTGGTCAGGTTGGTCATGTCCATTTAAAAAATCATGTATTTTATCTAGAACTTGCTGGAATTTATGTCTCATAGTGGCCTCCCTTCTTTTATATCAATATTATATAAAATTTTCCTAAAATCTACAAGATTTTACGAATAAACTAATGAAAGCTAAAAAAGGAGAAGAAAATGGCAGAATTTACATTTGAAATCGAAGAGCACTTGTTGACTCTTTCTGAAAACGAAAAAGGTTGGACTAAGGAAATCAACCGTGTAAGCTTTAATGGTGCCCCTGCAAAGTTTGATATTCGTGCTTGGAGTCAAGACCATACTAAAATGGGCAAAGGGATTACTCTCTCCAATGAAGAATTTCAAACCATGGTGGATGCCTTTAAAGGAAACTAAATTTTCAAAATGAAAGAAAAGGATATTGAGTTATGACAACTCGATATCCTTTTTTAGTTAGCAAAGTAAGCCTGATTTTTAAGGCGTTGAAGTAATGGACGGCTAATCAAACTAATAGCTAGAAGTTTACCAAGGTCTGGAATGATAAAAGGAATGACCCCCACAACAAGAGCTTTTTCAAATGCCATTCCAGCTAGGAAATGCAAGCTGAGAATCCCTCCGACAAAGACAAGGGCATCACCCAAGAGGTTAGCAAGAAAAATGGTCACAATCCCGCTCTTGCTGTTGGTTAGAGAGGAAGTCAGTCCAGAGTACACAAGATAAAACCAAAGATAGCCTGCAGTAGGGCCAACTAAAGCCTGAAATCCTGCTCCACCTCCTGCAAAGACAGGAAGACCGATAGCGCCTAGAAGAAGATAGAGACCAACAGAAAGGACAGCCTCTCTCGGTCTAAAGACAGTAGCAATCAAGCCGATTGCAAAGTTTTGCAGAGTGAAGGGGACAGGTCCAATTGGAAGACTGATTTGTGCCAATACAGCAATGAGAGCAGCCCCAATAGCAGGGATAGCATAAACGTGAGCTTTTTTCAAAATAGTTAACCTCTTTTCTGATGTATAGTAACTATTATACTCGCAGTGGAATGATTGTCAACCAATTTTTAAAGATAAGGTAACAAAAACTGTAACGGCCGATTTTGCTTACTGGTTAACTTGGATAATTTTTTGTCGATTTATAAGATTTTAAAAAAGAAGCAGACACATTTGTATCAGCTTCTTTTATTTCGATTAACGCATGGTTACAAATTCTTCGGATGCAGTTGGGTGAATTGCCACGGTTGCATCAAAGTCTGCTTTGGTTGCTCCCATTTTGATAGCAACAGCAAATCCTTGGATCATTTCATCAACACCGTAGCCAATTCCATGAAGTCCGACAACTTTTTCTTCTGAACCAGCTGTTATCAATTTGAAACGAGTTTCTTGACGGTTGCCAGTGCAAGCAGAGTACATAGAAGTAAAGCTTGATTTGTAAACCTTGATTTGGTCTTGACCGTATTCTTTAATAGCTTGCTCTTCTGTCAAACCAACAGTTCCGATAGCAGGGTGTGAAAAGACAACAGTTGGAATAGTTGTGTAGTCCATTTTTGCAGTTGTTTTTCCGTTAAAGAGACGTTCAGACAAAGTACGTCCAGCTTTGATAGCAACTGGAGTTAGTTCTTTTTCACCTGTTACATCACCTAGAGCGTAGATTCCTTCAACAACAGTATTTTGGTATTCATCCACTTGGATAAAGCCACGTTCGTTCAGAGTTACTCCAGCTTTTTCAAGTTGCAAGCTCTTAACGTTTGGACGGCGACCTGTAGCCCAGATAACTTGGCTAGCTGTGTGACTAGTACCATCTTCAAAATGAATGGTAATACCTTCAACAGTTTTTTCTAACTTGACAGGGACTTTGTGAGTATGAAGTGGTAAGTTTGTTCTTTCCATTTCCTTGACCAAACCTTCAACGATGTAAGAATCAAAACCACGTAAAGGACGATCACGACGAACAAAGAGATCTGTCTTGACACCAAAGGTGTGGAGTACGCCAGCCAATTCAACGGCGATATAACCCGCGCCTAGAATAGCAACTGACTCTGGCAATTCTTCCCAAGCAAATACATCATCAGAAGAGCCACCTAGTTCAGCACCAGGAATGTCTGGAATACTTGGATGGGCACCAGTAGCAATCACGATATGTTTAGCACGAATCAGCTCACCATTTACGCTAACAGTATGAGAATCTATAAATTCAGCATGACCTTCAATCAAGTCTACTCCGTTGCGTTTAAAACTGCCATCATAAGAAGAACGAGCGCGATCAATATAGGCTTCACGATTGCGACGTAGGGTAGCAAAGTCAAAGTTAAGATCAGTAGTCTTAAAGCCGTAGTCTTCTCCAAATTGATGGAAAGTCTCAGCGATTTGCGCCCCGTACCACATGATTTTCTTAGGAACACAGCCGACGTTGACGCAGGTTCCACCTAGTTTCTTTTCCTCAATAACGGCCGCTTTAGCTCCGTGTTCACCAGCACGGTTCATGGTAGCAATTCCTCCACTACCTCCACCGATAGCAATGATATCATATTCTCTCATTTAAAACTCCTTTATACTCTTTGAAATAGTAGAGTGTCATTTTTTGATAGTCATATTCTATCTTTTTTTTTATCTGATTGCAAAAATCTGCTACGTTCAAAAAAATTAAAGAAAAGGCTTGCAAAAAGGAAAAATAAAGTGTATTATATAACTAGTACAATGGTAATAAAAATAAAGTGTATTATATAACTAGTACAATGGTAATAAAAATAAATTCCGAACAATAATCAAATCCTGAAATGTCATTATTTCGTTCTGAAAGGTTATTGTTTATATTTGCTAATTTTTATATAATATTGTTAAGGACTTTAAATCAAAAAGGAGTTTCATTATGAAGAAGAATCGTAAAGCTAAAAAGTGGCAATTGTATGCAGCAATCGGTGCTGCCAGTGTAGTTGTATTAGGTGCTGGGGGGATTTTGCTCTTTAGACAACCATCTCAGACCGCTGTAAAAGATGAGCCTACTCATCTTGTTGTTGCCAAGGAAGGAAGCGTGGCGTCCTCTGTTTTATTGTCAGGGACAGTAACAGCAAAAAATGAACAATATGTTTATTTTGATGCTAGTAAGGGAGATTTAGATGAAATCCTTGTTTCTGTGGGTGATAAGGTCAGCGAAGGACAGGCTTTAGTCAAGTACAGTAGTTCAGAAGCCCAGGCGGCCTATGATTCAGCTAGCCGAGCAGTAGCTAAGGCAGATCGTCATATCAATGAACTCAATCAAGCACGAAATGAAGCCGCTTCAGCTCCGGCTCCACAGTTACCAGCACCAGCAGGAGGCGAAGGAGCTGCAGGGCAAACTCCAGCTCCAGTCTCAGGAAATGCAGTTTCATCTATTGATGCACAACTAGGTGATGCTCGTGATGCCCGTGCAGATGCAGCGGCACAATTAAGCAAGGCTCAAAGTCAGTTGGATGCCATGACGGTTCTCAGTACCCTAGAGGGAACTGTGGTCGAAGTCAACCACAATGTTTCTAAATCTCCAACAGGAGCTAGTCAAGTAGTCGTTCATGTCGTAAGTAATGAAAACTTGCAAGTTAAGGGTGAACTATCTGAATATAACCTTGCCAACCTCTCTGTAGGACAAGAAGTAACCTTTACTTCTAAAGTTTACCAAGATAAGAGCTGGACAGGTAAGATTAGCTATATCTCTGACTATCCTAAAACTAGTGGCGAAGCAGCAAGTGCAGCTACTGCCGCAGCAGGTGGTAATTCTGGTTCTAAATATCCATATACCATCGATGTTACAAGTGAAATCGGTGACTTGAAACAAGGATTCTCAGTAAGTGTTGAGGTCAAGAATAAGAGTAAAGCCATTTTGGTTCCTCTAACAAGTGTTGTGACTGAAAATGATAAGAACTATGTCTGGGTGCTTGACGAGCAGAAAAAGGCCAAGAAAGTGGAAGTTGGTTTGGGTAATGCTGATGCAGACAACCAAGAAATCACTTCAGGTCTGACAAATGGAGTCAAGGTCATCAGTAACCCAACGTCTTCTCTAGAGGAAGGAAAAGAGGTGAAGGCTGATGAAGCAACTAATTAGTCTAAAAAATATCTGCAGAAGCTACCGTAATGGCGACCAAGAACTGCAGGTTCTCAAAAATATCAACCTAGAAGTGAATGAGGGTGAATTTGTTGCCATCATGGGACCATCTGGTTCTGGTAAGTCTACGCTGATGAATACGATTGGCATGTTGGATACACCAACCAGTGGAGAGTATTATCTTGAAGGTCAAGAAGTGGCTGGACTTGGTGAAAAACAACTAGCCAAGGTCCGCAACAAACAAATCGGATTTGTCTTTCAGCAGTTCTTTCTTCTATCCAAACTCAATGCTCTGCAAAATGTAGAATTGCCCTTGATTTATGCAGGAGTTTCAGCTTCAAAACGGCGCAAGTTAGCTGAGGAATATCTAGATAAGGTTGAATTGACAGAACGAAGTCACCATTTACCTTCGGAATTATCTGGTGGTCAAAAGCAACGTGTAGCTATTGCGCGTGCCTTGGTAAACAATCCTTCTATTATCCTAGCGGACGAACCGACAGGAGCCTTGGATACCAAAACAGGTAACCAAATCATGCAACTATTGGTTGAACTAAATAAAGAAGGAAAAACCATTATCATGGTAACGCATGAGCCTGAGATCGCTGCTTATGCCAAACGCCAGATTGTCATTCGAGATGGAGTTATTTCATCTGATAGTGCTCAGTTAGAAAAGGAGGAAAACTAAGATGCAGAATCTGAAATTTGCCTTTTCATCTATCATGGCTCACAAGATGCGCTCTTTTCTCACTATGATTGGGATTATCATTGGTGTTTCATCTGTTGTTGTGATTATGGCTCTGGGAGATTCCATGTCTCGTCAGATCAATAAAAATATGACCAAGTCACAGAAGAATATCCATGTCTTTTTCTCGCCTATCAAAAGTAAAGATGGTTCTTTTACCCAAAAGCAATCAGCTTTGACAGTCTCTGGTAAAGAAGAGGAAGTCCATGTTGAACCGCCAAAACCGCAAGAAGCTTGGGTTAAGGAGGCGGCCAAACTTAAGGGTGTAGATAGTTACTATGTAACCAACTCGACAAATACGACCCTGTCTTATAAAGATAAAAAGGTTGAGCGCGCTAGCTTGACAGGTGGAAATATTACTTACATGAAGGCGGTTGAAAATGAAATTGTTGCAGGCCGAAGTCTCATAGCTCAGGATTATAAAGATGTGGCCAGTGTCATTTTGCTAGACCAAGAACTTGCTAATAGTTTGTTTGGATCTGCTCAAGAAGCTGTTAACAAGATTATAGATGTTGGTGGCTTTAGTTATCGTGTCATTGGTGTCTATACTAGCGATGAAGCCAAGGCTGTCAAGACATTTGGTATTGGTGGACTTCCTATTACGACTAATATTTCTCTTGCCAATAACTTCAATATGGATGAAATTTCTGATATTGTTTTCCGAGTTAATGATACCAGTTTGACACCAACTGTAGGACCAGAATTAGCTAGAAAAATGACTGAAATTGCTAGTCTTCAACAAGGAGAGTATCAGGTGGCAGATGCGACTGCAGCCTTCCAAGAAGTACAACAACTTTTTGGATTTATAACTACGATTATTAGTGCCATTGCGGGGATTTCCCTCTTTGTTGGTGGGACTGGTGTGATGAACATTATGCTTGTTTCGGTGACGGAGCGTACGCGTGAGATTGGTCTCCGTAAGGCTTTGGGTGCAACACGTGCTAATATTTTAATTCAGTTTTTGATTGAATCCATGATTTTGACCTTGCTAGGCGGAGTCATTGGTTTGACAATTGCGACAGGGTTAACCGCTATAGCTGGTCTACTCTTGCAAGGATTGATAGCTGGTATAGAAGTAGGAGTATCAATCCCAGTTGCCCTATTTAGTCTTGCGGTTTCGGCTAGCGTGGGTATGATTTTTGGGGTCTTACCAGCCAACAAGGCATCGAAGCTTGATCCAATCGAAGCCCTTCGTTATGAATAAGATCAACAAGATGGACACTTGTCTATCTTGTTTTTGTATGGATTTCCCTATCGAAAATCCTTAAAAATGTGATATAATGAAGTGTGAGAAAAACAGGTTTCATTTGCCTGGAAAGGAAAAATTATGTCTGAAAAGAATTTTTATATTACAACACCGATTTACTATCCATCTGGTAAACTTCATATCGGTTCTGCCTACACAACCATCGCTTGTGATGTCCTAGCCCGTTACAAACGCCTCATGGGCTACGATGTCTTTTATCTGACAGGTCTTGATGAGCACGGTCAAAAGATTCAACAAAAAGCAGAAGAAGCTGGTATCACACCCCAATCCTATGTTGATGGGATGGCAGTTGGAGTTAAAGAACTCTGGCACTTACTAGATATATCATACGATAAATTTATCCGCACAACTGATGACTACCATGAAAAAGTTGTCGCACAAGTCTTTGAACGCTTGCTGGCTCAAGATGACATCTATTTGGGTGAATATTCTGGTTGGTATTCAGTTTCAGATGAGGAATTCTTTACAGAAAGCCAGCTTGCAGAAGTTTTCCGTGACGAAGCTGGAAATGTAACTGGTGGTATCGCTCCATCAGGTCACGAAGTGGAATGGGTATCTGAAGAGTCTTATTTCCTTCGTCTTAGCAAGTACCAAGACCGTCTAGTAGAATTTTTCAAAGCTCATCCTGAATTTATCACTCCAGATGGTCGTCTGAATGAAATGCTTCGCAACTTTATCGAGCCAGGTTTAGAGGATTTGGCGGTTTCTCGTACAACCTTTACATGGGGTGTGCCAGTGCCATCTAATCCTAAACACGTTGTCTACGTTTGGATTGATGCCCTTCTTAACTATGCGACAGCTCTTGGCTACGGTCAAGATGAACATGGTAACTTTGACAAGTTCTGGAATGGAACAGTCTTCCACATGGTAGGAAAAGACATCCTTCGATTCCACTCAATCTACTGGCCAATCCTTCTTATGATGCTCGATATCAAATTGCCAGATCGTCTGATTGCCCATGGTTGGTTTGTCATGAAAGACGGCAAAATGTCTAAGTCTAAAGGAAATGTCGTTTACCCTGAAATGTTGGTAGAGCGTTATGGACTAGATCCGCTTCGTTACTATCTCATGCGTAGCCTTCCAGTTGGTTCAGACGGAACCTTCACTCCAGAAGACTATGTAGGCCGTATCAACTATGAATTGGCCAATGACCTTGGAAACCTCCTTAACCGTACGGTTTCTATGATTAATAAATACTTTGACGGGCAAGTCCCTGCCTATGTAGAAGGTGTAACAGAGTTTGACCATGCTCTTGCTGACGTCGCAGAACAATCAATCGCTGACTACCACACCTACATGGAAGCAGTTGACTACCCACGTGCACTTGAAGCAGTCTGGACCCTTATCTCTCGTACCAATAAATACATCGATGAGACCGCACCATGGGTCTTGGCCAAGGATGAAGCTCTTCGCGACCAATTAGCAAGTGTTATGAGCCACTTGGCAGCTAGCCTTCGTGTTGTAGCTCACTTGATTGAGCCGTTTATGATGGAAACCAGTCGTGCAGTCTTAAATCAACTTGGCTTGGAAGAAGTAGCGAGCCTTGAAAACTTGAGCTTGGTTGATTTCCCTGCAGGTGTAACTGTAGTTGCTAAGGGAACTCCAATCTTCCCACGTCTGGATATGGAAGAAGAAATCGCCTATATCAAGGAACAAATGGAAGGCAACAAACCAGCAGTCGAGAAAGAATGGAATCCAGATGAAGTTGAACTCAAACTAAACAAGGAAGAAATCAAGTTTGAAGATTTTGACAAGGTCGAAATCCGTGTCGCAGAAGTCAAAGAAGTGTCTAAAGTAGAAGGTTCAGATAAGTTGCTTCAATTCCGCTTGGATGCTGGTGATGGTCAAGATCGTCAAATCCTCTCAGGAATTGCAAAATACTATCCAAACGAACAAGAATTGGTCGGCAAGAAAGTCCAAATCGTTGCCAATCTCAAACCACGTAAAATGATGAAGAAATATGTCAGCCAAGGTATGATCCTATCAGCTGAACATGATGGAAAATTAACCCTTCTCACAGTTGATCCAGCTGTACCGAATGGAAGTGTGATTGGGTAACAATAGACAGGACTAGTTCATGCTAGTTCTGTTTTTTATTTACACTCAATGAAAATCAAAGAGCAAACTAGGAAACTAGCCGCAAGTTGCTCAAGACACTGCTTTAAGGTTGTAGATAGAACTGACGAAGTCAGATCAAAACATGATTTTGAGGTTGTAGATGAAACTGACCAAGTCAGTAACCATACATACGGCAAGGCGACGCTGACGTGGTTTGAAGAGATTTTCGAAGAGTATTAACTATTATGCTTTACAAACTAGTGTGGAAGTGGTATATTATAGATGAAGCTACTAGTAGGTATTACAAAATAGATAGAAGGGGGAAGGAATGAAAGAAACTCAACTATTAAAAGGTGTTCTTGAAGGTTGTGTCTTGGATATGATTGGTCAAAAAGAGCGATATGGTTATGAGTTGGTTCAGACGTTGCGAGAGGCTGGATTTGATACTATCGTTCCAGGAACTATTTACCCATTATTGCAAAAGTTAGAAAAAAATCAATGGATAAGAGGCGACATGCGTCCGTCGCCAGATGGTCCAGATCGGAAGTATTTTTCATTAACGAAAGAAGGAGAAGAGCGTGTTTTGGTCTTTTGGCAACAATGGGACGATTTGAGTCAAAAAGTAGAAGGAATTAAGAATGGAGGGTAAACTATGACGAAAATGAAGTATTATGAAGAAACAAGCGCTTTGCTGCATGAGTTTTCTGAGGAGAATCAGCAGTATTTTGAGGAACTGTGGGATAGTTTTAATCTTGCTGGATTTCTCTATGATGAGGACTATCTCAGAGAGCAGATTTATTTGATGATGTTAGATTTCTCAGAAGCAGAACGAGATGGCATGAGTGCAGAGGATTATTTAGGTAAGAATCCTAAAAAAATAATGAAAGAGATTCTCAAGGAAGCACCACGCAGTTCTATCAAGGAGTCCCTTTTGACACCAATTTTTGTCCTAGCGATATTACGTTACTATCATCTACTGGGTGATTTTTCTAAAGGTCCTCTCTTAACAGTCAATTTGCTTACTTTTTTAGGGCAACTTCTTCTTTTTCTGATTGGATTTGCTCTTGTGGCCACAATCTTACGTTGGGGCTTAGTCCAAGATTCTCCTAAAATGAAAATTGGCACCTATATTGTCGTTGGGATTCTTGTTCTGCTAGTTGTTCTGGGATATGTAGGAATAGGAAGTTTTGTACAAGAAGGAGCATTTTATCTTCCTGCTCCCTGGGATAGTTTGTCTGTCTTTACGATTTCCCTAGTCATCAGTATTTGGAATTGGAAAGAACCGATTTTTCGTCCCTTTGTTAGTATGATTATTGCCCATCTTGTGGTAGGTTCTCTGCTTCGTTACTATGAGTGGATGGGAATTTCAAATGTTTTCCTTACAAAATTCATTCCTTTAGCTGTTCTTTTTATTGGCATTTTTCTCTTGTTCCGTGGGTTTAAGAAGATAAAATGGAGTGAAATATAGTCAAAAAGCCGTTGCAAAGCGGTTTTTTGTTATAATGAAGGGAAGAATGTTAGAAATTAAAGGAGAAAAATTTGATGAGATACATAACTCTTGGTCAAGATGACAAAGAATTATCAGAAATTGTTCTTGGAATGATGAGAATAGAAGATAAGTCTGTAAAAGAAGTTGAAGAGCTTGTAGAAACAGCACTTTCTGTTGGAATCAATGCTTTCGACTTGGCTGATATATATGGTCGTGGTCGTTGTGAAGAACTGTTAGGTCTTGTCCTAAAAAATCGTCCAGATTTAAGAGAAGAGATGTGGATTCAGTCCAAATGTGGCATTCGCATTGAAGAATTTACCTATTTTGATTTTTCTAAGGACTATATTATAAAATCAGTTGACAGAATTTTGCAAAGATTGAAGATTGATCATCTAGATAGCTTGCTTCTTCATCGACCAGATGCTTTGATGGAATCTGACCAAGTAGCAGAAGCCTTTGATCTCCTTTATAAACAAGGTAAGGTTCGAAATTTTGGAGTTTCTAATCAAAATCCTATGATGATGGAGTTACTTAAAAAAGATGTCAAGCAGCCGTTAGCTGTTAATCAGCTACAATTGAGTGCTGCTTTTACTCCAGGATTCGAATCAGGTTTTCATGTTAATATGGAAGATAGTCAAGCAGCTATGCGAGATGGCAGCATTTTTGAATATTGCCAATTACACGATGTGGTCATTCAAGCATGGTCTGTCTTACAATTCGGGTATTTTAAAGGGAATTTTGTTGGAAATGAGAAATTTCAAGCTTTAAATCAAGTACTTGAGCGTTTAGCTATTAAATATGGAGTAACCTCTTCAACTATTGCCATTTCTTGGATATTGCGTTATCCAGCAAAAATGCAGGCAGTCGTAGGTACAACAAATCCTAAGCACTTGAGAGAAGTTAGCCAAGCGGCAAACTTTAGCTTAACAAGAAAAGAATGGTATGAAATTTATCTTGCTGCAGGGAATAATTTGCCGTAAGTATAAGCAGATGTAAATAAATCACAGTCAAAAAGCCGTTGTAAAGCGGTTTTTTTGTTATAATGATATATAATGCGATTGATTGTTTTGATATATTATATTAAAATGGAACAAAAATGCTAAAGGATGTTAAATATGAAGAAGTTGGTTTATGCGAGTCTAGCCTTTTTATCAGTCTTTACTTTGGCGGCTTGTTCTGGTCATAAGGAAGAAGCAAAAGTTCCAGAAGTAAAAGTGGAACAAAAACAAGCCAAGTTTGATGAAAAGTTGTTCAAAGAAGCAGGTATACTGCCTTTTAAAAGTGAAAAACAGCTTGAACTTGGCGAACTAGATTCTAAAAATCGTGCGACGGGTGCTCATATTCAGCTAAAGGATAGCGATGAGCCAACTGAGAAAAGAGATTCAAAATTGACCTATGATCCAGTAGGGTGGCACAACTATAAATTCTTTTACGGAGATGGCCGGGAAGAAGCTTGGTTGATGAGTAGAGGTCATTTGATTGGCTACCAATTTAGTGGTTTGAATGATGAAAAGAGAAATTTAGTTCCTATGACTAACTGGCTCAATGCTGGAAATTATTCTGGGACTGATGAACACAACCAGAGTAGTATGCTTTATTATGAAAATCGATTAGATTCATGGCTCGCTAATCATCCTAACTACTATCTTGATTATAAGGTGACGCCAATTTATCAAAATGATGAGCTTATTCCTAGACAGATAGGGTTGCAATATGTAGGGATTGATGAAAATGGTAAGCTCTTAGAAATTAAGTTGGGTAGCAGTAAGGAAAAGGTGGATAAGTATTCTGTGACGCATGTCGTTTTAGACAATGTTTCGGCTAATGCAGAAATTAACTATTTGGATGGTACTGCTAAAAACCTAGTTGAAGACGCAAAGGTAAAAGAAGAAAAAGAAAAAGCCGAGAAGGAAGCTGAGGAAAAGGCTAAGAAAGAGGCGGAGGAAAAAGCAGAAGCCGAGAAGAAGGCGAAAGAAGAGGAAGAAAAGGCTCGTCAAGCAGAACAAGAAAAGGAAGAGAGTCAGGAATCAAACACGCAATCAGCAAATTCAGGTGGTTATTTCAAAGATTCCAGAGGAAGATGGCATAAACCAAATGGCAAGTATGCCTCTAAGAAAGAAATTAAAGCAGCTGGATTAACTTGGTAATCATGTAAATGATGGAATAATAAAATAAATCACAGTCAAAAAGCCGTTGCAAAGCGGTTTTTTGTTATAATGAAGGGAAGAATTATTGATTTTAAAGGAGAAAACATGACATTTGAAGAGATCCTACCGGGGTTAAAGGCTAAGAAAAAATATGTACGAACTGGTTGGGGAGATGCTGAAAACTATGTTCAACTTTTTGACACCATTGAACAAAACGGGGTTGCACTTGAAGTGACACCTTATTTCCTAATCAACGTGTCTGGAGAAGGAGAAGGTTTTTCCATGTGGAGTCCGACACCTTGTGATGTTTTGGCGACAGATTGGGTAGAAGTGAATGACTAAACGTGTATTGATTACAGGAGTGAGTTCAGGTATTGGTCTGGCTCAAGGTCGACTTTTTTTAGAGAAGGACTATCAAGTTTATGGAGTTGACCAAGGTGAAAATCCACTCTTAGAGGGTGATTTCCACTTTTTACAGAGAGATTTAACTTTGGACTTGGAGCCTATTTTTGACTGGTGTCCTCAGGTTGATGTTTTGTGCAATACTGCTGGAGTTTTGGATGATTATAAACCCCTATTGGAACAATCAGCGCAGGAAATTCAAGAGATTTTTGAAATTAACTACGTTACTCCAGTTGAGTTGACTCGCTATTATTTGACACAAATGCTGGAGAATAAAAAAGGGATTATTATCAATATGTGCTCCATCGCTTCGAGTTTAGCTGGTGGCGGTGGACACGCCTATACCTCATCTAAGCATGCTTTGGCTGGATTTACCAAGCAGTTGGCTCTAGACTATGCTGAAGTTGGGATTCAGGTTTTTGGTATCGCTCCAGGAGCAGTCAAGACAGCTATGACCGCTGCCGACTTTGAACCAGGTGGCTTAGCAGACTGGGTGGCGAGTGAAACACCAATCAAACGTTGGATTAAGCCAGAGGAAATAGCAGAGATTAGCCTTTTCTTAGCAAGTGGAAAAGCAAGCGCCATGCAAGGACAAATTCTGACAATAGATGGTGGCTGGTCTTTGAAATAGGAGGATTTGGCTGGATATTCAAGAGATTACAGAAGAAAATGCATCGCCATTAGTCTTGAAGATTAAGTCTGAATTATTAGGATTTCCAGAACTGGACAAGACTTCTTACATGAATTGGAAGGTGAATGATGAAAAACCAACTTGCTCTTAGTGGAGAAAAAATTCTTGAAAAAGTTTATCCTCAACTATTTCACCACATTGGAATGATTCGTGGGGAATACTTGTTGAGAGAGCTCAATCAAAACATCATATTAGCAAGTTGTCAGCAATTTGTAAAAGATTATCTAGAGACTATCTGCTCCCTGTACTCAGATGAAGAAATTTGGTATCGCTTTTCTGAATTAACGAATACAGAAGCTAATTGTCTAAAGGGGACTAAAGAGTATTTTGATGAAAATCATCCCTTATTTGGATATAGAGGAACTAGGCGTTTGCTGGCGTGTCCGGATGAATTTCAGGCTGAGGCAAATGTCGTCAAAGAAGTTTATCAAACCAATCCCAATCTATCTGTTATCTTTCCTTTTGTCAATGATGCTGAGCAGTTAAAGCAAGCTATTACAGTATTGCGTCAGCAGGGTTTTACTGGGAAAATTGCCACGATGATTGAATTACCGTCAGCGTATTTTGACTTGGATAGGATATTGGAAACTGGCATTTCAAAGATTGTAGTTGGAATGAATGATTTGACTTCTTTTGTTTTTGCGACTGTGAGAAACAGTCAATGGCATGATATGGAAAGTCCAATTATGTTAGATATGCTAAGAGATATGCAGGATAAAGCAAGGATGAAAAAGATTGATTTTGCTGTAGCAGGCTATCTGAATACTTCTTTCATACAAAAAATGAATCAGATGGGTATCAAGTGCATTATCCACTACAGTTCTATTCCAGAGATTTTTAATTTAGAGATTGACCATCCAGACCACCTCAAACGTGTAAAAGAAGAAAGTAAAAAATTACAAAGGAGATACCTATGACACCGCAAGAAATGTGGAATGCCTACAAGAAAATCAATCCTTCGATTGGAGATGAAATCGATGCCTGGGCTTTTGGAGTAGATGCCGATCTCTTGGCAGATTTGGTTTTAAAAGGAGAAAAGACGGCAACAGCTTCAGCCTACGACCTCTATGCACTAGAAGATGAACCCCTTCCGCAAGAAGGGACCTTCGATGTCATTTTAAATAGCCAAGATCAAGCTGTCTGTATTGTCGAAATTACAAAGGTTTCTGTTGAACCCTTCAATCAAGTTTCTGCTCAACATGCCTACAAGGAAGGTGAGGGAGACAAGACACTTGTCTATTGGCGTCAGGTTCATGAGGAATTTTTTACCGATTGTCTAAGGGAGGCTGGGCTGGCTTTTACACCTGACAGCAAGGTTGTTTTAGAAGAATTTCGCAAGGTCTACCCACTGTAGGCTATTAGAAGGAAGAAAGTTTTGGAAATCGCCGTCCAATCCTTTTTTCTCAAGCAAAACATGATATAATAAGTTTGTTTGAAGAAGAGCTCTAGCTCTTAAACTTAGATAGGAGAAAACTATGCAAGCAGTTGAACATTTTATTAAGCAATTTGTTCCTGAACATTATGATTTATTTTTAGACTTGAGTCGTGAGACCAAGACTTTTTCTGGGAAGGTGACCATCAATGGTCAAGCACAGAGTGACCGTATTTCCCTTCACCAAAAAGACTTGGGAATCGCTTCTGTAGAAGTTGCAGGGGAAGCTCGCCCATTTACAGTTGACCATGACAATGAAGCCCTTCATATTGAACTTGCGGAAGCAGGTCAAGTTGAAGTGGTTATCGCCTTTTCTGGTAAAATCACAGACAACATGACAGGGATTTATCCTTCTTATTACACAGTTGATGGAGTCAAGAAGGAAGTCTTGTCAACTCAGTTCGAGAGCCATTTTGCGCGCGAAGCCTTCCCATGTGTGGATGAGCCAGAAGCCAAAGCAACTTTTGACCTTTCTTTACGTTTTGACCAAGCAGAAGGTGAATTGGCCTTGTCTAACATGCCAGAAATCGATGTTGAAAAACGTAAGGAAACAGGTATCTGGAAGTTTGAGACAACACCTCGCATGTCTTCTTACTTATTAGCCTTTGTTGCGGGTGATCTGCAAGGTGTGACTGCTAAAACTAAAAACGGTACTCTTGTAGGTGTTTTCTCAACCAAGGCTCACCCACTATCTAACCTTGATTTCTCATTGGATATCGCTGTTCGCTCCATCGAGTTTTACGAAGATTACTATGGAGTTAAGTATCCGATCCCTCAATCTCTCCATATCGCCCTTCCTGACTTCTCAGCTGGTGCTATGGAAAACTGGGGTCTTGTAACTTATCGCGAAGTTTACTTGGTTGTGGATGAGAACTCAACATTTGCTAGCCGTCAACAAGTTGCCCTTGTTGTGGCACATGAATTGGCTCACCAATGGTTTGGTAACCTCGTAACGATGAAATGGTGGGATGACCTTTGGCTCAATGAAAGCTTCGCCAATATGATGGAATATGTCTGTGTGGATGCTATTGAACCAAGCTGGAATATCTTTGAAGATTTCCAAACAGGTGGTGTTCCGTCTGCCTTGAAACGTGATGCGACTGATGGTGTTCAGTCTGTTCACGTCGAAGTTAAACATCCAGATGAAATCAATACGCTCTTTGACGGAGCTATCGTCTATGCCAAAGGAAGCCGTCTCATGCACATGCTTCGTCGTTGGCTAGGAGATGCTGATTTCGCTAAAGGTTTGCACGCTTACTTTGAAAAACATCAATACAGCAATACCATTGGTCGTGACCTTTGGGATGCTCTTGGTCAAGCGTCTGGACGTGATGTCGCAGCCTTCATGGATTCTTGGTTGGAACAACCTGGTTATCCAGTTCTCACTGTCAAAGTTGAAAATGATGTCTTGAAGATTTCACAAAAACAATTCTTCATCGGTGAGCACGAAGATAAGAACCGTCTCTGGGTTGTGCCACTAAACAGCAACTGGAAAGGCTTGCCTGATACACTCGAAACTGAAAGCATCGAAATCCCTGGCTATGCAGCCCTTCTTGCTGAAAACAAAACAGCACTTCGTCTCAACACTGAAAATACAGCCCACTACATTACCGACTATCAAGGAGACTTGTTAGATGCTGTTCTTGCTGACCTAGTTGAGCTTGATAACACAAGTAAACTGCAGATCGTTCAAGAACGTCGTCTGCTTGCTGAAGCAGGGCACATTTCTTATGCTGACTTGCTTCCAGTCCTTGATAAACTTGCTAAGGAAGAATCTTACCTTGTCGTTTCAGCTGTTTCTCAAGTAATTTCTGCCCTCGAGCGCTTTATCGATGAAGGAACAGAAGCTGAAAGAGCCTTCAAAGACTTGGTTGCTAAATTGGCTCGTCATAATTATGACCGTCTTGGTTTTGAAGCTAAAGACGGAGAATCAGATGAGGATGAATTGGTTCGTCAGTTGGCTGTTTCTATGATGATTCGCTCAAATGATGCAGAAGCTAGTCAAGTCGCTAGCCAAATCTTCGCGGCTCACAAGGAGAATCTTGCAGGACTTCCAGCAGCTATTCGCTCACAAGTTCTGATCAATGAGATGAAACATCATGAGGCTAAAGACTTGTTAGCACTTTATCTTGATACTTATACTCACGCAACAGATGCTGTCTTTAAACGTCAGTTGGCAGCAGCTCTTGCTTACAGTACAGATGCGGACAATATCCAAACCTTGATTATTTCTTGGAAGGACAAATTTGTGGTCAAACCACAAGATTTGTCTGCTTGGTACTTCCAGTTCTTAAGCCATCAAGCAACTCAGGAAACAGCATGGTCTTGGGCGCGTGAAAACTGGGCTTGGATTAAGGCGGCCCTTGGAGGAGATATGAGCTTTGATAGCTTTGTTATCCTTCCTGCACACGTATTTAAGACTCAGCAACGCTTGGCAGAGTACAAGGAATTCTTTGAACCGCAACTTTCTGACCTTGCTCTTAGCCGTAATATCGGTATGGGAATCAAGGAAATTGCAGCGCGTGTTGACTTGATTAACCGTGAAAAAACTGCAGTGGAAGCAGTCGTTCTTCAATACGGAAACGCATAAATAAGCCTAAAATAAAAAGAAAACTCAGCTATCTCATGTAAAATGTAGAGAGTTGAGTTTTTTTTAAGGCAAATTTGGTATAATGGTTTTATTAAGGAGGAGTTTCTCATGATAAAAATCTTATTAGTTGAGGATGACCTAGGCCTGTCAAATTCAGTATTTGACTTTTTAGACGATTTTGCGGATGTCATGCAGGTATTTGATGGGGAAGAAGGACTCTACGAAGCTGAAAGTGGCGTCTATGACTTGATTTTGCTCGATTTAATGTTGCCTGAAAAAAATGGCTTCCAAGTCTTGAAAGAATTGCGTGAAAAGGGAATTACGACTCCAGTTCTGATCATGACTGCCAAGGAAAGCTTGGATGACAAGGGACATGGATTTGAACTGGGAGCAGATGACTATCTGACCAAACCTTTCTACCTAGAAGAACTCAAAATGCGGATTCAAGCCCTTCTCAAACGTTCAGGTAAATTTAATGAAAACACCTTGACTTATGGAAATATTGTAGTTAATTTGTCAACCAATACCGTTAAAGTCGAAGATACTCCTGTCGAATTGCTGGGGAAAGAGTTCGATTTATTAGTTTATTTCCTTCAAAATCAAAATGTTATTTTGCCTAAGACTCAGATTTTTGATCGTTTATGGGGATTTGATAGTGACACAACGATTTCAGTTGTCGAAGTTTACGTTTCAAAAGTCCGTAAGAAATTAAAAGGAACCACTTTTGCAGAGAATTTGCAAACCTTGCGTAGTGTTGGGTATATTTTAAAAGATGTTCAGTAAACTAAAAAAAACATGGTATGCGGATGACTTTAGTTATTTTATTCGCAACTTCGGTGTCTTCACCCTGATTTTCTCTACCATGACTCTGATTATTTTACAGGTCATGCACTCGAGTCTTTATACTTCGGTGGATGATAAGCTTCATGGGCTGAGTGAAAATCCTCAAGCAGTTATTCAGCTTGCTGTAAATAGGGCAACAGAAGAGATTAAAGACTTAGAGAATGCGGCTACAGATACTAGCAAGACTGAGGTGAAACCCAATGTCAGTTCCAATACGGAGGTTATTCTTTTTGATAAGAATTTTACACAGCTCCTTTCTGGAAATCGATTTTTGGGATTGGATAAGATTAAGTTAGAAAAGAAAGAACTAGGTCATATCTATCAGATTCAAGTTTTTAATAGCTATGGACAAGAAGAAATTTATCGCATGATTTTGATGGAAACCAATATCAGTTCGGTTTCAACTAATATCAAGTATGCAGCTGTCTTGATTAATACCAGTCAGTTGGAGCAGGCCAGTCAAAAGCATGAGCAATTGATTGTGATTGTGATGGCTAGTTTCTGGATTTTGTCTTTGATCGCCAGTCTCTATCTAGCTAGAGTCAGTGTTCGTCCTCTGCTTGAGAGCATGCAGAAGCAACAGTCCTTTGTGGAAAATGCCAGTCATGAGTTACGAACTCCACTCGCAGTTTTGCAAAATCGCTTAGAGACCCTTTTCCGTAAGCCAGAAGCAACCATTATGGATGTGAGTGAAAGCATTGCATCGAGTTTGGAAGAAGTCCGAAATATGCGGTTTTTGACGACGAACTTGTTGAATTTAGCTCGTAGAGATGATGGGATTAAGCCGGAACTTGCAGAAGTTCCAACCAGTTTTTTCAATACGACTTTCACAAACTATGAAATGATTGCTTCGGAAAATGACCGTGTCTTCCGTTTTGAAAATCGCATCCATCGAACGATTGTCACAGATCAACTTTTACTAAAACAACTGATGACCATCCTATTTGATAATGCTATCAAATATACTGAGGAGGATGGTGAAATTGATTTTATGATTTCAGCGACTGATCGTAATCTTTATTTGTTAGTTTCCGACAATGGAGTCGGTATTTCCGCGGAAGATAAGAAGAAAATTTTTGATCGTTTTTATCGAGTGGACAAGGCTAGAACCCGTCAAAAAGGTGGTTTTGGTTTAGGTTTATCCCTAGCCAAGCAAATTGTAGATGCCCTAAAAGGAACCATTACTGTTAAAGATAATAAACCAAAGGGAACAATCTTTGAAGTGAAGATTGCCATCCACACACCATCTAAAAAGAAAAAATAAAAATATCGCTCCAGACGGGGCGATATTTTGGATTTATCTTCTACGTTTTCGTTTGATGATAGACCGTTGAACTTTTAAAACAAGTAAGCTGGATCCGATTGCTGCGGCAAAGGCAAGAGCAGTTGATAGTTTTAATGCTAAAAAGATAAAACTAAAGATAGCAATACAGATACAAAAAACAGCGATATTAACAAAAAATAGGATTTCCTTGAGATTGGCATCAGATTGCGCTTCAGGTATATAATCTTGATAGCGAGGAACCTGCTGGCTTAATTCTTTTTGATAGTCTACCTCATAGGATTGTAATTTTCTTACGGGCATTATTCTCTCCTTAACAGTACATACCTATTTTATCATTTTTTCAGCAGAGAATTATTACAGAAAGGTTACAAAAAGAATAAAGTCCCTTTTCAAAATCACTTTTCTTGACACCATAATGTGAAAATGATAGGATGGATGGACACCAAATACTTATTAATATTCATAATTGCTTATATTATCAAGGAAATAGAGCTACCAAATGATTCTTTTTTACGAAAATGTGTTTCCTTATTTTCTTGATTTTATTTAATTTGATTAGTGAGATTTGTTTTGAATACAGAGACAGATTTTCTGTCTCCTATTTTTATAGTAGTAGGGTGTCTAATCGATACCTCTTGAAAAGTTAAAGGAGATAAGCATGTATCTTGCTATCAAAGAAATATTACAAAACAAACTTCGATATAGTTTGATTTTAACTACCATTTTTCTTATCGCTTTCATGGTCTTTTTTATGACCAGCTTAGCTCTTGGTCTTGTGCGAAACAACCGAGCCGCTATTGATAATTGGCAAGCGACGGGTGTGGTTTTATCTGACTACGCAAATGATAATTTGACGGCATCTTTTATTCCTGAAAAGGATTATAAGGATAAGAGTTCTAAAGAGGCAGCTCCACTGGGTTATATGTTCGCTGTGACCAATCTAGTCGGTGATAGTGAAAAGGTCAATGTTTCCATCTTTGCTCAGGAGTGGGACTCTTTTATTTCACCTAGTTTGAAGGAGGGGCGTTATCCTGAAGGGGACGATGAGGTGGTTGTGGATCAGTCCTTTGAGAATTATGGAATCAAGCTAGGTGATGCCATTCAACTCAATGGAAGCGAAGTAAGTTACAAGATTGTAGGCCTGACCCAAGGAAATAAATTTTTCACCGAGCCTGTTGTCTTTACGAGTCTGACAACTTATTGGACCTTACAAGGAACTTTAAAATCAAATAAATCGATTTCTGCCTTGGTATTGAAAAATGATATAGAAGTGGCTGGCGATGGACTGAAACAAATTTCTATTCCCAAAATGATTTCGAAAATTCCTGGTTACACACCTCAGGTGAATGTATTTTCAGGGATGATTATTGCTATGATTGTCATCACAGGCTTGATTGTGGGTATATTTGTTTATAT
The DNA here is from genome assembly GCF_023109515.1 of Streptococcus mitis. GTDB lineage: Bacteria > Bacillota > Bacilli > Lactobacillales > Streptococcaceae > Streptococcus > Streptococcus mitis_CS. The sequence continues at coordinate 333,047 of NZ_JALDUM010000001.1, forward strand.
CATTACCATACAAAAACTAGGACTTTATGGAATAATGCGGGCTCAGGGAATACAGATCAAAACCATTGTATGGTCTCTTTTCTGTCAAATCTTCTTCCTAGCTGGTATGGGGATCGCTTTAGCCTTGCTTGCTATTGGAGGAGTGATTTTAGTCTTGCCAGCTACCTTCTTTTTCTACCCAAGTTGGTTAGCCTATTCTGTCCTAAGCTTGGTGATTTGCTTGATGGCCATGCTAGGTGGTGTCATTTCACTTCCACGCTTGCTAAAGGTGGACCCGATTACTGCGATTGCAGACTGATAAGGAGAATAGTATGACAGCATTGATTGAAATGACTCAAGTGACAAAAACGTACGGGGAAGGAAAGATGAAAGTCGTAGCTCTACATGAGACGAATTTTCAGCTAAATGCGGGAGAGTTCGTGGCTATCGTTGGGCCTTCAGGCTCTGGAAAGACGACCTTTCTAACGACTCTAGGCCAACTTCAGGAAGCATCGAGTGGAAAGATTTTAGTTAAGGGGAAGGAAACAGGCAGTTTGACGGAGAAGGAGAAAACAGACCTCCGTTTTAGAGAGTTTGGCTTTATTCTTCAGGCTTCAAACTTAATTCCTTTTCTAACGGTCAAAGAACAGCTGGATTTGATTGACAGACTGGATAAGGGAAAAAATAGTAAAAGTGATCGAAAAGAGTTACTGGACTTGTTGGATTTGGAAAAGGTACAAAATCATTATCCCAAGGCTTTATCAGGTGGTGAACGTCAACGGGCCGCAATTGCTAGAGCGCTTTATAACAATCCGAGTATCGTTCTTGCAGATGAACCAACAGCCAGTCTGGATACCCAGCGTGCTTACCAAGTAACAGAAATGTTGGCTGCCATTGCCCATGAACAAGGTAGAGGTGTTGTTATGATCACTCATGATACACGCCTTCTAGATAAGGTGGACCGTGTTTATGTGATGAACGATGGACACCTAGTTGAAGAAACACATGCATAAAAAGAGAGTGAACGGTGCTGATACTGTTCACTTTTTAATTTCAAAAGTTAAAAATAAGCCTAACTTTTTGTAAAACTCCCAGTATTCATAGCTGATTTTTGAGAAATGTGGTATAATTTTTCTTATGGAAAAGATTATCATTACAGCAACTGCTGAAAGTATTGAACAAGTTAAACAACTGCTCGAAGCTGGCGTAGACCGTATCTATGTCGGTGAGAAAGATTTTGGCCTTCGTCTGCCAACAACCTTTAGTCATGACAAATTGCGTGAAATTGCTAAGGTGGTTCATGATACTGGTAAGGAATTGATCGTTGCGGTTAACGCCCTCATGCACCAAGATATGATGGACCGTATCAAGCCTTTCTTAGACTTTTTGGAAGAAATCCAGACAGACTACATTACGATTGGGGATGCAGGTGTCTTTTATGTGGTCAATCGCGATGGTTATTCCTTTAAAACCATCTACGATGCCTCAACTATGGTGACAAGCAGTCGTCAGATCAACTTCTGGGGACAAAAGGCTGGCGCATCTGAGGCTGTTTTGGCGCGTGAAATTCCATCAGCTGAACTTTTCAAAATGCCAGAGATTTTGGAAATTCCTGCTGAAGTTTTGGTTTACGGAGCTAGCGTTATTCACCATTCTAAACGTCCGCTCTTGCAAAATTACTATAACTTCACGCATATTGATGATGAAAAGACTCGCAATCGTGACCTTTTCTTGGCAGAGCCAAGTGACCCGGAGAGCCATTATTCCATTTTTGAAGACAATCATGGTACCCACATCTTTGCCAACAATGACCTTGATTTGATGACCAAATTGACAGAATTGGTGGAGCATGGTTTCACTCACTGGAAATTAGAAGGTCTCTATACACCTGGTCAGAACTTTGTTGAGATTGCAAAACTCTTTATCCAAGCGCGTAGCTTGATTCAAGAGGGTAACTTTAGCCATGACCAAGCTTTCTTGCTGGATGAAGAAGTTCGTAAACTTCACCCTAAAAACCGTTTCCTTGATACAGGATTCTATGATTACGATCCTGACATGGTTAAATAAAGTAAATGATTCGTTGAGAGAAGGAAGATGCAAACATTTCTTCTCTCAATTTTTCATATTCTCCAATATTTTCAAAGAATTAGTAGGATAGGATGCTCTATTTGATGGGATTTTTAAGACAAGTATTGTTCTTGAGTTTGAAAATTATCCCATGTTTGCAGGTGCCAAATGGCCCTTTTTTTGGTATAATTTTTTATAATGAAAACGATTGGTAATCGCTATGTTGTGGTGGATTTAGAGGCAACTAGCACAGGTAGTAAGGCTAAAATTATCCAAGTGGGAATTGTCGTGATTGAGGACGGAAAAATCGTCGATCACTATACGACGGATATCAATCCACATGAACCTTTGGATGCTCATATCAAAGAACTGACAGGATTGACAGACCAACGTCTGGTGCAAGCACCTGATTTTTCGCAAGTTGCTAGAAAAATCTTTGACTTGGTGGAGGATGGGATTTTTGTAGCCCATAATGTTCAGTTTGATGCTAATCTCTTGGCGGAAAATTTATTTTTTGAAGGCTATGAACTAAGAAATCCTCGTGTTGACACGGTCGAATTGGCTCAGGTCTTTTTCCCTGAACTGGAAAAATATAGCTTGCCGATATTGTGTCGAGAATTAGGAATTCCTCTAAAACATGCTCACACAGCCCTTTCAGATGCCCAAGCTACAGCGGAATTACTTCTTTTTTTACGAGAAAAGATGGCCCAACTTCCTAAAGGACTCTTGGAACGTTTGCTGGAAATGGCTGACGCCCTCTTATATGAGTCCTACCTGGTTATTGAAGAAATTTATCGCAGCCAATCTATCCTGAGTTCTCCAGACTTGGTCGAAGTTCAAGGACTGTATTTCAAGAAAACTGGAGCTCCCCTGGAGCCACGAAAACTATCCCAAGATTTTTCTAAAAATATTTCTCTGTTGAATCTTGAAGTGAGGGAGGAGCAAGAAAGTTTTGCTAGAGAGGTTGGCTTGCTATTGAAAGATGAGCCTGTCTCATTAATTCAAGCACCGACAGGGATTGGGAAAACCTATGGCTATCTCTTACCCGCTTTATCTCAAGCCAAAGAGCGTCAAATTGTTCTTAGTGTTCCGACAAAGATTCTTCAAAATCAGATCATGGAAGAAGAAGGTAAACGTCTCAAGGAAGTGTTCCATATAGATATTCATAGTTTAAAGGGACCACACAATTATCTGAAGCTGGATGCCTTTCATCGTTCCCTGCAGGAATGTGATGAAAATCGCTTATTCAGACGCTTTAAAATGCAACTCTTGATCTGGTTGACAGAGACAGAAACCGGGGATTTGGATGAAATCGGGCAACTCTACCGTTACCAACATTTTTTAAGAGACCTTCGTCATGATGGAAATTTATCATCCAAGAGCTTATTTGTGACGGAAGATTTCTGGAAACGTAGTCAGGAAAGGGCAGAGACTTGCAAGCTTTTAGTGACCAATCATGCCTATCTTGTAACCAGACTTGAAGATAATCCTGAATTTATCAGCGACCGTTTACTGATTATTGATGAAGTCCAAAAAGTTTTGTTGGCTCTAGAAAATCTGCTTCAACAGACCTACGATATCCAGTCTATTATTGATTTAGTTGATAAGGCTTTAGTAGGAGAAGAAAATAGGATTCAACAACGAATATTAGAAAGTATTCGCTTTGAGTGTCTCTACTTGATAGAACAATTTCAGTCTGGAAAATCTCGAAAAAATATCTTGGATTCTCTGGCCAATCTCCACCAGTATTTTTCAGAATTAGAGGTAGAAGGCTTTGAGGAACTGGTTCGCTATTTTACGGCTGAAGGTGATTACTGGCTTGAAGCAACTGAAACGAGTCAGAAGAAAATTCAGATTTCTTCTACAAAATCAGGTCGTATTCTTCTATCTTCTTTAGTGCCTGCTTCATGTCAAGTCTTGGGAGTGTCGGCTACTCTTGAGATTAGTCAGAGGGTTTCTTTGGCAGACCTTTTAGGTTATCCCGAAGCCAAATTTGTTAAGATTGAAGCTCATAAAAAACAGGATCAAGAAGTGGTCTTGGTCAAAGATTTTCCCCTGGTAACAGAAATCTCCTTAGAAGTTTACGCTAAAGAGGTAGCTGATTTGCTGATGGATGTTCAAGTTTTCCAACAACCGATTTTGGTTCTCTTTACTGCTAAAGATATGCTTCTAGCAGTATCGGATTTACTTCCAGTTAGCCATCTGGCCCAGTATAAAAATGGGGATGTTCATCAACTGAAGAAACGCTTTGAAAAAGGAGAACAACAAATCTTGCTTGGTGCAGCAAGTTTTTGGGAGGGAGTTGATTTTTCAAGTCATCCTTTTGTGATTCAAGTTGTACCGAGACTTCCTTTCCAAAATCCCCAAGATCCCTTGACGAAAAAGATTAATCAGGAACTAATTCAAGAAGGGAAAAATGCCTTTTATGATTATCAATTGCCTATGGCTATTATTCGTTTAAAACAGGCTTTGGGAAGAAGTATGAGACGTGAACACCAACGTTCTTTAACCCTCATTCTGGATAGGAGAATCGTCGGAAAGCGATATGGCAAACAGATAGTAGCATCTCTAGCAAAAGAAGCGACTGTTAAAACCGTCTCTCGATCCGAAGTTGATGAGGCTGTTGATAAATTTTTAAATGAACTTTGATAAATAGTATTGTATGAAAGTATAAGGTTAGTGTATATGAAACGTTCTCTCGACTCTAGAGTCGATTATAGTTTGCTCCTGCCAGTATTTTTCCTACTGGTTATCGGTGTGGTAGCTATTTATATAGCTGTTAGTCATGATTATCCAAACAATATTCTGCCCATTTTAGGGCAGCAGGTCGCCTGGATCGCCTTGGGACTTGTGATTGGTTTTATAGTCATGCTCTTTAATACAGAATTTCTTTGGAAGGTGACCCCTTTTCTATATATTTTAGGCTTGGGACTCATGGTTCTGCCGATTGTCTTTTATAATCCGAGCTTGGTTGCATCCACGGGTGCTAAAAACTGGATTTCGGTAAATGGAATCACCTTGTTCCAACCGTCAGAATTTATGAAGATATCCTATATCCTCATGCTGGCTCGTGTCATTGTCCAGTTTACCAAAAAACATAAGGAATGGAGACGCACAGTTCCGCTGGACTTTTTGTTAATTTTCTGGATGATTCTCTTTACCATTCCAGTACTAGTTCTTTTGGCACTTCAAAGTGACTTGGGGACGGCTTTGGTTTTTGTGGCCATTTTCTCAGGAATCGTCTTGCTATCAGGAGTTTCTTGGAAAATTATTATCCCAGTATTTGTGACTGCTGTAACAGGAATTGCTGGTTTCTTAGCTATTTTTATCAGCAAGGATGGCCGGGCTTTTCTCCATCAACTGGGAATGCCGACATACCAAATCAACCGTATTTTAGCTTGGCTCAATCCATTTGACTTTGCCCAAACAACGACCTACCAACAGGCTCAAGGGCAGATTGCCATTGGAAGCGGTGGCTTGTTTGGTCAAGGATTTAATGCTTCTAATCTGCTTATTCCAGTTCGAGAGTCGGATATGATTTTCACGGTTATCGCAGAAGATTTTGGCTTTATTGGCTCTGTCCTTGTTATCGCCCTTTATCTCATGCTGATTTATCGTATGTTGAAGATTACTCTTAAATCAAATAATCAGTTCTACACCTATATTTCCACAGGTTTGATTATGATGTTACTCTTCCATATCTTTGAGAATATCGGTGCCGTGACAGGTTTGCTTCCTTTGACTGGGATTCCTTTACCTTTTATTTCGCAGGGAGGATCGGCTATTATCAGTAACTTGATTGGTGTTGGCTTGCTTTTATCGATGAGTTACCAGACAAACCTAGCTGAAGAAAAGAGCGGAAAAGTCCCATTCAAGCGGAAAAAGGTTGTATTAAAACAAATCAAATAAGGAGAAAATCATGGTAAAAGTAGCAGTTATGTTGGCTCAGGGCTTTGAAGAAATTGAAGCTTTGACAGTTGTGGATGTTTTGCGTCGGGCAAATATCACTTGTGATATGGTTGGGTTTGAAGAGCAAGTGACTGGTTCGCATGCAATCCAAGTCAGAGCAGATCGTGTCTTTGATGGTGATTTATCAGACTATGATATGGTTGTTCTTCCTGGCGGCATGCCTGGTTCTGCACATTTGCGCGATAATCAGGCCTTGATTCAAGAGTTGCAAAGCTTCGAGCAAGAAGGAAAAAAACTAGCAGCCATTTGTGCTGCGCCAATTGCCCTCAATCAAGCAGGGCTATTGAAAAACAAGCAGTACACTTGCTATGATGGCGTTCAAGAGCAAATCTTTGATGGTCAATATGTAAAGGAAACAGTAGTGGTAGATGGTCATTTGATAACCAGTCGAGGTCCATCAACAGCCCTTGCCTTTGCCTACGAGCTGGTAGAGCAATTAGGAGGAGATGCAGAGACTTTACGAACAGGAATGCTCTATCGAGATGTCTTTGGTAAAAATCAGTAAAACGGGAGTCAAACTCTCGTTTTTTTATGTGGAAAACTCAGGGAAATCATCGCTTTTTTCACAAAAAAATGCTATAATGAAGGGTATGAAATATCACGATTACATCTGGGATTTAGGTGGAACTTTACTGGATAATTACGAAACTTCAACAGCTGCATTTGTTGAAACATTGGTATTGTATGGCATCACACAAGACCATGACAGTGTTTATCAGGCTTTAAAGGTTTCTACTGATTTTGCGATTGAGACATTCGCTCCCAACTTAGAGAATTTTTTAGAAAAATACAAGGAAAATGAAGCCAGAGAGCTTGAACATCCGATTTTGTTTGATGGAGTTTCTGATTTATTGAAAGATATCTCAAATCAAGGTGGCCGTCATTTTTTGGTCTCTCACCGAAATAATCAAGTCTTGGAAATTTTAGAAAAAACCTCTATAGCAGTTTATTTTACAGAAGTGGTGACTTCTAACTCAGGCTTTAAGAGAAAACCAGATCCTGAGTCCATGATTTATTTAAGAGAAAAGTATCAAATTAGTTCAGGGCTTGTCATTGGTGATCGACCGATTGATATCGAAGCAGGACAAGCTGCAGGACTAGCTACCCACTTGTTTACCAGTATCGTGAATTTAAGACAAGTATTAGACATGTAAGAAAAAGGAAAAAGATGACAGAAGAAATCAAAAATCTGCAGGCACAAGATTATGATGCCAGTCAAATTCAAGTTTTAGAGGGCTTAGAGGCTGTTCGTATGCGTCCAGGGATGTATATCGGGTCAACCTCAAAAGAAGGTCTTCACCATCTAGTCTGGGAAATTGTTGATAACTCAATTGATGAGGCCTTGGCAGGATTTGCCAGCCTTATTCAAGTCTTTATTGAGCCAGATGATTCTATTACAGTTGTTGATGATGGGCGTGGTATCCCAGTCGATATTCAGGAAAAAACAGGTCGACCTGCCGTTGAGACTGTCTTTACAGTCCTTCACGCTGGAGGAAAATTTGGCGGTGGCGGATATAAGGTCTCAGGTGGTCTTCATGGAGTGGGGTCTTCAGTAGTTAATGCTCTTTCTACTCAATTAGACGTTCATGTCCACAAAAATGGTAAGATTCATTACCAAGAATATCGTCGTGGTCATGTTGTCGCAGACCTTGAGGTGGTTGGAGATACGGATAAAACGGGAACAACAGTTCACTTTACACCGGATCCAGAAATCTTCACTGAAACAACAACCTTTGATTTTGATAAATTAAATAAACGGATTCAAGAGTTGGCCTTTCTAAATCGTGGTCTTCAAATCTCCATCACAGATAAGCGTGAAGGTTTGGAACAAACCAAGCATTATCATTATGAAGGTGGGATTGCTAGTTACGTTGAATATATCAACGAGAACAAGGATGTAATCTTTGATACACCAATCTATACAGACGGTGAGATGGATGATATCACAGTTGAGGTAGCCATGCAGTACACAACTGGTTACCATGAAAATGTCATGAGTTTCGCCAATAATATTCATACCCATGAAGGTGGAACGCATGAACAAGGTTTCCGTACAGCCTTGACACGTGTCATCAACGATTATGCTCGTAAGAATAAGTTACTAAAAGACAATGAAGACAACCTGACAGGGGAAGATGTTCGCGAAGGATTAATTGCAGTTATCTCAGTTAAACACCCAAATCCACAGTTTGAAGGACAAACCAAGACCAAACTGGGGAACAGCGAAGTAGTCAAGATTACCAATCGTCTTTTCAGTGATGCCTTCTCTGATTTCCTCATGGAAAATCCACAGATTGCCAAGCGCATCGTGGAAAAAGGGATTTTAGCTGCCAAGGCTCGTGTGGCTGCTAAGCGTGCGCGTGAAGTCACTCGTAAAAAATCTGGTTTGGAAATTTCCAACCTTCCAGGAAAACTAGCAGACTGTTCTTCTAACAATCCTGCGGAAACAGAACTCTTCATCGTCGAAGGAGACTCAGCTGGTGGATCAGCAAAATCTGGTCGTAACCGTGAATTTCAGGCAATCCTTCCGATTCGAGGTAAGATTTTGAACGTTGAAAAAGCAAGTATGGATAAGATTCTTGCTAATGAAGAAATTCGTAGTCTTTTCACAGCGATGGGAACTGGATTTGGTGCAGAATTCGATGTTTCAAAAGCCCGTTACCAAAAGCTCGTTTTGATGACCGATGCCGATGTCGATGGAGCCCATATTCGTACTCTTCTTCTAACCTTGATTTATCGTTATATGAAACCAATACTAGAAGCTGGTTATGTTTATATTGCCCAACCTCCAATCTATGGTGTCAAGGTTGGAAGCGAGATTAAAGAATATATCCAGCCAGGAGCGGATCAAGAAATTAAACTCCAAGAAGCCTTGGCCCGCCACAGTGAAGGACGTGCCAAACCAACCATTCAGCGTTATAAAGGTTTGGGTGAAATGGATGATCACCAGTTGTGGGAAACAACCATGGATCCCGAACATCGCTTAATGGCAAGAGTTTCTGTGGACGATGCTGCAGAAGCAGATAAAATCTTTGATATGTTGATGGGGGATCGAGTAGAGCCTCGTCGTGAATTTATCGAAGAAAATGCCGTCTATAGTACACTTGATGTCTAAAAAATCGGGAGAAGTAGTTCCCTTGGTCTAAAAAATATGATATAATCATTACGATTGTTTCAAGTTAAAAAGGAGTTTAATATGTCTGGTAGTCTAGTAGTATATCTTATAATTGCAATTGCAATTATATTGCTGATTTCATATGCTATAGCAATTTATGTACGGAAACGCAATGAAAGTAAATTAGCAATTTTAGAAGAGAAAAAAGAAGAGCTGTACAATCTTCCAGTTAATGATGAAGTTGAAGCTGTAAAAAATATGCACTTGATTGGACAAAGTCAAGTGACTTTCCGTGAGTGGAACCAAAAATGGGTTGACCTATCTCTTAACTCTTTTGCTGATATCGAAAATAATCTTTTTGAGGCAGAAGGCTATAACAACTCATTCCATTTTTTCAAGGCCAGTCATCAAATTGACCAAATCGAGAGTCAAATTACCTTGATTGAAGAAGATATTGCGGCAATTCGCAATGCTTTGGCAGATTTGGAGAAACAAGAGTCTAAAAATAGTGGACGTGTTCTTCATACCTTGGACTTGTTTGAAGAGTTGCAACACCGAGTGGCTGATCATTCTGAAGAATATGGCCAAGGTTTATCTGAAATCGAAAAACAATTAGAAAATATCCAATCAGAGTTTTCTCAGTTTGTTACTTTAAATACTTCAGGTGACCCAGTAGAAGCTGCTGTAATTTTGGATAATGCTGAAAATCATATCTTGGCTTTGAGTCACATTGTTGACCGCCTGCCAGCGATTGTAAAAACATTATCTAAAGAGCTACCTGATCAATTGGAAGATTTGGAAGACGGTTACCGTAAACTTTTAGATGCTAATTATCATTTTGCTGAAACGGATATTGAATCTCGCTTCCAATTGCTTTATGAAGCTTTGAAGAAAAACCACGAAAATATTGCACAATTAGAGTTGGATAATGCTGAGTATGAAAATACTCAAGTTCAAGAAGAAATCAATTCACTCTATGATATCTTTACACGAGAAATCGCTGCTCAAAAAGTAGTAGAAGGCTTAGTTGCAACACTTCCTACATATTTGAAACACATGAAAGATAGTAATGCTGTTTTAGTGGAAGATATTCAACGATTGAGTAACAATTACCTACTATCTGAAACGGATGTTAGTCATGTTCATAGATTACAAGCTGAGTTAGAATCTTTAGAAGAATCTGTATTGGAATTAACTTCTGAACAAGAGGAACATTCTGAGCCTTATTCATTACTTGAAGATCGTTTGGAAAACTTACAAGCGACTTTGAAGGAAATTGAAGATGAACAAGTTTCGGTTAGTCAACGTCTTGCTCAGATTGAAAAAGATGATATCAATGCTCGCCAGAAGGCAAATGTTTATGTTAATCGTCTTCACACAATTAAGAGATATATGGAAAAACGCAATCTTCCAGGTATTCCTCAGAATTTCTTACAGTTGTTCTTTACAGCAAGTAACCATACTGAAGAGTTGATGGCTGAACTAGAAGAAGCTCGGGTCAATATCGAAGCTGTGAACCGTATGCTTGAAATTACAACCAATGATATGGAAGCACTTGAAGAAGAAACATATAATATTGTTCAATATGCAACGTTGACAGAACAATTGCTACAGTATTCGAACCGTTATCGCTCATTTGATGAACGAATTCAAGAAGCTTTTAATGAATCATTAGAAATTTTTGAAAAAGAATTTGATTATCATGCTTCATTTGATAAGATTTCGCAAGCTTTGGAAGTTGCAGAACCAGGTGTAACCAACCGTTTTGTCACTTCATACGAAAAAACACGTGAGACGATTCGTTTCTAACATAATAAAAAAGATTTGGTTCTGTGATAAGCAGCACCAAATTTTTTTTATTTATTTATAGTTTTTAAAAATGCCCAGTTACCAATTGATTTTGACCCATATTCTAAGTCCATATGGTCCAGTAATACATAATCGTTTTTTTCGTAGAATGAGGTATTTCTAGCTGTACTAGTTATGAGTCCCAAGTGTTTACAGCCTTTTGATTTGACATAAGGTTCAATCCCTTGTGTCAGAAAAGTACTGCCTATTCCCCGCCCCTTACTTTCTATATTGACAGCTAAAGCCATCAAATACCAATCAAACTCCCCTGATTGTTCTAAATGCTTTTTGGAACGTTTTACAAAGTCAAAGTATTTAAGGAGATTTTGTGGTCGAATGTAGCGAAAAATGTTTGTTCCTCCATTTCGTAGATAGGATAGTATACAGAAATCTTTTTGTTGCAAAAGGGCGACTGCAAGTAAGTCTCCATCCTGTTCCGCAATTAAACAGTTTCCCTTCTTAATATAGACTCTAGTAAGCAGAATTTGCAACGTTTCTACAAAAGCAGGATAGGAGTCAGGTTTCTTCAAATCATCAGTTATAATCGTTAAAAAGGGATAGTCAAGAAAGGAATTGGCTAATAATTTTCCAATTTTTTCGCTTTCTTCAATTCTTGCCTCTCTATATATGATGTCTCCCATGTTTGTCTCCTTAATTATCTACAAAATCTTGTATGATAAGATTTTATAGATAAAAAATTGGAGATGATTTAAAAAGCTAAATAAACCTAATTTTGTTCCATAAGGTTCAAAGCACTTTCTAATCTCTCCAAGATTTTATTTGGTTGGAATCGAAATTCCAATTAATTTTTCTGAATAGAGGGTTTTGATATTGGCCTCATCAATAGAGTCCTTATCAATTTTACGTTTCAAGAAAAATTCTTGAATAGCTTCGATTTCAGGTTCTCGAATAGCGCGGTGTTTGTTTGAGATGAGGATTTCATAGTGAAGCGGAGCTTGGGTAAAAATAACATCGGTATTCCCTGCAGAATAGACCTCAACAAGGGTTGCGTCTGTACTTTCTAGCTGGCTTTTAACAAGTTGCGAGTGTGAGTTTGTCGTATTGATTAGCTTCATAACATTTCCTCCGATTTTCTAATTCTATTATAGCACTTTTTGAATAAAGTGGCTGGATTTAGTCAATCTTATGCTGTTTTTTCCATGATTGGATTGCCCATTTATGGCTACCACGTTTGAGATTTTCAATAGCTTCATCAATAGGGAACCAGGCAATATGATTAAAGTCTTCTAGTGGCTTTTGCACTTCTTTGAAAGAAGTTGCTTCATAGAGGTAGGCAGGATTGTAGTAGTAGGTGTCACGATGACGAGAGTAGAAATATTCGTCAGCTTGTCCGTAATAGGCACCAATTTCAGCTGTGAAGCCAAGCTCTTCAATCAATTCACGTTTTAGGGCTTCCTGATGGTTCTCACCAGCTTCAATTTCGCCACCTGGTAGGAACCAAGCGCCATTGGGTGCTTGAACAAGAACAATTTGTTTTTGTTCAGCATCAGGTATAACTGCATATACGCCATAGCGTGAAACATAGTCTGTATTCGCTTTTTTTTCTCCGAAAGTTGGGTTTGCCATTGCATTTTCCTCATTATCTATTATCTTTATTATTATCTTAATGGACAAAGGCCGAGCTGTCAAGAACTTATAGTTATTTTTGTAAAAAGGAGCAGAAAATTTTCATTTTCTACTCCTTTTCTATAGGATTTATACTTCTTTTTCAGAAGTTTTTACTTCAGATTTTTTGGCAGACTTAATTTGAATCTTGCCCTTGCTGGTCATAACTGCCTTGAGGTCTTTTTCGCTTGGATTTTCAAGGTAGTAGTCAGTGATTGCGTCCTCAATATAGTCTTGAATAGTACGACGAAGTGGGCGTGCCCCCATTTTTGGATCATAACCAAGGTCAACCAATTTTTCCTTGACCTTGTCGGTTACATCCAAATGAATGTTGTTGCTAGAAAGACGTTTGTTAACATCTGCAAGCATAAGCTCGACAATCTGAAGGAGGTTATCTTTGCTGAGAGCCTTAAATTCGATAATACCATCAAAACGGTTCATAAACTCTGGGCTAAAGAAGTTACCGAGTTCACCAAGAACAGAGTTGGTACGTCCTTCTCTAGCAGCACCAAATCCAACGCTAGCTTCTGCCTTACCTGTACCTGCATTTGAAGTCATGATGATGATGGCGTCCTTGAAGCTAACGGTACGTCCTTGTCCATCTGTTAAACGACCATCGTCCAAGACCTGGAGGAACATATGCATGACATCTGGATGGGCTTTCTCTACTTCATCCAAGAGAATAAGAGAGTAGGGATTGCGGCGGACTTTTTCAGTTAATTGCCCAGCCTCGTCATAGCCGACATAACCTGGAGGGGCACCGACTAATTTCGCCACACTGTGTTTTTCCATATATTCACTCATATCAAAGCGAATCATGCTGTCAGCAGAACCAAAGAGTTCGATAGCTAATTGTTTGGAAAGTTCTGTCTTACCGACTCCAGTTGGCCCAACGAAAAGGAAACTTCCGATTGGGCGGTTAGGGGTACCGAGACCGACACGATTACGGCGAATAGCCTTGGCAATCTTATCGACAGCATCATCTTGTCCAATAACATGAGACTTGAGGTCTTCGGCTAGATGGATGAGTTGAGATTGTTCTTTCTCTTTTAAATCACCAACAGGAATATTGGTTTTCTGCTCGATAATGTGCTCAATGGTTTTCTCACTAATGATAGGAGTATCTTGGTCTGTGACCTTTTTCTTTTGCATTTCCTTATACTTGGCAATCTGGTCACGGAAGTAGGCGGCCTTCTCAAAATCTTCTTCTCGTGTAGCTTGAGATTTAAGATTTTCAGCCTCAATCAAGCGCTGATCGATTACTTTAGGATCCACAAAATTCAAGGTCAAGTTCATCTTAGAACCAGCTTCATCTAGGAGGTCAATGGCCTTGTCAGGCAAGAAGCGATCTTGGATGTAGCGATTGGACAGAGTTGCAGCTGCTTCAATTGCAGCATCGGTATACTGAACGTGGTGGTAGTCTTCGTATTTCTTTTGAATGCCTTTGAGGATAGTAATTGTTTCCTCCACTGTTGGTTCATCCACTTTAACAGGTTGCATACGACGCTCTAGGGCTGCATCTTTTTCAATGATACGGTATTCATTGAGGGTAGTAGCACCGACCAATTGCAGCTCTCCACGAGCAAGGGCGGGCTTGAGGATATTTCCTGCATCCATATTGCCATCGCCCGCAGAACCAGCACCGACTATTTCATGGATTTCATCGATAAAGAGAATGATGTCCTCACGTTTGCGAATTTCTTCCATGAGTTTTTGCATGCGTTCTTCAAATTGTCCACGGATACCTGTTCCTTGAACTAGGCTAACCACATCCAGACGGATGACCTGTTTGCCTTGTAGTTTATGTGGAACGTCGCCATCAACGATTTTCTGAGCTAGACCTTCGACAACGGCAGTTTTTCCGACACCAGGTTCACCGATAAGAACAGGATTATTCTTGGTTCTGCGATTGAGAATTTCGATGACACGGATAATCTCATCGTCGCGGCCAATAACGGGGTCAATATCTCCACGACGGGCAATTTCAGTTACGTTGATACCAAATTCTTCCAGCAGGCCTTTTTCTTGGCTTGGTGGTGGAGTTTGAGCAGATCCACGATTTTGGGAACCATAACCGCCGTTTCCACCGTAACCTCCACCTGATTGGGTTGGGGGAGTCGGAGGAGTATTGTTAGAAGGTCTAAAATTGTTTAGGTCATTGAAGAAATCACCAAAGGGATCAAAGTCACGATTGTTCAGATCCGTCATACCTTTAAAGAGGCTATTGTTAGGATCTGTCTTGATAATCTTATAGCAGTTTTGACAGAGGTCAATTTGTTTTTGTTTTCCATTGAGATTGGTGTAAAGATGAATTGTTGAGTCGTTAATTTTACAGTTTTGACAAAGCATACATCTACCTCATTTCTTTCTTTAGCTTGACCTATATAAAGGTCAAAAATAGTCAAATTTCTATACTCTCATTATAACAGGATTGGGGTGTAAAGCAAGTAAAAAGATTGCAGCTTTGAGAAGTTGTTATAATGAAAATTTTTGTGAATTTGGACTAAAAAAATCCTATTTGTGAGACAAAAAGGATTTTGGTTAGACATGCAGGGTGTAATCCCAGCTTGTTTTGTATTAGTAAAGGAGTTCGTAAATCTCCATTGCAATCAAGTCAATGCTGTCAAACGTATAAGTTTCGCGAGCTTCGACATCACGAAGTGTAAAGATTGAGCCGTTTTCTTCATCATGGCTGTATGCAACTTCTGCAACAACAACTCCTTCGCGTTCAAAATTACGTTTTAAATTTCCGCCGTCTTTTGCCATTGCTTCAAGGCGGTTGATGATTCTAACCAAATGTGATTCCATTTTGATTCTCCTTCATTTCTTATCGTTACTATTTTACCATAAAGGAGGCCAACTTGACTAGAAAAAACTAAGATTTCTCGCTAATTCTACCAGCTGAAAGTTTTTTTTGAATAAATCGGATAAAAAGTTTGAATTTTAATTCAATACATGTTATAATCATACAGTATTCTATTTTAGAAAGCAGTGTGACTATGAATTTTTCTTTTTTACCTAAGTATTTGCCTTATTTTAACTATGGGGCTATTGTGACGGTTCTCATTTCTATCTGCGTTGTCTTTTTTGGGACTATTTTGGGTGTTGTCTTGGCTTTTGGGCAACGTTCAAAGTTTAAACCGCTTGTTTGGCTTGCCAACTTGTACGTTTGGATTTTCCGTGGGACACCGATGATGGTTCAGATTATGATTGCCTTTGCTCTTATGCATATCAATGCTCCGACTATTCAGATCGGGATTTTGGGTGTTGATCTTTCTCGTCTGATTCCAGGGATTTTGATTATCTCAATGAACAGTGGTGCTTATGTTTCTGAGACTGTTCGGGCTGGGATTAATGCGGTTCCAAAAGGTCAACTAGAGGCGGCCTATTCTTTAGGGATCCGTCCTAAAAATGCGATGCGCTATGTGATTTTGCCACAAGCTATCAAAAATATCTTGCCAGCATTGGGAAACGAATTTATCACTATTATCAAGGATAGTTCTCTCTTATCAGCTATTGGTGTCATGGAGTTGTGGAATGGGGCTACAACAGTTTCTACAACAACCTATCTACCTTTAACACCACTTTTATTTGCAGCCTTTTATTACTTGATTATGACTTCTATTTTGACAGTAGCCTTGAAAGCTTTTGAAAAACGTATGGGACAAGGAGATAAGAAATAATGACAGAAACCTTGATAAAAATTGAAAATTTACATAAATCATTTGGAAAGAATGAAGTATTGAAGGGCATCAACCTCGAGATTAAACGTGGAGAAGTTGTCGTTATCATCGGTCCTTCGGGGAGCGGGAAATCTACCTTGCTTCGTTCTATGAATTTGTTGGAAGAAGCAACCAATGGGAAGGTTATCTTTGAGGGAGTTGATATTACGGACAAGAAGAATGACCTGTTTGCTATGCGTGAGAAGATGGGCATGGTCTTCCAACAATTTAATCTCTTTCCTAATATGACTGTGATGGAAAATATCACCTTGTCTCCTATCAAGACCAAAGGTGAAAGTAAGGCTGTTGCTGAGAAGAGAGCCCAAGAGCTTTTGGAAAAAGTTGGTTTGCCAGATAAAGCAGATGCTTATCCACAGAGTCTGTCGGGCGGGCAGCAACAACGGATTGCCATCGCGCGTGGGTTGGCTATGGAACCTGATGTTTTGCTCTTTGACGAGCCAACTTCAGCCCTGGACCCTGAAATGGTAGGTGAGGTGTTGGCTGTTATGCAAGACCTTGCCAAGTCAGGGATGACTATGGTTATTGTAACTCATGAAATGGGATTTGCCCGTGAGGTTGCAGACCGTGTCATCTTTATGGCAGACGGTGTGGTTGTTGAAGATGGAACACCTGAACAGATTTTTGAACAAACCCAAGAACAACGGACTAAAGACTTCTTGAGTAAGGTTTTATAAGTTAGTTTTGTGGAGCTATTTGTAGCTAACTTTACATATAAAGTATAGATTAATGAAAAGCTCGACTAGAGCTTTTTCTTATAGTTTGAAACTATAGGATAGCCTAGGAAAGAAGTGTTAGAGGGGACCAACAGTTTTTGGTATAATGGAAGATATTTGAAAGAAAAGAGAAGTGATATGACACAGATTATTGATGGGAAGGCTCTAGCAGCTAAGTTACAAGGACAGCTGGCTGAAAAGACTGCAAGATTAAAGGAAGAAACGGGGCTAGTACCTGGTTTGGTAGTGATTTTGGTTGGGGACAACCCTGCCAGCCAAGTCTACGTTCGTAACAAGGAGAGGTCAGCCCTTGCAGCTGGTTTCCGTAGTGAAGTTGTGCGAGTTCCAGATACTATTACTCAAGAGGAATTGTTAGACTTGATTGCCAAATACAATCAAGATTCAGCTTGGCATGGGATTTTGGTCCAGTTACCATTGCCAAAACATATTGATGAAGAGGCAGTTTTGTTGGCCATTGATCCTGAGAAGGATGTAGATGGTTTTCATCCCTTAAATATGGGGCGTCTCTGGTCTGGTCATCCGGTCATGATTCCTTCGACACCTGCAGGAATTATGGAAATGTTTCATGAATATGGGATTGACTTGGAAGGTAAAAATGCGGTCGTCATCGGTCGTTCAAACATTGTTGGAAAACCCATGGCCCAGCTTCTTTTAGCCAAAAATGCAACAGTGACCTTGACCCACTCACGCACCCATAATCTTGCCAAGGTGGCTGCAAAAGCTGATATTCTTGTGGTAGCAATTGGTCGTGCTAAATTTGTGACTCCTGATTTTGTGAAACCAGGTGCGGTAGTTATTGACGTTGGGATGAACCGCGATGAAAATGGTAAGCTCTGTGGTGATGTTGATTATGAGGCAGTTGCCCCACTTGCTAGCCATATTACGCCAGTTCCTGGAGGTGTAGGTCCTATGACCATTACTATGCTGATGGAGCAAACTTATCAAGCAGCACTCCGGACATTGGAGAGAAAATTTTAAAAGTAAGTTTATAAAAGGAGGTATGCGCTTCCTTTTTGTTGTATAATGGAGTGAGGTGATTAGATGATTTTAAAAATTTATAATGGAGAATATAGTTTACAATGGGATAGAATATACTACTTAGCACTAATTGATTATCCAAATATTCAAGAGTGGGAATTAGAAAAAATTGCTAAATTTATAGCTTACGAAAAACTTCATAGACGTCAAACAAGTATTGAGTGTGCTGATTCTTGTTTAAAAAAAGAAATTTTAGATTACATCTGTCAGCATCCCTTTCTGCCACCATTTACCCCTACAGATAAAAGAGTAGCCTCGACTTATGATCTACATAAGAGGTTAGTGACTTCAGACTACTGTAGTCATACTACGACTATAGATGTAGCGATTTCTATCTTTAAAACAGGTCAGATTTTATCTGCTGTGAAAGCCTTTGGGCGAGATGCTGAGGAGTTGGTTTTGGATAGTAGAAATGCTGCATCGGATCCGATAGATTATTTTGACTATGTCATGTTAGGGTGGTCAAATACAAGTTCTGGTTATCGATTAGCGATGGAGCGTTTATTAGGTCGAGCTCCTTCAGAGAAAGAATTACAAGACAAGTTTATTCCTGGAGTAAGTTTTCATTTTATCTATACAGATTTGATTAAAGTTCCTGGTTATATTTTTGATGGTTACCATGCTGTAAAAATTAAGGACATGCTTAATTTATTAAGTGAGTTGTATATTTGCATTATTCCAACTCATAATAAGAGCCAATTTGAAAATATTATTCCAACCAAAATACAAGATAGGGTGTATTATCTTGACTATGCTGGAGAAGACTTAGAAGAGTGGACTAAGAAAGTCTATCAAGTTGTTTTAAAACAATCAGATAAAGGATAGTTGAGGAAAAAACGATGAAAGTGATTGATCAAGCCTTACTAGAAAAAGTCATTATTGAACGTTCTCGTACAAGTCATAAAGGAGACTATGGCCGTCTGCTCTTGCTTGGTGGGACTTATCCCTATGGTGGTGCTATCGTCATGGCTGCTTTAGCAGCTGTAAAAAGCGGTGCAGGATTGGTGACTGTTGGAACGGATAGGGAAAATATCCCAGCTTTGCACAGTCATTTACCTGAGGCTATGGCCTTTTCTCTTCAAGACCAGCAACTGTTAAAAGAGCAGTTGGAGAGGGCAGAAGTGGTCTTAGTGGGACCTGGTTTACGAGACGATGCTTTTGGAGAAAATCTAGTAAAACAGGTTTTTGCTAGATTAAGACAGAATCAGATTTTGATTGTAGACGGAGGGGCCTTAACCATCCTTGCTAGAACTAGATTATCATTTCCTTCGTGTCAGCTTATCTTAACTCCCCACCAAAAAGAATGGGAAAAACTGTCTGGAATTACTATTGAAAAGCAAAACGAAGATACAACAGCTAGTGCCCTGACTTCTTTCCCTCAAGGAACAATTTTGGTAGAAAAAGGTCCAGCTACTCGTATTTGGCAAGCTGGCCAATCTGATTATTACCAGTTACAGGTTGGCGGTCCCTATCAGGCGACTGGGGGAATGGGAGATACTCTTGCTGGAATGATTGCAGGATTTGCAGGCCAATTTCGACAGGCCAGTCTCTACGAACGTGTGGCAGTAGCAACCCATCTTCATTCAGCCATAGCCCAAGAACTATCTCAAGAACATTATGTGGTCTTGCCGACGGAAATTAGCAGTCATCTTCCCAAAATAATGAAAAAAATATCTCAAAAAGGCACCTGATTGTTTCAGGCGCCTTTATATCTTTTAGAAAAATCCTTTAATCTTTCCAACGAGGCCATCTAGACCTTCAGAACCAGAAATCAACTGTTGAGCTTGAGAGAAGTATTCTCCAAGCTGTTCTTGATTTTCTGCAACAAATGTTTTTGCAGCTTCGAAATCTTTTGTTTCAATTAACTCTTTTACTTGATTAAACAAATCTAATGGATTCATCCTATTTCTCCTTTTCTGTACTTAACTATTTAACCATCTTTATGATAAAAAATCAACTGTTGCTGCTTTTGGCTAGGACATGTTTTTATCTACAAGTTCTCATAACTAAGATTCTAACTACCAAAACAAGGTGGACATAAAAATAAAAATGTTCGGGTTTTTCTAGTGTATCCATGAAATAAAAACGGATACATGTTATAATAGAAATAGCTCTTTAATGGAGGTGTTTGAGTGGAAAATCTGAAGAAAATGGCAGGTATCAAGGCTGCTGAGTTTGTCAAGGATGGCATGGTAGTCGGACTTGGAACGGGGTCTACTGCCTATTATTTCGTAGAAGAAGTCGGTCGTCGGATCAAGGAAGAAGGGTTACAGATTACAGCTGTAACGACTTCTAGTGTGACTAGTAAACAGGCTGAAGGGCTTAATATCCCGCTCAAGTCGATTGACCAAGTAGATGTTGTAGATGTGACGGTTGATGGAGCGGATGAGGTGGATAGCCAGTTTAACGGAATCAAAGGTGGTGGTGGTGCCCTTCTCATGGAGAAGGTTGTGGCAACGCCCTCAAAAGAATATATTTGGGTAGTGGATGAAAGCAAGCTAGTCGAGAAACTGGGTGCTTTTAAATTGCCAGTAGAAGTGGTTCAGTATGGCGCAGAGCAGGTTTTTCGTCGTTTTGAGCGAGCTGGCTACAAACCAAGTTTCCGTGAAAAAGACGGCCACCGTTTTGTGACCGATATGCAGAATTTTATCATTGACCTTGCCTTGGATGTCATTGAAGATCCAATTGCCTTTGGGAAAGAATTGGACCATATCGTTGGTGTTGTAGAGCACGGCTTATTCAATCAAATGGTGGATAAGGTCATCGTTGCTGGACGAGACGGGGTTCAGATTTTAACTTCAACAAAAGCAAGATAACTAAAATAATAAGGAGATACACTATGTCAAAATTTAATCGTATTCACTTGGTAGTATTAGATTCTGTAGGAATCGGTGCTGCACCAGATGCTAATAACTTTGTCAATGCAGGGGTTCCAGACGGAGCTTCGGACACACTGGGACACATTTCAAAAACAGTTGGTTTGAATGTGCCAAACATGGCTAAAATCGGTCTTGGAAATATTCCTCGGGAAACTCCTCTTAAGACTGTAGCAGCCGAAAGCAATCCAACAGGATATGCAACAAAATTAGAGGAAGTATCTCTTGGTAAGGATACCATGACTGGACACTGGGAAATCATGGGGCTTAATATTACTGAGCCTTTTGATACTTTCTGGAACGGATTCCCAGAAGAAATCCTGACAAAAATCGAAGAATTTTCAGGACGCAAGGTTATTCGTGAAGCTAACAAACCTTACTCAGGAACAGCTGTTATCGACGATTTTGGACCACGTCAGATGGAAACTGGAGAGTTGATTATCTATACTTCAGCTGACCCTGTTTTGCAAATTGCTGCCCACGAAGACATCATTCCTCTGGATGAATTGTACCGTATCTGTGAATACGCTCGTTCGATTACACTTGAACGTCCTGCCCTTCTTGGTCGTATCATTGCTCGCCCTTATGTAGGTGAACCAGGTAACTTCACTCGTACAGCCAACCGTCGTGACTTGGCCGTATCTCCATTTGCACCGACTGTTTTGGATAAATTGAATGAAGCTGGTATCGATACTTACGCTGTTGGTAAAATCAACGATATCTTTAACGGTGCGGGTATCAACCATGACATGGGTCACAACAAGTCAAACAGCCACGGAATTGATACACTATTGAAGACGATGGGTCTTGCTGAGTTTGAAAAAGGATTCTCTTTCACAAACTTGGTTGACTTTGATGCCCTTTACGGCCACCGTCGTAATGCTCACGGTTACCGTGATTGCTTGCATGAGTTTGATGAACGCTTACCTGAAATTATCGCAGCTATGAGAGAGAATGACCTTCTCTTGATTACTGCGGACCATGGAAATGACCCAACTTACGCAGGAACAGACCACACTCGTGAATATATTCCATTGTTGGCTTACAGCCCTGCCTTTAAAGGAAATGGTGTCATTCCAGTAGGACATTTTGCAGATATTTCAGCGACTGTTGCCGATAACTTTGGTGTGGAAACTGCCATGATTGGGGAAAGTTTCTTAGATAAATTGGTATAAGATGACGCGTTATGCTTTGCTGGTGAGAGGTATCAATGTTGGTGGCAAGAATAAGGTCGTCATGGCGGAGCTTCGGCAAAAATTGACAGACTTGGGACTGGGAAAGGTTGAAACCTACATCAACAGTGGCAATATTTTCTTTACTTCTACAGCTTCCAAAGATCAATTGGTTGAAAAATTAGAGGATTTCTTTGAAGTCTATTATCCATTTATTCAGAGCTTTTCTTTGCTGAATCAAGAAGACTATGAAGCAGAGCTGAAGAATCTGCCAGCTTGGTGGAACGAAGACTTGACAAGAAAAGATGTGCTCTTCTACACGGAGAGCTTGGATGTGGATCAAGTCATCGAGAAAGTGAACAGTTTGGAACTGAAAGATGAAGTGCTTCATTTTGGAAGACTTGGGATTTTCTGGGGGAAATTCTCTGAAGAATCCTACTCTAAGACTGCCTATCACAAGTACTTGCTCAAGATGCCTTTTTATCGCAACATCACCATTCGCAATGCAAAAACCTTTGACAAAATCGGTCAAATGCTAAAAAATAATAAAGGAAACACACAATGACATTTTTAGATAAGATCAATGAAACAGCTGCCTTCCTGAAAGACAAGGGAATCCAAGCTCCCGAGTTTGGTCTAATCCTTGGATCAGGACTGGGAGAACTGGCAGAAGAAATCGAAAATCCAGTTGTAGTAGACTATGCTGAGATTCCAAACTGGGGCCGCTCTACAGTAGTCGGTCACGCTGGTAAATTGGTATATGGTGAACTTGCAGGTCGCAAGGTCTTAGCTCTTCAAGGGCGTTTCCATTTCTACGAAGGAAATCCTCTGGAAGTTGTGACTTTCCCAGTTCGTGTCATGAAAGTTCTTGGATGTGAAGGTGTCATTGTAACCAATGCAGCTGGTGGTATTGGATATGGGCCTGGTACTTTGATGGCTATCTCAGACCATATCAACATGACAGGTCAAAACCCATTGATGGGTGAAAACTTGGATGATTTTGGTCCACGTTTCCCTGATATGTCTAAAGCCTATACACCAGAATACCGTGCTACTGCCCATGAAGTGGCTAAGAAACTTGGTATCAAGCTTGATGAAGGTGTCTATATCGGTGTAACTGGTCCGACTTATGAAACACCAGCAGAAATCCGCGCCTATAAGACACTGGGAGCAGATGCAGTTGGTATGTCGACTGTTCCTGAAGTTATTGTGGCAGCTCACTCAGGCTTGAAAGTTCTCGGTATTTCATGTATTACTAACCATGCTGCTGGTTTCCAAGAAGAACTCAACCACGAAGAAGTTGTAGAAGTTACTGAACGTGTTAAAGGTGATTTCAAAGGCTTGCTTAAAGCGATTCTTGCAGAATTGTAATCATGTTAATAGAATTGAGGAGTATTTTTCGAAAAATCCCTTATAATTTTAGATTATTCCTAGCAGTAATTCTACAAGGAATAGTTTCGGGTTTATCTGGTATTTTTCTCCATTATCTTTTAGAGATGGTAGAGAGTCTAGCTTTTGGTCAGTCAGAGCATCATAGTGGATTTTTGACAGATGGAGTTTCCTCCTCACGGATAGGACTAAGTTTAATAATCGTGGGTCTTGGCTCATCCTTGGTCTGGTATTTCTTGCAAAAAGGGTCGAAGATTTATTCCATCAAAGCTCAGATGAAGGATGAGACTTCACAATACAAGCTTCATTTTTTAAGACAGCTATTTCATTCAATTTGGCAGATCATTGCAGTTGG
Source organism: Streptococcus mitis (assembly GCF_023109515.1). GTDB lineage: Bacteria > Bacillota > Bacilli > Lactobacillales > Streptococcaceae > Streptococcus > Streptococcus mitis_CS. The sequence continues at coordinate 356,958 of NZ_JALDUM010000001.1, forward strand.
AGGGGGAGCGCCTATTGGCAAAGAAGCTGCACCACGAGAGATTGGGACTCTATTTGCAGGGCCAATTGGAAAAATATGTATACTGTCTATGAAGGATCGCATCTTTCTCCTTGCTTGTGGTGCTGGTGCTGGTTTAGCGGCTGTCTATCAGGTTCCATTAACAAGTGTCTTCTTTGTTTTTGAAACCCTAGGAATTGCTCTATCTATTAAAAGATTTATCTTAGTCGGTTTGACTACCTATGTTTCAACCTATATAGCAGGCTTGGTTATTTCAGATCAGACTCTCTACCAGATTCCAGCCATCACATGGTCATTAAAGGAAATATGGATTATTCCCTTATTACTTCTTTTCTTAACCCCACTAGCTTGGCTTTTTGGTCGCTTAAGTAAGGCAGCGTCTTCAAACAGAATAAAAGATAAACGAATACTTCTAACATTGCCCTCAGCTTTTCTTTTTCTTATTGGATTAGCAAGTTATTTTCCACATCTACTTGGAAATGGACGTATGATGGCTCAGGAAGTATTGAATGGTAGCAATGGCAAAACAGTACTCCTTTTGTTTATATTAAAAGCATTAGTTGTTCTTATTACTCTGTGGGCAGGGGCCTATGGTGGTACACTTACGCCATCTTTTGCCTTGGGGATGGCTGGAGCTGCTCTCTTTGGAATGATTCTAGGTGGGGGTAGCCAGCCAAGCATTTTGCTTTTGGGATCTGTTTGCTTTTTGTCTGTGACCTTGAGGGCTCCCTGGTCTGCAACTGGATTAGTTATAGGTTTCACTGGGCTAGGTATAGATTCTCTTCCGTATCTCTTAGTGACAGCTGTTTTAGCCTATGAATTTGCAAAAATGTTAGACCACTTTCCTTGTGCTAGCATACTGTGTCAGAAGTCAAATAATAAAGTAATTAGGTAGGAAATGCCCATTTCTTCTAGTTATGGATTTAACTTAAAAGATTAAAAACTATTGTCAATTTATCAATAACTGTTTGAAATAAAAAAGAAGTAGGTTTATCGGAGTCATGATTGAATCCGATTTTTCCTAGCCATGAAATATAAAAATAAAAAAAGAAAGGTAGAGCGAGATGTTCTAATTTGAACATGAGCGGAAAACTTTTCTAAAAACTCAGAAGAGAAGGGGAATTCGGGCTTGAATTGAAGCCGGTCTAATCTTCTCGATATCATCAAAATTAAGAAAGAAAGGAATTGAACCCACCCTAAAAGCAGTGGGAAAAAGATAGTTGGTCTAGCGAGCATCGCTCACTGTACCCAACTCCTATTTTCCCTTTGCTTTTTGACGGGTTTGGTATCTTTCTCAATATAAAATATAAAATAAAGAAAGGTAGAGCGTGTGTTTTGATTTGAACACGAGCGGAAAACTTTTCTAAAAACTCAGAAGAGAAGGGGAATTCGGGCTTGAATTGAAGCCGGTCTAATCTTCTCGATATCATCAAAATTAAGAAAGAAAGGAATTGAACCCACCCTAAAAGCAGTGGGAAAAAGATAGTTGGTCTAGCGAGCATCGCTCACTGCACCCAACTCCTATTTTCCCTTTGCTTTTTGACGGGTTTGGTATCTTATATTATGTCTATCCATATTGCTGCTCAGCAGGGTGAAATTGCTGATAAAATTCTTCTTCCTGGGGATCCTCTTCGTGCTAAGTTTATTGCGGAGAATTTCCTTGAAGATGCTGTTTGTTTTAACGAAGTGCGTAACATGTTTGGTTACACTGGTACTTACAAGGGCCACCGTGTATCTGTCATGGGAACTGGGATGGGGATGCCATCTATTTCGATTTATGCGCGTGAGTTGATTGTTGACTACGGTGTGAAGAAATTGATCCGTGTGGGAACAGCAGGTTCATTGAATGAAGATGTTCACGTCCGTGAATTGGTTTTGGCGCAAGCAGCTGCAACCAACTCTAACATCATCCGCAATGACTGGCCACAGTACGATTTCCCACAAATCGCTAGCTTTGATTTGCTGGACAAGGCCTACCATATCGCTAAAGAACTTGGTATGACAACCCACGTTGGGAACGTTTTGTCTTCTGATGTCTTTTACTCAAACTACATTGAAAAGAATATCGAGATTGGTAAATGGGGAGTCAAGGCTGTGGAAATGGAAGCAGCAGCTCTCTACTATTTGGCTGCCCAACATCATGTTGATGCCCTTGCTATCATGACTATTTCTGATAGTTTGGTCAATCCAGATGAAGACACGACTGCAGAAGAACGTCAAAATACCTTCACTGATATGATGAAGGTCGGTTTGGAAACCTTGATTGCAGAATAATTATAGCCAAAAAGGAAGCCCTTCTTTATGAATTGGAGGACTTCCTTTTCTTATCCAGAAATTGATCTAGTTCTTTCTGATTTCGAAGAATAGTGACTTTATGTGAGTATTCTTGGCAAAGTTTTTGGTAATTTTCTTTTTGAGCTTTAGCCCGCCCCTCCCAAAGAATCCATCTGATAAACTCCCAATTAAATTGTTCTTGACAACCAGCTGCCATACTTTCTCTGACCTTGCCTCGGTATGTGAGGTATCGTTTAAAGGCTCGTAGCAGACAATTCCAGCGAGAAAAATTGAGAAAGATGATTTGGTCAGCATCCTGCATTCTTTCCTCATAGAAACACCAAGAATAATTCCCATCAATGACCCAAGCTTCATGCTTTGTGAGAAAATTTTCCATCTCGGTCAACATCCATTCACGATCACTGTCTTGCCAACCGGGTTGAAATTGGAGTGTGTCCATGTGAAGTTTTGGGATGGAGTAGCAGTGAGACAGCTTTTCAGCTAGAGTTGACTTACCAGCACCAGAATATCCGATAATTGCGATTTTCATTTTCTACCTTTTCCTATTTGGGGACAAAAAAACAGCCTCTATGGACTGTTTCTTATTTAGCAAGTTTAGCTGAAAGACGAGCTTTATCGCGGCTTGCTTTGTTTTTGTGAATCAAACCTTTAGTTTCTGCTTTATCGATAGCTGAGCTAGCAGCACGGAAAAGTTCTTCAGATGGGTTTGCTTCGAAAGCTTTGATAGCAGTACGCATAGCTGATTTTTGAGCTGAGTTCTTTTCGTTTTGTTTAACGTTCAATTCAGCGCGTTTGATAGCTGATTTAATGTTTGCCAATGTTCTTACCTCCATATTTACTAACTATACCATTATATCTGAAAACTTACGTTTTGACAAGGGAAAATTATTTTTTTAAGTAAATTTCATCGATTTCATGGTTCTTTGTTTTATGAAGAATCACTTCTGCACGATTTCTAGTTGGTTCAATATAATTTTGTAAATTTGTGAGATTGATACTGGTCCAGACCTGATGGGCAAAGGATTCCACTTCCCCAATCGGCATTTGTGTAAAACGATAATAGTAGCTATCAGGGTCGTTTTGGGCTAGGCTCAGCATTTTCAAGAAACGGTCTAGATACCAACTCTCGATGTCATCGACTGCAGCATCAACATAGATGGAAAAGTCAAAGAAGTCAGTAATGTAGAGACGCTCATTTTGTGGATTTTGAAAGACATTTATTCCCTCAACAATGACAAAATCAGCAGCTTTGACGCTCTGCTTTTCCTCAGGTACGATGTCGTAGACTTCATGAGAATAGACAGGAATATCTACATCTTGTCCATTTTTGATGTGATCCAGGAAGTTGAGAAGAGCTTCCATATCATAGCTTTCAGGAAATCCCTTACGATTTAGAATCCCTTGCTCAATCAAGGTCTGGTTGGGATAGAGAAAGCCATCGGTTGTTACCAACTCAACCCTAGCATCTGTAAGTGTACGGGACAGTAGGATTTGAAGTAGGCGACTGGTTGTGGATTTTCCAACGGCAACACTCCCAGAAACCCCAATGATAAAAGGCTGGGACTTGCTTTCACGTTGAAGGAAAATCCCTTTTGAAAAGGCCAAATCATCCTTGGTACGCTTGTAAATCTGGATGAGATGGGCTAGGGGGAGATAGACATCGGTAACATCCTGCAAGCTAATCTGGTCATTAAAACTCTTGATGGATTCTAATTCCTCTTCTGTCAAAGGAGGTGTTGTCTTTCGATGTAACGATTGCCAAGTCTGGCGGCTGATTTTTTCAAAATGTAAAAATTCGTTGGTCATTTGTTTTCCCCTAGATATTTTGTTTATCATACCATAAAAAGCTAAAAAAATAAAGCGGTTTCTTGATGATAGTAAGCCAATATCGTATAATAGAGGTAGATAGAGGTTGACCAATTTATTGATGAAGTAGGAGCTGGTTTCTCCTGACTTATAAGCTAATAAGGGAGGCTTTGAGGGTTACAACTTATAGGAGGTGTACTATGAAAATCTTAAAACGTTACATATTGGAACTTTGTTTTATTTTAAGTTTTGCACTACCTTTTATAAAAGGGGCGAATGCGGATAATGGTAGACGCTTTGTGGAAATCTATTACGGTTTTACTTTTTTGATGGAACATGCTATTGTAACAGCTATTTTTATCTGTTCGCTCTTGATTGCTTGCCTACTAAAAAAACGGTGGACGAAATGGTTTGCTGCTGGTAGTTATGTCTTTTTAGTTCTATGGATTGCTACAGAGGGTTATTTCTTCCGCATGTCGCTAGAAGATTTGGTACGACTTTGGACAAGTTGGGAAATCCTGACAAAAACGTATCAGTTGGGCTTTTATCTAAACATCCTGTTGGGAATTTTGTTGATAATTAAGTATCTGAAGGTTAAGCAATAGTAATAAGAATGCGCCTAATTATAGATGATAAACATTTTGTTATATCCTAATTATGATATTTCTAGTTCTAAATGGCTTATTATTTATAAGTGTTTAAAGAGATTGAAGAAAATGTTTTACTTACTAGCTTTCTTCAGTCTTTTTCGTTTTATGATCAATTTGTAAACGATTTACAATTTAAGTCAAATTATGGTAAAATAGTTTCATGAGTAAAATGTATTATGCAGAAAATCCTGACGCTGCTCACGACATTCATGAGTTGAGAGTGGACTTGTTGGGAGAAAAAATGACCTTTTTGACAGATGCGGGTGTTTTTAGCAAGAAAATGATTGACTTTGGCAGTCAACTTTTGCTCAAGTGTCTTGAGGTCAACCAAGGAGAGACTGTCCTTGATGTAGGCTGTGGTTATGGGCCTCTGGGCTTGTCCTTGGCTAAGGCTTATGGAGTTCAGGCGACCATGGTCGATATCAATAATCGTGCCTTGGATTTGGCGCGACAAAATGCTGAACGAAATAAAGTAGAAGCGACGATTTTCCAGTCCAACATCTATGAACAAGTTGAAGGGGAATTTGACCATGTCATTTCCAATCCTCCTATCCGTGCGGGCAAGCAAGTGGTTCATGAAATCATTGAGAAAAGTAAAGATTTCTTGGAAACTGGTGGAGATTTAACAATCGTTATCCAGAAAAAACAAGGGGCCCCAAGTGCTAAATCCAAGATGGAAGAGGTGTTTGGCAATTGCGAAATCTTAAAAAAAGATAAGGGATACTATATCCTTAGAAGTGTGAAAGAATGAGAGCAGTTGATTTAATCCAAAAGAAACGAGATGGTCAAGAACTGACTTCGAGTGAAATTGAGTGGCTGGTTGAAGGCTATGTGTCAGGAACTATCCCTGATTATCAGATGTCTGCTTTTGCTATGGCTGTCTATTTCAAAGGAATGACGACTCGAGAAATCTCTGACCTAACTATGAAGATGGTCAAGACAGGGCAAGAGTTTGATTTATCAGCTATTGATGGGGTTAAGGTTGACAAGCATTCTACGGGTGGTGTTGGTGATAAGGTAACCTTGATTTTGGCTCCTCTTGTTGCTAGCTTTGGTGTGCCTGTAGCCAAAATGAGTGGTCGTGGTCTCGGCCATACTGGTGGGACAATTGATAAATTGGAGTCCATTAAGGGCTATCAAGTAGAGCGTAGTCAAGAAGATTTTATTCGTCAGGTTCAGGATATTGGTGTATCTGTCATTGGGCAATCAGACCAGCTGGTCAAAGCAGATAAGCTTCTCTATGCCCTTCGTGATGTGACCGCAACTGTCGACACGATTCCTTTGATTGCGAGTTCGGTGATGAGCAAGAAAATCGCGGCAGGAGCGGATGCTATTTTGCTTGACGTAACTGTCGGAGAGGGTGCTTTCATGAAGACGGTTGATGAGGCACGCGAATTGGCTCAAACCATGGTGGATCTTGGTAAGGCTGTTGGTCGGAAGACGGTAGCAGTCATTACGGATATGAGTCAGCCCTTGGGACGAGCGATTGGAAATCGCCTTGAAATCCTTGAGGCATTGGAGATTTTACAAGGTCAAGGCCGTCAGGATATTACCCACTTCATCTGTGAATTGGCTCAAATTATGCTTGGTCTGGCAAATGTAAATAAAACAGTTGAAGAAGTTCGCCAACATCTTGAAAATGATCAAGCGCTAGCTAAGTTTGAGGAGATGGTCCAAGCCCAAGGTGGAGACTTGGAAGACCTCTATCGTCCTGTAAATGTGGCCCATGTGGTGGAAATCCCTGCTCAGGAAACGGGTGTCATTTCAGCTCTCCCGGCAATGGAATTTGGGCTTTATGCCATGAGACTGGGTGCTGGTCGTGCAGTCAAATCTGATGCCTTGGACTATGAAACAGGAATTGTTTTTGAAAAGAAAGTTGGAGATTTCGTTCAAAAGGGAGAAATTGTTGCAAAAGTATACACAAATGGAAAAATTTCTTCTCAGCTAGTTACAGATTTTCAAAAATATGTTAAAATAAATGATAGTGTGCAAAGTTTACGAGAAATCATAGAAATAATCTCATAAACTGCAGGAGAATCCGAATATGAAATTGAATAAATATATCGATCATACACTTTTGAAACAAGATGCGACAGAAAATCAAATTGATTGTTTGTTGTCTGAAGCTAGAGAGTATGATTTTGCCAGTGTTTGCGTTAATCCGACCTGGGTTGAACATGCTAAAAAAGGGCTTGAAGGTACAGATGTCAAGGTCTGTACAGTGGTTGGTTTTCCCTTGGGAGCAACAACTTCAGCCGTGAAAGCTTTTGAAACCAAAGAAGCTATCCAAAATGGTGCAGATGAGATTGATATGGTGATCAATGTCGGTGCCCTCAAATCAGGAAATCTTGATTTGGTTGAATCGGACATTCGTGCTGTTGTTGAAGCAAGTGGTAACAAGTTAGTGAAAGTCATTATTGAAGCTTGCCTTCTGACAGACCAAGAAAAAGTTGTGGCTTGCCAATTGGCCCAAAAAGCGGGAGCTGATTTTGTTAAAACATCTACTGGGTTTTCAACTGGTGGGGCTACGGTAGCAGATGTTAGATTAATGCGTGAAACAGTTGGACCTGAAATGGGTGTCAAGGCTGCTGGCGGAGCTCGTTCTTATGCAGATGCTCTTGCCTTTGTGGAAGCAGGTGCGACCCGTATTGGAACGTCAGCTGGGGTAGCCATTTTAAAAGGAGAACTGGCAGATGGCGACTACTGAGTTGATTGAACTGGCAATTGAAACCAGCAAACATGCCTATGTCCCCTATTCTCACTTTCCTATCGGAGCAGTTTTAGTGGCAAAAGACGGAAGTGTTTACACAGGAGTGAATATCGAAAATGCTAGCTATCCTTTGACCAATTGCGGTGAGAGAACAGCCATTTTTAAGGCTATATCTGAAGGACAAAGAGAGTTTTCAGAATTGATTGTCTATGGACAGACTGAAAAACCGATTTCACCATGTGGTGCTTGTCGCCAAGTAATGGTCGAATTTTTTGAACAAGATCTAAAAGTGACCTTAGTCGCAAAAGATAAATCGACGGTCGAGATGACGGTCGGGGAGTTACTTCCATATTCTTTTACAGACTTAAACTAGTCTGAGTCGCTCTCTGAGTGGCACGGTCCTTGTGGCCAACCAATCCATATTTGCAACATCGTTGCACATCTTATTTAGGAGGTTCAGTAATGAACAAGAAACAATGGCTAGGCCTTGGTCTAGTTGCAGTGGCAGCAGTTGGACTTGCTGCATGTGGTAACCGCTCTTCTCGTAAGGCAGCTTCATCTTCTGATGTGAAGACAAAAGCAGCAATCGTCACTGATACTGGTGGTGTTGATGACAAATCATTCAACCAATCAGCTTGGGAAGGTTTGCAGGCTTGGGGTAAAGAACACAATCTTTCAAAAGATAACGGTTTCACTTACTTCCAATCAACAAGTGAAGCTGACTACGCTAACAACTTGCAACAAGCGGCTGGAAGTTACAACCTAATCTTCGGTGTTGGTTTTGCCCTTCACAATGCGGTTGAAGAAGCAGCTAAAGAACATTCTGACTTGAACTATGTCTTGATTGATGATGTGATTAAAGATAAAAAGAATGTTGCTAGTGTAACTTTCGCTGATAATGAGTCAGGTTACCTCGCAGGTGTTGCAGCAGCTAAAACAACTAAGACAAAACAAGTTGGTTTTGTAGGTGGGCAGGAATCAGAAGTTATCTCTCGTTTTGAAGCTGGTTTCAAGGCTGGTGTTGCCTCAGTAGACCCATCTATCAAAGTACAAGTTGACTACGCTGGTTCATTTGGTGATGCTGCTAAAGGTAAAACAATTGCAGCCGCACAATACGCAGCTGGTGCAGATATTGTTTACCAAGTAGCTGGTGGTACAGGTGCAGGTGTCTTTGCAGAAGCAAAATCACTTAACGAAAGCCGTCCTGAAAATGAAAAAGTTTGGGTTATCGGTGTTGACCGTGACCAAGAAGCAGAAGGTAAATACACTTCTAAAGATGGTAAAGAATCAAACTTTGTTCTTGTATCTACTTTGAAACAAGTTGGTACAACTGTAAAAGATATTTCTAACAAGGCAGAAAAAGGTGAATTCCCTGGCGGTCAAGTAATCGTTTACTCATTGAAAGATAAAGGGGTTGACTTGGCAGTAACAAACCTTTCAGAAGAAGGTAAAAAAGCTGTCGAAGATGCTAAAGCTAAAATCCTTGATGGAAGCGTAAAAGTTCCTGCAAAATAATGGATGGAAGTCATTTCTTAGGAAGCGGTCCTCGGCCGCTTTTTAAGAGTTGAGACAAAGTCATTTTGTCTCAGTAAAGCTTGCTACTAGACAAACTAGCAAGTTTTATTGAAATAAAATAAGACTCTGAAAGGAAGAGCACATGGCACACGAAAATGTCATTGAGATGCGTGATATTACCAAGGTGTTTGGTGAATTTGTTGCCAACGACAAAATCAACCTGCACCTACGAAAAGGTGAAATTCATGCACTTTTAGGAGAAAATGGGGCTGGTAAGTCCACGCTCATGAACATGTTAGCAGGCCTTCTTGAACCAACCAGTGGTGAAATCGCGGTCAACGGTCAAGTTGTCAACCTTGACTCCCCATCTAAAGCAGCTGGCTTGGGAATCGGAATGGTTCACCAGCACTTTATGTTGGTAGAAGCCTTCACAGTGGCTGAAAACATCATTTTAGGTAGTGAATTGACTAAAAATGGTGTGCTAGATATCGCTGGAGCTAGCAAAGAAATCAAGGCTCTTTCTGAACGTTATGGCTTAGCTGTTGACCCTTCTGCCAAGGTGGCAGATATCTCAGTTGGAGCCCAACAACGTGTAGAAATTTTAAAAACCCTTTATCGTGGGGCTGATATTCTTATCTTTGACGAACCAACGGCTGTCTTGACTCCATCAGAAATTGATGAGTTGATGGCTATTTTGAAAAATCTTGTCAAAGAAGGGAAATCAATTATCTTGATTACCCACAAGTTGGACGAGATTCGTGCAGTTTCTGACCGCGTTACAGTTATCCGTCGTGGGAAATCAATTGAAACAGTCGAAATTGCAGGGGCTACTAATGCTGATTTGGCAGAAATGATGGTAGGACGTTCTGTTTCCTTTAAAACAGAGAAACAAGCCTCTCAACCAAAAGAAGTAGTCTTGTCAATCAAAGATTTGGTGGTCAATGAAAACCGCGGTGTCCCAGCTGTGAAAAATCTGTCCTTGGATGTTCGAGCGGGAGAGATTGTTGGTATTGCGGGGATTGATGGAAATGGTCAGTCTGAACTGATTCAAGCCATCACAGGTCTTCGCAAGGTTGAATCTGGTAGCATTGAGCTAAAAGGAGATTCAATTGTAGGCTTGCACCCACGACAAATTACAGAACTAAGTGTTGGGCACGTTCCAGAAGACCGTCACCGTGATGGCTTGATTTTGGAAATGATGATCTCTGAAAATATTGCCCTTCAAACCTACTATAAAGAACCACATAGTAAAAATGGAATTTTGAACTATTCAAATATTACTTCTTATGCTAAAAAGCTAATGGAAGAGTTTGATGTTCGTGCTGCTAGTGAAATTGTTCCTGCAGCTGCACTTTCAGGAGGAAATCAACAAAAAGCAATTATTGCTCGTGAAATTGATCGAGATCCTGATCTCCTTATCGTCAGCCAGCCAACTCGTGGGTTGGATGTCGGTGCCATTGAATATATCCACAAGCGCTTGATTGAAGAGCGTGATAATGGTAAGGCTGTCCTTGTTGTCAGCTTTGAGTTGGATGAGATTTTAAACGTCTCAGACCGTATTGCCGTTATCCACGATGGTAAGATTCAAGGTATTGTATCACCAGAAACAACCAATAAACAAGAACTAGGTGTCTTGATGGCGGGTGGAAACTTGGGAAAGGAGAAGAGTGATGTCTAAAAAATTACAACAAATTTCGGTTCCCTTGATTTCTGTCTTCCTAGGAATTTTACTCGGAGCCATTGTTATGTGGATCTTCGGTTATGATGCTATTTGGGGCTACGAAGAATTGTTCTATACAGCCTTTGGTAGTCTGCGTGGGATTGGAGAAATCTTCCGTGCTATGGGGCCTCTAATCCTGATTGGTCTTGGTTTTGCCGTTGCCAGTCGCGCCGGTTTCTTTAACGTTGGGCTTCCTGGTCAGGCTTTGGCAGGTTGGATTCTCAGTGGTTGGTTTGCCTTGTCGCATCCAGATATGCCACGTCCCTTGATGATTCTAGCAACTATCGTGATTGCCTTGATTGCTGGTGGGATTGTCGGAGCGATTCCAGGTATACTTAGAGCTTATCTAGGGACATCAGAGGTTATCGTAACCATCATGATGAACTACATTGTCTTGTATGTAGGAAATGCCTTTATCCATGCCTTTCCTAAAGACTTTATGCAAAGTACAGATTCGACAATTCGTGTTGGGGCTAATGCAACCTATCAGACACCTTGGTTGGCTGAGTTGACTGGTAATTCGCGGATGAATATTGGTATTTTCTTTGCCATCATTGCCGTTGCAGTTATTTGGTTCATGCTCAAGAAAACAACCCTTGGTTTTGAAATCCGTGCGGTTGGTCTTAATCCACATGCTTCAGAATATGCTGGTATTTCTGCAAAAAGAACGATTATCCTCTCAATGATTATTTCAGGTGCCTTGGCAGGTCTTGGTGGAGCTGTTGAAGGACTTGGAACCTTCCAGAACGTCTATGTTCAAGGGGCATCTTTAGCTGTTGGATTTAACGGTATGGCGGTTAGTCTGCTTGCGGCCAACTCACCAATTGGTATTCTCTTTGCAGCCTTCCTATTTGGTGTTCTCCAAGTTGGAGCTCCTGGTATGAATGCGGCGCAGGTGCCATCTGAGCTTGTCAGCATTGTAACAGCGTCTATTATCTTCTTTGTCAGTGTTCATTACCTTATCGAACGCTTTGTCAAACCGAAAAAACAAGTTAAAGGAGGTAAGTAAAGATGTCTATTACAACCTTGCTCACCCTCTTGGTGTCTTCTATGCTGATTTACTCAGCACCCCTCATATTTACAAGTATCGGTGGTGTTTTCTCTGAACGTGGTGGTGTGGTAAACGTCGGCCTTGAAGGAATTATGGTTATGGGTGCCTTTTCTGGAGTTGTCTTTAACCTTGAATTTGCAGAACAATTTGGAGCAGCAACTCCATGGCTATCCTTGCTTGTAGCAGGATTGGTTGGAGGCCTCTTCTCTATCATCCACGCAGCAGCGACGGTTCATTTTCGTGCAGACCATGTTGTCAGCGGTACGGTATTGAACTTGATGGCGCCAGCCTTGGCTGTTTTCTTAGTGAAAGTCCTTTATAACAAAGGACAAACCGACAACCTAAGTCAGACTTTTGGACGCTTTGATTTCCCAGTCTTGGCAAATATCCCAGTTATCGGTGATATCTTCTTCAAGTCAACAAGTCTGCTAGGTTATATCGCGATTGCCTTCTCATTCCTTGCTTGGTTTATCCTCTTCAAGACTCGCTTTGGTCTTCGCCTCCGCTCTGTCGGTGAACACCCTCAAGCAGCTGATACCTTGGGAATCAATGTCTACAAAATGAGATATTTAGGGGTTATTATTTCAGGTTTCCTAGGTGGAATTGGCGGAGCAATTTATGCTCAATCCATCTCAGTCAACTTCTCAGTGACAACTATTGTTGGACCTGGATTTATCGCTCTTGCTGCGATGATTTTTGGAAAATGGAATCCAATCGGAGCCATGCTATCTAGTCTCTTCTTTGGGCTTTCACAAAGCTTGGCTGTTATCGGCTCTCAATTTCCATTCCTACAAGGAGTTCCTGCGGTTTATCTTCAAATCGCACCTTATGTCTTGACAATTCTTGTCTTGGCAGCCTTCTTTGGAAAAGCAGTCGCACCAAAAGCAGATGGTATCAACTATATCAAATCAAAATAAGCATACAAAAAACGTCAGTTCTGTTCAAACTGGCGTTTATTTTTTAGAATTTTGATGGGTTAAGTTTAATCCCCAAGGGACCAAATTTTCAGTCTTATTCTGGATACGTGTGATATTATCCTTATGCCGAATGATAATCAAACTAGCCAGTGCTAGGATAATAGCAATGAATAGAGGATCATAATTGCTCAGGATAAAACCAAAAAGTGGAAAGAGTAGAACTCCGATAACGGCTGCGATAGATGCTGTGACACTAGATAGCGAAATCATACTACCAAGATAGAGGGTTCCAAAGAAAACAACTGCAAGGTAGAGACAGAAGACAGGTGCAAATCCGAAAATCACTCCAGCGCTAGTTGCGACAGCCTTGCCACCCTTAAATCCTGCAAAGATTGGAAAGGTATGGCCAATAACAGCCAAAAGTCCAAAGATGAGAGGAGAAACGCCTTGCAGATGAAACATAATCGGAAGAAGCGTTGCTAGGGTTCCTTTGAAAAAGTCAATGACAAAGGTTGCCATACCCGCTTTCTTACCTAAAATACGGAAAGTATTGGTCGTTCCAGTATTTCCAGAACCATGCTCGCGCAGATTGATTTTAAAGAATACTTGTCCAATCCAGAGACCAGACGGAATCGAACCCAGCAGATAGGCTAGGATTAATAAAACTATTGTAATCATACTCCTATTATATCATGAAATGGAGAAGAAATGCAGAGAATCTCTTCTGAAATTGTCACACCGGAGAAAGAAAAATTTTGCAAAATCCTTGGAAAACCTGTAGAATAGTAAAGATGAACGAATAGGAGGTTCCTTGTGTCAAAAAAGGAAATCAATATTAACAATTATAATGATGATGCCATTCAGGTGCTAGAAGGGTTGGATGCGGTCCGAAAACGTCCAGGGATGTATATCGGATCGACCGATGGTGCTGGTCTCCACCATCTAGTCTGGGAAATCGTCGATAATGCTGTCGATGAAGCCTTGTCTGGATTTGGTGACCGTATTGATGTGACCATTAATAAAGACGGAAGTTTAACGGTTCAAGACCATGGTCGTGGGATGCCGACGGGTATGCACGCTATGGGAATTCCAACTGTTGAGGTTATCTTTACCATTCTTCATGCTGGAGGGAAATTCGGTCAAGGAGGCTATAAGACATCTGGCGGTCTCCACGGGGTTGGTTCTTCCGTTGTAAATGCTCTATCTAGTTGGCTGGAGGTAGAAATCACTCGTGATGGAGCAGTTTATAGACAACGTTTTGAAAATGGTGGGAAACCCGTCACAACCTTGAAGAAAATTGGTACAGCACCCAAGTCTAAGACAGGTACCAAAGTCACCTTCATGCCTGACGCAACTATTTTTTCTACGATTGACTTCAAGTACAATACCATTTCAGAGCGTCTTAATGAATCAGCCTTTCTCTTGAAAAATGTTACCTTGTCTTTAACGGACAAGCGAACAGATGAAGCGATTGAGTTCCATTATGAGAATGGGGTACAGGACTTTGTTTCTTATCTGAATGAAGACAAGGAAACCTTGACACCAGTTCTTTACTTTGAAGGTGAAGATAATGGTTTCCAAGTGGAAGTAGCTCTCCAGTACAATGATGGATTTTCAGATAATATTTTGTCCTTTGTCAATAACGTTCGTACCAAAGACGGTGGAACACATGAGACAGGACTCAAGTCCGCTATTACCAAGGTTATGAATGACTATGCGCGTAAGACGGGGCTTCTCAAGGAAAAAGATAAAAACCTTGAAGGGTCAGACTATCGTGAAGGACTAGCAGCCGTTCTTTCTATCTTGGTTCCTGAAGAACACCTCCAGTTTGAAGGACAGACCAAGGACAAGCTAGGAAGCCCTCTTGCTCGTCCCGTTGTGGATGGCATTGTGGCGGATAAGTTGACCTTCTTCCTTATGGAAAATGGTGAATTGGCTTCTAACCTCATCCGCAAGGCTATCAAGGCGCGTGATGCTCGTGAAGCGGCACGTAAGGCGCGTGATGAGAGCCGAAATGGTAAGAAAAATAAAAAAGACAAGGGCTTATTATCTGGGAAATTGACCCCAGCCCAGTCCAAGAATTCTGCTAAGAATGAACTCTATCTAGTTGAGGGGGACTCTGCCGGTGGTTCTGCCAAACAAGGCCGTGACCGCAAGTTCCAGGCAATCTTGCCCCTTCGTGGTAAGGTTATCAATACAGCCAAGGCCAAGATGGCGGATATCCTCAAAAATGAAGAAATCAACACCATGATTTATACCATCGGTGCAGGTGTTGGAGCAGACTTCTCTATTGAAGATGCCAACTATGACAAAATCATTATCATGACCGATGCGGATACAGACGGTGCCCATATTCAAACACTTCTCTTAACCTTTTTCTACCGTTATATGCGTCCGCTAGTTGAGGCGGGACATGTCTATATTGCCCTTCCGCCTCTTTACAAGATGTCCAAAGGAAAAGGCAAGAAAGAAGAAGTGGCCTACGCTTGGACAGACGGAGAACTTGAAGAACTCCGCAAGCAGCTCGGTAAAGGCGCTACCCTCCAACGCTATAAAGGGCTTGGTGAGATGAATGCGGACCAGCTCTGGGAAACAACCATGAATCCAGAAACCCGTACCCTTATCCGTGTCACCATTGAAGATCTGGCTCGCGCCGAACGTCGCGTCAATGTCCTCATGGGTGATAAGGTCGAACCACGACGTAAGTGGATTGAAGATAATGTCAAGTTTACGCTGGAAGAAGCGACAGTATTTTAAGTTAGTTTTTAATGAATGGGTATAAACATGAGAACTGAAACAGAAATGCTCGATGTAGTTTTAAAGACTGCTGAAACCTTACAAGTCACGGCTGTCGCCATGTCTGGTTCACGGACTGATACAAAAGCCTCAAAAGATGAATTTCAAGACTATGACGTAGTCTATGTTGTAGAGAATCTGGACGAGCTGATTACAGATTTATCTTGGTTGGACCAGTTTGGCAAACGCATTATCGAGCAAGAAGTTGGTCTTGGTCAACGTCGTCTATACCTCATGCTCTTTGAAGATGGAAATCGAATTGATCTAACCCTCTGTCCAAAACAACAAATTCAAGAGTGGGTGGATAGTGAGGCCGGATTTACTGTTTTAGAAGATCCAGAGCATTTATTTGAACCCTATTCACCAAATATAGAGCGTTACTGGACGAATCTAGCTAGTCAGACAGATTTTGAAAAAGCCTGCAATGAGTTCTGGTGGGTGTCGGCCTACGTTGTCAAAGGGATTTGTCGGAATCAGCTCATCTACGCGACCGATCATCTCTATGGCATTTGTCAACAAGAACTCCTGAAAATCTTGGCTTGGCAGGTAGCAAGTGCTAGGGGAAGAGTCGAAATCGGCAAGAACTGCAAGTATCTCTTTAACCATTTGCCAGTTGAAAAAGAGAAGGAGCTATCTAATCTTCTTGATTTTTCCAGTTTAGACAAAATCACTCAGTCTCTATTTGATACGATGCAACTTTTCCACCAAGAGGCTCAGTCCCTTGCTCAAAAGATGGGTTTTGACTACGATAAAGAAGTAGCTGAGGAGATGATTCAATACGCTGAGGAGAGACTTCTTAATTGCTGACTAATTTAAAAGATTAAACTACAGAAAGGATTGTTTGGTTCCTTAAGGTAACTGAACATGGGACTAATTCCCGTAAAATATCTTTTACTGCATAAAAACCTACTCTACATTCTTTGAAAGGAGTTGAACACGCCCTAAATGCTGGGTGAAAAAGATAAATTCTCTTGTGAGCTTGCTTACTTCAATAATTTTCTATTTTCACTTGGTATTTTACGGGCTCTGTATCCTATATGAGTAACATTCAAAACATGTCCCTTGAGGACATCATGGGAGAGCGCTTTGGTCGCTACTCCAAGTATATTATTCAAGACCGGGCTTTGCCAGACATTCGTGATGGTTTGAAGCCGGTTCAGCGTCGTATCCTTTATTCTATGAATAAGGATGGCAATACCTTTGACAAGAGCTACCGCAAGTCAGCCAAGTCTGTCGGTAACATCATGGGGAATTTCCATCCACACGGGGATTCTTCCATCTATGATGCCATGGTTCGTATGTCTCAGGACTGGAAAAATCGTGAGATTCTAGTTGAAATGCACGGTAATAACGGTTCCATGGACGGAGATCCGCCTGCGGCCATGCGTTATACCGAGGCACGTTTGTCTGAAATTGCAGGCTACCTTCTTCAAGATATCGAGAAAAAGACAGTTCCTTTTGCTTGGAACTTTGACGATACCGAGAAAGAGCCAACTGTCTTGCCAGCAGCCTTTCCCAACCTCTTGGTCAATGGTTCGACTGGGATTTCGGCTGGATACGCTACAGACATTCCACCGCATAATTTGGCTGAGGTTATCGATGCGGCGGTTTACATGATTGACCACCCAACAGCCAAGGTGGACAAACTCATGGAATTCTTGCCTGGACCAGACTTCCCGACTGGAGGGATTATCCAGGGTCGTGATGAAATCAAGAAGGCCTATGAAACTGGGAAAGGGCGCGTGGTTGTTCGTTCCAAGACTGAGATTGAAAAGCTAAAAGGTGGTAAGGAACAAATCGTTATTACTGAGATTCCTTATGAAATCAACAAGGCTAATCTAGTCAAGAAAATCGATGATGTTCGTGTCAATAACAAGGTAGCTGGTATTGCTGAGGTTCGCGACGAGTCTGACCGTGATGGTCTACGTATTGCTATTGAGCTAAAAAAAGATGCCAATACAGAGCTTGTCCTCAACTATCTCTTTAAGTACACAGATCTGCAAATCAACTATAACTTTAACATGGTGGCGATTGACAATTTCACGCCTCGTCAGGTTGGGATTGTTCCAATCTTGTCTAGCTATATTGCCCACCGTCGCGAAGTGATTTTGGCGCGTTCACGCTTTGACAAGGAAAAGGCTGAGAAACGTCTCCATATCGTCGAAGGTTTGATTCGTGTGATTTCAATCTTGGACGAAGTCATTGCGCTTATCCGTGCTTCTGAGAATAAGGCGGATGCCAAGGAAAATCTTAAGGTCAGCTATGATTTTACGGAAGAACAGGCTGAGGCTATCGTTACCTTGCAACTGTACCGTTTGACCAATACAGACGTAGTTGTCTTGCAAGAAGAAGAAGCAGAACTTCGTGAAAAGATTGCCATGCTGGCGGCTATTATCGGGGATGAGCGGACTATGTACAATCTCATGAAGAAAGAACTTCGTGAGGTTAAGAAGAGGTTTGCGACTCCGCGTTTGAGTTCTCTAGAAGACACTGCGAAAGCAATTGAGATTGATACAGCTAGTCTGATCGCTGAGGAAGATACCTACGTCAGCGTGACCAAGGCAGGTTATATCAAGCGTACCAGCCCACGTTCCTTTGCGGCTTCCACTCTGGAAGAAATTGGCAAACGTGATGATGATCGTCTGATTTTTGTACAAGCTGTCAAGACAACCCAGCATCTCTTGATATTCACGACTCTTGGAAATGTCATTTATCGACCAATCCATGAATTGGCAGACATTCGTTGGAAGGATATCGGTGAGCATCTGAGCCAAACCATTACAAACTTTGAAACGAACGAAGAAATCCTCTATGTGGAAGTCGTGGATCAGTTTGATGATGCGACAACCTACTTTGCTGCGACTCGTCTCGGTCAAATCAAGCGTGTAGAACGCAAAGAATTCTCTCCATGGCGGACCTATAAATCTAAGTCTGTCAAGTATGCTAAGCTCAAAGACGAGGCAGACCAGATTGTAGCAGTGGCTCCGATTAAACTGGATGATGTTCTCTTGATTAGCCAAAATGGTTATGCCCTTCGTTTCAATATCGAAGAGGTACCAGTTGTCGGTGCTAAGGCTGCAGGTGTCAAAGCTATGAACCTGAAAGCAGATGATGTCCTTCAATCAGCCTTTATCTGTAACACCTCATCCTTCTACCTCTTGACCCAACGTGGTAGTTTAAAACGTGTTTCTATTGACGAAATTCCGGCAACAAGTCGTGCCAAACGTGGCTTACAAGTCTTACGTGAGTTGAAAAACAAACCGCATCGTGTCTTCTTGGCAGGAGCGGTTGCAGAACAAGGCTTTATTGGTGATCTCTTCAGTACAGATGTGGAAGAGAACGACCAAACTCTGCTTGTTCAATCCAACAAAGGAACAATCTATCAAAGTCGATTGCAAGACTTGAACTTGTCAGAACGCACTAGCAACGGAAGCTTCATTTCTGATACGATTTCAGATGAAGAAGTTTTTGACGCTTATCTTAAAGAAGTATTTACGGAAGCTAAATAAGTGAAATGAAGAATCAGTTCTAAGAGCTGGTTCTTTTTATTGAAGAAATTTTCTGAAAATTACAAAATATACTTGCTATTTTAGAAAAATAGTGTAGAATAAAAGAAATAGGTTTTTAGAATAAGGAGTGGAATATGACAGTAACGATTGATTGGGAAAATCTCGGTTTTTCCTATATGAAATTACCTTATCGCTATATTGCTCATTTTAAAAATGGACAATGGAATCAAGGAGAGTTGACAGAAGATGCAACCTTGCATATTTCAGAGTCTTCTCCAAGTCTTCACTATGGTCAACAAGCATTTGAAGGTTTGAAAGCTTATCGTACTAAGGATGGCAGTGTTCAACTGTTCCGTCCTGATGAAAACGCCAAACGTCTGCAACGTACATGTGACCGTCTCTTGATGCCACAAGTTCCGACAGAAATGTTTGTAGAAGCTTGTAAGGCAGTTGTTCGTGCGAATGAAGAATATGTACCTCCATACGGAACAGGTGGAACCCTTTATCTTCGTCCTCTTTTGATTGGTGTCGGAGATATTATTGGGGTTAAACCAGCAGAAGAGTATATTTTCACCATCTTTGCCATGCCAGTTGGTAATTACTTTAAAGGCGGTTTGGTTCCAACCAACTTCTTGATTCAGGATGAATACGACCGTGCAGCGCCAAATGGTACAGGTGCAGCTAAAGTTGGTGGGAACTATGCTGCCAGTCTCTTGCCAGGGAAATTGGCCAAGTCACGTCATTTCTCAGATGTTATCTATTTAGACCCATCAACTCATACAAAGATTGAAGAAGTCGGATCAGCTAACTTCTTTGGAATTACAGCTGATAATGAATTTGTAACACCATTGAGTCCATCTATCTTGCCATCTATTACCAAGTACTCTTTGCTTTACTTGGCAGAACATCGCTTGGGCTCAACTCCTATTGAGGGGGATGTCCCGATTGATAACCTTGACCGTTTTGTAGAGGCAGGTGCCTGTGGTACAGCAGCGGTTATTTCTCCAATTGGTGGAATTCAGCACGGTGATGATTTCCATGTTTTCTATAGTGAAACAGAAGTAGGTCCTGTGACTCGTAAATTATATGATGAATTGACAGGAATTCAGTTTGGTGATATTGAAGCGCCAGAAGGTTGGATTGTAAAAGTAGATTAAAATAAACTAAAGGAGATTTTTTATGAAATCGAAAAAGTGGCTCTTAACAGCAGGAGTGGTCCTGAGTACAACAGCTCTTTTAGTGGCTTGTGGAAAAGCTGATAAAGAAGCAGATGCACCGACAACATTTTCATATGTCTATGCAGTAGATCCAGCATCTTTGGACTATAGTATAGCGACTCGTACATCTACAACAGATGTCATCGGGAACGTGGTTGATGGCTTGATGGAAAACGACCAGTATGGAAATGTTATTCCTTCCTTGGCTGAGGATTGGTCTGTGTCAAAAGATGGTTTGACTTATACCTACAAACTTCGTAAAGGAGTTAAATGGTACACATCAGAAGGCGAAGAATATGCAGAAGTAACAGCCCATGACTTTGTGACAGGACTAAAACACGTAGCTGACGGTAAGTCAGATGGTGTCTCTCTCATCCAAAATTCAATCAAGGGCTTGGATGCCTACATGACTGGTGAGACCAATGATTTCTCTACAGTTGGTGTTAAGGCCTTGGACGATTACACAGTCGAATATACCCTAAACAAACCAGAAAGTTTCTGGAACTCTAAAGTTACAACAGCGACGATGTTGCCTGTAAATGAAGAGTTTTTGAAGGCATCAGGTAAAGATTATGGAGCAGTTACTCCAGCAGGGATTCTCTACAATGGTCCTTATATCCTGAAGACCTTGACGTCTAAATCGTTGATCGAATACGAGAAAAATCCAAACTACTGGGATAAAGAAAAGGTGAAAATTGAGAAGATTAAATTGACTTACTACGATGGTTCTGATCAGGAATCGTTGATTCGTAGTTTCTCTTCTGGTGCCTATACGACAGCCCGTCTCTTCCCAAGTAGCTCAAACTTTGCTTCTACTTTGGAACAATACGGAGATAAAATCACTTATAGCCCACAGGACTCAAGTAGCTATTACTTCACCTTTAACGTAAATCGTCAGTCATACAATAAAACTGCAAAAACAAGTGAAGAACAAAAGACTTCTACAAAAGAAG
The DNA here is from genome assembly GCF_023109515.1 of Streptococcus mitis. Taxonomy (GTDB): domain Bacteria; phylum Bacillota; class Bacilli; order Lactobacillales; family Streptococcaceae; genus Streptococcus; species Streptococcus mitis_CS. The sequence goes on from NZ_JALDUM010000001.1 coordinate 378,115, forward strand.
CTATGCTTAATAAGGACTTCCGTCAGGCTATTAACTTTGCCTTCAACCGTCATTCTTATGCTGCCCAGCTAAATGGCGAAGACGGTGCGGATAAGATTATTCGTAACAGCCTTGTTCCTGACAACTTTGTGCAAGCAGGTGGTAAAAACTTTGGTCAAATCGCCCAAGCTGAGTTGGTGAACTATGGTGACCAATGGAAAGGTGTTGAGTTAGTTGACGGTAAGGATTCTATCTACAACCCTGACAAGGCTAAAGCTGCTTTCGAAAAAGCTAAGAAAGACTTGGAATCTAAAGGGGTAACTTTCCCAATTCACTTGGATGTCCCAGTTGAACAAACAGATACCATCGCCGTTCAACAAAGCAACTCTTTCAAACAGTCAATCGAATCAACTCTTGGTGCTGAAAATGTTGTCATCGACGTTCTTCAAATGACAGATAATGAAAAAGAAACAATCACTTCTCAAGCGCGTGTTCCTTCTCAAAAAGATTATGATTTGAACAGTACAGGATGGGCTCCAAGCTATCAAGACCCAGCATCTTACTTGAATATCATGGATCCTAAATCAGGTTCTGCCATGAAGCACCTTGGTATTACTAAAGGGAAAGATAAGGATGTTGTAGCGAAACTTGGTTTGGACCAATATAAGAAATTATTGGATGATGCAGATTCAGAAACTACAAATCTTGAAGAACGCTATGAAAAATATGCCAAGGCTCAAGCTTGGTTGACAGATAGTTCATTATTGATGCCAACAGCTTCATCTGGTGGTTCTCCAGTTGTAAGTAATGTCGTGCCATTCTCAAAACCGTACTCACAAGTTGGTATTAAGGGTGACCCATATATCTTTAAAGGAATGAAATTGCAAAAAGATATCGTTACAACAAAAGAATATGAAGAAGCACTGAAAAAATGGCAAAAAGAAAAATTGGAATCAAACGGTAAGTACCAAAAAGAACTAGAAAAACACATTAAATAAAGCAGAAAACTCTATATTAGACAAGCCTGATGTAGAGTTTTTTCTTGCTAGTTTTAGGATTTTCTTGTAAAATAGAAAAAGTGAAGAGAGGTATGAAATGAGTAAGAAAGATAAAAAAATCGAAATTCAAGTAGCAGATGCCAAGGTTAATGTAGGAAAAGACAGTTTTGAAGGCTATACCTTGACCATTGGTAAAAAAGTTATCGGAGAAATTGCCGAATTAGATGGACAATTTGCCATTATAAAGAATGGGAATGTCGATAGTTTTTATAAAAAATTGGAAAAAGCTGTGGAAATTTTGATTGAAAATTATAATTTAGCAAAATAAGTCTTGTTTTTTTGAAATTTTCATGATATAATGGTTCATGTTGATTGTAGGAGAGATAGCGAAGAGGCTAAACGCGGCGGACTGTAAATCCGCTCCTTCGGGTTCGGGGGTTCGAATCCCTCTCTCTCCATTTCATCAATGGGGTATAGCCAAGCGGTAAGGCAAGGGACTTTGACTCCCTCATGCGTTGGTTCGAATCCAGCTACCCCAGTTCTTAGGTAATAATCAAGATAAAAATCAAAATATCTTAGGGTATTTTATTTTTATAATTGAAAGACGTGAACGATATGAACATGTCCTTGCGGGTGCTTAGGAAAAAAATTATAAGTATGTCAAGTTTAAGAAGAACTTGATTGTTGGAGGATTTTTTAGATGAACGAATTTGAAGATTTGCTAAATAGCGTTAGCCAAGTTGAGACTGGTGATGTTGTTAGTGCTGAAGTATTGACAGTTGATGCGACTCAAGCTAACGTTGCAATCTCTGGAACTGGTGTTGAAGGTGTCTTGACTCTTCGCGAATTGACAAACGATCGCGATGCAGATATCAATGACTTTGTTAAAGTAGGAGAAGTATTGGATGTTCTTGTACTTCGTCAAGTAGTTGGTAAAGATACTGATACAGTTACATACCTTGTATCTAAAAAACGCCTTGAAGCTCGCAAAGCATGGGACAAACTTGTTGGTCGCGAAGAAGAAGTTGTTACTGTTAAAGGAACTCGTGCCGTTAAAGGTGGACTTTCAGTAGAATTTGAAGGTGTTCGTGGATTTATCCCAGCTTCAATGTTGGATACTCGTTTCGTACGTAACACTGAGCGTTTTGTAGGTCAAGAATTTGATGCTAAAATCAAAGAAGTTGACGCTAAAGAAAACCGCTTCATCCTTTCACGTCGTGAAGTTGTTGAAGCAGCTACAGCAGCAGCTCGCGCTGAAGTATTCGGTAAATTGGCTGTTGGTGATGTAGTAACTGGTAAAGTTGCACGTATCACAAGTTTCGGTGCTTTCATCGACCTTGGTGGTGTTGACGGATTGGTTCACTTGACTGAATTGTCACATGAACGTAACGTATCACCAAAATCAGTTGTAACTGTTGGTGAAGAAATTGAAGTGAAAATCCTTGATCTTAACGAAGAAGAAGGACGCGTATCACTTTCACTTAAAGCAACAACACCTGGACCATGGGATGGCGTTGAGCAAAAATTGGCTAAAGGTGATGTAGTAGAAGGAACAGTTAAACGTTTGACTGACTTCGGTGCATTTGTTGAAGTATTGCCAGGTATCGATGGACTTGTTCACGTATCACAAATTTCACACAAACGTATTGAAAATCCAAAAGAAGCTCTTAAAGTTGGTCAAGAAGTTAAAGTTAAAGTTCTTGAAGTTAACGCAGATGCAGAGCGCGTATCACTTTCTATCAAAGCTCTTGAAGAGCGTCCAGCTCAAGAAGAAGGACAAAAAGAAGAAAAACGTGCTGCTCGTCCACGTCGTCCAAAACGTCAAGAAAAACGTGATTTCGAACTTCCAGAAACACAAACAGGATTCTCAATGGCTGACTTGTTCGGTGATATCGAACTCTAATCAAATTGAAAATACACAAAATCCTTTGTTTACTTAACAAGGGATTTTTCTTTTGTCTGTAAGTCTTTTTTGATATAATAGTTCTATGTTAGAATCAGAAAAACAATCACGTTATCAAATGTTAAATGAAGAGCTCTCTTTTTTATTGGATGGTGAAACCAATGTTTTGGCTAATCTTTCCAATGCCAGCGCTCTTCTAAAATCACGCTTCCCTAATACCGTATTTGCAGGCTTTTATCTGTTCGATGGAATGGAATTGGTTTTAGGTCCTTTCCAAGGCGGTGTTTCCTGTATCCGTATTGCACTTGGAAAAGGTGTTTGTGGGGAGGCAGCTCACTTTCAGGAAACGGTTCTAGTTGGTGATGTAAGGACTTATCCCAACTATATTTCTTGTGATGGTCGAGCTAAAAGTGAAATTGTTGTTCCGATGGTTAAGAATGGTCAATTGCTCGGGGTTCTGGATCTGGATTCTTCAGAGTTTGATGATTATGATGCTATGGATCGAGATTATTTGGAACAATTTGTCGCTATTTTGCTTGAAAAGACAGAATGGGACTTTACAATGTTTGGGGAGAAAGCCTAATGTATCAAGCACTTTATCGAAAATATAGAAGTCAAAACTTCTCCCAGTTGGTTGGTCAAGAAGTTGTGGCTAAGACTCTTAAACAAGCAGTAGAGCAAGAGAAAATAAGTCATGCCTATCTTTTCTCTGGTCCACGTGGAACGGGAAAAACTAGTGTGGCTAAGATCTTTGCCAAAGCTATGAACTGTCCCAATCAAGTGGGTGGTGAACCTTGTAATAACTGCTATATTTGCCAAGCGGTGACGGATGGTAGTTTAGAAGATGTCATCGAAATGGATGCAGCCTCTAATAATGGGGTTGATGAAATTCGTGAAATTCGTGATAAATCTACCTATGCGCCTAGCCTTGCTCGTTATAAGGTTTATATCATAGATGAGGTTCACATGCTGTCTACAGGGGCTTTTAATGCCCTCCTAAAGACGTTGGAAGAGCCAACACAGAATGTGGTCTTTATTTTGGCTACTACTGAATTGCACAAGATTCCTGCTACGATTCTATCTCGTGTGCAACGTTTTGAATTTAAATCAATTAAGACACAGGATATTAAGGAGCATATTCGCTATATCTTAGACAAAGAAAATATCAGTTCTGAACCAGAAGCTGTAGAAATCATTGCTAGACGGGCTGAAGGTGGAATGCGGGACGCCTTGTCTATTTTAGATCAAGCCCTGAGTTTAACACAGGGAAATGAGCTGACGACTGCTATCTCTGAAGAAATTACTGGCACCATTAGCCTATCAGCCTTGGATGATTATGTGGCTGCCTTGTCTCAACAGGATGTTCCCAAGGCTTTGTCTTGCTTAAATCTTCTATTTGACAATGGTAAGAGCATGACTCGTTTTGTAACCGACCTTTTGCACTATTTAAGAGATTTGTTAATTGTTCAAACAGGTGGAGAAAATACTCATCATAGTCCAGTCTTTGTAGAAAATTTAGCTCTTCGTCAAGAAAATCTGTTTGAAATGATTCGCTTGGCGACAGTCAGTTTAGCAGATATTAAGTCTAGTTTGCAGCCTAAGATTTATGCTGAGATGATGACCATTCGTTTGGCAGAGATTAAGCCCGGACCAGCTCTTTCTGGGGCAGTTGAACATGAAATTGATTCGCTGAGACAAGAAGTGACACGTCTCAAACAAGAACTCGCAAATGTGGGAACCGTATCTAAGCCAACAAATCCAGCTCCTAGTCGTCCAACAGCAGGAAAGACAATCTATCGTGTGGATCGCAATAAGGTTCAATCTATCTTACAAGAGGCTGTCGAAAATCCTGATTTAGCACGTCAAAATCTGATTCGCTTGCAGAATTCCTGGGGAGAGGTGATTGAAAGTCTTGGAGGTCCTGATAAGGCTCTGCTAGCTGGTTCTCAACCGGTTGCAGCCAATGAACACCATGCTATTCTTGCTTTTGAATCTAACTTCAATGCTGGTCAAACCATGAAACGGGACAATCTCAACACTATGTTTGGTAACATCCTCAGTCAGGCAGCAGGTTTTTCACCTGAGATTTTAGCCATTTCCATGGAGGAATGGAAAGAAGTTCGCGCAGCCTTTTCAGCCAAAGCCAAATCTTCTCAAACTGAAAAAGAAGCAGAAGAAAGCCTGATTCCAGAAGGATTTGAATTTTTGGCTGATAAAGTGAAGGTAGAGGAAGACTAAAGAAAGATTTCATGATACAATAAGTTTATGAATAGACAACAATTTATTATCATCGCGCTGTTTACAGCTGCTGAGACCTATTTTTTCAATGAAGCCTGGATGACTGGTCGTTATATTATGGCAGCCTTTTGGGCCATTTTGCTCTTTAGAAATTTCCGAGTTAGTTACTTGATGGGTAAAATAGTAGATGTCATTGACCAACATTTAAAAGGAAAAGACTAGTCCTCAGCTTCTAGACAAAATCAAAGCCTTTTAGGCTTTTTTTTGTTATACTATAAAAGTATATTTATTGACCTTTTACCGTATTTTCTAGGGAAATCAAGTATGTTTCCAGTAAGAACTGTAAAGGCCTTGAAAAAGAAAGGAACTATCATGTCAGTATTAGAGATCAAAGATCTTCACGTTGAGATTGAAGGAAAAGAAATTTTAAAAGGGGTTAACCTGACCCTGAAAACAGGAGAAATCGCCGCTATCATGGGACCAAATGGTACAGGTAAATCGACTCTTTCTGCAGCTATCATGGGAAATCCAAACTATGAAGTTACCAAAGGTGAAGTCTTGTTTGATGGCGTAAACATCCTTGAGTTGGAAGTTGATGAGCGTGCGCGTATGGGACTTTTCCTTGCTATGCAATACCCATCAGAAATTCCTGGAATTACCAATGCTGAGTTTCTTCGTGCAGCTATGAATGCTGGTAAAGAAGACGATGAGAAGATTTCAGTTCGTGAGTTTATCACTAAATTGGATGAGAAGATGGAATTACTCAACATGAAAGAAGAAATGGCTGAGCGTTACCTCAACGAAGGTTTCTCTGGTGGTGAGAAAAAACGCAATGAGATTCTTCAACTTTTGATGTTGGAACCAACTTTTGCCCTTTTGGATGAGATTGACTCTGGTCTTGATATTGATGCCCTTAAAGTTGTTTCTAAAGGTGTGAATGCTATGCGAGGTGAAGGCTTTGGTGCTATGATTATCACTCACTACCAACGTCTTTTGAACTACATCACACCTGATGTGGTACACGTCATGATGGAAGGTCGTGTTGTCCTTTCAGGTGGTCCAGAATTGGCTGCGCGTTTGGAACGTGAAGGATACGCAAAACTAGCTGAAGAACTTGGCTACGACTACAAGGAAGAATTGTAATTCCCTCGTATCTTTTAGGAGAAGTAAATGACTAAAGAAAATATTAAACTTTTTTCAGAAATGCACGCTGAACCAAGCTGGTTGGCTGACCTCCGTCAAAAAGCTTTTGACAAGATTGAGACTTTGGAATTACCAGTTATTGAGCGTGTCAAATTCCACCGTTGGAATCTGGGTGATGGAACGATTACAGAAAGTGAGCCATCAGCAAATGTTCCAGATTTCACAGCTCTAGATAATCACTTGAGGTTGGTACAAGTAGGAACTCAAACTGTTTTTGAGCAAATTCCAGTTGAATTGGCTGAACAGGGTGTCGTCTTTACAGACTTCCACTCAGCTTTAGAAGAAATTCCAGAGCTGATCGAAGAATTCTTCATGTCATCTGTTAAGTATGACGATGACAAGTTGGCAGCCTACCATACAGCTTATTTCAATAGTGGTGCTGTTCTCTATATTCCTGATAACGTTGAGATTAAAGAACCAATCGAAGGAATTTTCTATCAAGACAGCGATAGTGATGTGCCGTTTAACAAGCATATTATGATTATCGCTGGTAAGAACAGTAAGATTAGTTATCTGGAGCGTTTAGAGTCACGTGGTGGAGGTAGTGCTAAGGCAACTGCAAATATCACAGTTGAAGTGATTGCACGTTCTGGTGCGCAAGTGAAGTTTGCGGCTATCGACCGTCTAGGTGAAAATGTTACTGCCTACATTAGCCGTCGTGGTAAATTAGGCAACGATGCAAGCATTGACTGGGCAATCGGTGTCATGAACGAAGGGAACGTCGTTGCGGACTTTGATAGCGACTTGATTGGTAACGGTAGCCATGCTGACCTGAAAGTTGTAGCTCTTTCAAGTGGCCGTCAGGTACAAGGGATTGATACCCGAGTAACTAACTATGGTTGCAACTCAATCGGGAATATCCTTCAACATGGGGTTATTCTTGAAAAAGCAACCTTGACCTTCAATGGTATTGGCCACATTATCAAGGGTGCCAAGGGAGCAGATGCCCAACAAGAAAGTCGTGTTCTCATGCTTTCAGACCAAGCGCGTTCAGATGCTAATCCAATTCTTTTGATTGATGAAAATGACGTAACTGCAGGACATGCGGCTTCTATCGGTCAGGTAGATCCAGAAGATATGTACTACCTCATGAGCCGTGGTCTGGATAAGGCAACTGCAGAACGCTTGGTTGTTCGTGGTTTCCTTGGATCTGTTATCGTTGAGATTCCAGTCAAGGAAGTTCGTGATGAAATGATTGCAACTATCGAAGAAAAATTGTCAAAACGCTAAGGGGTAGCCTATGTTAGATGTAGAAGCGATTCGCAAGGATTTTCCAATTTTAGACCAGATTGTAAATGATGAACCATTGGTTTATTTGGACAATGCTGCGACGACACAAAAACCACTAGCAGTTCTGGAGACGATTAATTGCTACTATGAACAGGACAATGCCAATGTTCATCGTGGCGTTCATACCTTGGCAGAAAGAGCGACAGCTTCTTATGAAGCCGCTCGTGAAACCATTCGTAAGTTTATCAATGCAGGGTCTACAAAGGAAGTTCTCTTTACTAGGGGAACGACAACCAGTCTGAACTGGGTAGCGCGTTATGCTGAGGAAGTCTTGACTGAGGGAGACCAGGTTTTGATTTCCGTCATGGAACACCATTCCAATATCATTCCTTGGCAAGAAGCTTGCCACAAGACTGGGGCAGAGCTTGTCTATGTCTATCTCAAGGATGGAGCTCTGGATATGGAGGATTTGCGAGCTAAATTGACTGATAAAGTCAAGTTTGTTTCGCTAGCTCACGCCTCAAATGTTCTTGGTGTGGTCAATCCAATAAAAGAAATCACTCAATTGTCCCACCAAGTTGGAGCTATCATGGTGGTGGATGGTGCTCAATCTACTCCTCATATGAAGATTGATGTCCAGGACTTGGATGTGGACTTCTTTGCCTTTTCAGGTCACAAGATGGCGGGTCCAACTGGTATCGGTGTTCTTTACGGTAAAGAAAAGTATCTGGAACAAATGTCACCAGTAGAATTTGGCGGCGAAATGATTGATTTCGTTTATGAACAATCTGCTAGTTGGAAGGAATTACCTTGGAAATTCGAGGCAGGAACTCCTAACATGGCAGGTGCGATTGGACTTGCTGCTGCAGTGGATTATCTGGAAAAGATTGGCATGGATGCCATTGAAGCCCATGAACAAGAATTGATTGCATACGTCTTTCCAAAACTGCAGGCGATTGAGGGATTGATTATTTACGGTTCTCAGGACTTGGCTCAACGTTCAGGTGTCATTGCCTTTAACCTAGGCAATCTCCATCCTCACGACCTTGCGACTGCTTTGGATTATGAAGGAGTGGCTGTTCGTGCGGGTCACCACTGCGCCCAACCCTTGCTCCAGTATTTGGATGTCCCAGCGACAGCTCGTGCAAGTTTTTATATCTACAATACCAAGGCAGATTGCGACAAGCTAGTCGATGCCTTACAAAAAACAAAGGAGTTTTTCAATGGCACTTTCTAAACTAGATAGCCTTTATATGGCAGTGGTAGCGGACCATTCGAAAAATCCACATCACCAAGGAAAATTGGAAGATGCTGAGCAAATCAGTCTCAACAACCCAACCTGTGGAGATGTTATCAATCTCTCTGTCAAGTTTGATGCAGAGGATCGTTTGGAGGATATCGCTTTTCTAAACTCAGGTTGTACCATCTCGACTGCCTCTGCAAGCATGCTGACGGACGCAGTTTTAGGAAAAACCAAACAAGAAATTTTAGAGCTTGCGACTATTTTTTCTGAAATGGTTCAAGGGCAAAAAGATGAGCGTCAAGACCAACTTGGAGACGCAGCCTTCTTATCAGGCGTTGCAAAATTCCCTCAACGAATCAAGTGTGCAACCCTAGCTTGGAACGCTCTCAAGAAAACAATTGAAAATCAAGAAAACAAGTAAGGCAAGATTCTTTTGTCTTATGAATCAGTAGAAATAAAGAATGAAAGAAAGGATATTATGGCTGAAGAAAGAGTAGAACCAAAACCAATTGATCTTGGTGAATATAAATTTGGTTTCCATGATGATGTAGAGCCTGTCCTATCGACAGGAAAAGGATTGAATGAAGATGTCATTCGTGAACTATCAGCTGCTAAGGGAGAACCTGAGTGGATGCTAGAATTCCGTTTGAAGTCTTATGAAACCTTTAAAAAAATGCCCATGCAAACTTGGGGAGCAGACTTGTCAGAGATTGATTTTGATGACTTGATCTACTACCAAAAACCATCTGATAAACCAGCCCGTTCTTGGGATGAGGTTCCTGAAAAAATCAAAGAAACCTTTGAACGTATTGGGATTCCGGAAGCTGAGCGTGCTTATCTAGCCGGTGCCTCTGCCCAGTACGAGTCAGAAGTGGTTTACCACAACATGAAGGAAGAGTTCCAGAAATTGGGAATTATCTTTACAGATACGGATTCTGCCCTCAAGGAATACCCAGACTTGTTTAAACAATACTTTGCTAAGTTGGTACCGCCAACAGATAACAAGTTGGCAGCCCTTAACTCGGCAGTATGGTCAGGTGGAACCTTTATCTACGTACCAAAAGGGGTCAAGGTAGATATTCCACTTCAAACTTACTTCCGTATCAACAACGAAAATACTGGGCAGTTTGAACGTACTTTGATTATCGTTGATGAGGGAGCAAGTGTCCATTATGTAGAAGGATGTACAGCTCCAACTTATTCAAGTAACAGCTTGCATGCGGCCATTGTAGAAATCTTTGCCTTGGATGGAGCTTATATGCGTTATACGACTATCCAAAACTGGTCTGATAATGTCTATAACTTGGTAACGAAACGTGCTAAAGCTCAAAAGGATGCCACTGTTGAGTGGATTGATGGTAACTTGGGTGCAAAGACTACCATGAAATACCCATCTGTTTACCTTGATGGAGAAGGGGCGCGTGGTACCATGCTCTCTATCGCTTTTGCCAATGCTGGGCAACACCAGGACACTGGTGCCAAGATGATCCACAATGCTCCACATACCAGCTCGTCTATTGTGTCTAAATCCATCGCTAAAGGCGGAGGAAAGGTTGACTACCGTGGACAGGTAACCTTTAATAAGAACTCTAAGAAATCTGTCTCTCACATCGAATGTGATACCATTATCATGGATGACTTGTCAGCATCAGATACCATTCCATTTAATGAAATTCACAACTCACAAGTCGCTTTGGAACACGAAGCTAAGGTATCTAAGATTTCAGAAGAGCAACTCTATTACCTCATGAGCCGTGGATTGTCAGAATCTGAAGCAACTGAGATGATTGTCATGGGATTTGTAGAACCCTTTACAAAAGAACTTCCAATGGAGTATGCAGTTGAGCTGAACCGCTTGATCAGCTACGAAATGGAAGGATCAGTTGGGTAAAACTTGATTTTAGATTTACCCAAGATCAAGAGCTTTGAAGATGAACTTGTAACAAAAAAAATCGCGGTTTAAAATCGCGATTTTTTATAATTTTTCGTTGATGAAGCGGATAAACTGATTCCACCAAACTTTTAAGAAGAAGGCTTTTTCAACTTTCTTTTCTGCTACCATTTCAAAACTAGGACGTTCTGTAGTGATGTAACCTTGACCAATCAAATCATTGTCTTCATAAGTCAAATGTCCAACCACAGTTCCGGCTTCAAGTGGTGCTGGAATTGCCTTAGAATCAGGTGTGAATTGAACAGATTGAGAAGATTGATCCCCAACACGTTCAATTAGAGAAATATCATCTTTAGCAACAGCAGTGACGGTATTTTCTTTTCCATCTTGTACAGGGGCTTTACTATCTTGGTAGGCATCGCCTTTTTGAACGATTTTACGAAGTGTGAATGTAGAAGAGATATAATCCATTAGTGAAGATGTAGCTGTGAAGCGAGCGTAAGGATTATTGTCTTGATGATCTGCATTCAAAACAACTGTGATAACCCTCATCCCTTTTTCGACAGTAGTACCAACAAAAGATTCTCCAGCCTTGTCTGTTGTTCCTGTTTTAAGGCCATCAAAACCACCGCGATAAGCAGGCATACCCTCTAACATGTAGTTGGTAGATGTGATTGTCATTCCAGCAAAAGTAGAAGAAGGTTTTTTCGTGATTTCCAAGACTTGTGGGTATTTTTTGATGAGATTGCGAGCAACGATAGCGACATCATAAGCACTGAGCTTATTTTCATCATCTTTTTTTGAGCCCGGGTAAATGTTATCCCCTAGTGTCTCATTGTTAAGACCAGTTGTATTGACAACAGTAGCATCCTGAATTCCCCATTCTAATAGCTTTGCGCGCATCATATCGACGAAATCTTTTTCTGAGCCAGCAATTTTCTCAGCTAGGGCAATAGCCGCACTGTTAGCACTAGATACTAGGGTTGCTTCAAGTAGTTGTTCGACGGTATAATTACGAGCCTCCATAGGAACGTTACTCGCTTCAGAATTTGTCGTTAATTTGTATGGATAATCAGAAATATCTACTGGGGTGGATAGTGTGATACTTCCGTTTTCCAAAGCTTCATAGACAAGATAAACAGTAATCAATTTTGTGATTGAAGCAATTTCAACTGGCTGGGTTGCATCTTTCTCATAGAGAATTTTACCGGTATTTGCCTCAACGGCAATTGCATGTTTAGCAGCAATATTAAAATCTTGAGCAGCAACAGTCGATGCTGAGCCAATCACGGATAAGCTTAGGAGAGTTAAAATTATTTTTTTCATAGTAAGTTTATTCTATCATAAAGAAAAAAATATTCCCAGTTTCATGATATAAGAAAGAAGCTTTTTTGAAAGTGTGGTAAAATAGATGAATGGAGGTACCCCATGTTTCGTAAGAATAAATTATTTTTTTGGACCAGTGAGATTTTATTATTAACCATCATCTTTTATTTATGGAGACAGATGGGTGGGATTATAACGCCTTTTGTAAGTGTCGCAAACACTATAATGATTCCCTTTCTTTTAGGTGGTTTTTTATATTATTTGACCAATCCTATTGTAAATTTTTTACAAAAGTATTTCAAAATTAACCGTATCATTGGTATTCTACTAACCTTGTGCGCCTTGGTCTGGGGGCTAGTTATTGGGGTAGTCTATCTCTTACCGATTTTGATTAATCAGTTGACCAGTTTGATAGCAACAAGTCAGACAATTTATAGCCGTTTGCAAGATTTGATTGTGGATTTATCTACTTATCCAGCCTTTCAAAATTTAGATATTCAAGCGACTATTCAACAGTTAAATCTATCCTATGTAGATATTTTACAAAATATCCTAAATAGCGTTACCAATAGTGTCGGAAGTGTTCTATCAGCTCTCTTTAGTACCGTTTTGATTATTATTATGACCCCTGTGTTTTTGGTTTATTTTTTGTTAGATGGTAACAAATTTTTGCCGATGCTTGAGCGCACTGTTTTAAAGAGAGATAAGTTGCATATTGCAGGTCTTTTAAAGAATTTGAATACTACAATTGCTCGATATATTAGTGGAGTTGCTATTGATGCGATTATTATTGGTTGTTTGGCCTTTATCGGATATAGCGTTATCGGTTTGAAATACGCTTTGGTCTTCGCCATCTTTTCAGGGTTAGCCAATCTCATTCCTTATGTGGGACCAAGTATTGGTTTGATTCCGATGATTATCGCTAATGTCTTTACTGATCCCCATAGAATGCTGATTGCAGTTATTTATATGCTGATTATTCAACAAGTGGATGGAAATATTCTCTACCCTCGTATCGTAGGTGGTGTGATGAAAGTCCATCCAATTACGATTTTAGTATTGCTTTTGTTATCAAGTAATATCTATGGTGTCATTGGTATGATTGTTGCAGTACCAACCTATTCTATCTTAAAAGAAATTTCTAAGTTTTTATCACGTTTGTATGAAAATCATAAAATAATGAAAGAACGAGAAAGAGAATTAGCTAAGTAAAAGTCAGGAAATTCCTGATTTTTCTTTTTCATTAAAGAAGTGATGGGAGTAGAAATACCGTTTAGATTAGCAGATTAAGAATAATTCACAAAAACTTTGTAAAACACTTGCAATTTAGCTGAAATTTGATAAAATAGTAAGGAAAGTTAGACTGTATTGCCTACTGTCTATCTATAAAATATATTTTATTGGAGGCTTTTACTCAAATGGCAAAAGAAAAATACGATCGTAGTAAACCACACGTTAACATTGGTACTATCGGACACGTTGACCACGGTAAAACTACCCTAACTGCAGCTATCACAACTGTTTTGGCACGTCGCTTGCCTTCATCAGTTAACCAACCTAAAGACTATGCGTCTATCGATGCTGCTCCAGAAGAACGCGAACGCGGTATCACAATCAACACTGCGCACGTTGAGTACGAAACTGAAAAACGTCACTACGCTCACATCGACGCTCCAGGACACGCGGACTACGTTAAAAACATGATCACTGGTGCCGCTCAAATGGACGGTGCTATCCTTGTAGTAGCTTCAACTGACGGACCAATGCCACAAACTCGTGAGCACATCCTTCTTTCACGTCAGGTTGGTGTTAAACACCTTATCGTCTTCATGAACAAAGTTGACTTGGTTGACGACGAAGAATTGCTTGAATTGGTTGAAATGGAAATCCGTGACCTATTGTCAGAATACGACTTCCCAGGTGACGATCTTCCAGTTATCCAAGGTTCAGCTCTTAAAGCCCTTGAAGGTGACACTAAATACGAAGACATCGTTATGGAATTGATGAACACAGTTGATGAGTACATCCCAGAACCAGAACGTGACACTGACAAACCATTGCTTCTTCCAGTCGAAGACGTATTCTCAATCACTGGACGTGGTACAGTTGCTTCAGGACGTATCGACCGTGGTATCGTTAAAGTCAACGACGAAATCGAAATCGTTGGTATCAAAGAAGAAACTCAAAAAGCAGTTGTTACTGGTGTTGAAATGTTCCGTAAACAACTTGACGAAGGTCTTGCCGGAGATAACGTAGGTGTCCTTCTTCGTGGTGTTCAACGTGATGAAATTGAACGTGGACAAGTTATCGCTAAACCAGGTTCAATCAACCCACACACTAAATTCAAAGGTGAAGTCTACATCCTTACTAAAGAAGAAGGTGGACGTCACACTCCATTCTTCAACAACTACCGTCCACAATTCTACTTCCGTACTACTGACGTTACAGGTTCAATCGAACTTCCAGCAGGTACTGAAATGGTAATGCCTGGTGATAACGTGACAATCGACGTTGAGTTGATCCACCCAATCGCCGTAGAACAAGGTACTACATTCTCTATCCGTGAGGGTGGACGTACTGTTGGTTCAGGTATGGTTACAGAAATCGAAGCTTAATTCGATTTAGTTCCCAGAAGAACAATTATTTAAGTCAGACACTAAAAGAATCTTGCTATGCAAGGTTCTTTTTTTCTGATATTGAACTAAAATTGAAGAATTGTACACAAAAAAGCTCTATACACTTGATGGGCATAGAGCAAACGGAGCTTTATCTGATATAGAGTTCTTGGTTTTTCAAGACAATTTCACGTACGCTTGCAAACTTTTTGAGTTTTTTGATTTCTTCTGGATGAGTGACGAGAGTGATAACATATCCTTCTTTACCCATGCGACCTGTACGGCCAGCACGGTGAGTGTAGGTTTCAATATCTCTAGGAACATCAAAGTTTACGACACATTCTAGGCTATCGATATCAATTCCACGTGCCAGAAGGTCTGTTGCAAGAAGTAGGGTTAGTTGCTTGTCTTTAAACTTTTCTAAGATGACTTTTCTAAATTTGACATTGACATCACTAGCGAGGGAAACAGCCAGGATATCCCGATATTGTAGTTTTTCTTCTGCACTTCCAAGGTCTGATAGGCTGTTAAAGAAGACTAGACCACGGAAATCCTCTACATGAGCCAGTTTTCGT
Source organism: Streptococcus mitis (assembly GCF_023109515.1). Classification (GTDB taxonomy): domain Bacteria; phylum Bacillota; class Bacilli; order Lactobacillales; family Streptococcaceae; genus Streptococcus; species Streptococcus mitis_CS. The sequence continues at coordinate 393,316 of NZ_JALDUM010000001.1, forward strand.
AGCATATCCACTCGGTGACGTTGCTCTACCTGCATGTAGAAGTGCTGGATGTTGTCCAGTTTTTGATCAGAGAGATTAATGGTACGTGTGTTAGGCGCAATCTTCTTTTGGTCAAACTTGGTTGTCGCACTCATATAGACAAGTTGGTGGTCACGAGGTGCGTAGTGAGTAATTTTCTCGACAAAGTGTATCTGAGAATCATCTAGTAATTGGTCGAATTCATCCAGGATGATGGTTTCCACATTCATCATCTTGATTTTTTTCAATTTAATCAGTTCAAAGATACGGCCAGGGGTTCCAATCAGAATTTCTGGTCCTTTTTTGAGTCGTTCAATTTGACGTTTTTGACTCGAACCTGATAAGAAGAGTTGGGTAGTTAAGCAGATAGCTTCAGCCCACGTTTTACATACATCAAAAATCTGTCCAGCAAGCTCAGTATTTGGTGCTAGAATCAAGAGTTGTTGGTTTTTTTTCTTTTGTAGTCTGAGAAGACTTGGTAGAAGGTAAGCTAGGGTCTTACCAGTTCCTGTTGGGCTCACTCCTAGGAGGTTTTCTCCAGCAAGAAGGGGCTCAAATAGTTGGGTTTGAATGGGAGTGAATTCTTGGAAACCGAGTTGGTCACTCAGTTCTTGCCATTCAGTCGGTAGTTTGTTTTTCATTTTTCTGCCTCAAATCTAATGCCAGCAGTCTGGCGCATGGTAAATAGTAGTTCATGAACAAAACTTGCATCTTCCAACCAAGTTTGGTAGAGATTCAGATCTGGTTGCTGGATCATGTGTGCAAATGCAGCGACTTCCTCAGTCATTGTATGAGGAGCCTGTTGGATAGGGAGTTGGACTTGATTGCCTTGATGGTCGGTAAAAATAGCCGAGCTGACATGTTCGATGGTGTTGAGCGTCAGGGTTCCATCTGTCGTATAAATTTCGCAAGGGAGATTGGAAGTGATGTTTTTCCCAGCCTTGATATGAACTTGAAAGTCAGGGTAGAAGAGAATTCCGTCTCCATTTAGGTCAATGCTATTGTATAGCTGTTGAGCCTGATAGGTCGCGTCTTGAGCTTTTCCAAAGAGACGAACGACAGCGTAGAGAGGATAAATCCCCAAATCCATAAGCGCTCCACCAGCAAAACGGTCTGAGAAGACATTTGGTGATTCCCCAGTCAACAAGTTAGGCATTTTAGAAGAATACTTGGCATAGTTGAGATCTGCTCCCAACACATGCTTGTCTGCTAAAAAGTTTTTGATGATAGTGAAAGCTTTTTCATGGTAATTGCGAGCTGCTTCGAATATAAAACAGTGATTTTTCTTAGCTGTATGTCTCAAATCTAGCCATTCATGTGGCTGAGTGACAGCTGGCTTTTCAAGAATGACATGTTTACCTGCAGACAATGCAGCTTTTGCCTGAGCAAAATGCAAGGAGTTTGGGCTAGCAATATAGACCACATCAAAGGAGCTCTTGAAGAAGTCCTCTACTTGATCAAAGAGTTGGATATTTTGATAGCGAGAAGCAAAGGTTGCCGCAGTTTCTAGTTTTCTAGAATAGACTGCGACCAGCTTGTATTCTCCACTGGAATGGGCTGCTTCTATGAAGTGGTGGCTGATAGCCCCTGTTCCGATGACACCTAATTTAAGCATAGTTACTCCTTTTCCGATTTCAAATCTTTCTTTCATTATAACATAGATAGACGGGACTATCCAACAGAGGGGAAAAAATTTCAAATAAGCTACTAGGTCTTTTCCAAAGAAAGTGGTACAATAATGAGATGAGTAAATGAAATGGGAGGGAAAATGAGGTTATTACCTATAAGAAAAATATCACGTCAGTCTAAGAGGCTAGCGCTTTTTTTGACTTTTTGTGCAGGTTATGTAGATGCCTATACGTTTATTTTGCGAGGGAATACTCTTGTAGCTGGACAAACTGGGAATGTCGTCTTTCTATCAGTGGGACTCATTCAACACAATGTGTCAGATGCCAGTGCCAAAGTAATGACCTTACTAGCTTTTATGATGGGGGTCTTTTTATTAACTGTTTATAAGGAAAAATTGAGAATTGTGAAAAAGCCAATTCTGTCACTGATTCCTTTGGCAATCTTATCAATCATTATTGGTTTTGTGCCGCAAACTGTAGATAATATCTATCTAGTGCCGCCCTTGGCTTTCTGTATGGGATTGGTGACAACTGCTTTTGGTGAGGTTTCGGGTATTGCCTACAATAATGCCTTTATGACAGGGAATATCAAACGAACCATGCTGGCTTTTGGAGATTATTTCCGAACCAAGCACACTCCTTTTTTGCGTGAAGGGTTCATATTTGTTAGCCTATTTAGTAGTTTTGTCCTTGGCGTTGTCTTTTCAGCCTCTTTGACGATTTTTTATCATGAAAAGACCATTCTTGGTGTTCCTATTATGATGAGCATTTTTTACCTCAGCATGCTTTTTGCTTCGTGGCGGAAAAAAGTAAAAGAAAAAGCTTCATTTTAGGTGTTATTACTTGTAAGAAAATAGGAGATATGCTATACTTGAAGAGTTGACTATGCACGATCCTGTGCAACCGCACGAACATCGTTGCTTGATTATTCAAGTTTAAGTGGTTCGTCCCACGATGCTAGGCGAGTCTTCACAAAAAATTCGGGGAAACCCATAAAAATCATAGGAGGTGCATAATGAGCACATACGCAATTATCAAAACTGGCGGAAAACAAGTTAAAGTTGAAGTTGGTCAAGCAGTTTACGTTGAAAAATTGAACGTTGAAGCTGGTCAAGAAGTTACTTTTAACGAAGTTGTTCTTGTTGGTGGTGAAAACACTGTTGTCGGAACTCCACTTGTTGCTGGAGCTACTGTAGTTGGAACTGTTGAAAAACAAGGAAAACAAAAGAAAGTTGTTACTTACAAGTACAAACCTAAAAAAGGTAGCCACCGTAAACAAGGTCACCGTCAACCATATACAAAAGTTGTCATCAACGCAATTAACGCTTAATTTTAAGGAGAACACATGATACAGGCAGTCTTTGAGAGAGCCGAAGATGGCGAGCTGAGGAGTGCGGAAATTACTGGACACGCCGAGAGTGGCGAATACGGCTTAGATGTCGTGTGTGCATCGGTTTCTACGCTTGCCATTAACTTTATCAATTCTATTGAGAAATTTGCAGGCTATGAACCAATCCTAGAATTAAACGAAGATGAAGGTGGCTATCTGATGGTTGAAATACCAAAAGATCTTCCTTCACACCAGAGAGAAATGACCCAGTTATTCTTTGAATCATTTTTCTTAGGTATGGCAAACTTATCGGAGAACTCTTCAGAGTTCGTCCAAACCAGAGTTATCACAGAAAACTAACACGGAGGAAAACATTATGTTAAAAATGACTCTTAACAACTTGCAACTTTTCGCCCACAAAAAAGGTGGAGGTTCTACATCAAACGGACGTGATTCACAAGCGAAACGTCTTGGAGCTAAAGCAGCTGACGGACAAACTGTAACAGGTGGATCAATCCTTTACCGTCAACGTGGTACACACATCTACCCAGGTGTAAACGTTGGACGTGGTGGAGACGATACTTTGTTCGCTAAAGTTGAGGGCGTAGTACGCTTTGAACGTAAAGGACGCGATAAAAAGCAGGTTTCTGTTTACCCAATCGCTAAATAAAAAGGTCCAGTGAACCTTTTTATCCCGAGCCTTAAAATATAAAGGCGAGGAAGCTAGAAGTAGCATTAAATAAGGCTTTCCGAGTTTTCGGAGAGCCTATTTTTTTATTTTGATACCCATTTTGGTACCCATATTTTAAAACCATATGTAAGAAGAGAATTTATCGGCTACTTTATTTTACAATGAAAAAATAGTTGAATGTAAAACTTTTACAATAATGAATTTTATAAGGGAATAAGATATTGTAAAAATTGCTAAGATTTGATATTATAATTGTATCTGAGTAAGGAAGCAGGAATATGGAAAGGAGTGAGCCTATATGAAAAAATTATCATAATGATAGTCTGTTCAATCTCTTTTCTTGTTTTATCTGCTTGCGTTAGTAACAAAAAACTTATTCTTCCTGAACCTGAAACGATCTCTGTAATTTCCCTGCAGAAAACAATCTCTGAAGATATTAAAACTATAACCAAGAGAGAAGAAATCTCAAAATTGATTGAGGAGATACAGAAACAGTCCAAATCTACAACTTTGGAGAGTTTCAATGATCAACCGACAAATGTTAAAGATTACATCATTATCAAATTCACTCATCAGAATGAAGAAAATGATAGTGTAGCCTATCTATATACTATGAAAGAAAAACAGTATATTGAGCAACCCTATGTTGGGATTTGGGAGGTAAGTCCAGATATAGCGAATAGGGTTGAAGAAGCTTATTCTAGTTGATTTATAGAATAAAAGAAATTTTTAGAGAGTTTTCTTGTATCATGTTTTAAACGGTAAATCAACAAGATTTGCTGTTTTTATTTGTTTGAAATAAAATGAGGACTGAAAAAAGATATCATTCTAATTCTTGTATTGGGGTATTAGAGTATTCGCTTAGACTTGAAAATTTCCAGACTTTTTTCCTTTTTGGAAAACTTCTAAAATATGGTATAATGAAAAGATAAAGAAGTTGGGGGTAGAAGATGAACATTCAACAATTACGCTATGTTGTGGCTATTGCGAATAGCGGTACTTTTCGTGAAGCTGCTGAAAAGATGTATGTTAGTCAGCCGAGTCTGTCTATTTCTGTTCGTGATTTGGAAAAAGAGTTGGGCTTTAAGATTTTCCGTCGGACCAGCTCAGGGACTTTCTTGACTCGTCGTGGTATGGAATTTTATGAAAAAGCGCAAGAATTGGTTAAAGGATTTGATATTTTTCAAAATCAGTATGCCAATCCTGAGGAAGAAAAGGATGAATTTTCCATTGCTAGTCAGCACTATGACTTCTTGCCACCAACCATTACGGCCTTTTCAGAGCGCTATCCTGATTATAAGAACTTTCGTATTTTTGAATCAACTACTGTTCAAATTTTAGATGAAGTAGCGCAAGGGCATAGTGAGATCGGGATTATCTACCTCAACAATCAAAATAAAAAAGGTATTATGCAACGGGTTGAAAAGCTAGGTCTGGAGGTCATTGAATTGATTTCCTTCCATACCCACATTTATCTCCGCGAGGGGCATCCTTTGGCTCAGAAAGAGGAATTGGTTATGGAGGATTTAGCTGATCTACCAACGGTTCGTTTCACTCAAGAAAAAGACGAGTACCTTTATTATTCAGAGAACTTTGTTGATACCAGTGCGAGCTCGCAGATGTTCAATGTGACAGACCGTGCTACTTTGAATGGTATTTTGGAGCGGACGGACGCTTATGCAACAGGTTCCGGATTTTTAGATAGTGACAGTGTCAATGGGATTACAGTCATTCGTCTCAAGGATAACCTAGATAATCGCATGGTCTATGTTAAACGTGAAGAAGTGGAGCTGAGTCAAGCTGGGACTCTCTTTGTAGAAGTCATGCAAGAATATTTTAATCAGAAGAGGAAATCATGAAAAAAAGAGGAATAGTGGCAGTCATTGTACTACTTTTGATTGGGCTTGATCAGTTGGTAAAATCCTATATCGTCCAGCAGATTCCACTGGGTGAAGTACGCTCTTGGATTCCCAATTTCGTTAGTTTGACCTACCTGCAAAATCGAGGTGCAGCCTTTTCTATCTTACAAGATCAGCAGTTGTTATTCGCTGTCATTACCCTGGTTGTCGTGGTAGGTGCCATTTGGTATCTACATAAACACATGGAGGACTCATTCTGGATGGTCTTGGGTTTGACCTTGATTATCGCAGGTGGTCTTGGAAACTTTATTGACAGGGTAAGTCAGGGCTTTGTTGTGGATATGTTTCACTTGGACTTTATCAATTTTGCAATTTTCAATGTGGCAGATAGCTATCTGACTGTTGGAGTGATTATTTTATTGATTGCAATGCTAAAAGAGGAAATAAATGGAAATTAAAATTGAAACTGGTGGCCTGCGTTTAGATAAGGCTTTGTCGGATTTGACAGAATTATCACGTAGTCTCGCGAATGAACAAATCAAATCAGGACAGGTCTTGGTTAATGGTCAAGTCAAGAAAGCTAAATACACAGTTCAAGAGGGTGATGTCGTCACTTACCATGTACCAGAGCCGGAGGTCTTAGAGTATGTGGCTGAGAATCTTCCGCTAGATATCATCTACCAAGATGAGGATGTGGCCGTCGTTAACAAACCTCAGGGGATAGTGGTGCATCCGAGTGCTGGTCATACTAGTGGAACTCTAGTAAATGCCCTTATGTATCATATTAAGGACTTGTCGGGTATCAATGGGGTTCTACGCCCAGGAATTGTTCATCGTATTGATAAGGATACGTCTGGCCTTCTCATGATTGCTAAAAACGATGAGGCGCATCTAGCACTTGCCCAAGAACTCAAGGATAAAAAGTCTCTCCGCAAATATTGGGCTATTGTTCATGGAAATCTGCCTAATGATCGTGGTGTGATTGAAGCTCCGATTGGCCGTAGTGAAAAAGACCGTAAGAAACAGGCTGTGACTGCTAAAGGGAAGCCTGCAGTGACCCGTTTCCACGTCTTGGAACGTTTTGGTGATTACAGCTTGGTAGAGTTGCAGCTAGAGACAGGACGCACTCATCAAATCCGTGTTCACATGGCTTATATTGGCCATCCAGTCGCTGGTGATGAGGTCTATGGTCCTCGCAAGACTTTGAAAGGACATGGACAATTTCTCCATGCCAAGACTCTAGGCTTTACCCATCCGAGAACAGGTGAGACCATGGAATTTACAGCAGATATCCCAGAGATTTTTAAGGAAACATTGGAGAGATTGAGAAAGTAAGAATGAAAAAGAAATTAACTAGTTTAGCACTTGCAGGTGCTTTTTTATGCTTGTCATTTCATGGGAATGTTCAAGCTCAAGAAAGTTCAGGAAATAAAATCCACTTTATAAATGTTCAGGAAGGTGGCAGTGATGCGATCATTCTTGAAAGTAATGGACATTTTGCCATGGTGGATACAGGAGAAGATTATGATTTCCCAGATGGAAGTGATTCTCGTTACCCATGGAGAGAAGGAATTGAAACATCTTATAAGCATGTTCTGACAGATCGTGTTTCGCGACATTTAAAGGAATTGGGTGTCCAAAAACTTGATTTTATTTTGGTAACCCATACCCATAGTGACCATATTGGAAACGTTGATGAGTTACTGCAAACCTATCCAGTTGGTCGTATCTACATGAAAAAATACTCTGATAGTCGGATTACAACACCAACTCATCTATGGGATAATCTGTATGGCTATGATAAGGTTTTACAGACTTCTGCAGAAAAAGGTGTTTCAGTTATTCAAAACATTACACAAGGAGATGCTCATTTTCAGTTTGGGGACATGGATATTCAACTCTATAACTATGAAAATGAAACTGATTCATCAGGTGAATTAAAGAAAATTTGGGATGACAATTCTAATTCTTTGATTAGTGTAGTGAAAGTCAATGGTAAGAAAATTTACCTCGGAGGAGATTTGGATAATGCTCATGGAGCAGAAGACAAGTATGGTCCTCTCATTGGAAAAGTTGATTTGATGAAGTTTAATCATCACTATGATACCAATAAATCAAACACCAAGGATTTCATTAAAAATTTGAGTCCGAGTTTGATTGTTCAAACTTCGGATAGTTTACCTTGGAAAAATGGTGTTGATAGTGAGTATGTCAATTGGCTCAAAGAACGAGGAATTGAGAGAATTAACGCAGCCAGCAAAGACTATGATGCGACAGTTTTTGATATTCGACAAGATGGTTTTGTCAATATTTCAACTTCTTACAAGCAGATTCCAAGTTTTCAAGCTGGTTGGCATAAGAGTGCTTATGGAAACTGGTGGTATCAAGCGCCTGACTCTACAGGAGAATATGCAGTTGGTTGGAATGAAATCAAGGGTGAATGGTATTACTTCAACCAAACGGGTATCTTGTTACAGAATCAATGGAAAAAATGGAACAATCGTTGGTTCTATTTGACAGACTCTGGTGCATCTGCTAAAAATTGGAAGAAAATCAATGGAAGCTGGTATTATTTCAACAAAGAAAATCAGATGGAGACTGGTTGGCTTAATACTGGCGGTCAGACCTATTATCTATCAAATGATGGGGATATGATAACAGGATGGCGTAAGATTGATGGACAATGGTACTATTTTGCTCAATCAGGGGAAATGAAAACGGGCTGGGTAAAAGATAAAGAAACCTGGTACTATATGGATTCTACTGGTACCATGAAGACAGGCGAGATAGAAGTTTCTGGTCATCATTACTATCTAGAAGAATCAGGAGCTATGAAGCAAGGCTGGCTTAAAAAGGCAAATGATTGGTATTTCTATAAGGAAGACGGTTCACGAGCTGTTGGTTGGATTAAAGACAAGGATAAATGGTACTTCTTGAAAGAAAATGGTCAATTACTTGTGAACGGTAAGACACCAGAAGGCTATACTGTTGATTCAAGTGGTGCCTGGTTAGTGGATGTTCCGGTAGAGAAATCTGCTACAACTAGAGATACAAGTAACTCAGAAATAAAAGAATCCAATGAAGTAGTGAAAAAAGATCTTGAAAATAAAGAAACGAGTCAACACGAAAGTATTACAAGTTCTTCAACTAGTCAAGATTTGACTTCTTCAACTTCACAAAGCACTGAAACAAGTGCAAATAAATCGGAATCAGAACAGCAGTAAAAAAGAAGGTTTTAGGGCCTTCTTTTTCCTATCAACTCTTTTCTATTTCCTGCCATTCATGTTATAATGGATAAATATGAAGAATCGGAGTGAGACTATGAAATACAAACGGATTGTCTTTAAGGTGGGGACTTCTTCTCTGACAAATGAGGATGGAAGTTTATCACGTAGTAAGGTAAAGGCTATTACCCAGCAATTGGCTATGTTGCACGAAGCTGGTCATGAATTGATTTTGGTGTCGTCAGGTGCCATTGCTGCAGGTTTTGGGGCCTTAGGATTTAAAAAGCGTCCGACTAAGATTGCTGATAAACAGGCTTCAGCAGCGGTAGGACAAGGGCTTTTGTTGGAAGAATACACGACCAATCTTCTCTTGCGCCAAATCGTTTCTGCACAAATCTTGCTGACCCAGGATGACTTTGTGGATAAGCGCCGTTATAAAAATGCCCATCAGGCTTTGTCAGTTCTACTTAGCCGTGGAGCGATTCCTATCATCAACGAGAATGACAGTGTCGTCATTGATGAGCTCAAGGTTGGGGACAATGATACTCTGAGTGCACAGGTTGCAGCCATGGTCCAAGCAGACCTTTTGGTCCTCTTGACAGACGTAGACGGTCTCTATACAGGAAATCCTAATTCAGACCCAAGAGCCAAACGCTTGGAGCGAATCGAGACCATCAATCGTGAGATTATTGATATGGCAGGTGGAGCAGGTTCTTCAAACGGAACTGGGGGCATGCTTACAAAAATCAAAGCTGCAACTATTGCGACAGAATCAGGAGTTCCTGTTTATATCTGCTCATCTTTGAAGACAGATGCCATGATTGAAGCAGCTGAGGAGACTAAGGATGGTTCCTACTTTGTTGCTCAAGAGAAGGGACTTCGTACCCAGAAACAATGGCTGGCTTTTTATGCTCAGAGTCAGGGTTCTATTTGGGTTGATAAAGGGGCTGCAGAAGCTCTCTCCCAACATGGAAAGAGTCTTCTCTTATCTGGTGTAGTTGACGCAGAAGGGGCCTTTTCTTACGGTGATATTGTGACAGTATTTGACAAGGAAAGTGGAAAATCACTTGGAAAAGGACGCGTGCAATTTGGAGCATCTGCTTTGGAGGATATGTTGCGTTCTCAAAAAGCCAAAGGTGTCTTGATTCACCGTGACGATTGGATTTCCATTACTCCTGAAATCCAACTACTCTTTACAGAATTTTAGAGGTAAATTATGGTAAGTACACAAGAACAATTTGAACAGGTACAGGCTGTTAAAAAATCGATTAACACAGCTAGTGAAGAGGTGAAAAACCAAGCCTTGCTAGCCATGGCTGATCACTTATTAGCAGCTACTGAGGAAATTTTAGCAGCCAATGCCCTTGATATGGAAGCTGCTAAGGGTAAAATCTCAGATGTAATGCTGGATCGTCTTTATTTGGATGCAAGTCGTATAGAAGCAATGGCAACCGGGATTCGTGAAGTGGTTGCTTTACCAGATCCAATCGGTGAAGTTTTGGAAACAAGTCAGCTTGAAAATGGCTTGGTTATCACCAAGAAACGTGTAGCTATGGGAGTTATTGGTATAATCTATGAAAGCCGTCCAAATGTGACGTCTGATGCGGCTGCTTTGGCTCTTAAAAGTGGAAATGCAGTTGTTCTTCGTAGTGGTAAGGATGCCTATCAAACGGCCCATGCCATTGTCACAGCCTTGAAGAAGGGTTTGGAGACAACGACCATTCATCCAGATGTGATTCAACTAGTGGAAGATACCAGCCGTGAAAGTAGCTATGCTATGATGAAGGCCAAGGGCTATCTAGACCTGCTCATTCCTCGTGGAGGGGCTGGTTTGATCAATGCAGTGGTTGAGAATGCGATTGTACCAGTTATCGAGACAGGAACTGGGATTGTCCATGTTTATGTCGATAAGGACGCAGATGAGGACAAGGCACTGTCTATCATCAACAATGCCAAAACTAGTCGTCCTTCTGTCTGCAATGCCATGGAGGTTCTACTTGTTCATGAAGACAAAGCAGCAAGCTTCCTTCCTCGCTTGGAGCAAGTTCTAGTTGCAGAGCGCAAGGAAGCTGGACTGGAGCCAATTCAATTCCGTGTAGATAGCACAGCAAGTCAGTTTGTTTCAGGTCGAGTAGCTGAGGCCCAAGACTTTGACACCGAGTTTTTAGACTATGTACTAGCTGTTAAGGTTGTGAGCAGTTTAGAAGAAGCAGTTGCTCATATTGAAACCCACAGTACCCATCATTCGGATGCCATTGTGACGGAGAATGCTGAAGCTGCAGCTTACTTTACAGATCAAGTGGACTCAGCAGCCGTCTATGTCAATGCCTCAACTCGTTTCACAGATGGTGGCCAATTTGGTCTTGGTTGTGAAATGGGGATTTCTACTCAGAAATTGCACGCGCGTGGTCCAATGGGCTTGAAGGAGTTGACTAGCTACAAGTATGTGGTTACTGGTGACGGACAGATAAGGGAGTAAGAGATGAAGATTGGATTTATCGGTTTGGGGAATATGGGTGCTAGTTTGGCTAAGGCTGTCTTGCAGGCTAAGACGGGCGATGACCTTCTCCTTGCCAATCGTAGTCAAGTCAAGGTAGATGCTTTCATTGTCAACTTCGGTGGTCAGGCTTCCAGCAATGAAGAAATTTTTGCAGAAGCAGATGTGATTTTTCTAGGAGTTAAGCCTGCTCAGTTTTCTGAACTGCTTTCTCAATACCAGACCATCCTTAAAAAAAGAGAAAGTCTTCTTTTGATTTCCATGGCAGCCGGATTGACCTTGGAAAAACTAGCAACTCTTATACCAAGTCACCACAGAATTATTCGTATGATGCCAAATACCCCTGCTTCTATCGGACAAGGAGTGATTAGTTATGCCTTGTCTCCTAATTGCAGGGTTGAGGACAGTGAGCTCTTTTGTCAGCTTTTAAATAAGGCTGGTCTCTTGGTTGAACTGGGAGAAGGCTTAATCGACGCAGCGACAGGTCTTGCAGGCTGTGGACCGGCCTTTGTCTATCTCTTTATCGAAGCCTTGGCAGATGCAGGTGTTCAGACGGGATTGCCACGAGAAACGGCATTGAAAATGGCGGCTCAAACTGTGGTAGGAGCTGGGCAATTGGTTCTTGAAAGTCAGCAACATCCTGGAGTATTGAAAGACCAAGTTTGTAGCCCAGGCGGTTCGACTATCGCTGGTGTAGCAAGTCTGGAAGAACATGCCTTTAGAGGCACAGTCATGGACGCAGTTCATCAAGCCTATAAACGAACACAAGAACTAGGTAAATAAGAGGTTGGATGACTCCCAGCCTCTTTTATGGTCGAATGAATGGAGAAGACGCAAAAAGATTGTCACAAAAACCTATTTTTTTGATAGAATAGAAGGTAGAAAAAAAGAAATGAGTTAGACATGTCAAAAGGATTTTTAGTCTCTCTTGAGGGACCAGAGGGAGCAGGAAAAACCAGTGTTTTAGAGGCTCTGCTCCCAATTTTAGAGGAAAAAGGAGTAGAGGTACTGACGACCCGTGAGCCAGGTGGAGTCTTGATTGGAGAGAAGATTCGGGAAGTGATTTTAGATCCAAGTCATACTCAGATGGATCCTAAAACAGAGCTTCTTCTCTATATCGCCAGTCGCAGACAGCATTTGGTAGAAAAAGTTCTTCCAGCTCTTGGAGCTGGTAAGTTGGTCATTATGGACCGTTTCATCGATAGTTCTGTTGCCTATCAGGGATTTGGTCGTGGCTTGAATATTGATGCCATTGATTGGCTCAATCACTTTGTGACAGATGGCCTTAAACCCGATTTGACCCTCTATTTTGACATTGAGGTGGAAGAAGGGCTGGCTCGCATTGCTGCTAATAGTGACCGCGAGGTCAATCGTTTGGACATGGAAGGCTTAGACTTGCACAAAAAAGTTCGTAAAGGCTACCTTTCTCTTCTGGACAAAGAAGGAAATCGCATGGTCAAGATTGATGCGAGTCTTCCTTTGGAGCAAGTTGTGGAAACGACCAAGGCTGTCTTATTTGACAGAATGGGCTTGGCTAAATGAAACAAGATCAACTAAAGGCTTGGCAGCCAGACCAGTTTGACCGCTTTGTCCGTATCCTAGAACAAGACCAGCTCAATCACGCCTATCTCTTTTCGGGATTCTTTGGAAGCTTGGAAATGGCGCAGTTTTTGGCTAAGAGCCTCTTTTGTACGGATAAAGTAGGCGTTTTGCCGTGTGAGAAATGCCGAAACTGTAAGCTGATTGAACAGGAAGAATTTCCCGATGTTACCTTGATTAAGCCAGTCAATCAGGTCATCAAGACAGAACGGATTCGAGAATTAGTGGGACAGTTTTCCCAAGCAGGGATTGAAAGCCAGCAACAGGTTTTTATTATCGAGCAGGCGGATAAAATGCATCCCAACGCAGCCAATTCTTTGCTCAAGGTCATCGAAGAACCCCAGAGTGAAGTTTACATTTTCTTCTTAACCAGCGATGAGGAAAAGATCTTGCCGACCATCCGTAGTCGGACGCAGATTTTCCATTTTAAAAAGCAAGAAGAAAAGCTCATTCTTCAATTAGAACAAGCAGGTCTGGTCAAGAAAAAAGCGATTCTCTTAGCCCAGTTTTGTCAATCACGAGCTGAAGCTGAAAAGTTGGTCAATCAGGCTAGTTTTTGGACCTTGGTGGATGAAAGTGAGCGCCTACTGACTTGGTTATTAGCCAAGAAGAGAGAGAGTTATTTGCAGGTAGCCAAATTAGTTAGCCTGGCAGATGACAAGGAAAAACAAGATCAAGTTTTGCGGATCCTCGAAGTCCTCTGTGGTCAGGATCTCTTGCAAGCAAAGATTCGTCAGATTTTACAAGATTTGCTAGAAGCTAGAAAAATGTGGCAGGCTAATGTCAGTTTTCAAAATGCCATGGAATATCTGGTCTTGAAAGAAATATAAACTCAAAGAATGAATGATAAAGAAAGGAAAGGGCTGGTTTATGGATAAGAAAGAATTATTTGATGCACTGGACGATTTTTCCCAACAGTTATTGGTGACCTTGGCCGATGTGGAAGCCATCAAGAAAAATCTCAAGAGCCTGGTAGAGGAAAATACAGCTCTTCGCTTGGAAAATAGTAAGTTGCGAGAACGCTTGGGTGAGGTGGAGGCAGACGCTCCTGTCAAGGCTAAGCATGTTCGTGAAAGTGTCCGTCGCATTTATAAAGATGGTTTTCACGTATGTAATGATTTTTATGGACAACGTCGAGAGCAGGACGAGGAATGTATGTTCTGTGACGAGTTGTTGTACAGGGAGTAGGCATGCAGATTCAAAAAAGTTTTAAGGGGCAGTCTCTCTACGGCAAGCTGTACCTAGTGGCAACGCCGATTGGCAATTTAGATGATATGACCTTTCGAGCTATTCAGACCTTGAAAGAGGTGGATTGGATTGCTGCTGAGGACACGCGCAATACAGGACTTTTACTCAAGCATTTTGACATTTCTACCAAGCAGATTAGTTTTCATGAGCACAATGCCAAGGAAAAAATTCCTGATTTGATTGGTTTCCTGAAAGCAGGACAAAGTATTGCTCAGGTTTCTGATGCGGGTCTGCCTAGCATCTCAGACCCTGGTCATGATTTGGTTAAGGCAGCCATTGAGGAAGAAATTGCGGTTGTGACTGTTCCAGGTGCCTCTGCAGGAATTTCTGCCTTGATTGCCAGTGGTTTAGCGCCGCAGCCACATATCTTTTACGGCTTTTTACCGAGAAAATCAGGCCAGCAAAAGCAATTTTTCGACTCGAAAAAAGACTATCCTGAAACACAAATTTTCTATGAATCCCCTCATCGTGTAGCAGATACATTGGAAAATATGCTAGAAGTCTACGGTGATCGCTCGGTCGTCTTGGTCAGGGAATTGACTAAAATCTATGAAGAATACCAAAGAGGAAAGATCTCTGAATTGCTGGAAAGCATCTCTGAAACGCCACTTAAGGGAGAATGCCTTCTCATCGTTGAAGGTGCCAGTCAGGATGTGGAGGAAAAAGACGAGGAGGACTTGTTTTTAGAAATCCAAGCCCGTATCCAGCAAGGCATGAAGAAAAACCAAGCTATCAAGGAAGTCGCTAAGATTTACCAGTGGAATAAAAGTCAGCTCTACGCTGTCTACCACGACTGGGAAGAAAATCAAGAAAATGACTAAACAGGGAAGTTTGCCTTCTTCCCTTTTTTTGTTATACTAGTAGAAGAAAAAATTAGAAAGATTTGTGGGAGTGAAAAAGTCCGGGGGACTTTTTCAGCCTGAGCCAAGAAATTCGAGAGCGAGGAAAGTCCGGGGGACTTTTTCAGCCTGAGCCAGGAAATTCGAAAGCGAGTAAGTTCGATTGGCTTTTTCAATGTGAACCTTGTCTTCACACTCCCAAAGAGGTATTAGTGTCGTGTCTCAATCTTATATCAATGTTATCGGTGCTGGTTTGGCAGGTTCTGAAGCTGCCTACCAAATTGCAGAACGTGGTATTCCAGTTAAACTTTATGAAATGCGTGGTGTCAAGTCAACACCCCAGCACAAAACAGACAATTTTGCAGAGTTAGTTTGTTCTAATTCCCTTCGTGGAGATGCTCTGACAAATGCAGTTGGTCTTCTTAAGGAAGAAATGCGTCGCTTGGGTTCTGTTATTTTGGAATCTGCTGAAGCAACCCGTGTTCCTGCAGGAGGTGCGCTTGCGGTGGACCGAGATGGTTTCTCTCAAATGGTGACCGAAAAAGTGGCTAACCACCCCTTGATTGAAGTGGTGCGTGATGAAATTACAGAATTGCCGACAGATGTTATCACAGTTGTGGCGACTGGTCCTTTGACAAGTGATGCCTTGGCTGAAAAAATTCATGCCCTTAATGATGGCGATGGTTTCTATTTTTACGATGCGGCAGCACCTATTATTGATGTCAACACCATTGATATGAGCAAGGTCTATCTCAAGTCTCGTTATGATAAGGGAGAGGCGGCCTACCTCAATGCCCCTATGACCAAGCAAGAATTTATGGATTTCCATGAAGCCTTAGTCAATGCGGAAGAAGCGCCGCTGAATTCTTTTGAAAAAGAAAAGTATTTTGAGGGCTGTATGCCTATCGAAGTCATGGCCAAACGTGGTATTAAAACCATGCTTTATGGTCCGATGAAACCAGTTGGCCTTGAGTATCCGGACGACTACACAGGACCTCGTGATGGAGAATTTAAAACACCTTATGCGGTGGTTCAGCTGCGTCAGGACAATGCGGCTGGTAGCCTCTACAATATCGTTGGTTTCCAGACTCACCTCAAATGGGGAGAACAAAAGCGAGTCTTCCAAATGATTCCAGGTCTTGAAAATGCTGAGTTTGTCCGTTATGGTGTTATGCACCGCAATTCTTACATGGATTCACCAAATCTTCTTGAGCAGACTTACCGTTCTAAGAAACAACCAAATCTCTTCTTTGCTGGTCAGATGACGGGTGTGGAAGGCTATGTTGAATCAGCGGCATCAGGTTTAGTAGCTGGCATTAACGCGGCTCGTCTCTTCAAGGGAGAAAGCGAGGCTATTTTCCCAGAGACGACAGCGATTGGAAGTCTGGCTCATTACATCACTCATGCCGACAGCAAACATTTCCAACCAATGAATGTCAATTTCGGAATTATCAAGGAGTTGGAAGGCGAGCGTATCCGTGATAAGAAGGCTCGTTATGAAAAAATTGCAGAGCGTGCTCTTAGCGACTTAGAGGAATTTTTAACAGTCTAATTTTTTTGAAAGAATTGCTCATGATACTATAAAAATCTTAGAAATTGTGATAAAATAGGTAGGATAAAAAAAGGAGAGTGAAAATGGCGAATCCCAAGTATAAACGTATTTTAATCAAGTTATCAGGTGAAGCCCTTGCCGGTGAACGTGGCGTAGGGATTGATATCCAAACAGTTCAAACAATCGCAAAAGAGATTCAAGAAGTTCATAGCTTAGGTATCGAAATTGCCCTTGTTATTGGTGGAGGAAATCTCTGGCGTGGAGAACCTGCAGCAGAAGCAGGTATGGACCGCGTTCAGGCAGATTACACAGGAATGCTTGGGACTGTTATGAATGCTCTTGTGATGGCAGATTCATTGCAACAAGTTGGGGTTGATACACGTGTGCAAACAGCTATTGCTATGCAACAAGTGGCAGAGCCTTATGTCCGTGGACGTGCCCTTCGTCACCTTGAAAAAGGCCGTATCGTTATCTTTGGTGCCGGAATTGGTTCACCTTACTTCTCAACAGATACAACAGCGGCCCTTCGTGCAGCTGAAATCGAAGCGGATGCTATCCTTATGGCTAAAAATGGCGTAGATGGTGTTTACAATGCCGATCCTAAGAAGGACAAGACAGCTGTTAAATTTGAAGAATTGACTCACCGTGATGTTATCAATAAAGGTCTTCGTATCATGGACTCAACAGCTTCAACCCTCTCTATGGACAACGACATTGACTTGGTTGTCTTCAACATGAACCAACCAGGCAACATCAAACGTGTCGTATTTGGTGAAAATATCGGAACAACAGTTTCAAATAATATCTAAGAAAAGGAATAAGAAAGATTATGGCTAACGCAATTATTGAAAAAGCTAAAGAGAGAATGACCCAGTCTCACCAATCACTTGCTCGTGAATTTGGTGGTATCCGTGCTGGCCGTGCCAATGCAAGCTTGCTTGACCGTGTACATGTAGAATACTATGGAGTCGAAACTCCTCTTAACCAAATCGCTTCAATTACGATTCCAGAAGCGCGTGTTTTGTTGGTAACACCATTTGATAAGTCTTCATTGAAAGACATCGAACGTGCTTTGAACGCTTCTGATCTTGGTATCACACCAGCTAACGACGGTTCTGTTATTCGTTTGGTTATCCCTGCACTTACAGAAGAAACTCGTCGTGACCTTGCTAAAGAAGTGAAGAAGGTCGGCGAAAATGCTAAAGTGGCTGTCCGCAATATCCGTCGCGATGCTATGGACGAAGCTAAGAAACAAGAAAAAGCAAAAGAAATCACTGAAGACGAATTGAAGACTCTTGAAAAAGACATTCAAAAAGTAACAGACGATGCTGTTAAACACATCGACGACATGACTGCTAACAAAGAGAAAGAACTTTTGGAAGTCTAAAAATAAACAGAAAAACTCAGTTGGCATTGCTGGCTGAGTTTTATTCGAAAGAAGGAAATATGAATACAAATCTTGCAAGTTTTATCGTTGGACTGATCATCGATGAAAACGACCGTTTTTACTTTGTGCAAAAGGATGGTCAAACCTATGCTCTTGCTAAGGAAGAAGGTCAACATACAGTAGGGGATACGGTCAAAGGTTTTGCCTACACGGATATGAAGCAAAAACTCCGCCTGACAACCATAGAAGTGACTGCCACTCAGGACCAATTTGGTTGGGGAACTGTAACGGAAGTTCGTAAAGACTTGGGTGTCTTTGTGGATACAGGCCTTCCTGACAAGGAAATCGTTGTGTCACTCGATATCCTCCCTGAGCTTAAGGAACTTTGGCCTAAGAAGGGCGACCAACTCTACATCCGTCTTGAAGTGGACAAGAAAGACCGTATCTGGGGACTCTTGGCTTATCAAGAAGATTTCCAACGTCTGGCTCGTCCTGCCTACAACAACATGCAGAACCAAAACTGGCCAGCCATTGTTTACCGTCTCAAGCTGTCAGGGACCTTTGTCTATCTGCCAGAAAATAACATGCTTGGTTTTATCCATCCTAGCGAGCGTTACGCAGAGCCACGTTTGGGACAAGTTCTAGATGCGCGTGTCATTGGTTTCCGTGAAGTGGACCGCACGTTGAACCTCTCCCTCAAACCACGTTCTTTTGAAATGTTGGAAAATGATGCTCAGATGATTTTGACTTACTTGGAAAGCAATGGCGGTTTCATGACCTTAAATGATAAGTCATCTCCAGACGACATCAAGGCAACCTTTGGCATTTCTAAAGGTCAGTTCAAGAAAGCTTTAGGTGGCTTAATGAAGGCTGGTAAAATCAAGCAAGACCAGTTTGGGACAGAGTTGATTTAGGGAGATTTATGAGAAAATCATTTTACACTTGGCTCATGACCGAGCGCAATCCTAAAAGTAATAGTCCTAAAGCTATCTTGGCAGACCTAGCTTTTGAAGAGTCTTCCTTCCCAAAACACACCGATGATTTTGATGAGGTGAGTCGCTTTTTGGAGGAGCATGCCAGTTTCTCTTTTAACCTAGGAGACTTTGACGCTATCTGGCAAGAATACTTAGAACACTAGCATGATTCACTGGGTTTGGGCTAGTAATTTCTCCGCCCCTTTGCTATAATAAAAAGAAATAAAAGGATTAGAGAGGTTCTTTATTTGAAGGAACATTCAATAGACATTCAACTGAGTCATCCAGATGACCTGTTTCATCTTTTTGGTTCCAATGAACGCCATCTTCGTTTGATGGAAGAAGAGCTTGATGTGGTGATTCATGCTCGTACTGAGATTGTACAGGTTTTGGGAGAAGAGACTGCCTGTGAGGAAGCCCGTCAAGTTATTCAAGCCTTGATGGTTTTGGTGAATCGTGGGATGACGGTTGGGACGCCAGATGTGGTGACTGCAATTAGCATGGTCAAAAACGATGAAATCGACAAGTTTGTTGCCCTTTACGAAGAAGAAATTATCAAAGATAATACAGGGAAACCTATCCGTGTCAAAACCTTGGGTCAAAAACTTTATGTGGACAGTGTCAAACAGCATGATGTGACCTTTGGAATCGGACCTGCAGGAACTGGGAAGACCTTTCTTGCAGTTACCTTGGCAGTGACAGCCCTTAAACGTGGGCAGGTCAAACGAATTATCCTGACACGCCCAGCGGTGGAAGCAGGAGAGAGTCTAGGTTTTCTTCCGGGTGATCTTAAGGAGAAGGTAGATCCTTACCTTAGACCTGTTTATGATGCCTTGTATCAGATTCTGGGGAAAGACCAAACGACTCGTCTCATGGAGCGTGAAATTATCGAGATTGCGCCCCTTGCCTATATGCGTGGACGGACCTTGGATGATGCCTTTGTCATTCTCGATGAGGCGCAAAATACGACCATCATGCAGATGAAGATGTTTTTGACTCGTTTAGGCTTTAATTCTAAGATGATTGTCAATGGAGATATCAGTCAGATTGACCTGCCACGTAACGTCAAGTCTGGTCTGATTGATGCTCAAGAAAAACTCAAGAACATCCATCAGATTGACTTTGTTCATTTTTCAGCTAAGGATGTGGTTCGCCATCCTGTTGTCGCTCAGATTATCCGAGCTTATGAACCAGCTCCAGTTAAAAAAGAAGAGAGTGAAGAATTAGTTCCTCAACCTCTATCTGAAGGATAGTTCTTTTGTACTTAAAGTTATATCAATGCTAACTCTATAGTAGATTGAAGCTAGAATAGTACGTCGTGACTGCTAAAATATTTCTAGAAATTAATTTGACTTTCCTAATCGATTTATTCATATCTTATTTTAATCTACTATAAGTTTGCTTTTTAAATGTTTTATTCAATATCCTTGTATTAGATTAGAAAGGTTTCAAGTGGAAGAAACGTATGGAATCAATCTTTTTAAAACTAGCTCGGTATCCCATAGTCGAGACAGAGCGTTTATTGCTTAGACCTGTAACCTTGGATGATGCGGAAGCAATGTTTGCCTATGCCTCGGACAAGGATAATACGCGCTACACTTTTCCAACCAATCAAAGCTTGGAAGAAACCAAGAATAACATTGCTCAGTTCTACTTGTCCAATTCCTTGGGACGGTGGGGAATAGAACTAAAAAGCAATGGTCAGTTTATTGGAACCATTGACTTGCACAAGATTGATCCTGTTATAAAGAAGGCAGCTATTGGCTACATTATCAATAAAAAGTATTGGAATAAAGGATTGACGACAGAAGCCAATCGTGCCGTAATTGAGCTAGCTTTTGAGAAGTTAGGAATGAATAAGTTAGTTGCTTTACACGATAAGGCTAATCCCGCATCTGGCAAGGTCATGGAGAAATCAGGCATGCTTTTTTCCTATGTAGAACCATATGCTTGTATGGACCAGCATGAAGAAGGCCGAATCGTGACAAGAGTTCATTATGTCTTGACCAAGGAAGACTATTTTGCAAATAAATAAGCAGTTGAGAAGAAATTTTCGACTGTTTTTTCTTTCTCTTACGAATAATCTAAGAGAGGAGAATATATGGAAGCAATTATCGAGAAAATCAAAGAGTATAAAATCATTGTCATCTGTACTGGTCTGGGCTTACTTGTCGGCGGATTTTTCCTGCTAAAGCCAGCTCCACAAACAGCTGTCAAGGAAACGAATTTGCAGGCAGAAGTTGCAGCTGTTTCCAAGGATTCATCGACCGAAAAGGATGTGAAGAAGGAAGAAAAGGAAGAACCGGTTGAACAAGATCTAATCACCGTAGATGTGAAAGGTGCTGTTAAATCGCCAGGGATTTATGATTTGCCGGTAGGTAGTCGAGTCAATGATGCTGTTCAGAAGGCTGGTGGCTTGACAGAACAAGCAGACAGCAAGTCGCTCAATCTAGCTCAGAAAGTTAGTGATGAGGCTCTGGTTTACGTTCCATCTAAGGGAGAAGAAGTAGCTAGTCAACAGGCAGGTTCTGGAGCGCCTTCTTCAACAAGCAAGGACAAGAAGGTCAATCTCAACAAGGCCAGTCTGGAAGAACTCAAGCAGGTAAAGGGACTGGGAGGAAAACGAGCTCAGGACATTATCGATCATCGTGAGTCAAATGGGAAATTCAAGTCGGTTGATGAACTTAAGAAGGTCTCTGGAATTGGTGCCAAGACCATAGAAAAGCTAAAAGATTATGTTACAGTGGATTAAGAATTTCCCTATTCCCCTAATTTACCTGAGTTTTCTGTTGCTTTGGCTTTACTATTCTATTTTCTCAGCATCTTATCTTGCTTTGTTGGGCTTTGTTTTTCTGCTAGTCTGTCTCTTTATTCAATTTCCTTGGAAATCAGCAGGTAGAGTTCTAGTGATTTGTGGAATCTTTGGTTTCTGGTTTCTGTTTCAAAATTGGCAACAGACACAAGCTAGTCAAAACTTAGTCGCTTATGTAGACAAGGTGAAGATTTTACCAGATACTATCAAAGTTAATGGAGATAGTTTATCCTTTCGTGGCAAGGCTGACGGACAAATTTTTCAAGTCTATTATAAACTCCAATCCGAGGAGGAGAAAGAATCCTTTCAAGCTTTAACAGATCTTCATGAGATAGGACTAGAAGGAAAACTTTCGGAGCCAGAGGGGCAGAGGAATTTTGGTGGCTTTAATTACCAAGCCTATCTGAAAACTCAGGGGATTTACCAGACTCTCAATATCAAAAAAATCCAGTCACTTCAAAAGGTTGGCAGTTGGGATATAGGTGAAAACCTGTCCAGTTTACGCCGAAAGGCTGTGGTTTGGATAAAGACACATTTTCCAGACCCTATGCGCAATTACATGACGGGGCTTCTATTAGGACATCTAGACACCGACTTTGAGGAGATGAATGAGCTTTATTCCAGTCTAGGAATTATCCACCTCTTTGCCTTATCAGGCATGCAGGTAGGTTTTTTCATGGATGGATTTAAGAAACTTCTCTTACGATTGGGCTTGACCCAAGAAAAGTTGAAGTGGCTGACTTATCCCTTTTCCATTCTCTATGCTGGTCTGACAGGATTTTCAGCATCTGTTGTTCGCAGTCTCTTGCAAAAGTTACTGGCTCAACATGGTGTTAAGGGCTTAGATAATTTTGCCTTGACGGTTCTTGTCCTCTTTATTATCATGCCAAACTTTTTCTTGACAGCAGGAGGAGTCTTGTCCTGCGCTTATGCTTTTATCTTGACCATGACCAGCAAAGAAGAGGAGGGGATCAAGGCTATTGCCAGAGAAAGTCTGGTCATTTCCTTGGGAATATTACCCATTCTGTCCTTCTATTTTGCGGAATTTCAACCTTGGTCTATCCTTTTGACCTTTGTCTTTTCCTTTCTATTTGACTTGGTCTTCTTACCGCTCTTGTCTATCTTATTTGCCCTTTCCTTTCTCTATCCAGTCATTCAGCTGAATTTTATCTTTGAATGGTTGGAAAGCATTATTCGCTTGGTGTCGCAGGTGGCAAGTAGACCTCTAGTCTTTGGACAACCCAATGCATGGCTTTTAATCTTATTGTTAATTTCCTTGGCTTTGGTCTATGATTTAAGGAAAAACATTAAAAGGCTAGCAGTGTTGAGCTTATTGATTACAGGTCTCTTTTTCCTGACCAAGCATCCACTGGAAAATGAAATTACCATGCTGGATGTGGGGCAAGGAGAAAGTATTTTCCTACGGGATGTAACTGGGAAAACCATTCTCCTAGATGTTGGTGGCAAGGCAGAGTCTGATAAGAAAATCGAAAAATGGCAAGAAAAGGCGACGACCAGCAATGCCCAGCGAACCTTGATTCCCTATCTCAAAAGTCGAG
Organism: Streptococcus mitis; assembly: GCF_023109515.1. Classification (GTDB taxonomy): domain Bacteria; phylum Bacillota; class Bacilli; order Lactobacillales; family Streptococcaceae; genus Streptococcus; species Streptococcus mitis_CS. Next base: position 416,533 of record NZ_JALDUM010000001.1, read on the forward strand.
GAGTAGATAAGATTGACCAGCTGATTTTGACAAATACGGACAAGGAACATGTTGGAGATTTGTTGGAAGTGACCAAGGCATTCCATGTAGGGGAGATCTTAGTATCAAAAGGCAGTCTGAAACAGAAGGAATTTGTGGCAGATTTACAGGCGACTCAAACCAAGGTGCGTAGTGTGACAGTAGGAGAGAACTTGCCCATTTTTGGAAGTCAGTTAGAAGTCCTATCTTCAAGGAAAATGGGAGATAGAGGACACGATGATACCCTAGTTCTGTATGGGAAACTTTTGGATAAGCACTTTCTCTTCACTGGAAATTTGGAGGAGAAAGGAGAGAGGGACTTGTTGAAGCAATATCCTGACCTAGAAGTGGATGTTTTGAAATCTAGTCAACATGGCTCTAAAAAATCATCAAGTTCAGCCTTTCTAGAACAGCTCAAACCAGAGATGACTCTCATCTCAGTTGGAAAGAACAATCGAACGAAACTCCCCCATCAGGAAACCCTGACCCGACTGGAAGGTATCAATAGTAAAGTTTACCGAACTGACCAGCAAGGAGCTATACGCTTTAAGGGGTTGAATAGTTGGAAAATCGAAAGTGTTCGATAGGAAGGACAAATATTATATATTAGTAAAATAAACTAAAAATCTGTTGCATAATAATGATAAAAACGATATAATGAAAGCGTATTCAATATTGATGATATAAAACCATTAAAAATTAGCAAAAACCGTTTAATTAGTTAGTTTATGATTATTGGTCTTTTTCAGTCCAGTGTATCTGCTGTGAGCGTTCTTAAAACTTATAGGTATGATTGGAATACCTTATATAGGTCTAGTATGAATTACCACAGACATAGCTATATTAACGTTCCATCATGGTCTCGTTATTATAGCTATTTTAATATAAAATTGGTTCTGGTTGGAATTACAATCGTTATGAGGTAATAAACTACTCCAGCGGAGGCTATTAATCCTTAAAGAGTGATAAAAAGGAGGGCTAGGTATGTTGCATCTTACTCATGTGACCTTAAAAACGCGACAAGTCATCTTACAAGATGTTGATTTTACATTTGAAAAGGGTAGGATTTATGGTATTCTTGCTATCAATGGCTCTGGAAAGACGACCCTGTTCCGCGCCATTAGCAATTTAATTCCTATAAGTAATGGAAATATCGTAGCCCCTCCTTCTTTATTTTATTATGAAAGCGTTGAATGGCTGGATGGAAACTTAAGTGGGATGGACTACCTTCGTCTTATCAAAAACATCTGGAAGTCAGATCTAAACTTGGGGGATGAAATTGATTACTGGGAAATGTCTGACTATATCAGCCTTCCCATTCGCAAGTATTCCTTAGGCATGAAGCAACGATTGGTGATTGCCATGTATTTACTCAGTCAGGCGAAATGCTGGCTTATGGATGAGATTACAAATGGCTTAGACGAGTATTATCGACAGAAGTTTTTTGATAGGCTAGCACAAATCGATAGACAAGAACAGCTGGTTCTTTTAAGTTCCCACTATAAGGAAGAGTTGCTTGATGTCTGCGATAGAGTAGTAACCATTCATCAGGGGCAAATAGAAGAGGTTTAGTTTATGAAAGATGTTAGTCTATTTTTATTAAAAAAAGTTTTCAAAAGTCGCTTAAACTGGATTATCTTAGCTTTATTTGTATCTGGACTCGGTGTTACCTTTTATTTTAATAGTCAGACTGCAAACTCCGTCAGTTTGGAGAGAGAGTTGGAAACTAGTCTTGTAAAAGATGAGAGAGTCATCAATGAATATGAAGAGAAACTCTCCCAAATATCTGACACCAGCTCGGAGGAATACCAAATTGCTAAAAATAATTTAGAATTGCAAAAAAATCATTTGACTCAAAAGACAGAAATTCTGACTTTATTAAAAGAAGGGCGATGGAAAGAAGCCTACTATTTGCAGTGGCAAGATGTAGAGAAGAGTTATGAAATTTTATCAAAGGAACCGACTGCTAGTTCTGACTTAAAAATGGCGGTTGACCGCGAACGAAAGACTTACCAAGCCCTATATCCCTTGAACATAAAAGCGCACAATTTAGTTTATCCGACCTACGGGATTGATCAGATTGTCTGGATTTTAGAGGCTATCATCCCAAGCTTGTTTGTGGTTGCTATTATTTTTATGCTAACGCAACTATTTGCAGAAAGATATCAAAATCATCTGGATACAGCTCAGTTATATCCTTTTTCAAAAGTGGCATTTGCAATGTCTTCTCTTGGAGTTGGAGTGGGTTATGTAACTGTGCTGTTTATCGGAATCAGCGGATTTTCTTTTCTAGTGGGAAGTATGATAAGTGGTTTTGGACAGTTAGATTATCCCTACCCGATTTATAGCTTAGTGAATCAAGAGGTAACTATTGGAAAGATACAAGATGTGTTATTTCCTGGCTTGTTCTTAGCTTTCTTAGCCTTTATCGTCATTGTGGAAGTCGTCTACTTGATTGCTTACTTTTTCAAGCAAAAAATGCCTGTCCTCTTTCTTTCACTCATTGGGATTGTTGGCTTATTGTTTGGCATCCAAACAATTCAGCCTCTTCAAAAGATTGCACATCTGATTCCCTTTACTTACTTGCGTTCAGTGGAGATTTTGTCTGGAAGATTACCTAAGCAAATTGATAATGTCAATCTGAATTGGGGTATGGGGCTAGTCTTACTTCCTTGCCTGATTATCTTTTTGCTAGTGGGGATTCTATTTATTGAAAGATGGGGAAGTTCACAGAAAAAAGAATTTTTTAATAGATCCTAGCTTTCCTATAGGGAAAATAAGTAAAAACTAACATAGAGAGGGAATCAACTTGATTCTCTCTTTTTGATTAGGAAATCAAGCCAAAATACAAATAAAAACTTTTCAAAAAAATAACTTTTTATCTTGACAAGGGCTAGAAAACTTGGTATCATATAAAAGTTGAGAAAAGCAGAAGTGAGAGCTTCTCGCCTTGTGACATCAAGTTGCCTGGCCCTACGGATGAAAAGTTTCTAAGAAACGCTATCATAACGTGCGGGCTTGTATATTTACGAGTCCGCTATTGTTTTTCTCTAATAAAACAAAAGAGGTGAAAACCATAGCAAAGCAAGACTTATTCATCAATGATGAGATTCGTGTACGTGAAGTTCGCTTGATTGGTCTTGAAGGAGAACAGCTAGGCATCAAGCCACTCAGTGAAGCGCAAGCTTTGGCTGATAACGCTAATGTTGACCTAGTATTGATTCAACCCCAAGCCAAACCGCCTGTTGCAAAAATTATGGACTACGGTAAGTTCAAATTTGAGTACCAGAAGAAGCAAAAAGAACAACGTAAAAAACAAAGTGTTGTTACTGTGAAAGAAGTTCGTCTAAGTCCAACTATTGACAAGGGTGACTTTGATACAAAACTTCGCAATGCACGCAAATTCCTTGAAAAAGGAAATAAAGTTAAGGTATCTATTCGCTTTAAGGGTCGTATGATTACCCATAAAGAGATTGGTGCAAAAGTTTTAGCCGAGTTTGCTGAAGCAACTCAAGATATTGCCATCATCGAACAACGTGCTAAAATGGATGGACGTCAAATGTTCATGCAATTGGCGCCAGCGACTGACAAAAAATAATTGTCAGAAAGTTAAATAAAGGAGAAAAAATCATGCCAAAACAAAAAACACACCGCGCATCAGCTAAACGTTTCAAACGTACAGGTTCTGGTGGACTTAAACGTTTCCGTGCTTACACTTCTCACCGTTTCCACGGAAAAACTAAGAAACAACGTCGTCATCTTCGTAAAGCATCTATGGTGCATTCAGGAGATTACAAACGTATCAAAGCAATGCTTACTCGCTTGAAATAATAGCCTAACAGTAAGTAAACAATTCTAGGAAATATTTGGAGGAAATAAAACATGGCACGTGTTAAAGGTGGCGTTGTATCACGCAAACGTCGTAAACGTATTCTTAAATTAGCAAAAGGTTACTATGGAGCTAAACACATCTTGTTCCGTACTGCAAAAGAACAAGTAATGAACTCTTACTACTATGCATACCGTGACCGTCGTCAGAAAAAACGTGACTTCCGCAAATTGTGGATCACTCGTATCAATGCGGCAGCTCGTATGAACGGACTTTCATACTCACAATTGATGCATGGTTTGAAATTGGCTGAGATCGAAGTTAACCGTAAAATGCTTGCTGACTTGGCTGTTAACGATGCAGCAGCTTTCACAGCTCTTGCAGATGCAGCGAAAGCAAAACTTGGTAAATAATAACAGATAAGACTGGAACAGGATTGTCCCAGTCTTTTTGAAAATAAAGGAGAAAAATATGGCTTCAAAAATGCTACACACTTGCTTGCGAGTAGAAAATCTTGAAAAATCAATCGCATTTTATCAAGATGCTTTTGGTTTTAAAGAATTGCGTCGCAGAGATTTTCCAGACCATGCCTTCACGATTGTCTATCTAGGTCTTGAGGGTGATGACTATGAGTTGGAGTTGACTTATAACTACGATCATGGTCCTTATGTGGTTGGAGATGGATTTGCCCATATCGCCCTCAGTACACCTGATCTTGAGGCGCTTCATCAAGAGCATAGTGCAAAAGGATATGAAGTGACTGAGCCAAATGGTCTACCAGGAACTGCACCTAACTATTACTTTGTAAAAGACCCTGATGGCTACAAGGTCGAAGTCATTCGTGAAAAATAATCTCGTGAGGTCAAGTAGAATGTTCGTTTTCTACTTGACTTTTTTTAGCTGAAAGAGTATACTAATAAAAATTTAACCTTTAAGGGGAGTCCAGAGAGACTCACAAGGTGTCAGATAAAAGAATAGTACAATTTTCTAGAGGAGACTTTTTGAGTGTGCTCTCTTGTCTTGTACGATTTTAACTGAGGCCTTGCACTAGCAAGGTCTTTTCTTTATCTGATCCCCTTAAAATTTAAGGAGGAAAAGTCATGAATCCCACATGTAAGAAACGTTTGGGTGCCATTCGTTTGGAAACCATGAAGGTGGTTGCACAGGAGGAAATCGCGCCAGCAATCTTTGAATTAGTCCTAGAAGGGGAAATGGTTGAAGCTATGCGAGTAGGCCAATTTCTTCATCTGCGTGTGCCTGATGATGCCCATCTCTTGCGTCGCCCTATTTCAATTTCGTCTATTGATAAGGTTAACAAGCAGTGTCACCTCATTTATCGGATTGAGGGAGCTGGGACAGCTATTTTCTCAACCTTAAGTCAGGGAGATACTCTTGATGTGATGGGGCCTCAGGGAAATGGTTTTGACTTGTCTGACCTAGATGAGCAGAGCCAGGTTCTCCTTGTTGGTGGGGGGATTGGTGTTCCTCCCTTGCTTGAGGTGGCCAAGGAATTGCATGCGCGTGGTGTGAAAGTAGTGATAGTTCTCGGTTTTGCGACTAAGGATGCTGTTATTTTAGAGACGGAATTAGCTCAATATGGTCAAGTCTTTGTAACGACAGATGATGGTTCTTATGGTATCAAGGGAAATGTTTCCGTTGTTATCAAGGATTTAGACAGTCAGTTTGATGCTGTTTACTCATGTGGGGCGCCTGGAATGATGAAGTATATCAATCAAACTTTTTATGACCATCCAAGAGCCTATCTATCTCTGGAATCTCGTATGGCTTGTGGGATGGGAGCTTGCTATGCCTGCGTCTTAAAAGTGCCAGAAAGTGAGACGGTTAGTCAACGCGTCTGTGAAGATGGCCCGGTTTTCCGCACAGGAACAGTTGTATTATAAGGAGAAAATTATGACTACAAATCGTTTACAAGTTTCTCTACCTGGCTTGGATTTGAAAAATCCGATTATTCCAGCATCAGGCTGTTTTGGTTTTGGACAAGAGTATGCCAAGTACTATGATTTAGACCTTTTAGGTTCTATTATGATCAAGGCGACAACTCTTGAACCACGCTTTGGCAATCCAACTCCAAGGGTGGCAGAAACACCTGCTGGCATGCTCAATGCAATTGGCTTACAAAATCCTGGTTTGGAAGTTGTTTTGGCTGAAAAGTTACCTTGGCTGGAAAGAGAATATCCAAATCTTCCTATTATTGCCAATGTAGCTGGTTTTTCAAAACAAGAGTATGCAGCTGTTTCTCATGGTATTTCCAAGGCAGCCAATGTAAAGGCTATTGAGCTCAATATTTCTTGCCCCAATGTTGACCACTGTAATCACGGACTTTTGATTGGTCAAGACCCAGATTTAGCTTATGATGTGGTGAAAGCAGCTGTGGAAGCCTCTGATGTACCAGTTTATGTCAAACTAACCCCTAGTGTGACGGATATCGTCACTGTCGCAAAAGCTGCAGAAGATGCAGGAGCAAGCGGATTAACCATGATTAATACTCTGGTTGGAATGCGCTTTGACCTCAAAACCAGAAAACCAATCTTGGCCAATGGAACAGGTGGAATGTCTGGTCCAGCAGTTTTTCCAGTAGCCCTCAAACTCATCCGCCAAGTAGCGCAAACAACAGACCTGCCTATCATTGGAATGGGGGGAGTGGATTCGGCAGAAACTGCCCTAGAAATGTATCTGGCGGGAGCATCTGCTATTGGAGTTGGAACAGCCAACTTTACTAATCCATATGCCTGTCCTGATATCATCGAACATCTACCAAGAGTCATGGACAAATACGGCATCAGCAGTCTAGAAAATCTCCGCAAGGAAGTAAAAGAGTCTCTGAGGTAAACTGCAATCTATCTGTTCTTGATTTTTTATTAGTTTGTAATGTTGATTATAGAGAATTTTGATATAATGAAATGAGTAAGAACAGAGGAAGTAAATTAATGAAGAAATTGAGATTTATTTTTTTAGCCCTGCTATTTTTCTTAGCCAGACCAGAGGGTGTAATGGCAAGTGATGGTACTTGGCAAGGAAAACAATACCTGAAAGCAGATGGCAACCAAGCGGCTAATGAGTGGGTTTTTGATGCTCATTATCAGTCTTGGTTTTATATTAAAGCAGATGCTAACTATGCTGAAAATGAATGGTTGAAGCAAGGTGACGACTATTTTTACCTCAAATCTGGTGGCTATATGGCCAAATTAGAATGGATAGAAGACAAGGGAGTCTTTTATTATCTTGACCAAGATGGAAAGATGAAAAGAAATGCTTGGCTAGGAACTTCCTATGTCGGTGCTACAGGTGCTAAGGTAATAGAAGACTGGGTATATGATTCTCAATATGATGCTTGGTTTTATATCAAAGCAGATGGACAACACGCAGAGAAAGAATGGCTCCAAATTAAGGGCAAGGACTATTATTTCAAATCCGGTGGTTATTTACTGACAAGTCAGTGGATTGAACAGGCTTATGTGAGCGCTAGTGGCGCTAAAGTACAGCAAGGTTGGCTTTTTGACAAACAATACCAATCTTGGTTTTACATTAAAGAAACTGGAAATCATGCTGATAAAGAATGGATTTTCGAAAATGGTCACTATTATTATCTAAAATCCGGTGGCTATATGGCAGCCAATGAATGGATTTTGGATAAGGAGTCATGGTTTTATCTCAAGTCTGATGGCAAAATGGCTGAGAAAGAATGGATATACGATTCTAAAAGTCAAGCCTGGTACTACTTCAAATCCGGTGGCTACATGGCAAAAAATGAGACTATTGATGGTCATCAGTTAGGAAACGATGGAAAGTGGCATAAGGAGTCCAAGACTAGCTCTGATTATTATCAGGTCCTTCCAGTTACTGCAAATATCTATAATGCAGATGGTGAAAAGCTCTCCTATATATCGCAAGGTAGTGTCGTATGGCTAGACAAGGATAGAAAAAGTGATGACAAGCGCTTGGCTATTACTATTTCTGGTTTGTCAGGATATATGAAAACAGAAGATTTACAAGCACTAGATACTAGTAAGGACTTTATCCCTTATTATGAGAGTGATGGACATCGTTTTTATCACTATGTGGCTCAGAATGCTAGTATCCCAGTAGCTGCTCATCTTTCTGATATGGAAGTAGGCAAGAAATATTATTCGGCAGATGGACTGCATTTTGAAGGTTTTAACCTTGAAAATCCCTTCCTTTTTAAAGATTTGACAGAGGCTACAAACTATAGTGCTGAAGACTTGGATAAGGTATTTAGTTTGCTAAATATTAATAATAGCCTCTTGGAAAATAAGGGAGCTACCTTTAAGGAAGCCGAAGAACATTACCATATCAATGCCCTCTATCTCCTTGCTCATAGTGCCTTAGAAAGCGACTGGGGACGTAGCAAGATTGCCAAAGATAAGAATAATTTCTTTGGAATTACAGCCTATGATACGACACCTTACCTTTCTGCTAAGACATTTGATGATGTGGATAAGGGAATTTTAGGTGCAACAAAGTGGATTAAGGAAAATTATATCGATAGGGGCAGAACTTTCCTTGGAAATAAGGCGTCTGGTATGAATGTGGAATATGCCTCAGACCCTTATTGGGGTGAAAAAATTGCTAGTGTGATGATGAAAATCAATGAGAAACTTGGTGGCAAAGATTAGTCCTATAATTGGATATGATTTGAGTGAATAGTATGTTAAAAATCCTGATTTCAAGTAAAATCAGGATTTTTTCATGGATGCGATTTTTTCGGGGTCTGGTGTGACACGGAGGGTCTTTTGTCCTGTGTAAGTGACAAAGCCGGGTTTTCCACCAGTTGGTTTATTGAGTTTTTTGACTTCAATCATATCTACCTGCACGAGATTCGACAGGCGCCCTTGAGAGAAGTAGGCAGCTAACTCTGCTGCGTCTGTCTTGACTTCATCAGATGGGTCAAGATTTCCTGAGATGACAACATGGCTTCCAGGAATGTCCTTAGCATGGAACCAAAGTTCTTCCTTGCGGGCCATTTTAAAGGTTAGCTCCTCGTTTTGTAGGTTGTTTCGGCCGACATAGATGATGGTTTTGCCATCGCTTGCTAGATATTGTTCTGGTTTTTTGCGTTTCTGGATTTTTTCTCGCTGTCTTCTGCGGATAAAACCAGTTTGAATCAATTCTTCACGGATTTCAGCGATTTCTTCTAGTCCAGCTTGGTTGAGGACGGTCTCCACACTTTCCAGATAGAGAATGGTTGCCTTGGTTTCTTCAATCAAATCAGTCAAGTATTTGACAGCTTCTTTTAGTTTCTGGTAACGTTTAAAATAGCGTTGAGCATTTTGATTGGGAGTCAAGGCCTTATCAAGCGCAATCGTGATAGGTTGATTAGTATAGTAGTTGTCCATGATAACCTGGTCTTGGTCGTTAGGCACTTGGTGGAGGAAGGTTGTCAGCAATTCTCCTTTTTGACGAAATTCTTCAGCGTTGTCTGTCGCCAGTAACTCTTTTTCCTGTTTTTTTAGCTTATGTCGATTTTTTTGAAGTTCATTTTCAACACGGCGAATGAGTTCACTGGCTTGCTGTTTGACGCGGTCGCGCTCAGCCTTATCCTTATAGTAGGTGTCTAACAAATCAGAAAGACTTGCAAAAGGCTCTCCCACCTGATTTGCAAAAGGAACTGGACTGAAGGAAGTCTCAGTTAAGCATGGTTTAGTTTCTTGATTGAAAAAGTTTCGGAAAGTGGAAAGTTTTTCACTAACCAGTATGCTTTCCAATTCATTTGCCGTATCGCGTCCCAGACCTTGAAAGACGCTTTGAAGATTTTTAGCTGTCGTTTCCTGTGTTTGCAGGATTTCAAAGAGTTTCTCGTCCTTGATAGTAAAAGGATTGAGAGCTTCCGTACTTGGCGGAGCGATATAGGTCGATCCAGGAAGTAAGGTACGGTAGCTATTTTGTGAAAAGCCAACATGTTTGATAACTTCGAGGATTTTGTGGCTACTTTTATCAACCAGTAGAATATTACTGTGTTTCCCCATGATTTCGATAACCAAGGTAGCCTGAATATGATCTCCAATCTCGTTTTTATTGGAAACCGTGATTTCCACAATGCGGTCATTTTCCACTTGCTCAATTGACTCAATCAAGGCACCCTGCAAATACTTTCTCAAAACCATGATAAAGGTAGAGGGTTGGGCTGGATTTTCAAAAGTCGTCTGGGTCAGCTGAATGCGTCCAAAAACAGGATGGGCAGAGAGGAGCAGGCGATGGCTTTGGCGATTGCTACGGATTTGCAAGACCAACTCTTGTTCAAAAGGCTGATTGATTTTCTGAATGCGACCGTTCACTAACTCTCTTCGCAATTCCTCAACCATGTGGTGTAAAAAAAATCCGTCAAATGACATCGTTCTCTCCTTGTGATTGTATTCCATAGTATTATATCAAAAAGGTAGAATAAAATCATGGAAATGTGGTATAATAAAGCCAAGTAAAGAGAAACGAGAAGCACATGTATATTGAAATGGTAGATGAAACTTGTCAAGTTTCAAAAGAAATGTTGCAACAAACCCAAGAAATTTTGGAATTTGCAGCCCAAAAATTAGGAAAAGAAGACAAGGAGATGGCAGTCACTTTTGTGACCAATGAACGTAGTCATGAACTTAATCTGGAGTACCGTGACACAGACCGTCCGACAGATGTTATCAGCCTTGAATATAAACCAGAGTTGGAAATTGCCTTTGACGAGGAAGATTTGCTTGAAAATCCGGACTTGGCAGAGATGATGTCTGAGTTTGATGCCTATATTGGGGAATTGTTCATCTCTATCGATAAGGCACATGAGCAGGCCGAGGAATATGGCCATAGCTTTGAGCGTGAGATGGGCTTCTTGGCAGTACACGGTTTTTTACATATTAACGGCTATGATCACTACACTCCGGAAGAAGAAGCGGAGATGTTCGGTTTACAAGAAGAAATTTTGACAGCCTATGGACTCACAAGACAATAAACGAAAATGGAAAAATCGTGACCTGATATCCAGTTTAGAATTTGCTCTTACAGGAATTTTTACTGCCATAAAGGAAGAACGCAATATGCGAAAACATGCGGTGACGGCTCTTGTAGTCATTCTTGCAGGTTTTGTTTTTCAGGTATCACGAATCGAATGGCTCTTTCTACTATTGAGCATTTTCTTGGTAGTAGCCTTTGAAATTATTAACTCTGCTATTGAAAATGTAGTGGATTTGGCCAGTCACTATCACTTTTCCATGCTGGCTAAAAATGCAAAGGATATGGCAGCTGGCGCGGTATTAGTAGTCTCTCTTTTCGCGGCCTTAACAGGCGCATTGATTTTTCTCCCACGGATTTGGGATCTAATATTTTAAACAGTAAGAGGAAATTATGACATTTAAATCAGGCTTTGTAGCCATTTTAGGACGTCCCAATGTTGGGAAGTCAACTTTTTTAAATCACGTTATGGGGCAAAAGATTGCCATCATGAGTGACAAGGCGCAGACAACGCGCAATAAAATCATGGGAATTTACACCACTGATAAAGAACAAATTGTCTTTATTGATACACCAGGGATTCACAAGCCTAAGACAGCTCTCGGAGATTTTATGGTTGAGTCTGCCTACAGTACCCTTCGTGAAGTGGATACAGTTCTTTTCATGGTACCTGCTGATGAAGCGCGTGGTAAGGGGGACGATATGATTATCGAGCGTCTCAAGGCTGCCAAGGTTCCTGTCATTTTGGTGGTGAACAAGATCGATAAGGTTCACCCAGACCAGCTTTTGTCTCAGATTGATGATTTCCGTAACCAAATGGAATTTAAGGAAATCGTTCCTATCTCAGCTCTTCAAGGGAATAACGTCTCTCGTCTAGTGGATATTTTGAGTGAAAATCTGGACGAAGGTTTCCAATATTTCCCATCTGATCAAATCACAGACCATCCAGAACGTTTCTTGGTTTCAGAGATGGTTCGCGAGAAAGTCTTGCACCTAACTCGTGAAGAGATCCCGCATTCTGTCGCAGTAGTTGTGGATTCTATGAAACGAGACGAAGAGACAGACAAGGTTCACATCCGTGCAACCATCATGGTCGAGCGCGATAGCCAAAAAGGGATTATCATCGGTAAAGGTGGTGCTATGCTTAAGAAAATCGGTAGTATGGCCCGTCGTGATATTGAACTCATGCTAGGAGACAAGGTCTTCCTAGAAACATGGGTCAAGGTCAAGAAAAACTGGCGCGATAAAAAGCTAGATTTGGCTGACTTTGGCTATAATGAAAAAGAATATTAAGTAGAGGTGGGCTCATGCCTGCTTCTTGTTTTTACAGAAGGAGGACTTATGCCTGAATTACCTGAGGTTGAAACCGTTCGTCGTGGCTTAGAAAAATTGATTTTGGGAAAGAAAATTTCGAGTATAGAAATTCGCTATCCCAAGATGATTAAAACGGATTTGGACGAGTTTCGAAAGGAAGTACCTGGTCAAGTTGTTGAGTCAATGGGACGTCGTGGCAAATATTTGCTTTTTTACCTGACAGACAAGGTCTTGATTTCCCATCTGCGGATGGAGGGCAAGTATTTTTACTATCCAGACCAGGTTCCTGAACGCAAGCATGCCCATCTTTTCTTCCAGTTTGAGGATGGTGGCACGCTTGTTTATGAGGATGTACGCAAGTTTGGTACTATGGAACTCTTGTCTCCTGGCCTCTTGGAAGCTTATTTTATTTCTAAGAAATTAGGTCCTGAACCAAGCGAACAAGACTTTGATTTACAGGTCTTTCAAGTAGCTCTAGCTCAGTCTAAAAAGCCTATCAAGTCCCATCTCCTAGACCAGACCTTGGTGGCTGGACTTGGCAATATCTATGTGGATGAGGTCCTCTGGCGAGCTCAGGTTCATCCAGCTAGGCCTTCCCAGACTTTGACAGCAGCAGAAGCGACAGCTATTCATGACCAGACAATTGCTGTATTGGGACAGGCTGTTGAAAAAGGTGGTTCTACCATTCGGACTTATACCAATGCCTTTGGGGAAGATGGAACCATGCAGGATTTTCATCAGGTCTATGACAAGGCTGGTCAAGAATGTGTACGCTGTGGCATTGTGATTGAAAAAATCCAACTAGGCGGACGAGGCACCCACTTTTGTCCAAGCTGTCAAAGGAGGGACTGATGGGAAAAATCATCGGAATCACAGGAGGAATTGCCTCGGGTAAGTCAACTGTGACAAATTTTCTAAGACAGCAAGGTTTTCAAGTGGTGGATGCCGATGCAGTCGTCCACCAACTACAGAAACCTGGTGGTCGTCTGTTTGAGGCTCTAGTTCAGCATTTTGGTCAAGAAATCATCCTAGAAAATGGAGAACTCGATCGCCCTCTCCTAGCTAGTCTCATCTTTTCAAATCCTGATGAACGGGAATGGTCTAAACGAATCCAAGGAGAGATTATCCGTGAAGAACTGGCTACTTTGAGAGACCAGTTGGCTCAGACAGAAGAGATTTTTTTCATGGATATACCCCTGCTTTTTGAACAAGACTACAACGCTTGGTTTGATGAGACGTGGTTGGTCTATGTGGATCGGAATATCCAAGTGGAACGATTAATGAAAAGGGATCAGCTATCCAAGGATGAAGCTGAGTCTCGTCTGGCAGCCCAGTGGCCTTTAGAGAAAAAGAAAGATTTGGCTAGTCATGTTTTAGATAACAATGGAAATCTGGACCAGCTTCTTACTCAAGTGCATATCCTTCTCGAGGGAGGTAAGCAAGATGACAGAGATTAACTGGAAGGATAATCTGCGCATTGCCTGGTTTGGTAATTTTCTGACTGGAGCTAGTATTTCTTTGGTTGTGCCCTTTATGCCCATTTTTGTGGAAAATCTAGGTGTTGGGAGTGAGCAAGCTGCTTTTTATGCAGGCTTAGCTATTTCTGTCTCTGCTATTTCCGCGGCGCTCTTTTCTCCTATCTGGGGAATCCTTGCCGACAAATACGGTCGAAAACCCATGATGATTCGGGCTGGTCTTGCCATGACGATCACTATGGGAGGCTTGGCCTTTGTCCCAAATATCTATTGGTTAATCTTTCTTCGTTTATTAAACGGTGTATTTGCAGGATTTGTTCCCAATGCAACGGCCTTGATAGCCAGTCAGGCTCCCAAGGAGAAATCAGGCTCTGCCTTAGGTACTTTGTCTACTGGCGTAGTTGCAGGCACTCTAACTGGCCCCTTTATTGGTGGCTTTATTGCAGAATTATTTGGTATTCGTACAGTTTTCTTACTGGTTGGTAGTTTTCTGTTTTTAGCTGCTATTTTGACTATTTGCTTTATCAAGGAAGATTTTCAACCAGTAGCCAAGGAAAAGGCTATTCCAACAAAGGAATTATTTACCTCGGTTAAATATCCCTATCTTTTGGTCAATCTCTTTCTAACTAGTTTTGTCATCCAATTTTCAGCCCAATCGATCGGCCCTATTTTGGCTCTTTATGTACGCGACTTAGGGCAGACAGAGAATCTTCTTTTTGTCTCTGGTTTGATTGTGTCCAGCATGGGCTTTTCCAGCATGATGAGTGCAGGAGTCATGGGTAAGCTAGGTGACAAGGTGGGCAATCATCGTCTCTTGGTTGTTGCCCAGTTTTATTCAGTTATCATCTATCTTCTCTGTGCCAATGCCTCTAGCCCCCTTCAACTAGGACTCTATCGTTTCCTCTTTGGCTTGGGAACCGGTGCGCTGATACCTGGTGTCAATGCCCTTCTCAGCAAAATGACTCCAAAAGCCGGCATTTCGAGGGTCTTTGCCTTCAATCAGGTATTCTTTTATCTGGGAGGTGTCGTTGGTCCCATGGCAGGTTCTGCAGTAGCAGTCCAATTTGGCTACCATGCTGTCTTTTATGCGACAAGCCTTTGTGTTGCCTTTAGTTGTCTCTTTAACCTGCTTCAATTTCGAACATTATTAAAAGTAAAGGAAATCTAGTGCGAGTAAAAATTAATCTCAAATGCTCCTCTTGTGGCAGTATCAATTACCTAACTAGTAAAAATTCAAAAACCCATCCAGACAAGATCGAGGTTTTAAAGTATTGTCCCAAGGAAAGAAAAGTAACCCTACATCTTGAATCTAAGTAGATTTTATGGTAAAATAATAAGGATTTTAAGGAGTTTGATATGTATAACCTATTATTAACCATTTTATTAGTATTATCTGTTGTGATTGTGATTGCGATTTTCATGCAACCAACCAAAAACCAATCCAGCAATGTATTTGATGCCAGCTCAGGTGATTTGTTTGAACGCAGTAAAGCACGCGGTTTTGAAGCTGTAATGCAGCGTTTGACAGGGATTTTAGTCTTTTTCTGGCTAGCCATTGCCTTAGCATTGACGGTATTATCAAGTAGATAAGAAAATAATGGGCAAGACTAGGTCTTTGCCTCTTTTTATTTTTAAAGGATGTTTAAGAAGGTTTTGCAGTAAAAGAAAATTAAAAAATCTAGAAAGAAAATATGAAAGATAGAATAAAAGAATATTTACAAGACAAGGGAAAGGTAACTGTCAATGACTTGGCTCAAGCTTTGGGAAAAGATGGGTCCAAGGATTTTCGTGAGTTGATTAAAACCTTGTCCCTAATGGAAAGAAAGCACCAGATACGCTTTGAGGAAGATGGCAGTCTGACTTTGGAAGTCAAGAAAAAACATGAGATTACCCTCAAGGGGATTTTTCATGCTCATAAAAATGGCTTTGGTTTTGTCAGTCTGGAAGGGGAAGAGGACGACCTTTTTGTAGGAAAAAACGATGTTAACTATGCTATTGATGGCGATACCGTTGAGATCGTCATCAAGAAAGTCGCTGACCGCAATAAGGGAACAGCAGCAGAAGCCAAAATTATTGATATCCTAGAGCACAGTTTGACAACCGTTGTCGGTCAAATCGTTCTGGATCAGGAAAAACCTAAGTATGCAGGCTACATTCGTTCGAAAAATCAGAAAATCAGCCAACCAATCTATGTTAAGAAACCAGCCCTTAAACTAGAAGGGACGGAAGTTCTCAAGGTCTTTATCGACAAATACCCAAGCAAGAAACATGATTTCTTTGTTGCTAGTGTACTTGATGTTGTTGGGCATTCAACGGATGTCGGAATTGATGTCCTTGAGGTTTTGGAGTCTATGGACATTGTCTCAGAATTTCCAGAGGCTGTTGTCAAGGAAGCAGAAAGTGTGCCTGATGCTCCGTCTCATAAGGATATGGAAGACCGTCTGGACTTGAGAGATGAGATTACCTTTACCATTGACGGTGCGGATGCCAAGGACTTGGATGATGCAGTGCATATCAAGGCCTTGAAAAATGGAAATCTGGAGCTTGGGGTTCACATCGCAGATGTTTCCTACTATGTGACTGAGGGTTCAGCCCTTGATAGGGAAGCTCTTAACCGCGCGACTTCTGTTTATGTGACAGACCGTGTGGTCCCAATGCTCCCAGAGCGTTTGTCAAATGGCATTTGCTCCCTCAACCCCCAAGTTGACCGCCTGACCCAATCTGCCATTATGGAGATTGATAAACATGGCCGTGTGGTCAACTACACTATCACACAAACTGTTATCAAGACAAGCTTCCGTATGACCTATAGTGATGTCAATGATATCCTAGCTGGCGACGAGGAAAAGAGACAAGAATATCAGAAAATTGTTCCAAGTATCAAACTCATGGCCAAGCTCCATGAAACTCTAGAAAACATGCGTGTGAAACGTGGAGCACTCAATTTCGATACCAATGAAGCCAAGATTTTGGTTGATAAACAAGGTAAGCCTGTTGATATCGTTCTTCGTCAGCGTGGCATTGCCGAGCGCATGATTGAGTCCTTCATGTTGATGGCCAACGAAACAGTTGCCGAGCATTTCAGCAAGCTGGATTTGCCTTTCATCTATCGAATTCACGAAGAGCCTAAGGCTGAAAAAGTTCAGAAGTTTATTGATTATGCTTCGAGCTTTGGCTTGCGCATTTATGGGACTGCCAGTGAGATTAGCCAGGAGGCGCTTCAAGAAATCATGCGTACTGTTGAGGGAGAACCTTATGCAGATGTATTGTCCATGATGCTTCTTCGTTCCATGCAGCAGGCTCGCTATTCAGAGCACAATCACGGGCATTATGGTCTAGCAGCTGATTATTACACTCACTTTACCAGTCCGATTCGTCGTTATCCAGACCTTCTTGTTCACCGTATGATTCGGGATTACGGCCGTTCTAAGGAAATAGCAGAGCATTTTGAGCAAGTGATTCCAGAGATTGCGACCCAGTCTTCCAACCGTGAGCGTCGTGCCATCGAGGCTGAGCGTGAAGTAGAAGCCATGAAAAAGGCTGAGTACATGGAAGAATACGTGGGTGAAGAATACGATGCAGTTGTATCAAGTATTGTCAAATTCGGTCTCTTTGTCGAACTGCCGAACACAGTTGAAGGCTTGATTCACATCACAAATCTACCTGAGTTTTACCATTTCAATGAGCGTGATTTAACCCTTCGTGGAGAGAAATCAGGAACAACTTTCCGTGTAGGTCAGCAGATTCGCATTCGCGTTGAAAGAGCCGACAAGATGACGGGTGAAATTGACTTCTCATATATCCCAAGTGAGTTTGATGTGATTGAGAAAGGCTTGAAACAAGCTGATCGCAAAGACAGAGGGCGTGGTTCAAATCGTCGTTCAGATAAGAAGGAAGATAAGAGAAAATCAGGACGCTCAAATGATAAGCGCAAGCATTCACAAAAAGACAAGAAGAAAAAGGGCAAGAAACCTTTTTACAAGGAAGTAGCTAAGAAAGGAGCCAAGCATGGCAAAGGGCGAGGGAAAGGTCGTCGCACAAAATAAAAAGGCGCGCCACGACTATACTATCGTAGATACGTTAGAGGCAGGGATGGTCCTGACAGGAACTGAAATCAAGAGTGTACGAGCTGCTCGAATCAATCTCAAGGATGGCTTTGCCCAAGTAAAAAATGGGGAGGTCTGGTTGAGCAATGTTCATATTGCTCCTTACGAAGAGGGCAATATCTGGAACCAAGAACCAGAACGTCGTCGTAAACTCCTGCTCCATAAGAAACAAATCCAAAAATTAGAACAAGAGACTAAAGGAACAGGAATGACCCTGGTTCCCCTTAAAGTCTATATCAAAGATGGTTACGCTAAACTCCTTTTAGGTTTAGCTAAAGGGAAGCATGACTATGATAAACGGGAGTCTATCAAACGACGTGAGCAAAACCGCGACATCGCGCGTGTTATGAAAGCTGTCAACCAGCGATAAAAAGAGGAATGAAAATGGAAAAACTAGTTGCCTACAAACGCATGCCACTGTGGACTAAAGAGACCATGCCAGAGGCGGTTCAGCAAAAGCACAATACCAAGGTTGGGACTTGGGGGAAAATTACTGTTTTGAAGGGAACTCTCAAGTTTATTGAATTGACAGAATATGGTGAGGTTTTAGCTGAGCACCTCTTTGAAGCAGGGGCTGAGAATCCCATGGCACAACCACAAGCCTGGCACCGAGTGGAGGCTGTAACAGACGATGTGGAATGGTATTTGGAATTTTATTGTAAACCTGAGGATTATTTCCCTAAAAAATACAATACCAATCGGGTTCATTCAGAGGTCTTAGAGGCTATGCAGACAGTAAAACCAGGGAAAGCCTTAGATTTGGGCTGTGGTCAAGGCCGTAATGCACTCTTTCTAGCCCAGCAAGGTTTTGATGTGACAGCTGTAGATCAAAATGAATTATCTCTTGAAATCTTGCAAAGCATTGTGGAGCAAGAAGATTTGGACATGCCTGTTGGTCTCTACGATATCAATTCAGCCAGCATTGGGCAAGAATATGATTTTATCGTATCAACTGTTGTTCTCATGTTTCTACAAGCGGACCGCATTCCTGCAATTATCAAAAATATGCAGGATAAAACCACTGTTGGTGGCTACAATCTTATCGTTTGTGCCATGGATACGGAGGACTATCCTTGCTCAGTGAACTTCCCATTTACTTTTAAGGAAGGGGAACTGGCAGACTATTACAAGGACTGGGAATTGGTTAAGTACAATGAAAATCCAGGCCATCTTCACCGTCGTGATGAGAATGGCAATCGTATTCAACTACGATTTGCGACCATGCTAGCTAAAAAAATTAAATAAGCATGAATAAAGATTAGGAAATTTCCTGATCTTTTTTCTTTTTTACGAATAGATAAGATAGAAGAATTGACAAAAATACGCATTATAAGTATAATTTTAGATAGAAAGGTGACCATAAATGCCAATCACAGGTAAGGAAATGGTAAAATTAGCTCTTGCAAATGGATGGATTGAAGTTCGTAAGAGAGGAAGTCATCATCATTTTAAGAAAGAAGGGGTTCCCTATCTTGTCACTATTCCAGTTCACGGTAATGAGGATCTAGGAAAAGGTTTAGAGAGAAAAATATTAAAAGATTTGGGATTATAGTTGATTTGGAAATTGTGGAGGTGTATTATGCTAAAATCTTATCCTGCTATTTTTCATAGAGAAGGCACTGGGTATTGGATCGAATTTCCGGAATTTGGAGGCGGGACTGAAGGAGCAACGATTGAACTTGCAATGAAAAATGCTCGGGAAATGCTTGAGAGTGTTTTAGCTTCTTATATTGATGAAGGACTGCCTCTGCCTACTCCTAGTGACATTGCTGAGTTGAAAGCTCCCGATGGATTTGTGACTTTGATTCAGGTCAATCCCTTGCCTTTCGTAAAGAATAATAAAGCGATTCGAAAAAATGTTACGGTTCCAGAGTGGCTAGTCAGACTTGCAGATCGTGAGAAAGTGAACTATTCTGAAGTGTTGACACAAGCTCTTGAAAGTCGCTTGCAACTCTAAAATTATAGAGTGATGAAGATTAGGAATTTTCCTGATCTTTTTTCTTTTTTACGAATAATATAGAAAAGGAGGGAAATCATGTTTGTTGCGAGAGATTCTAGGGGAGAATTGGTAAATGTGTTAGAGGATAAGCTTGAGAAGCAAGCATACACCTGCCCAGCTTGTGGAGGTCAGCTCCGTTTGCGTCAAGGACCAAGTGTCCGGATCCATTTTGCCCACAAAACCTTAAAAGACTGTGATTTTTCCTCTGAAAATGAAAGTCCAGAACATCTGGAAAATAAGGAAGTCCTTTATCACTGGTTGAAAAAAGAGGCCGAGGTGCAATTAGAATACCTGCTTCCAGAGCTTAAACAGATTGCGGATGTATTTGTAAATGGCAATCTAGCTTTAGAGGTTCAATGTAGTCCCTTGCCTCAAAAAGTTCTTAAAGAGCGTAGCGAGGGCTATCGTAGTCAGGGTTACCAAGTACTGTGGTTGCTGGGAAAAAAACTGTGGCTCAAGGAGCGTTTGACTCGTCTACAACAAGGTTTTCTCTATTTCAGTCAAAACATGGGCTTTTATGTTTGGGAAGTAGACAAGGAAAAACAGGTTTTAAGGCTTAAATATCTCATCCACCAGGATCTCCGAGGTAAACTCCATTATCAGATTAAGGAATTTCCCTATGGTCACGGTAGTTTACTGGAGATATTACGTTTTCCCTATAAGAAACAAAAAATATCTCATTTTACAGTTTCTCAGGACAAGGACATCTGTCGTTATATCCGGCAACAACTGTACTATCAAAATCCCATTTGGATGAAAGAACAAGCAGAAGCCTATCAAAAGGGAGAAAATCTCCTGACTTATGGGCTAAAAGAATGGTATCCACAAATTCGACCACTAGTAGGTAATTTTTGCCAAATTGAGCAAGATTTGATTCGCTATTATCTGTATTTTCAAACCTATTATCAAGAAAATCCTCAAAATGATTGGCAAATGCTCTATCCACCAGCCTTTTATCAGCAATATTTCTTAAAAAATATGGTAGAATAGAAAGGATGGAGGAATCTAATGGTATTACAAAGACATGAAATAAATGAAAAAGATACATGGGATCTATCAACGATCTACCCAACTGACCAGGCTTGGGAAGAAGCCTTAAAAGATATAACAGAACAATTGGAGACAGTAGCCCAGTATGAAGGCCATCTCCTGGATAGTGCGGATAGTCTACTCGAAATTACTGAATTTTCTCTTGAAATGGAACGCCAAATGGAGAAGCTTTACGTTTATGCTCATATGAAGAATGACCAAGACACACGTGAAGCCAAGTACCAAGAGTACTATGCCAAGGCCATGACTCTCTATAGCCAGCTAGACCAAGCCTTTTCATTCTATGAACCTGAATTTATGGAGATTAGTGAAGAGCAGTATGCTGACTTTTTAGAAGCTCAGCCAAAATTGCAGGTTTATCAACACTATTTTGACAAGCTTTTGCAAGGCAAGGATCACGTTCTTTCACAACGCGAAGAAGAATTATTGGCTGGAGCTGGGGAAATCTTTGGTTCGGCAAGTGAAACCTTCGCTATCTTGGACAATGCGGATATTGTGTTCCCCTATGTTCTTGACGATGATGGTAAGGAAGTTCAGCTATCTCATGGGACTTACACACGTTTGATGGAGTCTAAAAATCGTGAGGTTCGTCGTGGTGCCTATCAAGCCCTTTATGCGACTTATCAACAATTCCAACACACCTATGCCAAAACCTTGCAAACCAATGTTAAGGTGCAAAACTACCGTGCCAAAGTTCGCAACTACAAGAGCGCTCGTCATGCAGCCCTAGCAGCCAATTTTGTTCCAGAGAGTGTTTATGACAATTTGGTAGCAGCAGTTCGCAAGCATTTGCCACTCTTGCATCGCTATCTTAACCTTCGTTCAAAAATCTTGGGAATTTCAGACCTCAAGATGTACGATGTCTACACACCACTTTCATCTGTTGAATATAGTTTTACCTACCAAGAAGCCTTGAAAAAAGCAGAAGATGCCTTGGCAGTCTTGGGTGAGGATTACTTGAGCCGTGTTAAACGTGCCTTCAGCGAGCGTTGGATTGATGTTTACGAAAACCAAGGCAAGCGTTCAGGAGCCTACTCTGGTGGTTCTTACGATACCAATGCCTTCATGCTTCTCAACTGGCAGGACAATCTAGACAATCTCTTCACCCTTGTTCATGAAACAGGTCACAGTATGCATTCAAGCTATACTCGTGAAACTCAGCCTTATGTTTACGGAGATTATTCTATCTTCTTGGCTGAGATTGCATCAACTACCAATGAAAATATCTTGACGGAGAAATTATTGGAAGAAGTGGAAGATGATGCAACGCGCTTTGCTATTCTCAATAACTTCCTAGATGGTTTCCGTGGAACAGTTTTCCGCCAAACTCAATTTGCTGAGTTTGAACACGCGATTCACCAAGCGGATCAAAATGGTGAAGTCTTGACAAGTGATTTCCTAAATAAACTCTACGCAGACTTGAACCAAGAGTATTATGGTTTGAGTAAGGAAGACAATCCTGAAATCCAATACGAGTGGGCTCGCATTCCACACTTCTACTATAACTACTATGTATACCAATATTCAACTGGCTTTGCAGCAGCCTCAGCTCTGGCTGAAAAGATTGTCCATGGTAGTCAAGAAGACCGTGACCGCTATATCGACTATCTCAAGGCAGGTAAGTCTGACTATCCACTTAATGTCATGAGAAAAGCTGGTGTTGATATGGAGAAGGAAGACTATCTCAACGATGCCTTTGCAGTCTTTGAACGTCGTTTGAATGAGTTTGAAGCCCTTGTTGAAAAATTGGGATTGGCATAAGATGGTTGAATCGTATAGTAAAAATGCTAACCATAACATGCGTCGTCCTGTCGTCAAGGAAGAAATTGTAGACTTGATGCGTCAGCGCCAAAAGCAAGTCACAGGATCTTTGAAAGAATTGGAAGACTTTGCCCGCAAGGAAAATATTCCCATTATTCCCCATGAAACGGTAGCTTATTTCCGTTTTCTCATGGAAACAATGCAGCCTAAAAATATTCTGGAAATTGGGACGGCTATCGGTTTTTCAGCCCTCTTGATGGCAGAACATGCGCCAAAGGCCAAGATTACAACCATTGACCGCAATCCAGAGATGATTGGATTTGCCAAGGAAAATTTCGCCCAGTTTGACAGTCGCAAGCAAATTACGCTCCTAGAAGGAGATGCGGTAGATGTCTTATCTACCTTGACAGAGTCCTATGATTTCGTCTTTATGGATTCTGCTAAGTCTAAATATATCGTCTTTCTGCCAGAAATCCTCAAACATTTGAAAGTCGGTGGTGTGGTTGTCTTGGATGATATTTTTCAAGGTGGTGATGTTGCCAAGGACATTATGGAAGTTCGTCGAGGTCAGCGAACGATTTACAGAGGACTTCAAAGACTATTTGATGCAACCTTAGATAATCCAGGCCTCACCGCAACATTAGTACCTCTGGGTGACGGCATCCTCATGCTTCGTAAAAATGTAGCAGATGTTCAATTACCTGACAGCGAATGATTTTCAGAAAAATTTAAGAAAATATAGTAAAATAGATAGGGTAACACTTATCTCAAAGGAGTAGACATGAAGAAAAAACTATTGGCAGGTGCCATTACACTATTATCAGTAGCAACTTTAGCAGCTTGTTCGAAAGGTTCAGAAGGAGCAGATCTCATCAGCATGAAAGGGGATGTCATCACAGAACATCAATTTTATGAGCAAGTGAAAAGCAATCCTTCAGCTCAACAAGTGTTGTTGAACCTGACCATCCAAAAAGTATTTGAGAAACAATACGGTTCAGAAGTAGATGACAAAGAAGTCAACGATACTATTGCCGAAGAAGAGAAGCAATATGGTGAGAACTACCAACGTGTCTTGTCACAAGCAGGAATGACTCTTGAAACACGTAAAGCTCAAATTCGTACAAGTAAATTGGTTGAGTTGGCAGTTAAGAAGGCAGCAGAAGCTGAATTGACAGATGATGCCTATAAGAAAGCATTTGATGAATACACTCCAGATGTAACGGCTCAAATCATCCGTCTGGACAATGAAGACAAAGCTAAAGAAATTCTTGAAAAAGCCAAAGCTAGTGATGCAGACTTTGCTCAATTAGCCAAAGATAATTCAACTGATGAGAAAACCAAAGCGAACGGTGGAGAGATCACCTTTGATTCTGCTTCGACAGAAGTACCAGATCAAGTTAAAAAAGCAGCTTTTGCTTTAGATGTAAATGGTGTTTCTGATGTGATTAGCGTTACTGGAACACAAGCCTACAGCAGTCAATATTACATTGTTAAACTGATTAAGAAAACAGAAAAATCATCTAATATTGACGACTACAAAGAAAAATTAAAAACTGTTATCTTAACTCAAAAACAAAATGACGCTTCATTTGTTCAAAGTGTTATCGGAAAAGAATTGCAAGCAGCCAATATCAAGGTTAAAGACCAGGCCTTCCAAAATATCTTCACTCAATACATCGGTGGTGGAGATTCAAGCTCAAGCAGTTCTTCAAAAGAATAAAACAGAAAAGAGCCAAGTGCTCTTTTTCTTATGAGAAAATCTTCTATCTTAAGGGTAAGAGTTTTTTTCTTTCGGAAAAAATGGTATAATAGCAATCAAAACTAGAAAATAAACGAAATTTGGGAATAATTTCTTTTGTTCTCATTAGATTGGTGATACTATGAAGATTAGTAAGAGGCACCTGTTAAACTATTCTATTCTAGTTCCTTACTTACTTTTATCTATTTTGGGTTTGATTGTAGTCTATTCTACAACCAGTGCCATTCTTATCGAAGAAGGTAAAAGTGCCCTCCAATTGGTTCGAAGTCAGGGAATGTTTTGGATATTTAGTTTAATATTAATTGCCTTGATATATAAGCTGAAACTGAATTTTTTAAGAAAAGAACGACTTTTATTTATTGTTATGTTTGTTGAGTTGATTCTCTTAGCTCTGGCTCGCTTAATTGGTACGCCAGTCAATGGAGCCTATGGTTGGATTTCAGTAGGACCTTTGACCATTCAGCCAGCTGAGTATTTGAAGATTATCATCGTCTGGTACTTGGCCCAACGTTTTTCAAAACAACAGGATGAAATTGGTATTTACGATTTTCAAGTTTTAACTCAAAATCAATGGATTCCTCGAGCTTTTAATGATTGGCGTTTTGTCCTCTTGGTAATGATAGGAAGTTTGGCTATTTTCCCAGATTTGGGGAATGCTACAATCCTAGCGCTGGTCGCCTTGATTATGTATACAGTTAGTGGGATTGCTCATCGTTGGTTTATAGTCTTTATCGGTGTATTGTTTGGAGTTTCAGCCCTATCTCTATCAGCTATTTCTGTAATTGGGGTTGATAAGTTTTCAAAAGTTCCAGTATTTGGTTACGTGGCCAAGCGTTTCAGTGCCTACTTTAATCCCTTTGCTGATTTGGCAGGAGCTGGTCACCAACTTGCAAATTCCTACTTTGCTATGGTAAATGGTGGATGGTTTGGTTTAGGCTTAGGAAATTCAATAGAAAAACGTGGTTATTTACCAGAGGCCCATACAGACTTTGTATTTTCAATTGTCATTGAAGAGTTTGGATTTGTGGGAGCCAGTTTGATTTTGGCACTTGTCTTTTTCCTGATTTTGCGAATTATCCTAGTAGGAATTCGTGCTAAGAATCCCTTTAATTCTATGATGGCGATTGGGGTTGGGGGGATGATGTTGGTACAGGTCTTTGTCAATATCGGTGGAATTTCTGGTATTATTCCCTCGACAGGAGTAACCTTCCCCTTCTTATCGCAAGGAGGGAACAGTCTCCTAGTCTTGTCTGTAGCCATCGCCTTTGTCTTAAATATTGATGCAAGTGAAAAACGTGCCCAATTATATGAGGAGTTAGAAGCTCACTCATCAAACTATATGTAGAGCTGAGAGTGGAAAGGATTACCTATGTCTCTTCAAAAATTAGAAAACTATAGTAATAAAGCTGTCGTACAAGAAGAAGTATTGATTTTAACAGAATTGTTAGAAGATATCACTAAAAATATGCTTGCCCCAGAGACTTTTGCAAAAATCATGGAGTTGAAAGAATTATCAACTCAAGAAGATTATCAAGGCTTGAACCAACTGGTTACGAGTCTGTCAAATGATGAAATGGCTTATATTTCACGCTATTTCTCTATCTTGCCTCTCTTGATTAATATTTCAGAAGATGTAGATTTGGCCTATGAAATCAACCACCAAAATAATATTGATCAAGATTATCTTGGGAAATTATCGGCAACGATTAAAATGGTTGCAGAAAAAGAAAATGCGGTTGAAATTCTAGAACACTTGAATGTTGTCCCTGTTTTGACTGCCCATCCAACACAAGTACAACGTAAGAGTATGCTGGATTTGACTAACCATATCCATACCCTCTTGCGTAAGTATCGTGATGTGAAATTAGGCTTGATTAATAAGGAAAAATGGCATAATGATCTCCGTCGTTACATTGAGATTATCATGCAGACAGACATGATTCGTGAAAAGAAATTGAAAGTAACCAATGAAATCACGAATGTTATGGAATATTACAATAGTTCATTTTTGAAGGCAGTTCCTCATTTGACTGCTGAGTACAAGCGTCTGGCTAAAAAACATGGCTTGGAGTTGAAACATCCTAAACCAATTACCATGGGTATGTGGATTGGTGGAGACCGTGATGGGAATCCTTTTGTTACAGCAGATACCTTGAAACAATCTGCTATGACTCAGTGTGAAGTCATCATGAACTACTATGATGAAAAGATTTACCAACTTTATCGTGAGTTCTCTCTCTCAACCAGTATTGTCAATGTGAGCAAGCAAGTCAGAGAAATGGCTCGTCAATCCAAGGATAACTCGATCTACCGTGAAAAAGAGCTTTACCGCCGTGCCTTATTTGATATTCAATCAAAAATCCAAGCAACAAAAACCTATCTGATTGAGGATAAGGAAGTTGGGGCTCGCTATGAAACAGCTAATGATTTTTATAAGGATTTAATTACTATTCGTGATTCCCTTTTAGAAAATAAGGGCGAAGCACTGATTTCTGGTGATTTTGTTGAGTTAATTCAGGCAGTTGAAATTTTTGGTTTCTATTTGGCATCTATTGACATGCGTCAAGATTCTAGTGTTCATGAAGCTTGTGTAGCCGAACTCTTGAAATCAGCTGGTATTCATTCGCATTATAGTGAACTAAGTGAAGAAGAAAAATGCCAGCTTCTCTTGAAAGAATTAGAAGAAGATCCACGTATTCTTTCTGCCACTCATGTTGAAAAATCAGAGTTACTTGAAAAAGAATTAGCAATCTTTAAGGCTGCCCGTAAGTTGAAAGATAAGTTGGGAGATGATGTCATTCGCCAGACAATTATTTCACATGCAACTAGCGTATCTGACATGTTGGAATTGGCTATCTTGCTAAAAGAAGTAGGGTTAGTTGATAAAGAAAGAGCTCGTGTCCAAATCGTTCCTCTCTTTGAAACAATTGAGGACTTGGACCACTCAGAAGAAACCATGAGAGAATATCTTTCACTTCCTCTTGCCAAGAAATGGATTGCTTCACGTAATAACTACCAAGAAATCATGCTTGGTTACTCTGATAGTAATAAAGATGGTGGCTATCTATCATCATGTTGGACCCTCTACAAGGCTCAACAACAATTGACTGCTATTGGAGATGAATTTGGCGTTAAGGTTACCTTCTTCCATGGCCGTGGTGGGACTGTCGGTCGTGGTGGTGGACCAACCTATGAAGCCATCACATCTCAACCGCTCAAGTCAATCAAGGATCGTATCCGTTTGACGGAGCAGGGTGAAGTAATTGGCAATAAATACGGTAATAAAGACGCAGCTTACTATAACCTTGAAATGTTAGTATCTGCAGCCATTAACCGTATGATTACTCAGAAGAAGAGTGATACGAATACATCCAATCGTTATGAAGCTATTATGGACCAAGTGGTGGACCGTAGTTACGATATCTACCGTGATTTGGTCTTTGGTAATGACCATTTCTATGATTATTTCTTCGAGTCAAGTCCAATCAAGGCTATTTCAAGCTTTAATATTGGTTCTCGTCCAGCCGCTCGTAAGACTATTACTGAAATTGGTGGTTTGCGAGCTATCCCTTGGGTATTCTCATGGTCGCAAAGTCGCGTCATGTTCCCTGGCTGGTATGGGGTTGGTTCAAGCTTCAAGGAATTTATCGATAAAAATCCAGAGAATATCGCTATCCTACGAGATATGTACCAAAATTGGCCTTTCTTCCAATCGCTTCTTTCAAATGTCGACATGGTCTTGTCAAAATCAAATATGAATATTGCTTTTGAATATGCCAAACTGTGTGAGGATGAAGAAGTAAAAGCAATCTATGAGACTATTCTAAATGAATGGCAAGTCACCAAGGAAGTTATCTTGGCTATCGAAGGTTATGATGAACTCTTGGCTGAAAATCCATATCTAAAAGCAAGTTTGGATTACCGTATGCCTTACTTTAATATTCTCAACTATATCCAGTTGGAGTTGATTAAACGTCAACGCCGAGGAGAATTATCAAGCGATCAAGAAAAATTAATCCATACAACCATCAACGGAATTGCGACAGGATTGCGTAATTCAGGCTGATACCTATCAAACTTCCTCTTTTCTATAGGGGAAGTTTTTGAATAGTTTAAAAAAATGCTAAAAGAGTCTTGACAAGTAGTTGAAAAATGATATAATTTAACCATTCAGAAAAGTAATCATATAAACTTTTTAGAGAGTCTGTGGTAGCTGAAAACAGATAAGTGATGATGATGAAAATTGGGCTGAATGTTATTTAGAATTTGAAATCATAAAAATTCGGTGAGCACACCTTACAGTGCATCTCGT
Source organism: Streptococcus mitis (assembly GCF_023109515.1). GTDB lineage: Bacteria > Bacillota > Bacilli > Lactobacillales > Streptococcaceae > Streptococcus > Streptococcus mitis_CS. Next base: position 445,128 of record NZ_JALDUM010000001.1, read on the forward strand.
TATTGCGAGACAGAGCGATAGGGAAATTCCCTATAATTGAGGTGGTACCGCGCATCGACGTCCTCACACAAGTTTTTTTGTGTGAGGACTTTTTTGATGGAGGTTAGTATGGAAAGAAAACGATGGCGTCAATTGTTTATACTCAATGAAAATCAAAAAGCAAACTAGGAAGCTAGCCGCAGGTTGCTCAAAGCACTGCTTTGAGGTTGTGGATAGAACTGACGAAGTCAGTAACCATAGCTACGGTAAGGTGAAGCTGACGTGGTTTGAAGAGATTTTCGAAGAGTATTAGATAAGTGAAGTATTTTAAAGGAATAAAAAGGAGAAATAGAATGAAAAATAAACGTTTAATTGGAATTATCGCTGCCTTAGCAGTCTTAGTAGCAGGAAGCTTGATTTATTCTTCAATGAATAAACCAGAAGCTAAGAATGAGAAGAAAGTTGCCAAAGTTGGTGTTCTTCAGTTTGTGAGCCATCCATCTCTTGATTTGATTTATAAAGGGATCCAAGATGGACTTGCAGAAGAAGGATATAAAGATGATCAAGTTAAAATCGATTTTATGAACTCAGAAGGTGACCAAAGTAAGGTTGCGACAATGAGTAAACAATTGGTTGCAAATGGGAATGACCTTGTGGTTGGTATTGCAACACCAGCTGCTCAAGGTTTAGCTAGTGCCACAAAAGATCTACCGGTTATCATGGCTGCTATTACAGACCCAATCGGAGCTAACTTGGTCAAAGATTTGAAAAAACCAGGTGGCAACATTACAGGGGTATCTGACCACAATCCCGCTCAACAACAAGTTGAACTCATCAAAGCTTTGACACCAAATGTGAAAACAATTGGAGCTCTTTACTCAAGTAGTGAAGATAATTCCAAAACTCAGGTAGAAGAATTTAAGGCTTATGCTGAAAAAGCAGGTTTGACAGTCGAAACATTTGCTGTTCCTTCAACAAATGAAATTGCTTCAACAGTTAACGTTATGACTAGCAAGGTTGATGCTATCTGGATTCCAATCGATAACACCATTGCATCTGCATTTTCAACAGTTGTATCAAGCAATCAATCAGCTAAAAAGCCAATCTATCCAAGCGCAACTGCCATGGTAGAAGCAGGTGGTTTGGCATCAGTTGTAGTTGACCAACATGACCTTGGTGTGGCAACTGGTAAAATGATTGCGCAAGTCTTGAAAGGTGCAAAACCAGCCGATACTCCAGTTAATGTCTTTTCAACTGGTAAGTCAGTTATCAACAAAAAATTGGCACAAGAGCTAGGTATTACGATTCCTGATTCTGTTCTAAAAGAAGCGGGACAAGTGATTGAATAATCTGTAATGGAGGAGTTGGGGACATCTCCTCCAATTTTTTACAATAGAAATCATATAGAAAAGGTTAAGAAACAGATGATATTATCTATTATTTCTCAAGGATTTGTCTGGGCTATTTTAGGTCTGGGGATCTTTATGACATTTAGGATTTTGAACTTTCCAGATATGACAACAGAAGGTTCCTTCCCTCTTGGGGGAGCTGTTGCTGTCACTTTGATAACCAAAGGAGTGAACCCATTTTTAGCGACTCTTGTTGCTGTAGGAGCAGGTTGTTTGGCTGGAATGGCAGCAGGACTTCTTTATACAAAAGGGAAGATCCCAACCTTGCTCTCAGGGATTTTGGTGATGACTTCCTGTCACTCTATCATGCTCTTGATTATGGGACGTGCAAATTTAGGATTGCTTGGAACCAAGCAAATCCAGGATGTTTTGCCTTTTGATTCAGATTTGAACCAACTCTTGACAGGTCTCATCTTTGTCAGTCTTGTTATTGCTCTCATGCTCTTTTTCTTGGATACCAAACTAGGACAAGCCTATATTGCTACAGGTGACAATCCTGATATGGCTAGAAGTTTCGGGATTCATACTGGACGCATGGAGCTCATGGGCTTGGTCTTATCAAATGGTGTGATTGCCCTTGCAGGTGCCCTCATTGCTCAGCAAGAAGGGTATGCTGATGTGTCTCGAGGAATCGGGGTTATCGTTGTAGGTCTTGCAAGTTTGATTATTGGAGAAGTTATTTTCAAGAGTTTGAGCTTGGCAGAGCGTCTGGTTGCCATCGTTGTGGGTTCTATTGCCTATCAATTCTTAGTGTGGGCAGTTATTGCGCTTGGATTTAATACAAGTTACCTTCGTTTGTACAGCGCCGTGATTTTAGCAGTCTGCCTCATGATTCCAACATTTAAGCAAACAATCTTGAAAGGAGCCAAATTAAGCAAATGACAGCAATTGTAGAATTAAAAAATGCAACCAAAGTCGTTAAAAATGGCTTTGATGAAGAAAAGATTATTTTAAATGATGTTTCATTAGAAATTTTTGAACAGGATTTCATCACGATTTTAGGTGGAAATGGTGCTGGGAAATCGACTCTCTTTAACACTATTGCAGGAACCTTATCCTTAACCAGTGGGACAATTCGTATTTTGGGTGAAGATGTAACCAAGTTTTCACCAGAGAAGCGTGCCAAGTATCTATCTCGTGTTTTCCAAGATCCCAAGATGGGGACAGCTCCTCGTATGACAGTGGCTGAAAATCTCTTGATTGCTAAGTTTCGTGGTGAAAAGCGTGGATTGTTACCAAGGCGTTTGGCTAGCTATAAGGATGAGTTTCAGACGACTATTGAAAAAGTAGGAAATGGTCTTGAGAAACATTTGAATACACCGATTGAGTTTTTATCAGGTGGTCAAAGACAGGCTCTGAGTCTCTTGATGGCAACCTTGAAGCGTCCCGAATTACTCTTGCTAGACGAGCATACTGCAGCCCTGGATCCAAAGACCAGTGTGGCCTTGATGGAATTGACGGATGAGTTTGTCAAGAAAGATCAGCTGACAGCGCTTATGATTACCCACCATATGGAAGATGCTCTCAAATATGGTAATCGTTTGATTGTCATGAAAGAAGGACGAATTATCCAAGATTTGAACCAAGAAGAAAAAGCAAAAATGAAAATCTCTGATTATTATCAACTCTTTGAATAAAGTAGGGAAAACGAGTGAAATGGTTTACTTTTTTTCTGAAATAAAGTATACTATATAAAGTAAACTATGATAACATGGAGGTATTGTGTATGGTTGACAAACAAGTCATTGAAGAAATCAAAAACAATGCCAACATTGTGGAAGTCATAGGAGATGTGATTTCTTTACAAAAGGCAGGACGGAACTATCTAGGGCTCTGTCCTTTTCATGGTGAAAAAACACCTTCTTTCAACGTTGTAGAGGATAAGCAGTTTTATCACTGTTTTGGTTGTGGTCGCTCAGGTGATGTCTTTAAATTCATCGAGGAGTACCAAGGGGTTCCCTTTATGGAGGCTGTCCAAATCTTAGGTCAGCGTGTTGGGATAGAGGTGGAAAAATCGCTTTATAGTGAGCAGAAGCCAGCTTCGCCCCACCAGGCTCTTTATGATATGCACGAAGATGCAGCTAAATTTTATCACGCTATTCTTATGACAACGACCATGGGGGAGGAGGCCAGAAACTACCTCTATCAGCGTGGTTTGACAGATGAAGTGCTCAAGCATTTTCGGATTGGTTTAGCACCTCCAGAACGAAACTATCTTTATAAACGTTTGTCTGGTCAGTATCGTGAAGAGGATTTCCTGGATTCAGGACTGTTTTATCTCTCGGATGCTAATCAATTTGTAGACACCTTTCACAATCGAATTATGTTTCCCTTGACCAATGATCAGGGAAAGGTTATTGCCTTCTCAGGTCGTATCTGGCAGAAAACGGATTCACAAACTTCTAAGTATAAAAATAGCCGATCGACTGCAATTTTTAACAAAAGTTACGAATTATATCATATGGATAGGGCAAAAAAATCTTCTGGTAAAGCCAGTGAGATTTACCTCATGGAAGGATTCATGGATGTCATTGCAGCCTATCGGGCTGGAATTGAAAATGCTGTAGCCTCTATGGGAACAGCTTTAAGTCGTGAGCATGTTGAGCATCTGAAAAGATTAACCAAGAAGTTGGTTCTTGTTTACGATGGCGATAAGGCTGGGCAAGCTGCGACATTGAAAGCCTTAGATGAAATTGGCGATATGCCTGTGCAAATCGTTAGTATGCCTGATAACTTGGATCCAGATGAGTATCTACAAAAAAATGGACCAGAAGACTTGGCCTATCTGTTAACGAAAACTCGTATTAGTCCGATTGAGTTTTACATTCACCAGTACAAGCCTGAAAATAGTGAAAATCTGCAGGCTCAGATTGAGTTTATTGAAAAAATAGCTCCCTTGATTGTTCAAGAAAAGTCTATTACTGCTCAAAACAGTTATATTCATATTTTAGCTGACAGTCTGGCATCCTTTGATTATGCCCAGATTGAGCAGATTGTGAATGAGAGTCGTCAGGAACAAAGGCAGAATCGTCTGGAAGGAATTTCCAGACCGACGCCAATCACCATGCCTGTCACCAAGCAGTTATCGGCTATTATGAGGGCAGAAGCCCATCTACTTTATCGAATGATGGAATCTCCTCTTGTTTTGAACGATTACCGTTTGCGAGAAGATTTTGCATTTGACACTACTGAATTTCAGGTTTTATATGACTTACTTGGCCAGTATGGAAATCTTCCTCCAGAAGTTTTAGCAGAGCAGACAGAGGAAGTTGAAAGAGCTTGGTATCAAGTCTTAGCTCAGGATTTACCTGCTGAGATGTCACCGCAGGAACTCAGTGAAGTAGAGGCGACTCGAAACAAGGCTCTCTTGAATCAGGACAATATGAGAATTAAAAAGAAGGTGCAGGAAGCTAGCCATGTAGGAGATACCGATACAGCCCTAGAAGAATTGGAACGTTTAATTTCCCAAAAGAGAAGAATGGAGTAATAATGGCAACAAAACAAAAAGAAGTAACAACATTTGATGTACAAGTAGCAGAATTTATCCGTAATCATAAACAAAAAGGGACAGCAACTGATGATGAAATTAATGCAAGTCTGGTGATTCCTTTTACCTTGGATGCTGATGGGATTGAAGATCTCTTGCAACGAATTCAGGATGCAGGGATTTCAATCACAGATAATGAAGGGAACCCAAGTGCACGTGTTCTTAGCAATGAAGAAGAACCAGAACTCAGCGATGAGGATTTGATTGGATCAACTTCTGCTAAGGTCAATGACCCTGTTCGTATGTACTTGAAAGAAATCGGAGTCGTTCCTCTCTTGACCAATGAAGAGGAAAAAGAATTGGCACTAGCTGTTGAAGCGGGTGATATCGAAGCCAAACAACGTCTTGCGGAAGCCAACCTTCGTTTGGTTGTTTCTATTGCTAAACGCTATGTCGGCCGTGGTATGCAGTTTCTGGATTTGATTCAAGAAGGGAACATGGGCTTGATGAAGGCGGTTGACAAGTTTGACTATTCTAAAGGGTTCAAGTTTTCAACTTACGCAACTTGGTGGATTCGTCAGGCTATCACTCGTGCTATTGCGGATCAAGCTCGTACTATTCGTATCCCAGTTCACATGGTTGAAACGATTAACAAGCTTGTTCGTGAACAGCGTAATCTCCTTCAAGAATTGGGACAAGATCCAACACCAGAACAAATTGCCGAGAAAATGGATATGACTCCTGATAAGGTTCGTGAAATCTTGAAGATTGCCCAAGAACCAGTATCTCTTGAAACTCCTATCGGTGAAGAGGATGATAGCCACCTTGGAGACTTTATCGAAGATGAAGTGATTGAAAATCCAGTAGACTATACAACTCGTATCGTCTTGCGTGAGCAGTTGGATGAGGTCTTGGATACTCTTACAGACCGTGAAGAAAATGTTTTGCGTCTACGTTTTGGATTAGATGATGGAAAAATGCGTACCCTTGAAGATGTGGGTAAAGTCTTTAACGTAACCCGTGAGCGTATTCGTCAGATTGAAGCAAAGGCTTTGAGAAAACTACGCCAACCAAGTCGCAGCAAACCGCTTCGTGATTTTATTGAAGACTAAGAGTGAGGATGAATATGGCTTATACAGAAGAGCAAATTGAAAACATCAAAACACGAATTTTATCAGCCTTGGAAGAAGTTATTGACCCTGAGTTGGGAATCGATATTGTCAATCTTGGTTTGATCTATGAGATTCGTTTTGACGGCGACACAGGACAAACAGAGATTGATATGACTTTGACAACCATGGGTTGTCCCCTGGCAGATCTTTTGACAGACCAGATTTATGATGCTATGACAGAGGTTCCAGAAGTAACGGATACTGAAGTTAAATTGGTTTGGTATCCAGCCTGGACAGTTGAAAAAATGAGTCGCTATGCACGCATTGCCCTAGGCATTAAGTAAACCTATAAAAACATGTGAGAGACCATTGGAAAATGAGGAAATTTCCCCCTCTTTTCCTCTAGTCTCTCCTTTCTTTTGCTGATTTTATTCAAAGAAAATGATATAATAGTAGTTATGGAAAAAAAGAAATTACGCATCAATATGTTGAGTTCAAGTGAGAAAGTAGCAGGACAAGGAGTTTCAGGTGCTTACCGTGAATTAGTTCGTCTTCTTCACCGTGATGCCAAGGACCAATTGATTGTTACAGAAAATCTTCCAATTGAGGCAGACGTGACTCACTTTCATACGATTGATTTCCCCTATTATTTATCGACATTCCAGAAGAAACGCTCAGGAAGGAAAATTGGCTATGTGCACTTCTTGCCTGATACACTTGAGGGGAGTTTGAAAATTCCATTTTTCTTAAAGGGAATTGTGAAACGCTATGTATTTTCTTTTTACAACCGGATGGAGCACTTGGTGGTGGTCAATCCTATGTTTATCGAGGATTTGGTGGCAGCTGGTATTCCACGTGAAAAAGTGACCTATATTCCTAACTTTGTAAACAAGGAAAAATGGCATCCTCTTCCACAGGAAGAGGTAGCGAGACTGCGTACAGAGCTAGGTCTTAGTGACAATCAGTTTATCGTAGTAGGTGCTGGTCAAGTTCAGAAACGCAAAGGGATTGATGATTTTATCCGTCTGGCTGAGGAATTGCCTCAGATTACCTTTATCTGGGCTGGTGGTTTCTCTTTTGGTGGTATGACAGATGGTTATGAACGCTACAAGAAAATCATGGAGAATCCCCCTAAAAATTTGATTTTTCCAGGTATTGTATCGCCAGAGCGGATGCGCGAATTGTATGTCCTAGCGGACCTTTTCTTGTTGCCTAGTTACAATGAACTCTTTCCGATGACTATTTTAGAGGCTGCCAGTTGTGAAGCTCCGATTATGTTGCGTGATTTAGATCTTTATAAGGTGATTTTGGAGGGGAATTATCGGGCGACAGCAGATAGAGAAGAGATGAAAGAAGCTATTCTGGAATATCAAGCGAATCCTGCTGCTTTAAAAGATTTGAAAGAAAAAGCTAAGAATATTTCTAGAGAGTATTCAGAAGAGCATCTGTTACAAATCTGGTTGGACTTTTATGAGAAACAAGCCGCTTTAGGGAGAAAGTAAAAAGTGAGGTAATCTATGCGAATTGGTTTATTTACAGATACCTATTTTCCTCAGGTTTCAGGTGTTGCGACCAGTATTCGAACCTTGAAAACAGAACTTGAAAAGCAAGGGCACGCTGTTTTTATCTTTACGACGACAGATAAGGATGTCAATCGTTATGAAGATTGGCAAATTATCCGCATTCCAAGTGTTCCCTTCTTTGCATTTAAAGATCGCCGCTTTGCCTACCGAGGTTTCAGCAAGGCACTTGAAATTGCCAAACAGTATCAGTTAGATATTATCCATACTCAGACTGAATTTTCTCTCGGCTTGTTGGGAATTTGGATTGCGCGTGAATTAAAAATTCCAGTCATCCATACCTATCACACCCAGTACGAAGACTATGTGCATTATATTGCTAAGGGGATGCTGATTCGTCCTAGTATGGTTAAGTATCTGGTTAGAGGTTTTTTACACGATGTGGATGGGGTTATTTGCCCGAGTGAGATTGTCCGTGATTTGCTATCTGACTATAAGGTTAAGGTGGAAAAACGGGTCATTCCAACTGGGATTGAATTAGCTAAGTTTGAGCGTCCGGAAATCAAGCAAGAAAATCTAAAAGAACTACGTAGTAAATTAGGAATTCAAGATGATGAACAGATGTTGCTTAGTCTTTCCAGAATTTCCTATGAAAAAAATATTCAAGCAGTACTAGTAGCCTTTGCAGAAGTTCTGAAAGAAGAAGACAAGGTTAAACTGGTGGTAGCTGGGGACGGCCCTTTTCTGGATGACCTCAAAGACCAAGCCAAGAAACTAGAGATTCAAGACACAGTTATCTTTACTGGCATGATTGCTCCTAGTGAGACGGCACTTTACTATAAGGCGGCGGATTTCTTCATCTCGGCATCGACAAGTGAAACGCAAGGTTTGACCTACTTGGAAAGCTTGGCTAGTGGAACACCAGTCATTGCACATGGAAATCCTTATCTGGACAACCTGATCAATGATAAAATGTTTGGAACCTTGTATTACGGTGAACATGATTTAGCTGGAGCTATTCTGGAGGCCCTGATTGCAACGCCAGATATGGATGAGCATACCTTATCAGAGAAGTTGTACGAGATTTCAGCTGAGAACTTTGGAAAACGAGTGCATGAGTTTTATCTGGATGCCATCATTTCAAATAACTTCCAGAAAGATTTAGCCAAAGATGATACGGTCAGTCAGCGTATCTTTAAGACAGTTTTGTATCTTCCGCAAAAGGTGGTCGCTGTGCCCGTAAAAGGCTCTAGACGCATGCTGAAGGCTTCAAAAACGCAGTTAATCAGCATAAGAGATTATTGGAAAGACCATGAGGAATAGAAAGAGGAACAGCCATGAAAAAACAATTAATGAGAAGTGGTCTTGATAAAAAGATTGCGGGTGTTTGTGCCGGAGTGGCCCATTATCTTGATATGGATCCAACTATCGTTCGCGTAATATGGGGTGTTCTTGCTTGCTGTTATGGGGCAGGAATTGTAGCTTATATCATTTTATGGATTATTGCGCCGGTAGCAAGTGACTATTGAAAACTAGCTGAATTCATGCTAAGATAATAGAAAATAGAATGTAACGAAGGAGAAAAAAATGGCATTTGGAGATAATGGAAAACGTAAAAAAACGATGTTTGAGAAATTAACCTTGCTTATCGTACTTATCATGTTAGTAGCAAGTATTTTGGGTATTTTTGCAACTGCAATTGGTGCCCTCAGTAATCTATAAAATAGATTCAAGAAAATTTTGTGACTGGGATTTCCCAGCCCTTTTTTAAAGTGAGAAGAAAAAATGAGTATGTTTTTAGATACAGCCAAGATCAAGGTCAAGGCTGGTAATGGTGGCGATGGTATGGTTGCCTTTCGCCGTGAAAAATATGTCCCTAATGGCGGTCCTTGGGGTGGTGACGGTGGTCGAGGAGGCAATGTAGTCTTCGTTGTAGACGAAGGACTACGTACTTTGATGGATTTTCGCTACAATCGTCATTTCAAGGCTGATTCTGGTGAGAAAGGAATGACCAAAGGGATGCATGGTCGTGGTGCTGAGGATCTTAGAGTTCGAGTACCACAAGGAACGACTGTGCGTGATGCCGAGACTGGCAAGGTCTTGACAGATTTGATTGAACATGGGCAGGAATTTATTGTAGCCCACGGTGGTCGTGGTGGTCGTGGAAATATCCGCTTTGCGACACCAAAAAATCCTGCACCTGAAATCTCTGAAAATGGAGAACCAGGTCAGGAACGTGAGTTACAATTGGAACTAAAAATCTTGGCTGATGTTGGTTTAGTAGGCTTCCCCTCTGTTGGGAAATCAACACTTTTAAGTGTTATCACCTCAGCTAAGCCTAAAATTGGTGCCTACCACTTTACGACAATTGTGCCAAATCTAGGAATGGTTCGTACCCAATCAGGTGAATCCTTTGCAGTAGCTGATCTACCAGGTTTGATTGAAGGAGCTAGTCAGGGAGTCGGTCTGGGAACTCAGTTCCTCCGTCACATCGAGCGTACACGTGTCATCCTTCACATCATTGATATGTCAGCTAGTGAAGGGCGTGATCCATATGAGGATTATCTTGCTATCAATAAAGAGCTAGAGTCATACAATCTCCGTTTGATGGAGCGTCCACAGATTATCGTAGCCAATAAGATGGATATGCCTGAGAGTCAGGAAAATCTTGTAGAATTCAAGAAAAAATTGGCTGAAAACTACGATGAATTTGAAGAGTTACCAGCTATTTTCCCAATTTCTGGATTGACCAAGCAAGGTTTGGCTACGCTTTTGGATGCTACAGCTGAATTGCTAGACAAGACACCAGAATTCTTGCTCTACGACGAGTCAGATATGGAAGAAGAAGCCTACTATGGATTTGATGAGGAAGAAAAAGCCTTTGAAATTAGTCGTGATGACGATGCAACATGGGTACTTTCTGGTGAAAAACTCATGAAACTCTTTAATATGACCAACTTTGATCGTGACGAATCAGTCATGAAATTTGCTCGCCAGCTTCGTGGTATGGGGGTTGATGAAGCCCTTCGTGCGCGTGGTGCTAAAGATGGGGATTTGGTCCGCATTGGTAAATTTGAGTTTGAATTTGTAGACTAGGAGACTGATATGGGAGATAAACCGATATCTTTCCGAGATGCGGATGGTAATTTCGTTTCTGCCGCAGATGTTTGGAATGAAAAGAAATTGGAAGAACTATTTAATCGTCTCAATCCAAATCGTGCCCTGAGATTAGCACGAACTAAAAAAGAAAATCCATCTCAGTAAAGAATATAACAAAATTCCGTGCCACATCAGACACGGAATTTTCTTATTCTTCAAAGAAAAATGGTGGAGCGAATTTTTTCAGTTCTTCAAAGCATCTTTGAGCAGCTTCTGCATCTTCGCAGATGACAAGGCAGACATCATCACCACAGAGAGTAGCGATAGCGTCAGAGAAACTTAATGCATCAATGATAGAACCAAAGGATTGCGCAAGTCCAGGAAGGGTTTTAAGGAGGACTTGGTGTTGAACGGGACGCATCAAGACAAGAGCATCTTCCATGTAGATTTCGAGACGTTTCTCCCATTTTGAGATAGAGCCTGTATTGAGCACGTAGTAAGAGTTGTCTTCTTCACGTACTTTTGAGAGGTTCATACTTTTAATATCTCTCGAAAGTGTAGCTTGTGTAACTTGAATATCATTATCGGCAAGAAGAGCTTGTAGCTCAGCTTGAGTATGAATCTTGTTTTTCGTTACAAGAGCTCGTATGAGTTGGTGTCGGTGTTCAGATTTATTCATAAAATGTTACTCCTTGTACTGGGTACAGAAAGCGTGGACGGAACGAAATCGTCAGTCGGGTGGTAAGCGGTATTGTCACGTATGATGATTTCAAAGTCAGTAGTATAGGACTAAATGGAGAAAATCCCACTCTTTTAACTTGTCACTAGTTGAGTGTAGATGAATTGGGTATCTATCCGTTTATCTACATTGGTGTCCTCTACTAACAGTAAATCATTCAATTAGGGTAGCCTTTTGTCACGACTTATTGTGAATTTATGATTAATGTTAATTCACAAAGATTTTTCAACATGTGGTGTGGTAGCGAGTATTATTAATGAGTACACATGTTGGTTAGGGTTTTAGTATCTTTTGTCAAAGCTTCCGTGTAGACCTATCATAAGCCTATATCGGGATTGCATTTGATACCAAGTGTATGTTTGTTTCAACTGTTCAAGTGGAAATCTTCCATATAGAAAGTCTGATATATTATGCCTTTTGACAAGGTAGGATAAGAGTAGACTGTTCAAGATCAACAGTCAGGTGGTAAGCGGTGTTATCACGGATTGTGATTTCAAAGTCAGTAGTATAGAGTACTAAACGAAGAGTATCTCCTTCTTTTAACTTGTAAATAGTCGGTTGCAGTTCAAACTGGATATCCATCCATTCATCTGCCTTAATATCCTCTACTAACAGTAAATCATTTCTATTTTGTAAATTGAGGTAGCCTTTTGTCACGACTCGTTGTGTATTTTCACGAAAAGGCAATTCGTTGAGATTTTCCAACATATGGTAGCGACCGTTGTCAATGGTTCTAGCACTTAAAACAGCTGGATAAGGTTGCAGGTATTTCTTCTGTCCAAATTCTAGCAGTTGGGCAGATAAGAGCCCCTTATTTATACTGGATTTGATACGAAGATTGAGTTGGGCACGACCGTTCAAGTGAAGATCTTTGGTTACAGGAAGGTCAATAGTAATCTGATTGGTTTTTCCTTGATAGAGTTCTGTATTGAAGGTCTGGTAGGTCTTACCATAGCGCTCAAAATCCTTATCTGGGTACTGGTTTTGAATGACTTTCTCTTCTTGACCAAGTGAGAAGGTTTCAAAGTTTTCTTGCCCACCGAAGGTATCAAGTGATAGCCAAGTCTGAGGGGCTGTATTGTCCTGCCAAATGACAGTAGGAAGTTGGAAATCTGTATCTTGTCCCAGTAATTTCTTTGTCAATAAGGCGTTCATGGACTCACGGAAGTCAATGGACTGCCAGTTGTTCATGTACACATGGGCGCCATTATGGAAAAAGAGATGCTTGTTTATATGAGCAGGAAGGGCGTGAAACATCTGGTAAACATGAAGTGGTTTGACATTCCAATCCTGTGAACCATGAGTAAAGACAACCTCTGCCTTTACCTTATGGGCATTGAGCAGATAATTGCGATCATGCCAAAATTGATTGTAGTCACCAGATTTGCGATCTAACTGCTCTTTTACTTTTTCTAAGTCAGCTTGGTGAGCCTCATTACCACGGATATAGTCACCAGCCAAGAGATTACGAGAGTAGGTTAGTTCAGCAAGGGAGTCAAAGTCCTCACCTGGATAACCACCTGGGCTAGTTACTAGACCGTTTTCACGGTAGTAGTTGTACCACGAAGAAATACCAGCCTCGGCAATAATAACCTCTAAACCATCTACACCTGTAGTCGCAAGACCATTGGACATGGTACCTAGATAGGAAAGTCCAGTTGTAGCTACTTTTCCGTTTGACCAGTCAGCCTTGACTTGACGTTGGCACGTGTGGTCGGTAAAGGCACGGCAACGGCCATTGAGCCAGTCGATGACATTTTTATAAGCCTCGATTTGCTGGTAGTCCCCATTAGTCATGAAACCAGTAGAGTCTTTGGTACCGACACCTGAGACATAGAGATTAGCAAAACCTCGTGGAAGGAAGTAGTCGTTGAGAGTATAGCTAGCGTTGATGTGCGTTAGCTTTTCCTCAGCTTCTGACACAAGCTCAGCTTGACCTTGGGGTTGGACGAGATTGAGTTGAGGTTCTTCAAGCTCAATCTTGTGAGCAGGTTTGACCTCAAGTTCACCCTCCATCTTGTAGAGGGCCTTATCACTAGCCTTGTCATTGGTTCCCTGATGGTAGGGGCTAGCTGTCATGATAGCAGGAATTTGGCCGTCATAACGAGGACGAATAATGCTGACCTTGACTAAGTCTGGAAGACCTTTTTGGTCAGTATCGACACGTGACTCAACGTAAACGACTTCTCGAATGGCATCATGGCTAGAAAAAGTAGCCAAACTCTTGCCGTTAAAGTAGCGATAGTCATTATCCTCAGAAATAAGACCGTCACTGACAAGTTGGTCGATAAGAGTGTTCCCCTTTTTGGTACGAGTATTGAGTAACTGATAGAGATTTTCAATCAAGTCACCATATACAATAGGAAATCCAGACTCTTTACGAAAAACATCACTGTCTTCAAAGTCAACCAAATAAGAAAAACCTAAAAGTTGAAAGGCTACAGTATAGAAAATATCTGCAGTCAACTCTTTATCTGATTGAAAAAATGTCAGTAAGTCAGTTTCTTTATCAACTGCTAAACTGGATAGAGGATAGGTGCTATCTTTAAAATTAAAAAAGAAACGAATGAGAAACGCTTCAAGCATTTTTTTATTTGTGATGTTGACTGGTAAATCAAATCCATACTTTTTTAATTCAAAGATAATTGTATCTCTAGGTAGCGCTAAATAGCTAAATCGATTAAAACGCATAAAACCTCCAGTAAAATTATACTTTAATTTATTATATCAAAAAAGCAAAAAAAATACCAAGATAAAGTCAAAAACAAAATAGTATATAAATATAAACAATATCAAAAAACGATATATATATATATAATTATTTCTTTCTTGAACTGATAGCGTTTTTGTGATAAAATATATACTATATAATTGTAATTCGAAATTACATAAAAAAATGTAGAAAGTGAACATTATGTATAAATCAAAAAGACAAAAAAATAAATCTTTTGATTGGTATGGCTTGAGCCAACGTTTCTCTATTCGTAAGTATCATTTTGGTGCTGCGAGTGTGCTGTTGGGGACAGCCTTGATTTTGGGTGCTGCCCAAACGACTGCCAAAGCAGAAGAAACAGCTACTGAAAATAAAACAGAAGCTGTGGCATCTGCTCCAAAAGATGATAAGGTAAGTGAGAATGTCGCAAATGAGACGGCACCAGCTCTTTCTGCTACGACAGAAGCGGCTGTAGTAGAAAAGCCGGCCTTGAGTGATGAGGAAGTTGCAAAATTAGCTGCTGAAGCATCTAAGAAAGATGAAAAAGTAGCTGAGACAGCTACAACTGAAAAAACAGAAGCAGCTGACAAAGAAAAAGCAACACTAACTGCTCCTTCGACTGACAAAAAAGCTGATAAAGCAGTTGATGAAAAAGCTGATAAAAAGGATGAAAAGAAAGCAGAAAACCCAATTACTGCTACTAAAACTGTCCTTGAACAGTTGACATCTGAAGCAGAAGTATTGAACACAACTGCCTCAAACTTTGCGGATAAAAAGGCAGAAGATAAAGCTGGAAAAGAAGCAATCGCAACTGCAGTAGCTTCAGCTAAGGTCCAAATCGAAGCTTCTAAGAAAGCTCTTGCGGCAGGAGAAATCACTAAGGAAGAATTGGATGCCCAACTCCAACGTATCTCATCAGCTATCGAAGCAGTTTATGCTGAGATGAAACGTGCAGGACACGTAGGTAAAGTTGAAGCAGTATTAGATGATGTTGCTACAAATAATAACAAATTAGTTGTTAAACCTGCGCAAATTACACCAGTAGCAAACTACCAAAATGTTACTGAAGAAGAAATAGCGGAAATTATTCGTCAATTCCGTATAGCCAATCCTGATTTGACAGATGCTGATAAAATAAAAGTTAATGTTAATCCTAAAGGTAATTTAATTGGAGAAACAACTGTTACTTTGGCAAATGGTCAAGAATTTACATTTCCAACATCAGAAGTAATTAAAGGGTATACAGCTAATCGTAATACCGAACAATTGAAGAAATCTATTAACTAGTTTGACTTTGGTTCATCTAAAATCACATATACAGATGGAACTAAAGTAGGAGAAGTTAAACACTTATCTTCGCCAGTTACTAAAGTAGTTAAAGACCGTTATGGAGTTGCTCAAACAGGGGTGTTTACATACTATCGAGAAGTAACATATCCTGATGGTCGTAAAGGAACAACTTTAGATGATGAATGGTTAGCGAATGGTCCAGCTCGTTATTCAAAACACTTCTATAATGATGGACGAGCACAGAATATGAATGGCCGTGATGCAAGTTCTAAAGGAGAGTTTTTCGAAGCTCTTCAAGAAGGTATGAAGTTTACAGTTAAGACCTCTGTAGAAGGATATGAATTAACAGCTACTGTAACATCATTAGCACCTAAAAATGTAGCAACAAATCCATTCAAAGATTCAAATGGTAAAGCTTATAACGTGATGAATAAGGATCAAACATCTACTGGAAGAAGAGCTGGTGATCCCGTTGATGTCGTTTTGGCTTATCAAGATAAAACTTATTCTCATATGAAGCACGTGGGTCTATCTACTGATAATGAAGATGGAACTCCTCAGATGACTGCTTTCACGGCAGCATATGATAGTGCTAATGTAGGGGTGAATTTCTCACTTTCGGCTACATACAATAGCCGTCCTGTTGCAGTAAATGCAATTGCGGTAGATGCTGAGGAAGCCGGAGAAATTGAAGTTCTTCAATTTGAGACTGATGGAACGAATTGGGAACAATTTTTAGCCTTAAATAAAAATCCTAAAGGTGGAAATGGTGTTGTTCCGATTGATTCGGCTAAATTAGGCTTGAATGGTAATTCATTTGAAAAACCTGGATATAAGAGAACCGAATGGTTAAGTACTGATAAAAACGGAAATGTTTCTATGTATGGAACAAAATTATTTGGTCCTGCATTTACTACTATTAATAGTGGGAATGATTTACCAGTAGGATTAAGTCAAAATGTTTCTAATTTATCTATTTATATGAATACTCAAGGTTCTCAGGCTGGTACGATAGGATTCGTCATATATGATGGTGGAGATGCTCCAGCTTCATATGGTTCAGCTCAACACTTCATTGGGAATCTTGTAAGAACAAACTCTGATGGAAGTAGCACAGTAGCTACCCAACCATATCTTGGTTCACAAAAAGGTGACCCTGACTTCCGTTCTACTGAAAAAGAACCAAGTGGTGCTTGGGTATTAGACGATTTAGTTAATACAGATAAATACGAAAAGGTTGAACTTAAGAGTGGAACTTCTACTGTTACAAATGAAAAAGGCGACACAGGTATTTACGAAGTTCAAAAGAATGGTAATACTGTTATCCGTAAAACAGACGGAACAACCGTGGCTCTTCGACAAGATGATATTTTAACTATTTCGGATCCTACTTCACATTTACCAATCAAGGGTATCTTCAATAAAGCTGAAGGCGTTATTGGTGTCGGTGTATTAGCCGATGAAGGAGAAGGTCAAATACTAGATCCGGCTGTAGCGACGAATTATTCATTACGACAAGGGGCTGCAAACGAATATGAATTGAAGGGTATTCGTGCAAATCCAGGAACAAACAATGAGAAAGCTTATGTTCGTGGATGGGTTGATTTTAATAATAATGGTAAATTTGACCTTTATGAAGCTTCTGAATTAGTAGAGGTTTCAAAAGAAGAAACTTACACTTTGAAATGGAAAAATACACCTCAATTATTAGATACATCTGTGGATAGTTTGGGTGTACGTTTACGTATTGCGCTAGATAAAGAGGATGTTGATTTACCAACTGGTGTTGCATCTTCTGGGGAAGTAGAAGACTTCCAAACACACGTAGTTCATCCACCTCGTGGAACAAGAAATGAATCTAAAGACTTCCAAGGAAGAGATCAAAAATTAGATATCCGAACTACTGAGTTATTTACTGCAACAGGTAAAACAGAGTCATCTAAATATTCAGCATGGAACCAAATGGAACCTACTGTAGCTCCAAAGTTTGTATTAACAGATTCAATAGTTGCTAGTGAAGAACCAACAGCTAATACAACTGTCAATGTTACCGATCCAGAAGGAACAACTGTTTATAAAGGAGCAGAAGTAGTAGTAAAAGATAAAAGAGGTAATACTCTAGGAACAGCGGTTAAAGTAGTTAACCCTGCAACAGGTAAAACTGAGTACTACTTATCTCAATATACAGAGTATGACACAGCTGGAAACAAAGTAGGGGAATATACTTTAAATAAAAATGGTCAGAATGGCCAAAATATTAAAGATGCTACAGGTAATTATAGAACAACAGTTGATTTCCATCCAGAGCCAGGTTATGTAGGTACCGCACGTGGAGCAGTTATTCGTGGCTGGGACCAAAACCGTAACTCAACTGGTTGGGACTTGACAGATGCAACTCTTAAAGAAGCATTAGCATCAGATCGACTAGCCGATAAGGATAAATTAACAGAAAATGTGAATAAGGAATATAATGGCAATCGTACAATGGATGCTGTATATATTCCAACAGTAATAGATGTTCGTCCAGTAGGAGAAGATACTACTACTGAGGATGTTCAAGGTGCGGTACAAAAATCTAATCCTACAATCCCGGTTTATGGTACTGTAGAAACAGTAACAAATGACAAAGTTGAAGATGTCAGGTATACAACTGACTATGTAATACTAGATAAAACGAAGAAACCGACATTTGCAACAAGAAAAGAAACTCCAGGGAAATTATATACAGAAGATACATCTGTCGATAAGGAAACAACTCTTACACTAACAGATGGAACAACAGTAACTTATAAACCAGCAGATAAAATTCCGGCAGGAACTACAATAGCGAATACTGGTGATGTGAATGTTACTGGAACAGGAAATGTCACTGTAAATAACATTCGATTAGTTTCAGGTACTACGATCCCTGCTGGTGCAAAACCTCAAAGTAATCACCCAGCACCAGTGGAAGTAAAAGTAACATTAGCGAATGGAACAGAGCAAACAATTCCAGCGGGAGGAACAATTCCAGCAGGAGCTACTATCAATACGCCATTTACTAATTCAGTTAATAACACATTCGACAATGTAAGTTATAATACTGGACAAACAATTCCGCGTGAAACTGGAAATAAGATTTCAACATTAGCCAAGGAAACATCAGCGGATCAACTAGTTGGAAAAAATGAAACTATTACATTAAACGGTACAACGTATAATGCTAATAACGAAACAATTAAAAAAGGAACTCGTACAGCTGCAACTTACGAAGACTTAATGAATGTGACTCTCCCAAATGCAGTTCACATCGATCCACAAACAGGAGAAGTAACAAGTGTTCCACGTCGTTACACTAAAGTAACTGAAACAGAAATCGTCATTGAAAATGAAGGTACCTACACATTAAACCAAGATACTGGTGAAATTACATTTACACCAGATCCTAAGTTCGTAGGAACAGGTACAGGTGTAACAAAACAACAACCGGATGTTGACTATAACGATAAAGTAGCTGGAGACCCTGTGACAAGTCAGTATGGTACAGACTACGGTAAAGCAACGTATACACCAATCGTTAAACCACAGTCGAAAGCATCTATTACTCGTACCATTCATTATGTATATGAAAATGATAATGATAATCCATCTAGTCAAGATTCATATAAAGATAATAATCCAATCCTAGCAATCGATAACACACCAGTTACTCGTACACAAACGATTGACTATACTCGTGATTACAAGATCTTTTCTGAAGCAGGTACAACTGATACAGAAATGGTAACTACAAACCAAGTTACAGACGCATCTGGTCATGTTTACAATGTTGGAGATACTATCCCTGCAGGAACTAAGTTTAACCAAGGTTCAATTATCATCGGTAAATGGACTGCTTCAAGTGATGCAAACTCTAAATTTAAAGAAATCATCTCACCGACAGTTAAAGGATACACTGCTGAAGTAGTAACAGCTGACTTCACTCCTCGTGCTGATGGTAAGATGGGACACATCCACAATGGAAAACAACCTGTAGGATTATACACTCCAGTAGCTGACAATACTAGAGATGTTGGAGCATACGAACCATTAGTATCAGAAGTTCGTGCGGACGATAAAGATGACTTCGATATGTATGTTGTTTATAAAGCTGATACTCAAAAAGCTAAAGTAACATACATTGACTTAGATGCTACAGGTGATGCTCGTATTCTTGAAGTTCAAAACGCTAATCCGGCTCCTTCAACAGGTGCAGATGCGAAAATAACTTATGGTGTTACAACACTTAAAGGTAAATCTCATACAGCGATTCCTTATAAAACAGCTGAAACAATCAAGAAATATGAAGACCTTGGATATGAATTAGTAACGGATGACTTTACAAATAATACTCAGGGGAATCCAGTTGAAGGTGGACGTAAGTTCGATGATGATAAAGAAGTAGACCAAGCATTCAATGTTTACCTACGTCATAAGAAAGTTGAAGTTTCAGATAGTGAAACTCAAGAAGTAACACGTACAATCAACTATAAATATGCAAACACTACTGATGTACCAACTGATAAACGTGGAACAACAGCAGCACCATCGGTTGTTGAAAGATTAACATACAAACGAGACCGTACAATTGACCTTGTACTTGCTGCGAAAGCATATCCAACAGAGTATGCTACTTATAAAGCAGAAGCAGCTAAAGGTACAGATGCTGAAAAAACTGCGCGTACAGTATTGTTAGATCATGTTGCAAGCAAAGCTGCAGAAGCAACTGCAACAGATGCTCAAAAAGCAATTATCACATACGGTCAATGGACACCAAAAGCAGGTAATGCTACAGGAATCACATTAACTCCTGAAGAAGTGGCTAAAGATAATAAATTCAATAATGTACCTTCACCAACAGTAGCGGGATATACACCAGATAAAGTTGCTGTAGATGCAACTGCTGAAATCGATGCGGAAGCAGCAGATTACACAGTAGAAGTTCTATACACTCCAGAAAAACAACGTGCAACTGTTAAATTCGTAGAATCAGATGCTAATGGAGTAGTTAAAACAGTTTCTAATGGAGTAGATGTTGCGTTAGCAGATGCATTAACAGAAACTGGAGCATCAGGTACAAACTTTACTACTCTTAACCAAGCTAAAGTTGATGAAGTCATTAAGAACCTTGAAGCTAAAGGTTATACATTAGTTTCAGATGGATTCAAAGCAGCTACAACAAATACTGAATTTGATACTGACAAAGCAATTGACCAAGAATTCGTAGTTAAATTAACTCCGAAAGTTGTTGAAGTACCATCATTTGATCCAACTAAACCGAAGAGTGATGATAATCCAAAACCAGAACCGGGTCAACCAGTAGATCCAACGAAACCAGATGGACCAAAATGGCCTGCATCAGTTAAAGATCTGAAAAATACAGATACTGTTAAACGTACTGTTAAGTATGTGTTTGAAAATGGGGCACCAGTAATTGACCCAACAACAGGAAATCAAAAAGTTGTTGAGCAAGAAGTTAAATTCACTCGTACTTCATCAGTAAACCTTGTAACTGGAGAAATCACTTATGGAGACTGGACAGCTGCTCAAAAATTGCCAGCAGTAACTTCTCCAACAGAAACAGATATCCCAGCGGTAACGAACCACATTCCAAGTACAAAAACTGTACCAGCGGTAACAGTTCAAGCTGAGGGTGAAGATCTTACTGAAACAGTAGTGTACAGAAAGATTGATTCAATCACAGTACAACCAAACGATCCAACTCCAACGAAAGATACGCCAATCGATCCAAATAATCCAGATGGACCAAAATGGACTGAAGAGTTAATCAAGAAATTAGAAGATGCTCGTAAAGAAGAAGTTAATCGTACAATTACTTATAAATACTCTGACGTAGAAAGTGAATTAAAACCTGCAGATACTGCTAAAAAAGGAGCAGATATAGCATCTGAATTCACAACAAAAGTAGAATTCAAACGTGCTATTACAGTTGACCCTGTAACAGGAGACTTCACTTATGGACCATGGAAAGCTACAAATGATGATACTACATTAGAAGGTAAATCAGAACTTCCAGTAGTAACAGGATATGTTGCTACAGGTGATGTTGACTCATCTAAGAAAGATGTAACAGATGTTAATGCAACTGACAAAGACATTACAGAAAAAGTAGTATACAAAGCAGTAGGTAATTATGTACCAGTAATTCCAGAAGGAATCACACCACCTGCAAATGTAAATGTAGATCCAAAACCTTATACTAACGATCCACAAGATGGTTCAAAAGTTAAAGATCCAGATCCAACTAACCCAGTGGTACCAGGAACAACAACACCAATCGTTCCACAAATCCCAGGAACAACACCAGTAGGACCAGATGGAAAACCATTGAAACCAGTTGATCCAAATGATCCAAGTAAAGGATACATACCACCAATACCAACAGATCCAACGAAAGATACATCAATTATCTACGTTAAAGATGGTTCTCAAGTAGCTGTTACACACTTCATCGAAGTAAACAGTGAAACGGATAAGACTGAAAAAGGTGGAGTAGCTACATCAGTTGTCGACACTGGAGACACAGGAAAACCATTCACTAAATCTGCAGATGTAACAGCGACAATTGAATCGTTGAAAGCTAAAGGATACACAGTTGTTGAAAACAACTACCCAACAGATGGTAAATTCGATGCAGATTCTAAGACTAACCAAGTATACAAAGTTTTAGTAACTGTTAAGCCAATTACTGTAACTCCAAATGATTCAACTCCAGATCCAAATAAACCAATTGATCCTAACAATCCAACAGGACCAAAATGGACTCCAGAGTTAATCAAAGAGTTAGAAGACGGACGTAAAGAAGAAGTGAAACGTACAATCAAGTATGTTTACGCAGATGGAACAAAAGCTGCTGATTCAGTTCAAGAAACTAAAGAATTCAAACGTTCAGCAACTATCAACCCAGTAACTGGTAAGATTACATTCGGAGACTGGTCACCAGCTCAAACATTTGAAGCTGTAAATTCACCTGAAATTAAGAATTACACTCCAAATAAAGCGACTGTACCAGCATCAGAAGTAACAGCAACTGCTGAAGATATCAATGAAACAGTAGTTTATACTACAAAACCAGTACCATTAGATCCAACTAAACCAACAGATCCAAACACACCAGATGTTACTCCTAAACCTGAAGACAAAGTACCAAACGATCCAAAAGGACGTACTTACAAAGAATTAGGATTAATCGAAGAAGTAACACACACAGTTCACTACAAACTAGCTGACGGATCAGATGCAGGTATCCCTGACAATGTACAAACATTAACATTCACTCGTACAGCTGACTTAGATCCAGTAACAGGAGCAATCTCTAACTTTGGTACATGGACAGCTAAAGACAATGATACAACAATCGACGCTGTAACAACTCCAAACAAACCAGGATATGTAGCTTCAGCAGCTAAATCTACAGAGCGTACAGAGGTTAAAGCTACTGATAAAGATAGCGAAGAAACAATCATCTACCGCAAACTTGGTTCATATGTGCCAGTAATTCCAGAAGGAGTAACACCTCCAGCGGATGCTGACTTAACACCAAAACCATATGAAGATCCAACCAGTGAAGATCCTACAAAACCAGGAACACCTACTGAAACTCCAGTAGTACCATACATCCCTGGAACAACACCAGTAGGTCCAAACGGTAAACCATTAACTCCGAAAGATCCTAACGATCCAACGAAAGGATATGAAGTACCGAAACAGCCAGAAGATCCAACTCAAAACACTACAATTACGTATGTTAAAGATGGTTCTCAAGTAGCTCTAGTTCACTTCATTAAAGAGGATGGTACTGCAGTTCACGTATCAGTTGCGGAAGCAGGAGATACAGGTAAAGCAATCAAGACAACAAACATTGATAACGTTAAAGCTGAATTAGAAGCTAAAGGTTATGAAGTTGTTGCTCCAACTGATGCAGCTTATACAGCAGAACGTGTAGCATTCTACGCTGATGCTAACCGTACATTTGATGACAAGGATGACAAAGGTAATGATGGAATTAGTCAAGTTTACTATGTAATCGTTAAAGAGGGAATCACTCCAATCGATCCGGATAAACCACTAGATCCAAACAATCCAAACACAACTCCAAAACCAGGAGACAAAGTACCTGGAGATCCAAAACAACGTACATACGAACAACTTGGATTACTAGATGAGGTGAATCGTACAATCAACTACAGATATGCGAATACTGAAAAAGTAGATGCTGATAAACGTGGTCAAGAGGCTCGTCCAACGGTAGAACAAAAACTTCGTTACTCTCGTAAAGGTGACCTAAACAAAGTAACAGGTGAAATCACTTATACTTCTGACTGGACAGAACCACAAACATTAGCTGAGGTAACATCTCCAGTTATCGATGGATATGTTGCAGATATTAAAGCAGCTGAAAAAGTTGAAAACGTTGCTCATGATGCAGCTGATTCTGTAGTAAATGTTGTTTACTCACCGCTAGGTAAATATGTACCAAAAGTACCAGAAGGATTCGAAGTTCCAAAAGTTGAGAAACCTCAATATCCAAACGATCCAACAGATCCAACTAAACCAGGAACACCAACAACAGTGATTCCTCACGTTCCAGGAACAACTCCAAAAGATCCAAATGGAAATCCACTGAAACCAGTAGATCCAAACGATCCAAGTAAAGGATATGTTCCACCAACACCTGAAACCCCAACAGAAGATACTGAAATCACTTATGAGAAAGATACTCAGAAAGCAAAAGTAACTTATGTGGTAGAAGGAACTGGAACAGTACTTCACACAGATAACCTAGAAGGTAAATCTGGAGAACCAATCGACTACAGTACAGTAGCTAAACTTGCTGAATTGAAAGCTCTAGGATATGACTTAGTAAGTGACGGATTCACAACTGCTACAGATAAGAACTACGATAAAGATACGAAAGTAGATCAAAGCTTCGTAGTTACAGTTAAACCACACGTTGAGCCAATCAAACCAGTAGATCCAGAAAATCCAAATGATCCAAATAAACCAAAACCAGGTGAACCAATCGATCCTAAGAACCCTGATGGACCAAAATGGACTGAAGATCTAATCAAGAAGATTGATACAACTCGCCACGTGAACCGTACAATTAAGTATGTTAACGAAAAAGGTGAGGAAGTAGCTAAGAAAGTAACTGATAAAGTTACATTCAATCGTGAAGCTAAGATCAATTCAGTAACAGGTGAAATCACTTACGGTAACTGGACAGCTAAAGATGGAGATACAACATTCGATAAAGTTGAATCACCAGTCGTTAACGGCTACATCCTGAAAGATGCCAAACAAAAAGAAGTAGCAGCTACAACAGGATTAACTGCAGACTCTAAAGATGAAAACATCAAAGTAGTTTACACTAAACTTGGTTCATGGGTACCGAAAGTACCAGAAGGTGAAACACCAATTGATCCACTTCCATATCCAAATGATCCGAACGATCCAACTAAACCAGGAAACGATAGACCAATCGTTCCTTACGTACCAGGAACTACACCAAAAGATCCAAATGGAAACCCACTGAAACCAGTAGATCCAAACGATCCAACTAAAGGATATGAAGTACCACCAGTACCAACAGATCCAGGAACTGATACGCGAATCACTTACGTAACTGATAAACAAAAAGCTATCACTAACTTCGTAGATGAAAAAGGTAAAGTAGTATCAACTCCAGTAATTGATGAAGGTGATTCAGGAGCTAACTTCACTAAGTCTAAAGTTGATGAAGTAACTAAGACTATTGAAAAACTTGAAAAAGCTGGTTATAGAGTCGTTAAGAACGAGTTCCCATCTAAAGATACAGATAGAGTATTTGATAAAGATAAATCTGTAGATCAAATCTTCACTGTAACAGTAGCTGAAAGAATTATTCCAGTTACACCAGGTAAACCAATAGATCCAACTGATCCAAACTTACCGAAGAATCCAGATGGAACACCTGTGACACCATCTACACCAGAACCAGGTAAACCAGTATTCCCTAACGATCCAAACAGCCCAGTATGGCCAAATACTGTGAAAGATCTTGTAACTGAGAAATCAGCTACACGTACGATCAAGTATGTAGATCGCAATGGAAACGAAGTTTCTGAAACTCGTGTTGAAACAATCAAGTTCACACGTGAAGCGAAAGTTAACTTAGTAACTGGTGAAATCACATATGGTGAATGGACAACAGATCGTAACGATAATATCTTCAACGGTTACCCAGTACCAGTTGTGAAAGGATACATCGCTAAAGCTGGTGATCTAGAATCATCAACTAAAGATGTACAAGTAACTCCTGATACAATCAAGGATATCAATGAAACAGTGATTTACGATAAGTTAGGTTCATGGATTCCAAATATCCCAGGAACACCAACAAATCCAATCACATATCCAAACGATCCTAAAGATCCAACTAAACCAGGAACAGATAAACCTAAAGTACCTTATGTACCAGGATTTATCCCTGTAGACCCAGAAGGTCAACCATTGAAACCAGTTGATCCAAACGATCCAACGAAAGGATACGAAGTACCAGAGGTACCTGGTGATCCAACGCAAGATACACCAATCAACTACATTCCTAAGGATCCTACACCAAATCCAACTCCATACCCAGGTCCAACTCCAGCTCCTAAACCAGAGCCTAAGCCGGAACCAAAACCAGAACCAGAAACTCCACAACCTGTAACACCTGCAGATAATGGAGATAACAACGGAAATAATAATGGTACTCCAACAACTCCAGCTCAACCAGCAGCGCCTTCTACACCTCAATACATGGATGGTCAACGTGAACTTCCAAATACAGGTACAGAAGATCATGCTAGCCTTGCAGCACTTGGACTTCTAGGAGCCCTAAGTGGATTTGGATTGATTGCTCGTAAGAAAAGAGAAGATGAAGAATAATCATTTTGATTCTTATTAGATGCTGACTTGCAATCAGATAAAGAAAGAACTTGAGATTTGCTATCTCAGGTTCTTTTCTTTCTCTTTTTAAAAATGGTATAATATAGTGAGAACGATAGAGGAGAAGTGTAAATTGATCGCACAACTAGATACAAAAACAGTCTATAGTTTTATGGAGAGCGTCATTTCAATCGACAAGTATGTGAGAGTAGCAAAAGACTATGGCTACACTCATCTGGCTGTGATGGATATTGACAATCTTTATGGGGCTTTCGACTTTCTAGAGGTTACAAAAAAATATGGCATTCATCCTTTGTTAGGGCTTGAAATGAATGTGCTTGTAGATGATAAGGATGTGAATCTGCGCTTTTTAGCTTTATCTAGTGTGGGCTATCAGCAGTTGATGAAACTTTCAACAGCAAAGATGCAGGGGGAGAAAAGTTGGTCAGTTCTATCTCAGTATCTAGAGGATATTGCGGTAATTGTGCCTTATTTTGAAGAACTTGAGTTGTTAAATCTAGGCTGTGATTACTATATAGGGGTTTACCCAGAAACACTAGCTAGCGAATTTCACCATCCTATTTTGCCATTGTATCGGGTCAATACATTTGAAAGTAAGGATAGAGAAGTTCTTCAAGTATTAACAGCGATTAAAGAAAATCTACCACTCAGAGAAGTTCCCTTGCGTTCGAGACAAGATGTTTTTATATCAGCAAGTTCTTTAGAGAAACTATTCCAAGAACGTTTTCCTCAAGCCTTGGAAAACTTAGAAAAGCTGATTTCAGGTATTTCTTATGACTTGGATACTAGTCTAAAATTGCCTCGTTTTAACCCATCTAGACCAGCAGTAGAAGAGTTGAGAGAACGCGCTGAGCTTGGGCTTGCTCAGAAGGGGTTAACTGGTAAAGAATATCAAGACCGTCTAGACCAAGAATTGGCTGTTATTCATGATATGGGCTTTGATGATTATTTCTTGGTTGTCTGGGATTTGTTGCGTTTTGGACGTTCGAATGGCTATTATATGGGAATGGGACGAGGTTCCGCAGTTGGTAGCTTGGTTTCCTATGCTTTAGACATTACAGGGATTGACCCAGTAGAGAAAAATCTGATTTTTGAACGTTTCCTCAATCGTGAACGCTATACTATGCCTGATATTGATATTGATATCCCAGATATTTATCGTCCAGATTTTATCAGATATGTTGGTAATAAATACGGCAGTAAACATGCGGCTCAAATCGTTACTTTTTCAACCTTTGGTGCTAAACAGGCTCTGCGTGATGTCTTGAAACGCTTTGGTGTGCCCGAGTATGAATTATCTGCAATTACCAAGAAAATCAGTTTTCGCGACAATCTCAAGTCGGCCTATGAAGGAAATCTCCAGTTTCGTCAGCAAATCAATAGTAAGTTAGAATACCAAAAAGCCTTTGACATTGCCTGCAAGATTGAGGGATATCCAAGACAAACCTCTGTCCATGCGGCTGGTGTTGTGATCAGTGACCAAGATTTGACTAACTACATCCCTCTAAAGCATGGTGACGAAATTCCACTGACTCAGTATGATGCTCATGGAGTTGAAGCAAGTGGACTTTTGAAAATGGATTTTCTGGGGCTACGAAATTTGACCTTTGTCCAGAAGATGCAAGAATTGCTTGCTGAAACAGAAGATATTCACTTGAAAATTGAAGAAATCGATTTGGAAGATAAAGAAACGCTAGCTCTTTTTGCTTCTGGCAATACAAAAGGTATCTTTCAATTTGAGCAACCTGGTGCCATTCGGCTACTTAAGCGTGTTCAACCAGTCTGTTTTGAAGATGTAGTAGCAACTACTTCCCTAAATCGACCAGGTGCTAGTGATTATATCAATAATTTTGTAGCTAGAAAGCATGGGCAGGAAGAAGTGACGGTTCTGGATCCAGTGCTGGAGGATATTTTGGCTCCAACTTATGGCATTATGCTCTATCAGGAACAGGTTATGCAGGTTGCTCAGCGATTTGCTGGATTTAGTCTTGGGAAGGCTGATATTTTGCGTCGAGCTATGGGTAAAAAGGATGCCACTGCCATGCATGAGATGAGGGCTTCCTTTATTCAAGGCTCCATAGAAGCTGGTCATACTGCGGAAAAAGCAGAGCAGGTTTTTGATGTTATGGAGAAGTTTGCAGGTTATGGATTTAATAGATCTCACGCCTATGCCTACTCAGCCTTGGCCTTCCAGTTGGCTTATTTTAAAACACATTATCCAGCTATCTTTTATCAGATTATGTTGAATTCTGCCAACAGTGATTATGTAACAGATGCCTTGGAAGCAGGTTTTGAAGTAGCCCCATTGTCCATTAATACTATTCCCTATCACGATAAAATTGCGAACAAGTCTATCTATCTAGGTTTGAAATCGATTAAGGGGCTCAGCAAGGATTTGGCTATTTGGATTATTGAACATAGACCTTATTCTAATATTGAAGATTTTTTAGCTAAACTACCTGAGAATTATTTGAAACTTCCCTTGCTGGAACCTTTGGTAAAAGTTGGTCTTTTCGATTCATTTGAAAAAAATCGTAAAAAAGTATTCAATAATTTAGTTAATCTATTTGAATTTGTGAAAGTATTAGGAAGCTTATTTGGAGAGACTATCTATAGTTGGCAAGATTCGGAGGACTGGACGGAGCAAGAAAAATTCTACATGGAACAAGAGCTCCTAGGAGTAGGCGTCAGCAAACATCCTCTACAAGCTATTGCAAGTAAGGCTATTTATCCGATTACTCCTATTAGTAATTTGTCAGAAAATAGCTATGCTATTATCTTGGTTGAAGTTCAGAAGATAAAAGTAATTCGTACCAAAAAAGGTGAAAATATGGCTTTCTTACAGGTGGATGACAGTAAGAAAAAATTGGATGTTACCCTCTTTTCAGATTTATATCGACAGGTTGCTCAGGAAGTAAGAGAAGGAGCCTTCTACTATATTAAAGGGAAAGTCCAGTCACGTGACGGTCGTCTGCAAATGATTGCACAAGAAATAAGAGAAGCAGTGGCTGAGCGCTTTTGGATTCAGGTGAAAAATCATGACTCGGATCAAGAAATGTCACGTATTTTAGACCAGTATAAAGGCCCAATCCCAGTCATTATCAGGTATGAAGAGGAACAGAGAACAATTGTTTCTCCCCATCATTTTGTAGCTAAATCTGATGAATTAGAAGCGAAATTGAATGGAATAGTTATGAAAACGATTTATCGCTAAAATTACGGAAAATAGAAGAATTTTCAACGTAAATGTGGTATAATCAGTAAGAATGTTAAAAGAAAAAGGAGCATAACCAATATGAAACGTATTGCTGTTTTGACTAGTGGTGGAGACGCCCCTGGTATGAACGCTGCCATCCGCGCAGTTGTTCGTCAAGCAATTTCAGAAGGAATGGAAGTGTTTGGTATCTATGATGGATATGCTGGTATGGTTGCCGGTGAAATTCATCCCCTAGATGCAGCTTCAGTAGGGGACATCATTTCTCGTGGTGGTACTTTCCTTCACTCAGCTCGCTACCCAGAGTTCGCTCAACTTGAAGGGCAACTTAAAGGGATTGAGCAATTGAAAAAACACGGGATTGAAGGTGTAGTTGTTATTGGTGGTGACGGATCTTACCACGGTGCTATGCGTTTGACTGAACATGGCTTCCCAGCTATCGGTCTTCCAGGTACAATCGATAACGATATCGTTGGTACTGACTTTACAATCGGTTTTGACACAGCGGTTACGACTGCTATGGACGCTATCGATAAGATTCGTGATACGTCATCAAGTCACCGTCGTACTTTTGTTATCGAAGTTATGGGACGTAACGCAGGTGATATCGCTCTTTGGGCAGGTATCGCAACTGGTGCTGATGAAATCATCATTCCTGAAGAAGGCTTCAAGATTGAAGATATCGTAGAAAGCATTAAATGTGGTTATGAGTGTGGTAAAAAACACAACATCATCGTCTTGGCAGAAGGTGTTATGTCAGCAGCTGAATTTGGTCAAAAACTAAAAGAAGCTGGGGATACAAGCGACCTTCGTGTGACAGAACTTGGACATATTCAACGTGGTGGTTCTCCAACTGCGCGTGACCGTGTTTTGGCATCACGTATGGGTGCACATGCTGTTAAACTTCTTAAAGAAGGTATCGGTGGTGTTGCGGTTGGTATCCGTAACGAGAAAATGGTTGAAAACCCTATTCTTGGAACTGCAGAAGAAGGAGCATTGTTTAGCCTTACTGCAGATGGTAAGATTGTGGTTAACAACCCACACAAGGCTGACCTTGAGCTATCTAGCTTGAATAAGAGCTTGTCATAATTTATAATTTAGTTAATAAGACCAAAAAGGTCATATATAAAGGAGTCACAAAAATCATGAATAAACGTGTAAAAATCGTTGCAACTTTGGGACCTGCGGTAGAAATCCGTGGTGGTAAAAAATTTGGTGATGACGGATACTGGGGTGAAAAACTTGATGTTGAAGCTTCAGCTAAAAACATTGCCAAATTGATTGAAGCTGGTGCTAACACATTCCGTTTCAACTTCTCACACGGTGACCACCAAGAACAAGGTGAGCGTATGGCAACTGTTAAACTTGCAGAAAAACTTGCAGGTAAAAAAGTTGGTTTCCTTCTTGACACAAAAGGACCAGAAATCCGTACAGAATTGTTCGAAGGTGAAGCTAAAGAGTATTCATACAAAACTGGTGAGAAAATCCGTGTTGCGACTAAACAAGGAATCAAATCAACTCGTGATGTGATTGCATTGAACGTTGCTGGTGCTCTTGATATCTATGATGATGTTGAAGTTGGTCGTCAAGTTTTGGTTGACGATGGTAAACTTGGTCTTCGTGTGGTTGCTAAAGATGATGCAACTCGTGAATTTGAAGTTGAAGTTGAAAACGATGGCGTAATTGCTAAACAAAAAGGTGTTAACATCCCTAACACTAAAATTCCTTTCCCAGCTCTTGCTGATCGTGATAACGATGATATCCGCTTCGGTCTTGAACAAGGTATCAACTTCATCGCGATTTCATTCGTACGTACTGCTAAAGACGTTAACGAAGTTCGTGCAATCTGTGAAGAAACTGGAAATGGACATGTTCAATTGTTCGCTAAAATCGAAAACCAACAAGGTATCGATAACTTGGATGAAATCATCGAAGCTGCTGATGGTATCATGATCGCTCGTGGTGACATGGGTATCGAAGTACCATTCGAAATGGTTCCAGTTTACCAAAAAATGATTATCACTAAAGTCAATGCTGCAGGTAAAGTTGTTATCACTGCAACAAACATGCTTGAAACAATGACTGAAAAACCACGTGCAACTCGTTCAGAAGTATCAGACGTATTTAACGCTGTTATCGATGGAA
This sequence comes from Streptococcus mitis, assembly GCF_023109515.1. Lineage (GTDB taxonomy): Bacteria > Bacillota > Bacilli > Lactobacillales > Streptococcaceae > Streptococcus > Streptococcus mitis_CS. Next base: position 476,806 of record NZ_JALDUM010000001.1, read on the forward strand.
CTGACGCAACAATGCTTTCAGGTGAGTCTGCAAATGGTAAATACCCACTTGAGTCAGTAACTACAATGGCTACAATCGACAAGAACGCTCAAACTCTTCTTAACGAATACGGACGTTTGAACTCAGATTCATTTGAACGTAACTCTAAGACAGAAGTAATGGCTTCAGCTGTTAAAGATGCTACTAACTCAATGGACATTAAATTGGTTGTAACTCTTACTAAGACAGGTCACACTGCACGTTTGATCTCTAAATACCGTCCAAATGCTGATATCTTGGCATTGACATTCGACGAATTGACAGAACGTGGGTTGATGTTGAACTGGGGTGTTATCCCAATGTTGACAGACGCTCCATCTTCAACTGACGATATGTTCGAAATCGCTGAACGTAAAGCAGTTGAAGCAGGACTTGTACAATCTGGTGACGATATCGTTATCGTAGCTGGTGTACCAGTTGGAGAAGCTGTTCGTACAAACACAATGCGTATCCGTACAGTACGTTAATCAAAATTAAAAAAAGCCTATCATATCAAGCTTTCTAGCCTGTATGATGGGCTCTTTTTTTGTCTAGATGGCAAAAAGGGGGCAAAACTTTTTACTTTCGATTTAATGCGACGGTATCAAGTTCGTCAAATACTGCTTGCTACAGACTTTTTGTAACGTGAGGATAGATCTAATTGGTAGTTTTCGGATTTATGCTCAAACTGTGATATGATAGCTTTTAAAGTTATGTTGTTTTTTACGTAAACTTCATAAAATGTTTAGTTAAGATAGAGATAAAAAATAACTCCCTGATGACTCAAGGAGTTATTTCTATCTAAATTAGTTTTTAGAAGCTGCTTGGAATTCTGGATTTTTCCATGCTTCGTCAATGATAGCTTGCAATTCTTTAGCAGATGCTTGCATTTTTTGAGTTTCTGCGTCGTTCAATGGAATGTTTACTGGACGAACGATACCATGTGCACCAACAACAGCTGGTTGACCGATAAAGACATTCTTAACTCCGTATTGACCTTCTTGGAATACTGAAAGTGGAAGTACTGCGTTTTCGTCGTCAAGGATTGCTTTAGTGATACGAGCAAGGGCTACTGCGATACCGTAGTATGTTGCACCTTTTTTGTTGATGATTGTGTAGGCTGCATCACGAACACCTTCGAACAATTCAATCAATTCAGCTTCTTGAACATTTTGAGTGTCTTTAAGGAATTCTTCAAGGTTTACACCAGCGATGTTAGCGTGTGACCAAACAGCGAACTCAGAGTCACCGTGTTCACCCATAATGTAGGCGTGCACTGAACGAGCATCAACATCCAATTTTTCAGCAAGTGCTTGACGGAAACGAGCTGAGTCAAGTGAAGTACCTGAACCGATAACGCGTTCTTTAGGGAATCCAGAGAATTTCCAAGTTGAGTAAGTCAAGACGTCAACTGGGTTAGCAGCAACAAGGAAGATACCTTTGAAACCTGATTCAACAACTTGAGTTACGATTGATTTGTTGATAGCAAGGTTTTTACCTACAAGGTCAAGACGAGTTTCACCTGGTTTTTGAGGCGCACCTGCAGTGATTACAACAAGGTCAGCGTCTGCACAGTCAGAGTATTGAGCTGCATAGATTTTTTTAGGTGAAGTGAAGGCAAGGGCGTGACTAAGGTCAAGAGCGTCACCAACAGCTTTTTCATGCAATTGTGGAATTTCGATAATTCCAAGCTCTTGTGCAATTCCTTGGTTAACAAGTGCAAAAGCGTAAGAAGAACCTACAGCACCATCACCGACAAGGATAACTTTTTTGTGTTGTTTAGTTGAAGTCATTATTCTAAACATCTCCTTAATTTTATTCAGGGATTTCCCCAGTTATTTCAATTTTATCACTTTTGAAAAGCTTTGTCACGGATATACATTTCAGTTCTTGATGTAAACGTTTTAGTGGTTTTAGATGTCTGAAATATAGCGGACATTATGGTATAATATAGTTAATTATTAATAGTGAAATGAGGCATTTATTAATGCAGGATAGAAATTTAGTGAATGTCAATCTGACAAAGGAGATGAAGACGAGCTTTATCGACTACGCCATGAGTGTTATCGTAGCGCGGGCCCTTCCTGATGTTCGAGATGGCTTGAAACCTGTTCACCGTCGGATTCTCTACGGAATGAATGAATTGGGAGTTACTCCAGACAAACCTCATAAAAAATCTGCTCGTATTACAGGGGATGTCATGGGTAAATATCACCCACACGGGGATTCCTCTATCTATGAAGCCATGGTCCGTATGGCTCAATGGTGGAGTTACCGTTACATGCTTGTAGATGGTCATGGGAACTTTGGTTCCATGGATGGTGATGGTGCTGCCGCCCAGCGTTACACTGAGGCACGTATGAGCAAGATTGCTCTGGAGATGCTTCGTGATATTAACAAAAATACAGTTGACTTCGTTGATAACTATGATGCCAATGAACGTGAACCCTTGGTCTTGCCAGCGCGTTTTCCTAATCTTTTGGTTAATGGAGCAACTGGTATTGCGGTTGGGATGGCAACCAATATTCCACCTCATAACCTTGGTGAAACCATTGATGCAGTGAAGTTGGTCATGGACAATCCTGAAGTGACCACTAAGGACTTGATGGAAGTCTTGCCTGGGCCAGATTTTCCAACTGGTGCTCTTGTTATGGGGAAATCCGGTATTCATAAGGCTTATGAAACAGGTAAAGGATCGATTGTCCTCCGTTCACGTACTGAAATTGAAGAAACTAAGACTGGACGTGAGCGTATTGTTGTAACAGAATTTCCTTATATGGTCAATAAAACCAAGGTGCATGAGCATATTGTTCGTTTGGTTCAGGAGAAACGTATTGAGGGGATTACAGCGGTTCGTGATGAGTCGAACCGTGAAGGTGTTCGTTTCGTGATTGAGGTCAAGCGAGATGCCTCAGCTAATGTTATCCTTAATAACCTCTTCAAGATGACCCAGATGCAAACCAACTTTGGTTTCAATATGCTGGCGATTCAGAACGGTGTGCCGAAGATTTTGTCTCTTCGTCAGATTTTGGATGCTTATATTGAGCACCAAAAAGAAGTGGTTGTTCGCCGTACTCGTTTTGACAAGGAAAAAGCAGAAGCGCGCGCTCATATCTTAGAAGGTCTCTTAATAGCACTAGACCATATCGACGAAGTGATTCGTATTATCCGTGCTAGTGAAACGGATGCGGAAGCACAAGCTGAGTTGATGAGCAAGTTTAAGCTTTCTGAACGTCAAAGTCAAGCCATCCTTGATATGCGCCTTCGTCGTTTGACTGGTTTGGAACGCGATAAGATTCAGTCTGAGTATGATGACCTCTTGGCTCTGATTGCGGATTTAGCAGATATTCTTGCTAAGCCTGAACGTGTTTCTCAGATCATCAAAGATGAATTAGATGAAGTCAAGCGTAAGTTTGGCGACCAACGTCGTACGGAATTGATGGTCGGTGAAGTCTTGAGTCTTGAAGATGAGGATCTAATTGAAGAAGCTGATGTCTTGATCACTCTTTCTAATAAAGGATACATCAAACGTCTGGACCAAGCTGAGTTTACTGCTCAAAAACGTGGAGGTCGTGGTGTTCAAGGAACTGGTGTTAAGGATGACGATTTTGTTCGTGAGTTAGTGTCAACTAGTACCCATGATCACCTACTCTTCTTTACAAATAAAGGACGGGTCTATCGCCTGAAAGGCTATGAAATTCCTGAGTATGGCCGTACTGCTAAGGGATTGCCAATTGTCAATCTTTTGAAATTGGATGAAGGTGAAAGTATTCAGACCATCATCAATGTTGAATCTGAACGCAGCGATGATGCTTACCTCTTCTTCACAACCCGTCATGGTATTGTGAAGAGAACCAGCGTTAAGGAATTTGCTAACATTCGTCAAAATGGACTTAAAGCACTGAACCTTAAAGATGAAGATGAACTGATTAATGTCTTGTTGACGGAAGAAGATACGGACATTATCATTGGTACCAAGTTTGGTTATGCAGTTCGCTTTAATCAATCAGCCGTTCGTGGAATGAGTCGTATCGCTACGGGGGTGAAAGGTGTTAATCTCCGTGATGGGGACACAGTTGTTGGTGCTAGTGTGATTACAGACCAGGACGAGGTTCTTATCATCACTGAAAAAGGATATGGTAAGCGCACAGTTGCGACCGAATATCCAACTAAAGGTCGTGGTGGTAAAGGGATGCAAACCGCTAAGATTACAGAAAAGAACGGTTCTCTTGCTGGTCTTATGACCGTTAAAGGCGATGAAGATTTGATGATTATCACTGATACAGGTGTCATGATTCGAACCAACGTTGCCAATATTTCACAAACAGGTCGCTCAACTATGGGAGTTAAAGTGATGCGCCTGGACCAAGATGCTAAAATTGTAACCTTTACTACGGTTGCAGCTGCAGAAAAAGAAGAAGTTGGGACAGAAAACGAAACAGAAGGTGAAGCATAATGTCTCATAAAAAGAATAAAAAGAAAACAAATCGTAAAAATTTACTAATCAATATCTTGGCAGGATTCTTAATCATCTTGTCAATAGCTTTGATTTTCAATTCAAAAATTCGTGATATGTTCATGGTTTGGAATACCAATAAATACCAAGTCAGCCAGGTATCAAAAGAAAAATTGGAAGAAAATCAAGATACAGAAGGGAATTTTGACTTTGATTCCGTAAAAGCCATCTCGTCAGAAGCTGTCTTATCCTCACAATGGGATTCGCAAAAATTGCCAGTTATCGGTGGAATTGCTGTCCCTGAGGTAGAAATTAACTTGCCTATTTTTAAGGGGCTTGATAATGTCAATCTCTTCTATGGAGCTGGTACAATGAAGCGTGATCAAGTGATGGGGAAAGGAAACTATACCCTTGCGAGCCATCACATCTTCACGGCGGAAAACGCCAGCCAAATGCTCTTTTCTCCATTATCACGCGCTAAAAATGGGATGAAAATTTATCTTACTGATAAGGATAAAGTTTATACCTATGAAATCCGTGAAGTGAAGCATGTGACTCCAGATCGCGTTGATGAGATTGATGACCGTACTGGAGTTGATGAAATCACACTTGTAACTTGTGTTGACTATGATGCGACAGAACGTATTATCGTAAAAGGTGACTTGAAAGATACAAAAGATTATTCACAAACACCTGAAGAAATTCTAACAGCTTTCAATCAACCATATAAACAACGTTATTAAAGATAAATCAGTAAAATCTTAGGTTTTACTGATTTTTTATAGATTGAATTTCAAAATAAACTCTTATGAAATACAGAAAACGTTTCCTTAATTCTAAAGTTTGTGATATAATTATCAGGTAAAAAAATTTTAGGAGTTTATTATGGTTTCTTCAGAATTTATCTCAAAGATTGAATTTGCTTGCAAGAAGAAGGAAAGTCTTTATAGTCAAAGCAAATTTAAGTATGCGATTCGTTCTATGTTCGCAGGTGCATTTTTAACCTTCAGTACTGCTGCTGGTGCAGTTGGGGCTGACTTGATTAATAAAATTGCACCAGGTAGTGGACGCTTCCTCTTCCCATTTGTCTTTGCTTGGGGCTTGGCCTACATTGTTTTCTTGAATGCTGAGTTGGTAACATCAAACATGATGTTCTTGACTGCTGGTAGTTTCTTGAAAAAAATTTCTTGGAGAAAAACGGCTGAGATTTTACTTTACTGTACCTTATTCAACCTTATCGGAGCTTTAATAGCAGGTTGGGGCTTTGCTCATTCGGCAGCCTATGCAAATCTGACTCACGATAGTTTCATCTCAGGGGTTGTTGAGATGAAGTTAGGCCGTTCAAATGAATTAGTCTTGCTTGAGGCGATTTTGGCAAATGTTTTCGTAAATATTGCGATTCTTTCATTTGTTTTGGTCAAAGATGGTGGTGCCAAACTTTGGCTAGTTTTATCAGCGATTTACATGTTTGTATTCTTAACAAACGAGCACATTGCTGCGAACTTTGCTTCTTTCGCGATTGTGAAATTCAGTGTTGCTGCTGACTCAATTGCTAATTTTGGTGTTGGAAATATGCTTCGTCACTGGGGTGTAACCTTCATTGGGAACTTCATTGGTGGTGGTCTCTTGATGGGTCTTCCATACGCCTTTCTCAATAAAAACGAAGATACTTATGTAGATTAAAAAAATGAGCACGATTGAGTCGTGCTTTTTTCATTTTTAAAATAAGGTAATAGTTATTTACTATATCAAAATATAGAAAACTGATATTTGTAAACTATACCTTAAGGTGCTACAATATCTTTAATCAAACTATTTGGAGGTCGCCTTATGACTCGTGATTTTAAATTTGAAACTTTGCAACTGCATGCTGGTCAAGTTGTGGATCCAGCTACCAAGTCTCGTGCAGTGCCGATTTATCAAACAACATCTTTTGTTTTTGATGACACGCAGGAAGGTGCAGATCTTTTTGCCTTGAGAAAACCAGGGAACATTTATACTCGTATCACCAACCCTACAACAGCTGCCTTTGAAGAAAGAATTGCTGCCCTTGAAGGTGGTGTTGGAGCTCTTGCAACAGCATCAGGTATGGCCGCAGTGACTTATACGATTTTGGCACTTGCCCACGCTGGTGACCATGTAGTAGCAGCCTCAACTATTTACGGTGGAACCTTCAATCTCTTGAAGGAAACCCTTCCTCGTTATGGTATCACAACAACCTTTGTCGATGTTGATAATTTGGAGGAAGTAGAAGCAGCGATCAAAGACAATACCAAGCTAGTTTTGATTGAAACCTTGGGGAATCCCTTGATAAACATTCCTGACTTGGAAAAATTGGCTGAGATTGCGCATAAGTACCAAATTCCACTTGTTTCGGACAACACTTTTGCCACACCATATTTGATTAACGTCTTCTCTCACGGTGTAGATATTGCTATTCACTCTGCGACTAAGTTTATTGGTGGGCATGGTACGACTATTGGAGGAGTGATTGTCGATAGTGGTCGTTTTGACTGGGCGGCTTCAGGAAAATTCCCTCAATTTGTTGACGAGGATCCAAGCTACCACAATTTGAGCTATACTCGTGATGTGGGTGCAGCAGCCTTTATTATCGCTGTCCGTGTCCAATTGCTTCGTGATACAGGTGCAGCCTTGTCACCATTCAATGCATTCCTCTTGCTTCAAGGACTGGAAACCCTTTCTCTTCGTGTCGAACGTCATGTACAAAATGCTGAGAAAATTGTTGATTTCCTTGTCAACCATCCTAAGGTAGAAAAGGTAAATTATCCAAAACTTGCAGATAGTCCTTACCATGCCTTAGCTGAGAAATACTTTCCAAAAGGTGTGGGCTCAATCTTTACTTTCCATGTCAAAGGTGGGGAGGCAGAAGCACGCAAGGTAATTGATCATTTAGAGATCTTTTCTGATCTTGCAAACGTGGCAGATGCTAAATCGCTTGTTGTTCATCCAGCTACAACTACTCACGGTCAATTGACAGAAAAAGACCTAGAAGCAGCAGGTGTCACACCAAACCAAATCCGCTTGTCAATCGGTCTTGAAAATGTAGAAGATTTGATTGAAGACTTGCGCTTAGCCTTGGAAAAAATTTAAAGAAAAAGAAGATAAACAGTGGGTTTCGACTCGCTGTTTTTGATTTTCCTTCAGGCATGATATAATGGTTAAAGAAGTCTAGAAAGAGGAACGATATGAACGAAATCAAATGTCCCAACTGTGGGGAAGTCTTTACAGTAAATGAAAGTCAGTATGCCGAACTTCTGTCCCAAGTGAGAACAGCAGAGTTTGATAAGGAACTACATGATCGGATGAAGCAGGAACTGGCCTTGGCTGAGCAAAAGGCCATGAATGAACAACAGTCTAAACTAGCTCAAAAAGACCAAGAAATTGCTCAATTGCAGAGTCAAATCCAAAATTTTGATACAGAAAAAGAATTGGCCAAGAAAGAGGTTGAACAGACAAGCCATCAGGCTTTATTAGCAAAGGACAAGGAAGTACAGGCCTTGGAAAATCAATTGGCGACCTTACGTTTGGAGCATGAAAATCAACTACAGAAAACTCTTTCTAACCTAGAAAAAGAACGGGATCAGGTTAAAAATCAGCTTCTTTTACAAGAAAAAGAAAATGAGTTGTCTTTGGCTTCTCTTAAACAAAACTATGAAGCTCAGCTTAAAGCAGCCAGTGAACAAGTCGAATTTTACAAGAATTTCAAGGCTCAACAATCTACCAAGGCAATTGGCGAAAGTCTGGAACACTATGCAGAGAGTGAGTTTAACAAGGTACGTAGTTTTGCCTTTCCAAATGCCTACTTTGAGAAGGATAACAAGGTTTCAGCGCGTGGGTCTAAGGGGGACTTTATCTTCCGTGAATGTGATGAAAATGGAGTCGAAATCATTTCCATTATGTTTGAGATGAAAAATGAAGCGGATGGAACAGAGAAGAAGCACAAGAACGCGGATTTTTACAAGGAATTAGATAAGGACCGTCGGGAGAAGAACTGTGAATATGCGGTTTTGGTGACTATGCTTGAGGCAGATAACGATTACTTTAACACAGGGATTGTTGACGTCAGCCACGAGTATGAAAAGATGTATGTGGTTCGTCCTCAATTCTTTATCCAGTTGATTGGGCTCTTGCGAAATGCGGCGCTTAATTCCTTAAAATACAAGCAAGAGTTGGCCTTGGTTCGCGAACAGAATATTGACATTACCCATTTTGAAGAAGACTTGGATGCCTTTAAGCTAGCTTTTGCTAAGAACTATAATTCAGCTTCGACTAACTTTGGAAAAGCTATTGATGAAATCGACAAGGCCATCAAACGCATGGAGGAGGTCAAGAAATTCCTGACCACATCAGAAAATCAACTCCGTCTCGCAAACAATAAATTGGAAGATGTTTCCGTCAAGAAATTGACCCGTAAAAATCCAACCATGAAAGCTAAGTTTGAAGCGCTGAAGGAGGAGTAGAAAGCAAGATATGAACGGTATTATCAACTTAAAAAAAGAAGCAGGGATGACCTCGCATGATGCGGTTTTTAAACTGCGTAAGATTTTGGGAACAAAGAAAATTGGTCATGGTGGGACCTTGGATCCGGATGTGGTGGGTGTTTTGCCTATTGCAGTTGGCAAGGCAACCCGCATGGTCGAGTTTATGCAGGACGAGGGCAAGGTCTATGAGGGGGAAATCACTCTTGGCTATTCAACGACGACAGAGGATGCTAGTGGGGAAGTGGTCGCAGAGACACCTGTTTTATCGCCCTTGGATGAAAAGCTTGTCGATGAAGCGATTGCTAGCTTGACTGGGCCTATTACCCAGATACCACCTATGTATTCGGCTGTTAAGGTTAATGGTCGCAAACTCTATGAGTATGCGCGTGCAGGTCAAGAAGTAGAGCGTCCAGAGCGTCAGGTGACCATTTATCAATTTGAGCGGACAAGTCCGATTGCTTATGAGGGGAATTTAGCACGTTTTACTTTTCGTGTGAAATGTAGCAAGGGGACTTACATCCGTACCTTGTCAGTTGATTTGGGAGAGAAGCTTGGTTATGCGGCTCATATGTCACATCTAACACGGACTAGTGCTGCCGGTCTACAGCTTGAAGATGCTCTTACATTGGAAGAAATTGCTGAAAAAGTGGAGGCTGGTCAATTGGACTTTCTTCATCCTCTAGAGATTGGGACAGGCGACCTTGTCAAAGTTTTCCTAACTCAAGAAGAGGCTACAGAAGTACGCTTTGGTCGTTTTATCGAACTCGACCAAACAGAACAAGAATTGGCTGCTTTTGAAGGAGATACATTGCTAGCCATTCTAGAAAAACGGGACAATCTCTACAAGCCAAGGAAGGTTTTTCGTTAGTATAATTGAAGTGTAGAAATTGGAATTGTTTCCCCTAGATTATCCAAACCAGACTATAAATTTTGCAAAAAATGTGATAGAATAGACGACGGATAAAAAAACGGAGGATAGCATGCAAAATAGACCAATCATTATCGGAGTGACAGGTGGTTCTGGTGGAGGTAAGACCAGTGTTTCAAGAGCCATTTTATCGCATTTCCCTGATGAAAAGATTTCCATGATTGAGCATGATTCATACTACAAGGATCAGTCTCATTTGACCTTTGAAGAGCGTGTCAAAACCAACTACGACCATCCTTTTGCCTTTGATACAGACTTGATGATCGAGCAGATTAAGGAATTGTTGGCAGGGCGTCCGGTGGACATTCCGACTTACGACTATACAGAGCATACACGAAGCAGCAAGACTTATCGTCAGGAGCCTCAAGATGTCTTTATCGTTGAGGGGATTTTGGTCTTGGAGGATAAGCGTCTGCGCGATTTGATGGATATTAAGATTTTTGTGGATACGGATGATGATGTGCGCATTATTCGTCGTATCAAGCGTGATATGGAAGAGCGTGGCCGTAGCCTTGATAGCGTCATTGACCAGTACTTAGGTGTGGTTAAACCTATGTATCATCAGTTTATCGAACCAACCAAGCGTTATGCTGATATCGTCATTCCTGAAGGGGTCAGCAATACCGTGGCTATTGACCTGTTGACAACCAAGATTGAAAAGATTTTGGATGAAGCTCGAAATAGCAAATAATCAGATGTGGAGGCCTTGCCTCCTTTTTCTATTTTTCCCTCATAATGGTACATAAATGAAGATTTTTAGGCATATTTTTGGTATAATAATACCCATGAAAGAGCAAGAAAATGAATAGTAGGTGGAGATGGAAAAGTATTTATCGGTAACAACTTTGACCAAGTATCTGAAAATGAAATTCGATAAAGACCCTTATTTGGAACGGGTCTATTTAACTGGTCAAGTTTCCAACTTTCGTAAACGACCTACTCACCAATATTTCTCCCTAAAAGATGACCATGCAGTTATTCAAGCGACCATCTGGTCTGGGATTTATCAGAAATTAGGTTTTGACCTTGAAGAAGGAATGAAAATCAATGTGATTGGGCGTGTGCAGGTCTATGAGCCAAGTGGAAGCTACTCCATCATCATTGAAAAGGCTGAGCCTGATGGGGTTGGGGCGCTTGCGATTCAGTTTGAACAACTCAAGAAAAAATTGGCAGAAGAAGGCCTGTTTCAAGAACGCTTTAAGCAATCTCTGCCCCAATTTTCTAAGAGAATTGGTGTAGTTACCAGTCGCAGTGGAGCCGTTATTCGAGATATTATCACGACCGTCAGCAGGCGATTTCCAGGTGTCGATATCCTACTTTATCCAACTAAGGTGCAAGGTGAAGGTTCTGCGGAGGAAATTGCTCGAAATATTACGCGTGCTAATCAACGAGACGATTTGGATTTGCTGATTATTGGTCGTGGTGGTGGTTCCATAGAGGATCTATGGGCTTTTAACGAAGAAATTGTGGTACGGGCTATTTTTGAATCTCGTTTACCAATCATATCTAGTGTGGGACATGAGACGGATGTGACCTTGGCGGATTTTGTAGCAGATAGACGCGCTGCGACGCCAACAGCCGCAGCTGAACTAGCAACACCTGTGACCAAGTTGGATCTATTGGCTCATTTGCAAAATCAGGAAAAACGGATGGCTACGGCAGTACGAAATGTCTTATCTAAAAAACAAGAAGCTTTGAAAAAATGCAGTCAGTCTGTTATCTTTAGACAGCCAGAGCGTTTGTATGATGGCTATTTGCAACGCTTGGATCAACTGCAACTGCGCTTAAAACAAAGTTTGCGAACACGGATTTCTGATAACAAACAGCTAGTACAAGCAAGGACGCATCGACTGGTACAATTATCACCCGTTACCAAAATCCAACGCTATCAAGACCGTCTAGGTCAGTTGGACAAGCTTCTCCGTAGCCAAATGGCGCTGGTTTATGATGCCAAGGTTGCTGAAGTCAAGCGACTTTCAGAAGCCTTGCTCATGTTGGATACCAGTCGAATTGTGGCGCGTGGTTATGCAATTGTCAAAAAAGAAGATTCAGTAGTTGATTCGGTTGAGAGTTTGAAGAAAAAAGATCAAGTAACGCTTTTGATGCGAGATGGTCAAGTAGAATTAGAGGTTAAAAATGTCAAAACAAAAGAAATTTGAGGAAAATCTAGCAGAACTGGAGACCATTGTCCAAAGTTTGGAAAATGGTGAAATTGCTCTGGAAGATGCGATTGCTGCCTTTCAAAAGGGCATGGTCTTGTCAAAAGAGCTCCAAGCGACGCTGGACAAGGCTGAAAAGACCTTGGTCAAGGTCATGCAAGAAGACGGAACAGAAAGTGATTTTGAATGAAGAAGCAAGAAAAATTAGCTCTTGTCGAGTCAGCCTTAGAAGACTTTTATGGAGACCAGCAGTTTGCCTCTAGTTTGCGAGAGTCTGTTCTCTATTCCATTCATGCTGGTGGCAAGCGTATTCGACCTTTTCTTCTGTTAGAAGTGTTGGAAGCCTTGCAGGTGGCTATTAAACCAGCACATGCACAGGTGGCTGCGGCCTTGGAAATGATTCATACAGGGAGCTTGATTCACGATGATCTTCCTGCCATGGATGATGATGATTACCGTCGGGGACGCTTGACCAATCATAAGAAATTTGGTGAAGCTATGGCCATTTTGGCAGGAGATGCTTTGTTCCTAGATCCTTATGCCTTGATAGCGCAGGCAGATTTGCCAAGTCAGATCAAAGTGGACTTGATTGCCAACTTATCGCTTGCTTCAGGAAGTCTAGGCATGGTAGCAGGCCAGGTTTTGGACATGGAGGGTGAACACCAGCATTTGTCTTTGGAAGAACTCCAGACTATTCATGCTAATAAGACCGGAAAATTACTAGCCTTTCCTTTCCAAGCGGCTGCTATCATTGCGGAATTGGCTCCTGAAATGCAGGAAAAGATGAAAACTATTGGGGAATTGATTGGGCTTGCTTTTCAAGTTCGAGATGATGTACTGGATGTGACAGCTAGTTTTGAGGAAATCGGCAAGACACCACAAAAGGACCTACAGGCCGAAAAATCAACCTATCCAGCTTTGTTGGGCTTGGAAGAGGCTATTGCCTTTTGTAACCAAACCTTGGATCAAGCTAATACCAAATTAGAAGAAATTACCCAGCAGATTCCCTTTGAAACAGAATCGATTGTAAAAGTAGTAGAAAGTTTGAGAATCAATGGCTAAGGAAAGAGTGGATGTATTAGCTTATAAACAGGGCTTGTTTGAAACGCGAGAACAAGCCAAGCGCGGCGTCATGGCTGGTCTAGTCGTAGCAGTCCTTAATGGAGAACGGTTTGACAAGCCAGGAGAGAAAATTCCAGATGACACCGAGCTGAAACTCAAGGGTGAAAAACTCAAGTATGTCAGCCGTGGTGGTTTGAAATTAGAAAAGGCCTTGCAGGTCTTTGATTTGTCAGTGGAAGGAGCTACAACGATTGATATCGGTGCCTCTACTGGAGGTTTTACCGATGTCATGTTGCAAAATGGTGCTGAGTTAGTCTTTGCAGTTGATGTTGGTACCAATCAATTGGCTTGGAAACTACGCCAAGACCCACGAGTTGTCAGCATGGAGCAGTTCAATTTCCGCTATGCTGAAAAGACTGATTTCGAGCAGGAGCCAAGCTTTGCTAGCATTGATGTGAGTTTTATTTCTCTAAGTTTGATTCTGCCAGCCTTACACCGAGTCTTGGCAGATCAAGGTCAGGTTGTGGCTTTGGTTAAGCCTCAGTTTGAGGCAGGACGTGAGCAGATTGGAAAAAATGGAATTATTCGCGATGCCAAGGTTCATCAACATGTCCTTGAATCTGTCACAACCATGGCAGTAGAGGAAGGCTTTTCAGTCCTTGGATTGGACTTTTCTCCCATCCAAGGTGGTCATGGAAATATTGAGTTTTTAGCGTATTTGAAAAAAGAAGAGTCAGCAAGCAATCAGGTTCTTGCTGATATTGAAGAAGTAGTAGAGAGGGCGCATAGTCAATTTAAAAATGAATAAAAAAGAGAGACTTGAAAAAATTAGACGATTTGTGACAGATTATCAAATCGGTACACAAGAAGAAATCGTAGAACATTTGAAAGAGGCAGGCATCACTGCCACTCAAGCGACAGTATCCCGAGATATCAAAGAGCTAGGTATTGTCAAAATTCCTTTGAGAGATAACACCTATGTCTATGAATTACCAAAATCAATCGTAAAAAGTTTGCAACTAGCTGAAGACAATATCGAATCGGCAGAATTGATGGATAAGATGATTAATCTCCAAGTTATCCCAGGAAATACAGCTTTTGTAAAAGCTCAGTTAACCGAGACTTTTGCGGACAAGATTTTTAGCTGTTTAGCTGATGATAGCTCGATTTTAGTCATTGCTAGAAGTGAAAGTCTAGCTGAGGAAATCTTTGAACAAGTAAAAAATTGGTAGGTCTATATGTTACTTGAAATTTCGATAAAAAACTTTGCCATTATTGAGGCTATTTCCCTCAATTTTGAAAAGGGGATGACTGTCTTGACTGGTGAAACGGGTGCAGGGAAGTCGATTATCATTGATGCCATGAATATGATGTTGGGAGCTCGTGCTACGACAGATGTTATTCGTCATGGTGCGCCAAAGGCAGAGATTGAGGGGCTTTTCTCAGTTGAGAATAGTCGCCTTTTACAGGAAATTTTTGATGAGCAAGGTTTAGAAATGGGTGATGAGATTATCATCCGTCGAGAAATTCTGCAAAATGGTCGTAGTATCAGCCGTGTAAATGGTCAGATGGTTAATCTATCTGTTTTGCGCGCTATTGGGCAACATCTGGTTGATATTCATGGTCAGCATGACCAAGAGGAGTTAATGCGTCCTCAGCTCCATATCCAGATGTTGGATGAATTTGGTGATACAGCCTTTTGGGCCTTGAAAGAAACCTATCAAACGAGTTTTGATGCCTACCGTAAAATGCGTAAGCAGGTTCTGGAAGTCAAGAAAAACCAACAGGAACACAAGGCACGTATTGAAATGTTGGAATTTCAAATGGCAGAGATTGAGGCAGCAAATTTGCAGGCTGGAGAAGACCTGGCTCTAAACCAAGAGCGAGAGAAGCTCCTCAACCATAAAAACATTGCGGATACGCTGACCAATGCCTATAGTATGTTGGACAATGAAGATTTTTCAAGTCTGGCCAATGTTCGTTCAGCCATGAATGACATGGAAAGTGTCGAAGAGTACGACCCTGAATACCGTGAAATTTCAAGCTCTCTGTCTGAGACCTACTATGTTTTAGAAGATATTAGCAAACGTTTAGAGGCAATCATTGAGGACCTTGATTTTGATGGCAATCGCCTCATGCAGGTTGAGAATCGTTTGGACCTCCTTCATACCATTACTCGTAAATATGGTGGGACTGTAGACGATGTCTTGCTTTATTTCGCCAAGATTACGGAAGAATATAATCTCTTGACAGGTAATAATCTTTCGTCTGAGGACATGGAAGCAGAGCTTAAGAAATTGGAAGTTAATCTTGTCGACTTGGCAGGTCAGCTTGCATCTGCCCGTCATGACTTGGCTCAGCAGCTCGAAGCAGAGATTAAACAAGAACTGCAAGACCTCTATATGGAAAAAGCCCAGTTTCAAGTTCGTTTTAGCAAGGGTAAATTCAGCCGTGAGGGAAATGAAACGGTCGAATTTTACATTTCAACCAACCCTGGCGAAGACTTTAAACCCTTGGCCAAGGTTGCGTCCGGTGGGGAATTATCTCGTCTCATGCTAGCTATCAAGTCTGCCTTTTCTCGTAAAGAAGGCAAGACAAGTATTGTCTTTGATGAGGTGGATACGGGAGTTTCAGGTCGTGTAGCTCAGGCTATTGCACAGAAGATTCATAAAATTGGCCAGCATGGTCAGGTTCTGGCTATTTCCCATTTGCCACAAGTGATTGCGATTGCGGATTATCAATTCTTTATTGAGAAGATTAGCAATGACCATTCAACAGTTTCGACTGTTCGTCTCTTGACGATTGAAGAGCGAGTGGAGGAAGTTGCTAAGATGTTGGCAGGTGATGATGTGACGCAAGCAGCCCTGACGCAAGCTAGGGAATTGTTGAGAAACAGGGAGAAATAAGATGACAGACTATTATGTGATTGGAGATGTTCACGGAAAAGCTGGGATGCTGGAAGACCTTCTCAAAACATGGGATGGTCAGACCCAGTTGCTCTTTCTAGGGGATTTGATTGACCGCGGTGAAGATAGTCGCCGTGTTCTAGAAATGGTTAAGGACTTAGTGGACAATCAAGGGGCGATCTGTTTGTCAGGAAACCACGAGTATATGTTTCTGACTTGGCTCGATAACCCAGAAGAAAGTTATGACCACTATCGTCGTAATGGTGGAGATACAACTATTAACTCTATCCTAGGTCGTCCCTTGGATGCCCCAGTTGATGGAGTAGAAGATGCCCAGCGTGTTGCTACTGAAGCGGCAGATTTGGTCGAATTTATTCGTCAAATGCCATTTGTAGTAGAGACAGACAAGTATATCTTTGTTCATG
Organism: Streptococcus mitis; assembly: GCF_023109515.1. Lineage (GTDB taxonomy): Bacteria > Bacillota > Bacilli > Lactobacillales > Streptococcaceae > Streptococcus > Streptococcus mitis_CS. The sequence goes on from NZ_JALDUM010000001.1 coordinate 493,262, forward strand.
CAGGTATTGATTTAACCTTGGATGATTGGCATGAAACCACAGATTATAAAAAAGTCTGGCTTAGAAAACCATTCCACGAAGCAGAAAATCATACTGGGAAAACCATTGTCTTTGGTCACACACCGGTTTATGGTTTGTTAAAGCAAGAACGAGGTACAGCTGAGCTTTGGACTACAGAAGATGGTAAGATTGGGATGGACGGAGGAGCTGTCTATGGTGGTGTCCTTCACGGGATTGTCTTTACTGACCAAGGAATGACAGAACATCACTTTATTGAAAATGACGGCTTTGTCGCTGAAGATTAGTACTCCTAGCAGGGTATGGTCTTGTCAAAATGTCAAAAACAATTTATAATAAATAGATACCCTGAAAGGAAGAGAATCATGAACTTAGAAGAATTGAAAAAACGACAGGAGAAGATCCGTAACTTCTCTATTATCGCCCATATTGACCACGGGAAATCGACTCTTGCAGACCGCATTTTGGAAAAAACAGAGACAGTTTCAAGTCGTGAAATGCAGGCCCAGCTTTTGGATAGCATGGATCTAGAACGGGAACGTGGGATTACCATTAAATTGAATGCCATTGAGCTGAATTACACTGCAAAAGATGGGGAAACTTATATTTTCCACTTGATAGACACACCAGGGCACGTTGACTTTACCTATGAAGTTTCACGTTCGCTAGCTGCCTGTGAAGGAGCTATTTTGGTGGTCGATGCCGCTCAAGGGATTGAGGCTCAAACCCTTGCCAACGTTTATCTAGCCTTGGACAATGATTTGGAAATTCTGCCAGTCATTAACAAGATTGATCTACCAGCAGCTGATCCAGAGCGTGTTCGTACAGAGATTGAGGATGTCATCGGACTAGACGCCAGCGAAGCAGTCTTAGCTTCAGCTAAAGCTGGTATTGGTATTGGAGAAATACTCGAACAAATCGTAGAGAAAGTGCCAGCCCCAACGGGCGATGTGACTGCACCACTTAAGGCATTGATTTTCGACTCGGTCTATGATGCCTACCGCGGGGTTATTCTCCAGGTTCGTGTTATGGATGGGGTAGTTAAACCTGGCGATAAGATTCAGCTCATGAGCAATGGCAAGACCTTTGATGTGACCGAGGTCGGAATTTTCACACCGAAAGCAGTTGGTCGTGATTTCCTTGCGACTGGGGACGTTGGTTATATTGCAGCTTCTATCAAGACGGTTCAGGACACTCGTGTGGGTGATACCGTTACCTTGGCAACCAATCCTGCAGCAGAGCCATTACATGGTTACAAACAGATGAATCCTATGGTCTTTGCGGGTCTCTATCCAATTGAATCAAACAAGTACAATGACCTACGTGAAGCGCTTGAAAAATTGCAACTGAATGATGCTAGTCTCCAATTTGAACCAGAAACATCTCAGGCACTTGGTTTTGGTTTCCGTTGTGGTTTCCTTGGACTTCTCCATATGGATGTTATCCAAGAACGTTTGGAACGTGAGTTTAACATCGACCTCATTATGACAGCTCCATCTGTTATCTATAAGGTCAACTTGACCGACGGCGAGTCTATGGATGTGTCTAACCCATCTGAGTTCCCAGATCCTACCAAGATTGCGACCATTGAAGAGCCTTATGTTAAGGCGCAAATCATGGTGCCGCAAGAGTTTGTTGGAGCAGTCATGGAATTAGCTCAGCGTAAGCGTGGGGACTTTGTGACTATGGATTATATCGATGATAACCGTGTCAATGTTATCTATCAAATTCCACTTGCTGAAATCGTCTTTGACTTCTTTGATAAGCTTAAGTCTTCAACTCGCGGTTATGCAAGCTTTGACTATGAATTGTCAGAGTACCGCCCATCTAAGCTAGTGAAAATGGATATCCTTCTCAATGGAGACAAGGTGGATGCCCTCAGCTTTATCGTTCACAAGGATTTTGCTTATGAACGTGGGAAACTCATCGTTGATAAGCTCAAGAAGATCATCCCTCGTCAACAATTTGAGGTTCCAATCCAAGCAGCTATTGGACACAAAATTGTGGCTCGTACTGATATCAAGGCCCTTCGTAAGAACGTACTTGCTAAGTGTTACGGTGGTGACGTTTCACGTAAACGCAAACTCCTTGAAAAACAAAAAGCTGGTAAGAAGCGCATGAAAGCTATCGGATCAGTAGAAGTTCCACAAGAAGCCTTCCTTAGCGTCTTGAGCATGGATGAAGAATAAGTTATCATAATTGCTTTTCCTTCTTCATAGGAAATTTATATAAGAATCAATCGTAAAGCAGGCTTAAATGGTCTGCTTTTTTTATTTCTAGAACAGAAAAATTGTTTGAAATGTTTGTTTGCGTGTTTGTTTTTTAACAAGAAACTATAAAAACAACAAAAATATAAAAAAAGAGACAAAAAACAACAGAAAAATATTGACAACGATTTCATATAGTGTTATACTTATAGCATAAAGTTAATGGAAAGAAGGGAAAACCTTATGGGATTAGATCATTTCTTTGACAAAAACCTTGTGTTTTGCTTAGAAGCGGATAATCAAGAACATCTCTTTGATCAGGTTGCAACTTTATTGGAAGAACGAGAAATCGTGACTCCAACCTATCGTGAAGCCTTGATCACGCGTGAAAAGTCATTTCCAACTGGCCTAGATATGGAATTTTTGGGTAAGGATTTGCCAAATGTAGCTATTCCTCACACAGATATTGTTCATAATCTAGCCGAAAAAGTTGTGGTCGTTCGATTAGATAAACCTGTGACCTTCCACAATATGATTGCACCAGATAAGGAAGTAGAAGTATCCTTGCTCTTCTTTATCATTAATAACTCAAGTTCGAGTCAAACAAACATTCTTGCTCAGTTGATGGACTTCTTTACTGGAAATGGTCATCTTGAAGACCTATCAAAAATTTCTGATCCTGAAGCCCTCTATGCTTATATCGTTGAAGCAACTGCATAATCTTGTCTATTAAAAATATAAAATCGGAGGAAATCCATATGATTAAAATTCTTGCTGCCTGCGGTGCAGGTGTTAACTCAAGCCACCAAATTAAAAGTGCTCTTGAAGAAGAACTTTCAAACCGCGGTTTCGATGTTCACTGTGATGCAGTTATGGTAAAAGACGTTAACGAAGACCTTATCAAAGGTTATGACATCTTCACACCAATTGCTGCTACAGACCTTGGTTTTGACCCAGGTATTCCAGTTATCGAAGCTGGACCAATCTTATTCCGTATCCCAGCAATGAGTGCTCCAGTATTTGACAATATTGAAGCAGCTATTAAAGAACACGGATTAAGCTAATTCTAATTTGTTAACATTCATATAACATAAAAAGGGAGGAACTGTTATGGATGCAATCTTTGGCCTAATCAAAGAATTTTTCACACCTATCTTAGATATGGGTGGACCTGTCATCATGCTGATCATTTTGACAGTATTGGCTTTACTTTTTGGAGTGAAATTCTCCAAAGCGCTTGAAGGTGGTATCAAACTTGCCATCGCTCTTACTGGTATCGGTGCTATCATCGGTATGCTAAATGGTGCTTTCTCAGCATCACTTGCAAAATTCGTTGAAAATACTGGTATCCAATTGAGTATCACTGACGTTGGTTGGGCACCACTTGCAACAATCACTTGGGGATCTGCTTGGACACTTTACTTCTTGCTTATCATGTTGATTGTCAACGTAGTAATGCTTGCTATGAAGAAAACTGATACACTTGACGTCGATATCTTCGATATCTGGCACTTGTCTATCACAGGTCTTTTGATTAAATGGTATGCAGACAACAACGGTGTGAGCCAAGGGGTTTCACTCTTGATTGCTACAGCAGCTATCGTACTTGTTGGTGTGTTGAAAATTATCAACTCTGACTTGATGAAACCTACATTTGATGACCTTCTTAACGCACCAAGTTCATCACCAATGACATCAACTCACATGAACTACATGATGAACCCAGTTATCATGGTTTTGGATAAGATTTTTGAAAAATTCTTCCCAGGTCTTGATAAATATGACTTTGATGCTGCTAAATTGAACAAAAAAATCGGTTTCTGGGGATCTAAATTCTTTATCGGTTTCATTCTTGGTATTGTTATCGGTATTATGGGAACTCCACATCCAATTGAAGGGGTTGCAGATGCAGATAAATGGCGTCTTGTTATCAGAGGATGGTTGTCTCTTGGTTTGACTGCCGGTGTATCTTTGGAACTCTTCTCACTTATCGGTTCATGGTTCATCGCAGCCGTAGAACCACTATCACAAGGTATTACAAACGTTGCTACTAAACGTCTTCAAGGACGTAAATTCAACATCGGTCTTGACTGGCCATTCATCGCTGGTCGTGCTGAAATCTGGGCTTGTGCTAACGTACTTGCACCAATCATGTTGATTGAAGCTGTGCTTCTTTCAAAAGTTGGAAATGGTATCTTGCCACTTGCAGGTATCATCGCAATGGGTGTTACTCCAGCTCTCTTGGTTGTAACACGTGGTAAATTGCTCCGTATGATTATTTTCGGAACACTCTTGTTGCCACTCTTCCTTCTTTCAGGTACACTTATCGCACCATTTGCAACAGAACTTGCTAAAGGTGTAGGTGCCTTCCCAGCAGGTGTGAGTGAAACTCAATTGATTACTCACTCAACTCTTGAAGGACCAATCGAAAAACTTCTTGGTTGGACAATTGGTAACACTACAACTGGTGATATCAAAGCAATCCTTGGTGCTGTAGTCTTCCTTGTATTCTATATCGGTATCTTTGCTTGGTACAGAAAACAAATGATCAAACGTAACGAAGAGTACGCAGCAAAAGCAAAATAATGCGCTCCTATAAAATGTAAATTGTAAAAGCTAGGTTGTCAATTTCCTAATTGGGAGTGACAGCCTAGCTTTTTCTTAAGTATAAAATCTCGGAGGTAAATAACAGTGATTGAATTAAAATCAGAACAATTAAGTGTTCAATTTAACAGTTTTGGTGGGACTCTTTCTTCTATAAAAGATGCTGAGGGACTTGAGTATTTGTGGCAAGGGGATGCTACTTATTGGAGTGGACAAGCTCCTGTTCTCTTTCCCATTTGTGGTTCATTAAGAGAGGATACAGCATTTTATATAGATGAGAAGGGACAAGAAAGTAAAGGAAAGATTCCTCGTCATGGTTTGGTTCGCAAGAAAGAATTTGAATTAGTTGAACAGACAGATAATAGTGTAACTTTTGCAATTGAAGACGATGAGAATAGCTATCAGAACTACCCTTATCATTTCCGCCTAGAAATCACCTATAGGCTTACTGGCAAGACAGTACGAACTCAATACAAGATTTTCAATAAAGAAACTAGCAAGGTCATGCCTTACTTTATTGGTGGACATCCAGGATTTAATTGTCCTCTACTGGATGATGAGGTCTATGAAGATTACTATTTAGAGTTTGAGAAAGAAGAGACTTGCTCTGTTCCACGTCCTTTCCCAGAAACCGGTATGCTTGATTTTCAAGATAGAAGTCCATGGCTAGAGGGTCAAAAAGAATTAGACCTCAGCTATGATCTTTTCAGTACAGATGCAGTCACCTTAGATGAATTGCAATCTAGAACAATTGCCCTTCGTTCTCGTAAACATGATAAGGGATTGAAAGTGCACTTTGCAGAATTTCCAAACCTCATTATATGGTCAACTTTGAATAAAGGACCTTTCATTGCTTTTGAACCATGGTCTGGCTTGTCAACATCCCTTGAAGAAGGAGATCGTCTAGAAGATAAGAAGAATGTTCGTCTCCTAGAACCTAGTCAAGTGGATCAAATTGGTTTTGATATCGAAATTTTTTAGTTAAAAAAACACAAAAACAAACACTAGCTGTTGACTTTTTCCGAAAATAGGAGTATATTATGTTTGTAAGAAACAAGCAATGTTTGTAACAAACAAATAATCACTTGTTATATTCTCTTTCGTGGAGAAAGATTATTTCTAGGAAACTGATTTCCTAAACTTGAATAAGGTGTCATTCATCTCATTCAATCCAATTTGTCAATAAACTGCTAGAAAACTTTTTGTAGGTAAACTGCTAACCATAAAAGTTTTTACTAGCCTAGAAAAATAAAAGGAGTATACAATATGTCTATTGTTATTGGTGCAGATGCTGCAGGTTTGAGATTGAAAGAAGTTGTGAAAGACTTCTTGGAAAAAGAAAACTTCCATGTTGTGGATGTTACAGCTGAAGGTCAAGACTTTGTTGATGTGACTCTTGCTGTTGCTGCAGAAGTAAACAAAGAAGAACAAAACCTTGGTATCGTGATTGATGCTTATGGAGCTGGTCCATTTATGGTCGCAACTAAGATCAAAGGAATGGTTGCTGCAGAAGTATCTGACGAACGTTCAGCTTATATGACTCGTGGCCACAACAACTCACGTATGATCACTATGGGTGCACAACTTGTTGGTGATGAATTGGCTAAAAACATCGCTAAAGGATTTGTTAACGGTAAATACGACGGTGGTCGTCATCAAATCAGGGTCGATATGTTGAACAAAATGTGCTAATACTCTTCAAAAATCAAGATAATCTGTCGTCAGCTCACTTTAGCTAACCTCAGTTATGCTCGCAGCTCGCTTCCTAAGCTAATCTTGATTTTTCTTGAGTAAGGATAAATGATATTAGATTTATATAATTAATCGGAGGGAATAACTAATGAGAATTGCAATTGGATGTGACCACATCGTAACAGATGAAAAAATGGCGGTTTCAGAATTTTTGAAATCAAAAGGATATGAAGTTATTGACTTTGGTACATATGACCATACACGTACTCACTACCCAATCTTTGGTAAAAAAGTAGGGGAAGCTGTAACTAGTGGTCAAGCTGATCTTGGAGTATGTATCTGTGGTACTGGTGTTGGTATCAACAACGCTGTAAACAAAGTTCCAGGTGTCCGTTCTGCCTTGGTTCGTGATATGACAACAGCCCTTTATGCTAAAGAACAATTGAACGCCAACGTTATCGGTTTTGGTGGTAAGATTACTGGAGAATTGCTCATGTGTGACATCATCGAAGCTTTCATCCATGCTGAATACAAACCATCTGAAGAAAACAAGAAATTGATTGCGAAAATTGAACACGTTGAAAGTCACAATGCTCAACAAACAGACGTAAACTTCTTCACTGAATTCCTTGAAAAATGGGATCGCGGAGAATACCACGACTAAGAGGTGACCTATGATTTTAACAGTCACAATGAACCCATCCATTGATATTTCCTATCCCTTGGATGAGTTGAAGATTGATACTGTCAATCGTGTGGTGGATGTAACCAAAACGGCTGGTGGTAAGGGACTCAATGTTACCCGAGTACTTTCAGAATTTGGTGATTCTGTTCTTGCTACTGGTTTAGTGGGTGGCAAACTTGGTGAGTTTTTGGTTGAAAATATCGATGATCAAGTTAAGAAAGATTTCTTCTCTATTCAGGGAGAAACTCGTAACTGTATCGCTATTTTACACGGAGACAACCAAACAGAAGTTCTTGAAAAAGGACCTGAAGTATTGGAACAGGAAGGTCAAGACTTTTTGGAACATTTCAAAAAACTCTTGGGTTCAGTTGAAGTAGTAGCCATCTCAGGTAGTCTGCCAGCTGGCCTTCCAGTTGATTACTATGCGAGCTTGGTAGAACTTGCTAATCAAGCTGGCAAGCCTGTTGTCTTGGACTGCTCTGGTGCAGCACTTCAGGCGGTTCTTGAATCACCACATAAACCAACAGTCATCAAACCAAATAATGAGGAACTGTCTCAGCTTCTTGGAAGAGAAGTTTCTGAGGATTTGGATGAATTAAAAGAAGTCCTTCAAGAACCTTTATTTGCAGGTATTGAATGGATTATCGTTTCACTTGGTGCCAACGGTGCCTTTGCCAAACATGGTGATATTTTCTACAAGGTAGATATTCCTAGAATTCAGGTAGTCAACCCTGTCGGATCTGGAGATTCTACTGTGGCAGGGATTTCTTCAGGGCTACTTCATAAAGAATCGGATTCAGAATTACTCATCAAGGCAAATGTCCTTGGTATGCTCAATGCTCAAGAAAAAATGACTGGTCATGTCAACATGGCCAACTATCAAGCTCTATATGATCAATTAATAGTAAAAGAGGTATAAAATGGTTTTAACAGAACAAAAACGTGCACGCTTAGAAAAACTTTCTGATGAAAATGGTATCATCTCAGCTCTTGCATTTGACCAACGTGGTGCTTTGAAACGCCTCATGGCTCAACACCAAACAGAAGAGCCAACAGTAGCTCAAATGGAAGAACTGAAAGTCTTAGTAGCAGATGAATTGACAAAATACGCTTCATCTATGCTTCTTGACCCTGAGTATGGACTTCCAGCGACTAAAGCTCTTGATCCAAAAGCAGGTCTTCTCCTTGCTTATGAAAAAACAGGTTACGACACAACAAGTACAAAACGCTTGCCAGACTGCTTGGATGTTTGGTCTGCAAAACGTATCAAAGAAGAAGGTGCAGATGCAGTTAAATTCTTGCTTTACTATGATGTAGATAGCTCAGACGAACTCAACCAAGAAAAACAAGCCTATATCGAACGTATCGGTTCTGAATGTGTGGCTGAAGATATCCCATTCTTCCTTGAAATCCTTGCTTATGATGAAAAAATTGCTGACGCAGGTTCTGTAGAATACGCGAAAGTAAAACCACACAAAGTTATTGGTGCTATGAAAGTCTTCTCAGACCCACGTTTCAACATTGATGTCTTGAAAGTAGAAGTTCCTGTTAACATTAAATATGTTGAAGGCTTCGCTGAAGGTGAAGTAGTTTATACACGTGAAGAAGCAGCAGCATTCTTCAAAGCTCAAGATGAAGCAACTAACTTGCCATACATCTACTTGAGTGCTGGTGTATCAGCTAAACTTTTCCAAGATACTCTTGTATTTGCTCATGAATCAGGTGCAAACTTCAATGGTGTTCTTTGTGGCCGTGCAACATGGGCTGGATCAGTTGAAGCTTACATCAAAGATGGTGAAGCAGCAGCTCGTGAATGGCTTCGCACAACTGGTTTTGAAAACATTGACGAATTGAATAAAGTTCTTCAAACAACAGCGACTTCATGGAAAGAACGCGTGTAAGCAAGTCCTCCTAGGTTAGGAACATGAATCTAAAAAAATTTTAAAAAAAGTTTTATGTAAAGGTTTACAAAACAACTTACTTGTGCTATACTTAAATCACAAGTTAATACAAGGTGAGTGTTACTAAGTAGTATTAGGCATGATCACAGGTGAATTAGAAATCGGCTGATTTTCTAGTTCATTTGTGGTCATTTTTTGTACTCATATACCTTTAAGATATAAAAGGAGGTTGACATGTATCGAATTCTAAATCCAATAAATCATAATGTTTCGCTTGTCAGGAATGATAAAGGAGAAGAAGTGATTGTAATTGGTAAGGGGATTGCATTTGGAAAGAAGAAGGGAGATTTGATTTCTGAACAGCAGGTTGAGAAAATCTTTCGGATGAAGACCGAAGAGTCCAGAGAAAACTTTATGGCTCTCCTCAAAGATGTTCCGCTTGATTTTATTACGGTGACTTATGAAATCATTGATAAGCTATCAAAGAAATATCATTATCCGATTCAAGAGTATCTCTACGTAACCTTGACAGATCATATTTACTGTTCTTACCAAGCTCTAGCACAAGGAAGGTACAAGGATAGTAATCTGCCAGATATTTCCACTAAGTATCCTGTCGCTTTTCAAATCGCAAATGAAGCATTTGAAATTTACCGCCAGAAGCTAGCAGATCATTTTCCTGAGGACGAAATTATTCGGATTGCTTATCATTTCATTAATGCCGAAGGTGAAAATGAAGTGGAACTTGTGGAGTCGATTGATAAGAGGAAAGAAATTCTCAGGAATGTTGAAGAAGTTTTAACGGATTATGCAATTCAACGAACCAAGGAGAATAACCATTTCTATGATCGCTTTATGATTCATTTGAATTATTTCTTGGATTATTTAGACAGGTCTAGAGATGATAACCAATCACTTCTGGATATGGAAGATCATATTAAACAATCCTATCCAAAAGCCTTCGAGATTGGTTCCAAAATCTATGATGTGATTACACAACATACGGGTCTTGATTTGTATAAAAGTGAACGAGTTTATCTAGTTCTACATATCCAACGTTTATTGTCATAAAAATTTAATTAAAAATATATAAGGAGAATTCTATCATGAATAGAGAAGAAGTAACATTGTTAGGTTTTGAAATCGTAGCCTATGCTGGCGATGCTCGTTCAAAACTATTGGAAGCCTTGAAGGCTGCTGAAGCTGGTGATTTTGAAAAAGCGGACGCTCTGGTAGAGGAAGCTGGTAGCTGTATTGCAGAGGCTCACCACGCGCAAACAAGTCTATTGACTAAGGAAGCTTCTGGTGAGGACTTAGCGTATAGTGTGACCATGATGCACGGTCAAGATCACTTGATGACAACTATTTTGTTAAAAGATTTGATGCACCATTTAATTGAACTGTACAAGAGAGGAGTTAAATAATGAATAAATTAATTGCATTTATTGAGAAAGGAAAACCTTTCTTTGAGAAATTATCTCGTAATATCTATCTTCGTGCTATTCGTGATGGTTTCATTGCAGGTATGCCTGTTATTCTCTTCTCAAGTATCTTTATCTTGATTGCTTTTGTACCCAACTCATGGGGCTTTAAATGGTCTGATGATGTTGTTAATCTCCTCATGAAACCTTATAGCTATTCAATGGGGATTCTAGCTCTCTTGGTAGCTGGTACAACAGCTAAGTCATTGACCGACTCAGTAAACCGTAGCATGGAGAAAACCAATCAAATCAACTATATGTCAACATTGTTGGCAGCAATTGTTGGTTTGTTGATGTTGGCAGCTGATCCTATCGAAAATGGCCTAGCTACTGGATTCTTGGGGACAAAAGGTTTGCTTTCAGCCTTCCTTGCTGCCTTTGTTACTGTAGCCATCTATAAGGTTTGTGTTAAGAACAACGTCACTATTCGTATGCCTGACGAAGTTCCACCAAATATCTCACAAGTCTTTAAAGATGTGATTCCATTCACTCTCTCAGTGGTTTCTCTTTATGCTCTTGATTTACTAGCTCGTCATTTTGTTGGTGCAAGCGTAGCTGAATCAATCGGTAAATTCTTTGCACCATTATTCTCTGCAGCTGATGGCTATCTTGGTATTACCATTATCTTTGGTGCCTTTGCCTTCTTCTGGTTTGTTGGGATTCACGGTCCATCTATTGTTGAGCCTGCTATCGCAGCAATTACCTATGCCAATGCCGAAGTCAACTTGAACCTTCTCCAACAAGGTATGCACGCTGACAAGATTCTTACTTCTGGTACACAAATGTTTATCGTTACCATGGGTGGTACTGGTGCGACACTGGTTGTTCCATTCATGTTCATGTGGTTAACAAAATCTAAACGTAACCGTGCAATCGGTCGTGCTTCAGTAGTTCCAACATTCTTTGGTGTAAATGAACCAATCTTGTTTGGTGCACCACTTGTATTAAACCCAATCTTCTTCATTCCATTTATCTTTGCTCCAATCGCAAACGTTTGGATATTCAAATTCTTTATTGAAACACTTGGAATGAACTCATTTACTGCTAATCTACCATGGACAACTCCAGCTCCACTAGGTCTAGTTCTTGGTACGAACTTCCAAGTTCTATCATTCATTCTTGCTGCTCTTTTAATCGTGGTTGACGTAGTCATTTACTATCCATTCCTTAAAGTCTATGATGAACAAATTCTTGAAGAAGAGCGTTCAGGTAAATCTAATGATGAATTGAAAGAAAAAGTTGCTGCAAACTTCAACACTGCAAAAGCGGATGCTATTCTTGAGAAAGCGGGTGTAGAAGCAGCACAAAATACCATCACTGAAGAAACAAATGTCCTCGTTCTCTGTGCAGGTGGAGGGACAAGTGGACTTCTTGCAAATGCTTTGAATAAGGCAGCAGCAGAGTACAATGTTCCTGTGAAAGCAGCAGCAGGTGGTTATGGTGCTCACCGTGAAATGTTGCCAGAGTTTGATCTTGTTATCCTTGCTCCTCAAGTTGCTTCAAACTTTGAAGACATGAAAGCAGAAACCGATAAACTCGGTATTAAACTTGCGAAAACAGAAGGCGCTCAATACATCAAATTAACTCGTGATGGAAAAGGTGCTCTAGCATTTGTACAAGCTCAATTCGATTAAGGCTAGGGACTGTGAAACAGTCTCCTCTCATTACGGAAATCGCTATGGCGAATTTCCTAATCGCCTTGTTAATTCGGTGACTTGGTACAAGAAGTGAGATGGAGAAGGATGGCTCACTGACTCCTCTCCTCTCACTTTTACTTTATTTAAATCAAGAAATAGGTGAAAAAAATGACAAAAACATTACCAAAAGACTTTATTTTCGGTGGCGCAACAGCTGCCTATCAAGCAGAAGGCGCTACGCATACTGATGGTAAAGGACCAGTAGCGTGGGATAAATATCTTGAAGATAACTACTGGTACACTGCAGAGCCAGCCAGTGATTTTTACAATCGATATCCAGTTGACCTCAAGCTAGCAGAAGAGTATGGTGTCAATGGTATTCGAATTTCTATTGCTTGGTCACGTATTTTCCCGACTGGTTACGGCCAAGTAAATGCTAAAGGGGTCGAGTTTTATCATAATCTATTTGCAGAGTGTCACAAACGTCACGTTGAGCCTTTTGTAACTCTTCATCACTTTGATACGCCAGAAGCTCTACATTCAAATGGAGACTTCTTAAACCGTGAAAATATCGAACACTTTGTAGACTACGCTGCCCTCTGTTTTGAAGAATTCCCAGAAGTAAACTATTGGACAACCTTTAATGAAATTGGGCCAATCGGTGATGGTCAATACTTAGTTGGGAAATTCCCTCCAGGTATTCAGTACGACCTTGCCAAAGTATTCCAATCGCACCACAATATGATGGTATCTCATGCACGTGCTGTAAAGCTATATAAAGAAAAAGGTTATAAAGGTGAAATTGGTGTTGTTCATGCCCTGCCTACTAAATATCCTCTAGATCCTGAAAATCCAGCAGATGTTCGCGCTGCTGAGTTGGAAGATATTATTCACAATAAATTTATCTTGGATGCAACTTATCTGGGTCACTACTCTGAAAAGACCCTGGCAGGGGTAGAGGCTATCTTAGCTGCCAATGGTGGTAGCTTGGATCTTCGTGAAGAAGATTTTACAGCATTAGAAGCTGCAAAAGACTTGAATGATTTTCTAGGAATCAACTACTATATGAGTGACTGGATGGAAGCCTTTGATGGAGAAACTGAAATCATCCATAATGGTAAGGGTGAAAAAGGAAGCTCTAAATACCAAATTAAAGGTGTTGGTCGTCGTGTAGCTTCTGACTATGTACCACGTACGGATTGGGATTGGATTATCTACCCTCAAGGTTTGTATGATCAAATCATGCGAGTGAAGAAAGATTATCCTAACTACAAGAAGATTTACATCACTGAAAATGGACTTGGTTATAAAGATGAGTTCGTCGATAACACTGTTTACGATGATGGCCGTATTGATTACGTGAAACAACACTTGGAAGTCTTGTCTGATGCTATTGCAGATGGAGCGAATGTAAAAGGTTACTTCATTTGGTCATTAATGGATGTCTTCTCATGGTCAAACGGTTATGAAAAACGCTACGGTCTCTTTTATGTAGACTTTGAAACACAAGAACGTTATCCTAAGAAATCAGCTCACTGGTACAAGAAAGTAGCAGAAACTCAAGTGATTGAGTAGTAGAATTACTAATTAGATATAGAATTTTAGTGAGGCAAAAAGATGTTCAAAGATTTTATCCAATCTATTTATGAAAAAGTTTATATTATAAATTTCGAAAAATGTTCTCAAATACCTTGTTTGACTAATGAGGAGCTGAAAAATCTTGGGAAATGGTATGTCTCTACCGGTAAAGAATGGATTTGCCATTCAGACTATGAGCTGGAAGAATTTAAAAATATCTTTTTAAATTTTATCAGTCCTGAAGAACGGGATAATATCTCCTTTGATTCAGATTTTATGCCGTTTCAACAATCATAAAGAATCTAGGAAACTCTTTGTAAAAATCTTCATCAAAAAATGCGTCATATCAAGATTTTTATTTTCTTGATATGACGCATTTTATATTTTATCAATCCTCAGTCTTATGGTTTAGAAAGAATAATTTTTGTTTGTTTTGAAAGTTGTTCAAACGTTTCTTTGCTCAGTTTAGAATCTGAAACGATGGTATCAATATCAGAGATATTGTAGAAGGTATAGAAATCAAATTTATTGAACTTACTATGGTCAGCTAGTAAGTATTTTTTATTGGAATTATTGAGGGCTATGCGTTGAGATTCACCTTCCTCTTCACTAAAGGTCGCAATCGCATTGTCCTGAATACCATTACAGCTAACGAAGGCTTTAGAAAATTGCAAATTGGCCAAGTTTTGCAAGGTTAGTGTTCCGACAAAGGCTCCAGTGATAGAGCGATAGTTTCCACCTATTAAAATCAAATCTGTTAGTTTTCGTTCGTTTAAGATGAGAAAGACTGGTAAACTGTTTGTTACAACACGAATATTATCAATTGGAAGTTCACGGGCAAAAGATTCCAAGGTTGTCCCTGGACCAATAAAAATGGTTTCACCCTCATCAATTAAATGGCCTGCAAAACGGCTGATTTCTTGTTTTTCTGCAATCTGTAAGCTTTGTTTTTCAATATTGGAACGTTCATTGTTTAAAATAGAACCTGTGCGAATTTTCTCAGCTCCACCGTGAACCCGAACAAGTAGATCCTTGTCTGCCAACTCTTGCAAGTAGCGTCTAGCAGTCATATCTGATACATCCAAGCGAGTCATAATTTCTTTTACAGTGATAGTTCCTTTGGTGTTCACTGTTTCTAGAATACTATCTAATTTTTCTTGTTTCAGCATCCTTTTCACCTCGATTTCTACTATTATTATCTTACCACAAAACACTCAATCAATCAAATAGAAAAAAACAAAAGAAAACAAAAACAAAAATATCATGGTTGTTTTAAACAAACCATGATATTTGTTATTGCTTATAAAATAGATAACATTAGTCTAAACCGTAGTTGTAATCATCGTCTTGCATGGCTTCAACTTCACCAAGTAGGTAACCATTTCCGACTTGAGAGAAGAAGTCGTGGTTAGATGTTCCTGTTGAAATACCGTTCATGACGATTGGATTGACATCATCTGCTGAGTCTGGGAAAAGTGGATCTTGTCCCAGGTTCATGAGTGCCTTGTTAGCATTGTAGCGAAGGAAGGTTTTGACTTCTTCCGTCCAACCAACACCGTCATAGAGGCTCTCTGTATAACCTTCTTCATTCTCGTAAAGAGTATAGAGCAGATCGTACATCCATTCTTTGAGTTTTTCTTGCTCATCTTCAGGTAATTCATTGAAACCGAGCTGGAATTTATATCCAATGTAGGTTCCGTGAACAGATTCATCACGAATAATCAATTTAATGATTTCCGCAACGTTGGCTAGTTTGTTGTTGCCGAGATAGTAGAGGGGAGTAAAGAAACCAGAGTAGAAGAGGAAGGTTTCGAGGAAGACGCTGGCAACTTTCTTTTCAAGTGGGGTACCGTTTAGGTAGATTTCGTTGACAATCTCAGCCTTCTTTTGTAGGTAAGGATTGGTATTGGTCCATTCGAAAATTTCTTCAATTTCAGCCTTAGTATTCAAGGTAGAAAAGATTGATGAGTAAGATTTAGCGTGGACAGATTCCATAAATTGGATGTTATTGAAAACAGCTTCCTCATGGGGTGTACGGATGTCTGCGCGAAGGGCTTGAACCCCAGTTTCAGATTGCATAGTGTCGAGAAGGGTTAAACCACCAAAGACTTTTCCAACTAAGTCTTTTTCCTTGTTTGATAGTTTTCTCCAGTCGTCTAGGTCATTTGACAAGGGAATACGTGTATCAAGCCAGAATTGCTCCGTCAGTTTTTCCCAAGTTGATTTGTCGATGACATCTTCGATGGCATTCCAGTTAATGGCTTTGTAGTAAGTTTCCATTTGAAATCTCTTTCTGTGTTTAGTATTGCGAACTCACAATTATTTCTATTTTATCATAATTCTAGAGGAGTATCGCACAAAAAGTCGGAGGACCGACTTTTTAGTTTTTCATAGTATAGATGCTTATTCTAGTTTAGCAGGGTGAATGAATCACTTATCTGAGAAAAAGTAGTTTTCTCAAGGAAAGATTAAATCACACAGCTTTCACATTGGTTGGCACCGACTTCTCCACCATCATCTGTAAAGGTACGGACGTAGTAGATAGACTTGATACCCTTGTTAAAGGCATAGTTACGAAGGATTGACAAGTCACGTGTCGTTTGTTTGTTTTCTTTCTTCCATTCGTAAAGACCTTTTGGAATGTCACTACGCATGAAGAGGGTGAGTGATAGTCCTTGGTCCACGTGCTCAGTTGCAGCAGCATAGACATCAATCACCTTACGCATATCCATGTCGTAGGCAGAAGTGTAGTAAGGAATGGTTTCTGTTGACAAGCCAGCAGCAGGATAGTAGATTTTACCGATTTTCTTTTCTTGACGTTCTTCGATACGTTGTGTAATCGGATGGATAGAAGCAGAAACGTCGTTGATGTAACTGATAGAACCATTTGGCGCTACAGCAAGGCGGTTTTGGTGGTAAAGACCATCTGCTTGAACCTTGTCGCGAAGTTCAGCCCAATCAGCAGCACTTGGGATAAAGACATCTTTGAAGAGTTCCTTAACACGGTCTGATTTTGGAACAAACTCGCCAGTTACATACTTGTCAAAGTAGCTTCCGTTAGCATAGTCTGATTTTTCAAAGTTATGGAAGGTAATACCACGTTCACGCGCGATATTGTTTGATTCTACCAAGGTCCAGTAGTTCATAAGCATAAAGTAGATGCTTGTAAATTCAACAGACTCAGGCGATCCATATTCAATCAATTGTTGGGCAAGGTAGCTGTGAAGTCCCATGGCACCGAGACCAAAGGTGTGGGCTTGGCTATTTCCATGGTCGATAGTAGGAACAGCTACGATGTGCGAACTATCTGTAACGAAAGTAAGGGCACGAACCATAGCACGGATAGAACGACCAAAATCAGGTGAGGTCATCATGTTAACCACGTTGGTTGAACCAAGGTTACATGAAACGTCCGTTCCCATTTGAAGGAATTCTTGAGCATCGTTGATCAAGCTTGGTTCTTGAACTTGAAGAATTTCAGAACACAAGTTACTCATGATAATCTTACCATCAACAGGATTTGCACGGTTAGCCGTATCAATGTTGACTACATAAGGGTAGCCAGATTCTTGTTGCAATTTAGAGATTTCAGTTTCCAAATCACGCGCCTTGATTTTTGTCTTGCGGATATTTGGATTTGCGACTAGCTCATCGTATTTTTCAGTGATGTCGATGTAGTTAAATGGCACACCGTATTCAAGCTCTACAGAATAAGGGCTGAAGAGGTACATTTCTTCATTTTTACGTGCTAATTCGTAGAATTTATCGGGCACCACAACACCAAGTGAAAGGGTCTTAACACGAACTTTTTCATCGGCGTTTTCTTTCTTAGTGGAAAGGAAGGCGATAATATCTGGGTGGAAAACGTTGAGGTAGACAACACCGGCACCTTGACGTTGTCCCAATTGGTTTGAGTAAGAGAAGCTATCTTCGAAAAGCTTCATAACTGGAACGACGCCAGAAGCTGCTCCTTCATAGCCTTTGATAGGTGCACCAGCTTCACGAAGGTTGCTGAGAGTAATTCCCACACCACCACCGATACGTGAAAGTTGAAGAGCTGAGTTGATAGAACGTCCGATAGAGTTCATATCATCAGTTACTTGGATCAGGAAACATGATACCAATTCACCACGACGAGCGCGTCCAGCATTCAAGAAGGAAGGAGTAGCAGGTTGGTAGCGTTGGTGGATGATTTCATTGGCAATATCGATTGCAACAGCTTCATTGCCATCAGCGAAATAAAGGGCGTTAAAGAAGACGCGGTCTTCCATACTTTCAAGATAATATTCACCGTCGTTTGTCTTCAAGGCATATTGATTGTAAAATTTATAAGCTGCCATGAAAGACTTGAATTGGAAATTTTGATCTTTGATAAATTGAGACAATTCTTCCAAAAATTCTGGACGGTATTTCTTGATAAAGGCTGTTTCGATGTAGTTGTGTTCAATGAGGTAGTTGATTTTATCCTTGATTGAATCAAAAACCATAGTGTTTGGAACTACATTTTCTTTAAAGAAGGCATCCAAGGCTTCCTTATCTTTATGAAGCATGATTTGTCCATTGACAGGACGGTTGATTTCGTTATTGAGACGGAAGTAAGTCACGTCTTCAAGATGTTTTAATCCCATAAAATTTCCCTTATCTAATTACAAAAGAAAGGCTTCTAAGTTAGCCCTAGAAGCAGTTTCTTCTGGATGATGTACTAAGATTATGCTAATTGTTTCAGTTTTCCTGGTTGGAAACCTGAAAAGACTTCAGTTGGTGTTTGGATAACAGGAGCTGCGCTGAAACCGAGCTCTTTAACTTGATCGATGTACTCAGGTTGCTCATCAAGATTGATTTCACGATAAGCGACATTATTACTGTCCAAGAAACGTTTAGTCATCTTACATTGGACACAGTTGTTTTTAGAATAAACGGTTACCATTGTGTAACTCCTCTTTCAAAATAGATTACTTTCTTAGTATATCAGAAAATAAATTTTTGTCAATGATTTGAAACTAAATATAGTGGTCTATTTTTCTACTAAAGGTTGCAAAACACAATATGTAGTGTTTGTTTTATGAAATAGTGATAATTATCCTAGAAGTAGTTTTTTGGAAAACTATATCCTGTGTTTTGTTATCTAGAATAGAAGATTTTCAGCAAGTTATCTGAAAGGAAATCGAATAAATCCCATAAAATGCTTGAAAAAAATCCTAGAAGATGATATAATACCAAATTGTAAGGGTTATCACATATAACTCAAAAAAGAAAGAACAAAAGGAGAGTCAAACTATGGCTTCTAAAGATTTCCACGTAGTGGCAGAAACAGGTATTCACGCACGTCCAGCAACATTGTTGGTACAAACTGCAAGCAAATTTGCTTCAGATATCACTCTTGAGTACAAAGGTAAATCAGTTAACCTTAAATCAATCATGGGTGTTATGAGTCTTGGTGTTGGCCAAGGTGCTGATGTAACTATCTCAGCTGAAGGTGCAGATGCAGATGACGCTATCGCTGCAATCTCAGAAACAATGGAAAAAGAAGGATTGGCATAAGGAAAATGACAGAAATGCTTAAAGGAATCGCAGCATCTGACGGTGTTGCAGTTGCAAAAGCATATCTACTCGTTCAACCGGATTTGTCATTCGAGACTGTTTCAGTCGAAGATACAAACGCAGAAGAGGCTCGTTTGGATGTAGCTCTTGAAGCTTCTCAAAACGAGCTTTCTCTTATCCGTGAGAAAGCTGTAGGTACGCTTGGTGAAGAAGCGGCTCAAGTTTTTGACGCTCATTTGATGGTTCTTGCTGACCCAGAATTGATTGGTCAGATTAAAGAAACAATCCGTGCTAAGAAAGTCAATGCAGAAGCAGGTCTTAAAGAAGTGACTGACATGTTCATCACTATCTTTGAAGGCATGGAAGACAACCCATATATGCAAGAACGTGCAGCGGATATCCGCGACGTGACAAAACGTGTATTGGCAAACCTTCTTGGTAAGAAATTGCCAAACCCAGCTTCTATCAATGAAGAAGTAATTGTGATTGCGCATGACTTGACACCATCTGATACAGCTCAATTGGACAAAAACTTTGTAAAAGCTTTTGTAACAAATATCGGTGGACGTACAAGCCACTCAGCTATCATGGCACGTACACTTGAAATTGCAGCTGTATTGGGAACAAATAACATCACTGAAGTAGTGAAAGACGGTGATATCCTTGCCGTTAACGGAATTACTGGTGAAGTGATTATCAACCCAACAGATGAACAAGCGGCAGAATTTAAAGCAGCTGGTGAAGCTTATGCTAAACAAAAAGCTGAATGGGCCCTTTTGAAAGATGCTCAAACAGTGACTGCTGACGGTAAACACTTCGAGTTGGCTGCTAACATCGGTACTCCAAAAGACGTTGAAGGTGTTAACAACAACGGTGCAGAAGCGGTTGGACTTTACCGTACAGAGTTCTTGTACATGGATTCTCAAGACTTCCCAACTGAAGATGAGCAGTATGAAGCATACAAGGCTGTTCTTGAGGGAATGAATGGTAAACCAGTGGTTGTTCGTACAATGGATATTGGTGGAGATAAGGAACTTCCTTACTTCGATATGCCACATGAAATGAACCCATTCCTTGGATTCCGTGCCCTTCGTATCTCTATTTCTGAAACTGGAGATGCAATGTTCCGTACACAAATCCGTGCTCTTCTTCGTGCTTCTGTTCATGGTCAATTGCGTATCATGTTCCCAATGGTTGCTCTTTTGAAAGAATTCCGTGCAGCTAAAGCAGTTTATGAAGAAGAAAAGGCAAACCTTCTTGCTGAAGGTGTTGCAGTTGCGGATGATATCCAAGTTGGTATCATGATTGAAATCCCTGCAGCAGCGATGCTTGCAGACCAATTTGCAAAAGAAGTAGACTTCATGTCAATTGGAACAAACGACTTGATCCAATACTCAATGGCAGCAGACCGTATGAACGAGCAAGTTTCATACCTTTACCAACCATATAACCCATCAATCCTTCGCTTGATCAACAACGTTATCAAGGCAGCTCACGCTGAAGGTAAATGGGCTGGTATGTGTGGTGAGATGGCTGGTGACCAAAAAGCTGTTCCACTTCTTGTCGGAATGGGCTTGGATGAGTTCTCTATGTCAGCAACATCAGTCCTTCGTACACGTAGCTTGATGAAGAAATTGGACACTGCTAAGATGGAAGAGTACGCTAACCGTGCCCTTACAGAGTGTTCAACAATGGAAGAAGTCCTTGAACTTCAAAAAGAATACGTTAACTTTGATTAATCGAAAAGTCCTTGCAACTTAGTTGCAAGGTTTTTTGATGTATGTTGAAAAAGTATGGTCTAATAAAGTCCACTTTTCAATGCTCCAGAGGCATGGTATAATAGAGGGAAGTAATTAGAATAAGAGAGAAACCATGTCTAAAGAAATTGATATTGAATATTACCACCAGCTAGCCTTGCAAAAGCAGAAGGAACATCGTAAAGTTTTAGCTAATCTAAAGAAAAAGCCGCCAAAAAATCTAGACAAGATTGCCCAGCAGATTCACCAAGAAGTTTTTGCGGAGATTGATTGCACTGCCTGTGCTAACTGTTGTAAGACTTTAGGGCCAGACTTTAAAGAGGCAGACATCACCCGTATTGCTAAGTATTTTAAGATGAAATTGCCGGCCTTTGAAGCAGAATTTCTGCAGGTGGATGAAGATGGCGATAAGGTTTTTAAATCCATGCCTTGTCCCTTTCTAGGAGGAGATAATCTCTGTTCCATCTATGATGTTCGTCCCAAGGCCTGCCGAGAGTTCCCCCATACAGATCGCAAAAAGATCCATCAAATCAACCATTTGACGATTAAGAATACTTTGACCTGTCCAGCAGCCTATCTCTTTGTTGAGAAATTAAAGGATAAGTTATAGAGATTTAAAGGATAAAAAATTTCTAATAATAACTAACAATATGAAGGGAGAACTCTGTGCCTAGACCGAAAACAAAAGAGGAGCTAATGCTGGCCTCTAAGGAAAACTATGAAAAGCTCAATCGTTTCATCTCCCAACTAAGTGAAGATGAGCTACAGACTCCATTTGATTTTTCAAGAGACCCAAAGAAAAAAGAAGCTCACTGGAAAAGGGATAAAAATCTAAGAGATGTTCTGATCCATCTTTATGAATGGCATCAGTTACTTTTGACTTGGGTACATTCTAATCAAGAAGGTCACGAAAGGCCTTTTCTACCTGAACCTTATAATTGGAAAACTTATGGAGAAATGAATATCGCTTTTTGGAAGAAGCACCAGAAAACCTCCTTAGAAGAAGCGACTAGACTCCTAGAACAATCACATAGGGAGGTTTTAGAGTTGATAGAAGTTTTTAGCAATGATGAACTCTTTACCAAAGGTATCTATAAGTGGACGGGAGGGACAAGTCTAGGTTCCTACTTTGTCAGTAGTACGTCAAGCCACTATGATTGGGCTCTGAAAAAACTCAAAGCTCATCGGAAGAATTGTAAGTGTCATTAGTTCAAGTGACAATGAAACTTAGGAAAGGTTTTTCTAAGTTTCGAATAGCTTTTTTTCCTTGTCTTTGAGCAATTCTAGCTTTAGAATCCTTCAAAAATTAAAATTTAAGGCAATCATAGAATTAGAATAGCTCTGAAACATTTATTTTAATGCAATTCCAGATTTAGGATTACATTTATATTAAAGTCGTTGAGCTGTTCGATGCTTAGAATGCCTTGATTCTGAGAAATGTTAACTATAAACTGGTTCGAATGGTTTTTTCTGATATAGGATGATAGATAGATAAAATACAAAAAGAGAAAGTTAGAAAAGAGTTTGTATTCCTCTGCTTGGGAGAGCTTGCAGCCGTCCTATCCTTTTGGTTATGTTTTTTCCTTTTGAAAAATCGGCTTGGTGATTGGAATGATTTGATCTCTATTCTTTATCCTTTGTCTTTACTGACATTTATATTGCTTCAAGGTTCAATCTATTGGGCGATTTTGATTAGAAGACTCTCGAAACTCCAGTTCGGAAGTGGAAGTGTGAACAAACTATATGTTGGTTTCAGAATACTAGACCTTATTTTACTTATTTCAGGCTTTCCTTTTATTGTCTGGAATACCCAGAGTATCCAAGTGGCTATTATAGCCACACTAATACAGCTTTTTGCCCTTATCGAATGGGTTAGTTACTACCTCGTACGCCTATCTTATAGC
Organism: Streptococcus mitis; assembly: GCF_023109515.1. Taxonomy (GTDB): domain Bacteria; phylum Bacillota; class Bacilli; order Lactobacillales; family Streptococcaceae; genus Streptococcus; species Streptococcus mitis_CS. The sequence goes on from NZ_JALDUM010000001.1 coordinate 516,267, forward strand.
TTGAATCCACTTGTTTTATGGTAAGGGAAAACTTGAAAAGAGCAGAATAGCCAAGGAGTTGGGGTAAGGGAGTGTAGTATTGGAAATTTTCAGTTCTTTCAACAATGCTAACTTCATATTTTTATTTATGCTATAATGTTCTTGATAAAACTTATAAAGTGAACTCAATGTTCAATAAATTTCTACTATTCGAAATTTGTCAAAGTTAAATGATGCATTGCATTTTATTTTATTTATTCATAACTGAAATTGCTAGCAATCAAGTTATAATAAAATTGGAGGAAATTAAATGATACAGATTGAAAAGTTTGATCCGGATTACGTGAGAGATTGGTGCGAATCTATATATGTACAAATGAATTTCCCTCAGAAATATAGAGGTGAAGGAACTTTTAAAAAGGACATTTCAAAGTGGATTAGGAAGTATTTAGTCATTGAAGGGATTAATTGGAGTGCAGGCGATAATGTACTTTTAGAATTGATGCGACTTGAATATGAAGATTTATATAAAATATTTAAATGGTTTTTGAATGCTAAAAAAATAGATAGAAAAGATTGGATTTTTCATCCCGAATATAATGGGCTTTATTATTTCCAAAATTTTGACTCATTTTTAGTATCGTCCTATAATTTTATAACAAAAGAGATTAGATATTCTAGAGTAAAGAATTCCAGTTTCATTGTTTGTCCCTATTGTAATAGGAATTTTATCAATTCTACAATGAAAGTATACAAGTGCGAAGAATGTCATGATAATTCTGCTGATATTTTTGAGTATTTTTCTGATGAAATATATTTAAAAAGAGAATGCCCAGAAGGTCATGAAATAAATGAGAAACATATTGAGTTGCTAAATTCATGTCAATTAGATCATTTTTGGTCAAAAATTAATTATCCATTGTTATCAGTCTGTTTTTATAATTTGGTACCTTGTTGTGCTTCTTGCAATTACACTAAATTGACGAGTGAGTTTAGTATTTCCCCTTATGATTCAAGTATTGAGGTGGATGAACTTTTTAGGTTTAATTATGATTTGAAATCTATTCATCAACCTAGAATTTTTATTGAGAGGCAAAAATCAGAAAAATTTGATTTACTTAATAAAGATTTCAAAAATCTTGGTTTAATAGAGTTATACCAAGTTCATTCGGATATAATTGAAGAATTGTTGTGGAAAAAAGAATATTATTCTGAAACTTATAGAGAAAGAATTAAATCATTGTTTAAAGAACATGAGGTAAAAGGGTTTACAGATAGTGAAATCAATCGATTTATAACTGGCGCATATACTGATTCTAATGAGTATGGGAAGCGTCCTCTATCTAAATTCGTAACAGATATAAGTAGAAATATCGGATTAATAGGTGAATAATATGGAGTTAATAGGATTAATAGTTAAAAAATATAACAATATTTCATGGAATGAACCAATTATTTTCAATTCTAACTATACAATAGAGTGGAAAAATCAACATTTAAAAATTAACAAGGTTGAGGATTCAGTTCCAAATTTTTATGGAAACAGTATAAGGAATATAACCGCAATAGTTGGGAATAATGGTGTTGGTAAGACAACTATTTTGGATTTGATTGGATGTACCAAAGAGGAGAGAAAATATCATGCTTTAGATTCTTCTTACTGTTTAATTTTTGGGGATAGCAATGTTTTATTGGAAATGTTTAATTTTGATATAGAAAGTATTGAAATCGATAGCCATATAGAGCAAATAAACAAATTTAAATACACAGGTATTTATAAATCAGGTACAGTAGAGGATGGTCAGATAGACAATATGTATTATTTTCAATCTTCAAAAATACTAAGAGGTTACGAAGATTATAATGGTTTAATTAAACGACGATATGGAAATAGTAAACAGTTCTCTCTAAAGGATGCAAAATCCAAGTTTGATGCTTATGAACTACTTGTTGATAAAGAATTCATTTCAAACAGTTCTAATTATAAATGGGAAATAAGAATAAATACTTTTGAAAAGACTTTAGATGATTTAATTGATTACTGTTTTAGAAAAGTACTTCCCTTGGATTGGAATCCTGAATATGATTTTAAAGAGTTTATTTCGGAATTTTTATTTAAAGACAGTATTTATAATACAAATGATAGAGAGCATAATTTGTATTTTGAGAATTTTTTTGACTTAGGTGATACCATTAAAGAATCGGTTGAGCTATATGACTTCGCTAAACAGAGAAATTATAACAACATTGATGAAGCACTAAAAGATGAAGAATTTCAAAAAAGATTCAAGAGACTAAGCATAGAATTTAAACGCTTTGTAGTATTTAACAGATTTGGATTTATATTTAAGGGATTTTTTGGTAGAGTCTCTTTTGAAGAATTCTTAGAAAAAGGGTTAGCTTTATCTTTCAATGAGTTGCAGATTCTAAATGTTCTTGCTGATACATATATGTATATTCGAGATTTATATTTCCCAAATTATAATAAGGTATATAATGCAGATGACATAGTAGCTAATTGGGAAATTCTTTTTGAAGATATAACTATTTTTTTTACTCAACTTTTAGACAAAGATTTTGTGAGGGAAGATGACGGAGAATTTGTTGGAGAACACCTACCTTATAATAAATGTAGAGATTTGGGTGTAGAACCTAGCAATGATATTATTGAATATATTAATTTTACAGCTAGGTTTTTAAGAGAGTTTTATCAGATTAATGATAATCTCAAATCAATTGATGCTCAAAGCTGTATTGTAAAAATAGATTTTGAAGATCAATCAGTTAAAGATTTTATAGATGAATTAAGAACTACTATTGATATTACAGAGAGAAGGAAAATAGATTTAATAAATGAACGAGGTGAGACAAACTGGTTTCAAGTTAGGGAGGTTACTTCAAAAGGTGAGAAGAACCTACTTGATTTGGTTGCTTTGATAAAAACTAGATCATTTGAAGGTAATTATATAATTCTTGTAGATGAAATTGAAGAAGGCCTTCATTTAGAATGGTCTAGACGTTTAATAAATTTTTTAATCAATGAATTTAATAAAGTTTCAGATGCAAAAATTCAATTTATTTTTACTACACATTCTCCTTTTATGTTATCTGATATCAAGAATGGAAATGTTATTTGTTTAGTAAAAGATGAAGAGGATGTGAAAGTAGAATTAATGAGGAATACATTTGCTAAGAATATACAGGAAATAATGCATGATGATATGTTTATTAAGGATATCTATGGTGAATTTGCAATTTCTAAAATAAACAACATTATCAAAGAACTTGATCCTCTGCAAGACATAAACAACCATGTAAGCTATTTAACTAAGGAAAACCTACTATCAGAGATTGATATGATTTCAGAGCCGTTACTAAGAAATAAATTATACGAAATGTACGAAAAGAAGTTTCAAGAAAGTACGATTGAAAACAGAATTAAACAACTAAAATCGGAGTTAGAAAAATTAGAAGAAGAGAAAAGTAACAATTTATTAAGTTAAAAATTATTTAGAAAGGAAAACTCTCAAATTGTCCTACAAATTTCTACTTTTCGACCTTGACCACACTCTTCTTGATTTTGATGCTGCTGAGGATGTGGCTTTGACGCAACTTCTAAAAGAAGAAGGGGTTGCAGATATTCAGGCCTACAAAGACTTTTACGTTCCCATGAACAAGGCTCTCTGGAAGGATTTGGAGCAAAAGAAAATTAGTAAACAAGAGCTGGTTAACACGCGCTTTTCTCGTTTATTTTCTCATTTTGGACTGGAGAAAGATGGTAGTTTTCTAGCCCAACGTTACCAATTTTACTTAGCCCAACAGGGACAAACGATTTCTGGCGCTCATGAACTCTTGGACAGCCTCATCGAGCGTGATTATGACTTGTATGCTGCGACAAATGGCATTACTGCCATTCAGACAGGGCGTTTGGCTCAATCTGGTCTGGCACCTTATTTCAATCAAGTCTTTATCTCTGAACAGCTGCAAACACAAAAGCCGGATGCTCTTTTTTATGAAAAAATTGGTCAACAGATTGCAGGTTTTAGCAAAGAAAAGACGCTGATGATTGGAGACTCTCTAACCGCCGACATTCAAGGTGGCAATAATGCTGGGATTGATACTATTTGGTACAATCCTCATCAACTCGAAAATCCCACACAAGCCCAGCCAACCTACGAAGTCCATTCTTACCGAGACTTGCTGGATTGTTTAGATAAACTGTAAAAAGTGGTTTAGACAGCCACTTTTTGCTATAATAGAGGCAGTAAAAACGAAGGAGTCGGCTATGGAACACTCGTCTTGGCATGCTTTGATTAAGGAGCAATTACCTGAGGGTTATTTCGGGAAAATCAATCAGTTTATGAATCAGGTCTATGCTCAGGGGACTATTTATCCACCCAAGGAAAAGGTTTTTCAGGCTCTCTTGACAACACCGCTTGAAGAAGTTAAGGTGGTGATTCTAGGGCAAGATCCCTATCACGGGCCAGGTCAAGCGCAGGGCTTGAGTTTTTCTGTACCGGACTCTATCCCAGCTCCACCATCCTTGCAAAATATCTTGAAAGAATTGTCAGATGATATCGGGGTTAAGAAATCTCATGATTTGACAGCTTGGGCTGAGCAAGGAGTCTTACTTCTTAATGCTTGTTTGACAGTTCCGGCTGGACGGGCTAATGGTCATGCTGGGCAGATATGGGAGCCTTTTACGGATGCTGTGATTCAGGTGGTCAATCATCTAGATAGACAAGTCGTTTTTGTACTCTGGGGAGCTTATGCACGCAAGAAGAAGGCCTTAGTTACCAATCCTCATCACTTGATTATCGAATCAGCCCATCCCAGTCCTTTGTCAGTTTATAGAGGATTTTGGGGTTCCAAGCCTTTTTCCAAGGCCAATGCATTCTTAAAAGAAACAGGACAAGAGCCAATCGATTGGCTTAGATAAGGAGAAAATATGCCTCAGTTAGCGACGATTTGCTACATTGATAACGGGAAAGAACTGCTTATGCTCCACCGTAATAAGAAGCCAAATGATGTTCATGAAGGAAAATGGATTGGTGTGGGTGGTAAGCTAGAGCGAGGAGAGACACCTCAGGAATGCGCGGCGCGTGAAATCCTTGAGGAAACAGGGCTCAAAGCCAAGCCAGTTCTAAAAGGTGTCATCACTTTTCCTGAATTTACACCAGATTTAGACTGGTACACCTATGTTTTTAAGGTGACGGAGTTCGAGGGGGATTTGATTGACTGCAATGAGGGGACGCTGGAATGGGTTCCTTATGATGAGGTTTTGAGCAAGCCGACTTGGGAAGGTGACCATACCTTTGTTGAGTGGCTTTTAGAGGACAAACCCTTCTTTTCAGCTAAGTTTGTTTATGATGGGGATAAATTGTTGGATACCCAAGTTGATTTTTATGAATAAAGGAGAAAGCAGATGCTACTAATCAAAAATGGTCGTGTAATGGATCCCAAGTCTGGTTTGGATCAAGTGTGTGATGTCTTGGTTGAAGATGGAAAGATTATCAAAATTGCGCCTGAAATTAAAGAAGAAGGCGCAGAAATCCTGGATGCCACAGGTCTTGTAGTTGCTCCTGGCTTGGTTGATATCCATGTTCATTTTCGTGAACCTGGTCAGACCCACAAGGAAGACATCCATACTGGTGCCCTAGCAGCCGCTGCAGGTGGTTTTACCACGGTTGTCATGATGGCTAATACTAGTCCAACCATTTCAGACGTGGAGACTTTGCAAGAAGTTCTCCAGTCAGCTGCCAAAGAGAAGATTAATGTTAAGACGGTTGCGACCATTACTAAGAATTTTAATGGGCAAGATTTGACTGACTTTAAAGCACTCTTAGAAGCTGGAGCTGTTGGTTTTTCTGATGACGGTATTCCGCTTGAGAGCAGTAAAGTTGTCAAGGAAGCCATGGAGGAAGCTAAAAAGCTTAATACCTTTATTAGTCTTCATGAGGAAGATCCAGGTTTGAACGGTGTTCTTGGCTTTAATGAAAATATCGCTAAAGAACATTTCCATATCTGCGGTGCGACTGGGGTGGCTGAGTACGCTATGATGGCGCGTGATGTCATGATTGCCTATGCAACTAAGGCTCATGTCCATATTCAGCATTTGTCTAAGGAAGAAAGTGTCAAAGTAGTTGAGTTTGCTCAAGGGCTAGGCGCGCAAGTCACAGCAGAAGTAGCGCCACAGCATTTCTCTAAGACAGAAGCACTTCTTTTGACACAAGGTAGCAATGCTAAGATGAATCCACCGCTTCGCTTGGAATCAGACCGTCGTGCGGTGATTGAAGGTCTCAAGTCAGGCGTCATCACAGTTATCGCGACTGACCATGCGCCTCACCATGCGGATGAAAAAAATGTCGAAGATATTACCAAAGCGCCATCTGGTATGACTGGTTTGGAAACATCTCTTTCTCTAGGTTTAACTTATTTGGTGGAAGCTGGGGAGTTGAGTTTGATGGAATTACTCGAAAAAATGACATACAATCCAGCAAAACTATATAACTTTGAAGCAGGCTACCTAGCTGAAAATGGTCCTGCTGATATTACTATTTTTGATGCCAAGGCTGACCGTCTTGTTGATTCACATTTTGCTTCTAAAGCAGCCAATTCACCATTTATCGGTGAAAACTTAAAAGGGCAGGTCAAATATACCATCTGTAAAGGACAAATTGTCTATGAAAACTAGTTGGAATCCTGCTCTATAATGTTAAAGAATAGAGACTTTTTATGTATCCAACTCATCGTTTTAAAGACAAGTTTATCTTATTTCTTAAGATATTCTTCCCTATCCTGATTTATCAATTTGCAAATTATTCTGCCTCCTTTGTTGATACGACTATGACAGGTCAATACAATACCATGGACTTGGCTGGTGTGTCTATGGCAACCAGTATCTGGAACCCCTTCTTTACATTCCTAACAGGGATTGTGTCAGCCCTGGTGCCCATCATTGGTCACCATCTTGGTCGAGGCAAAAAGGAAGAAGTAGCGTCAGATTTTTACCAGTTCATCTATCTGGCCTTGGGTCTATCTGTGGTCTTGCTGGGGATGGTGCTTTTCTTGGCACCACCAATCTTGAATCATATCGGACTAGAAGCACCGGTGGCGGCAGTAGCGATTCGCTATCTTTGGTTTTTATCTATCGGAATTATCCCCCTGTTGCTCTTTAGTGTCATTCGTTCCTTGCTGGATTCGCTGGGCTTGACCAAACTGTCCATGTACCTTATGCTTTTGTTACTCCCTCTCAATAGCGGATTTAACTATCTCTTGATTTACGGTGCCTTTGGAGTTCCAGAGCTGGGTGGGGCTGGTGCTGGTTTAGGAACATCCTTGGCCTACTGGGTCTTGCTTGGGATTTCTGTTCTGGTTTTATTTAAACAGGATAAGCTCAAGGCCTTACATTTTGAGAAACGCATTCCGCTTAATATGGATAAAATCAAGGAAGGAGTTCGTTTAGGTCTGCCTATTGGGGGAACTGTCTTCGCGGAAGTGGCTATCTTTTCCGTGGTTGGCTTGATTATGGCTAAGTTCTCGTCCTTGATTATCGCTAGTCACCAGTCAGCCATGAACTTTTCAAGTCTTATGTACGCCTTTCCCATGAGTATCTCATCGGCTATGGCTATTGTCGTTTCCTATGAAGTGGGAGCCAAGCGATTTGATGATGCGAAAACCTATATTGGTCTAGGAAGATGGACTGCCCTCATTTTTGCAGCCTTCACCTTATCCTTTCTTTACATTTTTAGGGGAAATGTGGCTAGTCTTTATGGTAACGACCCAGAATTTATCGATTTGACAGCGCGCTTTTTGACTTATAGTCTTTTCTTCCAGTTAGCAGATACCTTTGCAGCACCGCTCCAGGGAATTTTACGGGGGTATAAGGATACCGTTATTCCTTTTTGCCTTGGTTTGGTTGGTTACTGGGGGGTGACACTCCCAGTAGCTATGGTATTTGATTCCCTAACAGATTTTGGAGCCTATTCTTACTGGATCGGCTTGATTATTAGTTTGGTTGTGAGTGGGGTTCTCTACCGTTGGCGTTTAACTGTGATTATGAAGAGATTTGAATCTTTAGAAAAATCTAAACGCTAAAAAGTTTGTGAAAAAATATTCTTGATAAGAAAATCCCTTATTTCTATGGGGTTTTCTTTTTTAATTTGTGAAATTTTCTTTAGAAAAACTTTGACAGTATTTGCCAAAAACGGTAAAATAGTAAGGTAAGAAGAAAGTTAGAAAGGCAAGAAGATGTCAATTTTAGATAAAAATCTTTTGCTAGAGATGTTCCGTAAGATGGAAGAAATCCGTCGTATGGACTTAAAAATTGCGCAATTAGTAAAGAAAGGGAAAGTGCCAGGAATGACGCACTTTTCTGTTGGAGAGGAAGCCGCTAACGTGGGTGCTATGTTGGCTCTCAATCCAGATGATCTAATCACATCAAACCACCGTGGTCACGGACAAGCAATTGCCAAAGGGATTGACCTCAACGGAATGATGGCTGAAATCCTTGGCAAATACACTGGAACCTGTAAAGGTAAAGGTGGATCTATGCATATTGCCGATCTTGATGCTGGTAACCTTGGTGCCAATGGTATCGTAGGTGGTGGTATGGGAATCGCTGTTGGTGCAGCCCTCAGTCAGCAAATGCAACATACTGGAAAAATCGTTGTCTGCTTCTTTGGAGATGGTGCGACCAACGAAGGTGTTTTCCACGAAGCAGTAAATATGGCTTCTATCTGGAACCTGCCAGTCATTTTCTATTGCATCAACAACGGTTACGGTATCTCTGCGGATATCAAGAAAATGACTAATGTGAAGCATATCCATCAACGTAGCGCTGCTTATGGAATTCCTGGAATGTTCATCGAAGACGGTAACAATGTCATAGATGTCTATGAAGGATTTAAGAAAGCTGTAGATCATGTTCGTGGTGGCAATGGTCCAGTCTTGATTGAAAGTGTAACTTATCGCTGGCTTGGTCATTCATCATCTGACCCTGGTAAATATCGTACCCGCGAAGAAGTGGAATTGTGGAAACAAAAAGACCCAATCGAAAACCTTCGCAAGTACCTCATTGAAAATAACATTGCAAGTGCCGAAGAATTGGAAGAAATCCAAGCGCAAGTAAAGGAAGCAGTAGAAGCTTCTGTTAAATTTGCGGAAGAAAGTCCATTCCCACCACTTGAATCAGCATTTGAAGATATTTACGCAGACTAAGGAGAAAGAGATAAAATGGAAACAAAAACAATGTCCTTCCGTGACACCATTATCCTTGCTATGTCTGAGGAAATGCGTCGCGATGAAAATGTATTCTTGATGGGAGAAGATGTTGGTGTCTTCGGAGGAGACTTCGGTACTTCTGTTGGAATGCTTGAAGAATTTGGTCCAGAACGTGTTCGTGATTGTCCAATTTCTGAAGCTGCCATTTCAGGAGCAGCAGCAGGGGCAGCCATGACAGGACTTCGTCCAATCGTCGATATGACCTTCATGGACTTCTCGGTTATTGCCATGGACAATATCGTCAACCAAGCTGCTAAAACACGTTACATGTTTGGTGGTAAAGGTCAGGTTCCAATGACTGTTCGATGCGCTGCTGGTAATGGAGTTGGTTCTGCAGCCCAGCACTCGCAATCACTAGAGTCTTGGTTTACTCATATTCCTGGTCTTAAGGTTGTGGCACCAGGTACACCTGCAGACATGAAAGGACTGCTCAAATCTTCTATCCGTGATAATAATCCTGTTATCATTCTTGAGTATAAATCAGAATTTAACCAAAAAGGGGAAGTACCAGTTGATCCAGACTACACGATTCCACTTGGAGTTGGGGAAATCAAACGCGAAGGAACGGATGTAACAGTTGTTACTTATGGAAAAATGCTTCGCCGTGTGGTTCAAGCTGCTGAAGAATTAGCAGTAGAAGGCATTTCAGTTGAAATTGTTGACCCACGTACCCTTGTTCCGCTTGATAAGGAGATTATCATTAACTCAGTGAAGAAGACTGGTAAAGTTGTTCTGGTCAACGATGCCCATAAAACAAGCGGCTATATCGGAGAGATTTCAGCTATTATTTCAGAATCAGAAGCATTTGACTATCTAGATGCACCAATCCGCCGTTGCGCAGGAGAAGATGTGCCAATGCCTTACGCGCAAAACCTAGAGAATGCAATGATTCCAACAGTTGAAAGCATCAAAGATGCCATCCGTAAAACATATAATAAAGAATAGAATTACATAAGATAAGTTATGTAAAATAACGGTTGTTTTTAACTTTAGTAACTTGAGATATGTATTGTACCCAAGTTATTTGTAAAGTTGTGACAGTTTTTTGACGAATCAATAATATTCGATAAAAAACTTAGTAAGTCTACTAGGTTGGTCGCCTAATAGCGGCAACCGTAGCAACTTGAGATACGTGTTGTATCCAAGTTGCTTGTAGAGTTGAGCACGGGCTAAAAGCTCTGAAAAAAGATAAATCTCCTTGGCTTCATCGAAGCCATCATCGATTTCCTATTTTTCAGTCGCTTTTAACGCCCTTTGTATCATTTAATTGAACTCGGGCTAAAGTCTGTGTGAAAAAGATAAACTTTCCTAGAAACTAAAGTTTCTTCGTCAAGTTTCCTATTTTCACTTTGACTTTTGACGCCCTTAGTATCTTATAATAGAATTGGAGAGGTCATGGCTGATGACAAGTTAAGAGCGACTCCTGCAGCTAGAAAGTTAGCGGATGATCTAGGGATCAACCTTTACGACGTTTCTGGCTCAGGTGCAAACGGTCGTGTCCACAAAGAAGACGTGGAAACTTATAAAGACACAAATGTGGTTCGCATTTCGCCACTTGCAAAACGAATTGCCCTCGAACATAACATTGCTTGGCAGGAAATCCAAGGAACCGGTCATCGTGGTAAAATCATGAAGAAGGATGTTTTGGCCCTGCTTCCTGAAAATATCGAAAACGATACCATCAAGTCTCCTGCTCAGATTGAAAAAGTGGAAGAAGTTCCTGATAACGTAACACCATACGGTGAAATAGAACGTATCCCGATGACACCAATGCGTAAGGTTATTGCCCAACGCATGGTTGAATCTTACTTAACTGCGCCAACCTTCACCCTCAACTATGAAGTTGATATGACTGAAATGTTGGCTCTTCGTAAGAAGGTTCTTGAGCCAATCATGGAAGCAACTGGGAAGAAGACTACTGTAACAGACCTTCTTTCACTTGCAGTTGTTAAGACTCTTATGAAACACCCATACATCAACGCTTCATTGACAGAAGATGGCAAGACCATTATCACTCACAACTATGTCAATCTTGCCATGGCAGTTGGGATGGATAATGGATTGATGACACCTGTTGTTTACAATGCTGAGAAGATGAGTCTTTCAGAACTGGTTGTAGCCTTCAAGGATGTCATCGGTCGTACCTTGGATGGTAAATTGGCTCCAAGTGAACTGCAAAATTCAACCTTCACAATCAGTAATTTGGGAATGTTTGGTGTTCAGTCCTTTGGTCCTATCATTAACCAACCAAACTCAGCTATCCTTGGTGTGAGTTCGACAATCGAGAAGCCAGTTGTAGTCAATGGTGAAATTGTGATTCGCCCAATCATGAGCCTTGGTTTAACAATTGACCACCGTGTCGTAGATGGTATGGCTGGTGCTAAGTTTATGAAAGACTTGAAAGAATTGATTGAAAATCCAATCTCAATGTTGATTTAAGTACAAGAGTATTCATTTTTAAGATATAGATAAAGGAAGGAAGACATGGCCTTAGAAGTAATTATGCCAAAAGCCGGCGTGGATATGACAGAAGGACAAATCGTCCAATGGAATAAAAAAGTCGGAGAATTTGTAAAAGAAGGAGAAATCCTTTTGGAAATCATGACTGATAAAGTCAGCATGGAATTGGAAGCCGAAGAAGATGGGTACTTGATTGCTATCCTCAAAGGGGACGGTGAAACAGTCCCTGTAACGGAAGTTATCGGTTACCTTGGCGAAGAAGGGGAAAATATCCCAACAGCTGGAGCAGCAGCGCCAGAAGCTAGCCCTGTACCTACAGCAAGTGCTTCAAACGATGATGGTAAGAGCGATGATGCTTTTGATATCGTTGTGATTGGTGGAGGTCCTGCTGGTTATGTTGCAGCCATTAAAGCTGCCCAACTCGGTGGGAAGGTTGCCCTTGTTGAGAAATCTGAACTCGGTGGAACCTGCTTGAACCGTGGATGTATCCCAACTAAAACCTACCTACATAACGCTGAAATTATTGAAAATATCGGTCATGCTGCAAATCGTGGTATTGTGATTGAAAATCCTAACTTCACTGTTGATATGGACAAACTTTTAGAAACTAAATCTAAAGTTGTTAATACTCTTGTTGGTGGTGTTGCAGGACTTCTTCGTAGCTACGGAGTTACTGTGCATAAAGGTATTGGTACCATTACTAAAGACAAGAACGTCTTGGTAAATGGTTCTGAATTACTTGAAACCAAGAAAATCATCCTTGCCGGTGGTTCAAAAGTCAGCAAGATCAACGTCCCTGGTATGGAATCTCCACTCGTGATGACAAGTGACGACATTCTTGAAATGAACGAAGTGCCAGAAAGCCTTGTCATCATCGGTGGTGGAGTTGTCGGTATCGAACTCGGTCAGGCCTTTATGACATTTGGTTCAAAAGTAACTGTTATCGAAATGATGGACCGTATCGTGCCAGCTATGGATGCAGAAGTGTCTAAGAACCTTCGCTTGATCCTTGAGCGTAAAGGAATGACCATCTTGACTGGTACTAAACTGCAAGAAATCATCGAGGAAAATGGTCAACTTCGTATCAAGGTTGAAGGAAAAGATGATATCATCGCAAATAAAGCGCTTCTTTCAATCGGTCGTGTACCAGACCTTGAAGGTATTGGCGATGTTGAGTTTGAACTGGACCGTGGACGCATCAAGGTCAACGAATACATGGAAACTTCTGTTCCAGGAATTTACGCACCAGGTGACATCAACGGAACTAAGATGTTGGCGCACGCAGCCTTCCGTATGGGTGAAGTTGCTGCTGAAAATGCTCTTAAAGGAAATCATGCTGTAGCCAAGTTGAACTTGACTCCTGCAGCCATCTACACTCTCCCTGAAGTAGCAGCAGTAGGTTTGACAGAAGAACAAGCCCGTGAGAAGTACGATGTAGCCATTGGTAAGTTCAACTTTGCTGCTAACGGTCGTGCTATTGCATCGGATGCTGCTCAAGGTTTCGTTAAAGTTATTGCTGATAAGAAATATGGAGAAATCCTTGGTGTTCATATCATCGGTCCTGCAGCTGCAGAATTGATCAATGAAGCGTCAAGCATTATCGAAATGGAAATTACTGTTGAAGAAATGCTGAAAACTATCCACGGACATCCAACTTACTCTGAAGTGATGTACGAAGCATTTGCGGATGTTTTAGGAATGGCCATCCATTCACCTAAGAAAAAATAAAACGAAGATAGAATAGACTGGAAAATATCTTTCCAGTCTCTATCGTATAAAGGGATATCATGAAATATATTATCAATCATTCAAACGACACTGCCTTTAATATTGCCTTGGAAGAATACGCCTTTAAACACCTTTTGGATGAGGATCAAATCTTCCTACTTTGGATTAACAAACCATCTATCATTGTTGGTCGTCACCAGAATACCATCGAAGAAATCAACCGTGATTATGTTCGCGAAAATGGCATCGAGGTAGTTCGCCGTATCAGCGGTGGTGGAGCTGTTTACCACGATTTAAATAACCTCAACTACACGATCATCTCAAAAGAAGATGAAAACAAAGCTTTTGACTTCAAGAGTTTTTCAACTCCAGTTATCAATACTTTGGCTCAACTTGGGGTTAAAGCTGAGTTCACAGGCCGTAATGACCTTGAGATTGATGGAAAGAAATTCTGTGGCAATGCTCAAGCCTATATCAACGGTCGTATCATGCACCATGGTTGCTTGCTCTTTGACGTTGATTTGTCAGTCCTAGCAAATGCCCTTAAGGTTTCAAAAGATAAATTTGAATCAAAAGGTGTGAAATCGGTTCGTGCTCGTGTAACCAATATTATCAATGAATTACCAGAAAAAATCACAGTCGAAGAATTCCGTGACTTACTCTTGGAATACATGAAAAAAGAGTATCCAGAGATGACAGAATACGTTTTTTCTGAGGAAGAACTAGCTGAAATTAACCGTATCAAAGATACTAAGTTTGGAACTTGGGACTGGAACTATGGTAAATCACCTGAATTTAACGTCCGTCGTGGAACAAAATTCACTAGTGGTAAGGTGGAAGTCTTTGCTAATGTTCTCGAATCAAAAATCCAAGACATCAAGATTTACGGTGACTTCTTTGGTATTGAAGATGTTGCTGCAGTAGAAGATGTCCTTCGTGGGGTGAAATACGAACGCGAAGATGTCCTTAAGGCGTTAGAAACCATTGATATCACACGCTATTTCGCTGGTATTAGCCGTGAAGAAATCGCTGAAGCGGTAGTTGGATAAATCAAAAAGAAGTTGGTTGTAGGACCAGCTTCTTTTTTAAAAACCATATATTACATAATTTATTTTATGTATTTTATAAACTGTCTAGAGCATTCTTTTGTTCATCATTAACGATATGGGTATAGAGGTCAGTGACTTGTGTGCTGGCATGTCCTAGCTGGTGACTGACCAAAACTTGCGATTTAGTGGCATCATAGAGCCTGGTTGCTAGGGTATGTCGTAGTTTATGGGGTGTTACACGGACTTTGAAGTCCTCAGAGTACTTAGCAACCATTTTCTCAACGCTGGAAGCATCGATACGATTAGGAACTCCTCTGTAGAGAGTCAAAAAAAGGGCTGTATCTGTTTTTTCCGTCTTATAGCGTTGATTTCGAATGGCCAAATAATTCTCTAAATAAGGCTTAGCAAAGGCAGCGACATTGACCGAGTCACGTTTACCCCCTTTTCGAGTGACATCAATAACCATCATTTTGAGATTGAGATCTCTTAGATCCAGATTAACAGCTTCAGATAAGCGGACACCAGACGCCAATAGAAGGGCAATAATGGCCAAATCACGTTCTTTATTTTTGTTGAATGATGAGAGAGCGCGATTTGAAAGTTGTTGTGGATACTCTTGGTCAATATAAGTTAGGAAACCTTCTGTTTCATCACCTAAAAAGAGTTTTTGCTTGATGTTTTCAGCTCTGGCAGCAAGCGTTTCTTTCTTTTTTTTGGTTGAAACTTTTTTCATTACATTACGATAAAAATAAGGTTCCCCCTGATCGTTTTCAACCTCCTCGGTTAGATACTTATAAAGACTGGAAAGAGCTGACAAGGTTCGATTGATAGTTGTCTGTGAAACTCCTTGTTTGGTTGTATTAGCATTCAGCAAAGGACGTTCACGTAAATAAAGGATAAAAGATTCCATGTCTTTCTTAGACATATTTTCCAAGACAGATAAAGGAATATCAGACATTTTATCAGCATTTGAAATGTCAGACTCTAAAACCCAGCTGAAAAATCGATCGTATTCCTTGAGATATTCGTACAAGGTTGTAAAACTGTAAGGTACAGCTAGCTTAGATTGATAGTATTCCAGAACATACCAGGGCATGATTTGTTTTAGTTTGTCTATTCGTTCCAGTAAAATCTCACGTTTCATGTATTTTCTCCATAAATAAGTCTACTAGTAGTATAGCATAGACTTATTTATTTTTCAAGAAAATTATAGTTTTTCGGAAAGATGTTATAGGAATTTTTTTAAAAGTGATAAAAAGACTTAGACCTACAAACAAAACAGATCTAAATCTTTGGAGTTGTATTATTGTGAATCATTATCTAGTGCTTTTTCTAGTTTCCAAATCCTAAACCAGAATGAAATAGTAAACAGAATAAAGAAAATAATAAAGAACTCACCCACTAAACTTCTTTTAATACTACATAACTGAAGGAAGAGCTTTATAAGGAGCTATGAGATACAAAATACATTGTATAATTGCTATTGTTTTCTTTTTCATAATTTTAATCTTACTGTACAGATTTGATACAGTAAACTCCTTTCTAGCTTTATACTTTATCATTTCTAACTTGATTATAGTCTTATTTTTACCAAAGTTCAATTATTTGTATGTGAAATATCTTATCTGTAAAAAATAACCGATCTCATTGCTGAGAATCGGTTTTCTAATATATTTAATTAAGATTTTTTTACATAACATAAATTATGTAAAAACTCCTACAACAACAAATCTTTGACTTTCCCAATTTCACTTTTTGGAATCACCAGGTGAATCATATCACCGAGATACATTCTGGTTGAGCCGTTAACGGTTTGGCTTTTACCGTTATGAACTTGGGTTGTAATAAGGACGTTGTGTGGTAAGTTGAGTTCGTGAACTTGTTTTCCTGCTATTTTATCTGAAACAGGGATTTCAATGAGAGTGACTTCTCCTTCATCTGTCGCTTCTTCAGGCAGCATTTTTTCCAACATAGCCTCATAGACTGGTGCACCCTTGAGCAGATCCATGATGATGTAGGCAACTAAAGTGACTAATCCAAGTGGCATGAGGTTGCGAATATCTCCTACCATCTCAGTTACGAGTATCATAGCAGTTAAGGGAGCCTTGGATATTGCTCCAAAATAACCACTCATTCCTAGAATGACAAATATAGGGAATTGCTCTTGACTGACAAGTCCAAGATTGACACAAATGACTCCAACTAGGGCTCCAAGCAAGGAACCAAGCGCTAAAATTGGTAGGAAAATTCCTCCTGGAAGACCACTTCCATAACTAATCATGCTCCAAACAAAGCGAATCAAAAAGTAAGCTAATAGAACTTGGAAACTATAATCTTGCTCAGTTAGGGAAAGAACAAGCTGATTTCCACCACCAAGGATTTGGGGTAAGAAGATTCCGACTGGTATGATGAGAATGAAGGCCAGAATTGGATAATAAGCTCTATCTAAACGGATTTTTTGACCTATCCAGTCATAAACTCTACCGACATTGAGCACAGCTTTCTCATAGAGAAAACCGGAAAGGCCTAGAAAAATCCCCATAAGGAGGTAAATCCAATACTGGTCTAGGGTCATGAGTGGGATGTTGTCTGGCATATCCAGTACGGGTGTTAGGCCAAATATGAGCAGAGAAACAAAGTTTGCTACGAGACTAGCTGCGAGAGTAGATACCCAGAAAAAGCGTGAAAAATGGTGATAAACTTCTTCTACCACAAAGAGAAGTCCTGCAATCGGTGCATTAAAGGCTGCAGCTAGACCAGCGGCAGCTCCACTAGCAATCAAGGAGCGTTCCTCTACTGGACTGGATTTGAGCCATTTGGCAATTCCTTTACCACCGACCGCTCCAAGTTGAATACTTGGCCCTTCACGACCCAGCATAAGGCCACTTGCAATAGCAAGAATTCCTAGAATATATTTTTTCCAAAGAACTCCCCACCAGTTGAGAGTCATGAGTCCCTTTAATTCGGCTTCAACTTGAGGAATTCCTGAACCTTTGATGTCTTTTTCTGACCGAGTTAATTTCGCACTGAGCCAACAAACTATTAAATAAAATAGACCAATGATAAAAAGATTGCGCACTAGATGCGCTTGATCTTGATAAAGTCCTTGTATCAGGTGGAAGCCTTTTTCGATTAAAAACCGAAAAGATCCAACGATAATTCCAACAACGAGACCGACGATGATTCCTCGTCCAACTTGGGATAATATAGTGCTTGAGGCAAAGGCAAATTCTTTCTTGGAACTGAGTGTTTCTGACTGTTCCTCCATAATCATTCCTTCTAACTTAACTTTCTTTTTCTCCTAAAACCAGTGATTTAACGGGTTCAAAGCTGGTTCGGTGAATTGGGGTAACTCCTAGTTTTGTGAGGCCTTCCAGGTGTTTAGCTGTTCCATATCCTGCATTAGTAGCGAAATCATAGCCAGGGAACTGCTGATCGAATTCCTTCATCAATTCATCACGTGTCACCTTGGCTACTATAGAAGCCGCTGCAATCGAGAGGGAATTGGCATCTCCTTTGATGATAGATGTTTGTGAAATTGGTAAATCCAGTTTCATGGCATCTATCAAAAGGTGCTCAGGTTGCGGACGGAGCTGAGAGATTGCTTCCTTCATAGCTAGTTTGGTTGCTTCATAGATATTGACTTGGTCAATGATCTGATTATCCATGATACCAATGCCGATTGACAAGGCTTGCTCCTGAACGGCTTGGAAAATCTCAAGATGTTTCTTTTTAGGAATTTTCTTACTGTCGTTGAGACCTTGAATCTTACAATTTTGAGGTAAAATAACGGCTGCAGCGACTACAGGTCCAGCCAGAGGACCACGGCCGACCTCATCAACACCAGCAATTAAGGTCAATCCTTGCTTGTAAAGTTCTTTTTCGTAGGAAAGCATGGATTCTAAACGAAGATCCTCATCCAATTCTGCCTGAATAGCTTTTTTACGTTTGCTGATTTCTTTTTGAACTCCAGAGCGATTGTCCTGCTCGAGTTCTAAAAAAACAGGACTTTCTAAGTCCTTGACAGTAGCAAGGAGTTCTTTGATTTCTTTAATCGTCGCCATCGAGGTCTTCCAATGTATCTAAGGTATAGTTACCGAGTTTGCCATCACGGACTTCCTTCACGAAGAGACTGTAAAAGCGGTCATAGTCATCACGGAAACCGAGAGCACGGGTCATATCCATAATAATAACAGGCGCTTCTTCCTCAATTTTCATTTGTTTGAAGCGTTCAGCCAACTTTTCTGGATAATGTTCTTTAAAATAATTGAGACCAAAAATAGTTACCTCATCCATAGGAAGCAACTGGTCTTTAATAGCTCCTGTCAAGGCCAACTTAAGCGCAACAGTTTCATCCTCAAACTTAGGCCAGAGAATCCCTGGTGTGTCTAGGATTTCAAGGTCTTTATTGGTTTTGAGCCATTGTTGCCCCTTGGTCACACCTGGTTTGTTTCCGACAACAGCAATTTTCTTACCAGCCAAACGGTTCATCAGAGTGGATTTACCAGCATTTGGAATCCCGATAATCATGGTACGCAAGGTTTCAATTTTAATCCCACGTTCTCTCTGGCGAGCAATCTTATCAGCCATGAGCTTTTTGGCCGCATCTGTTACAACTTTTACAGTCACTTGTTCTTTGGAGTTGATAGCTAGCGTCTGAATTCCTTGTGATTCAAAATACTGGCGCCATTCCTTGGTTATTGCTGGATCAGCCAAGTCTGCCTTGTTTAAAATCAAGAGTTTTGGTTTGTCACCAACAATTTTGGTCAACATAGGATTTTGACTAGATAGAGGTAAGCGTGCATCCACCAAAATCGTCACAAAATCAACAAATTTTAAATTTTCCTGCACCTGTCGACGCGCTTTAGACATGTGACCAGGAAACCATTGAATTGTAGCCATAATATATCTCCTTCGGATTGAAAAAATTGTAAAAACGTTTTCTTTCTTGCCTTATATTCTATCATAAATTACTCTTTTTTGCATAAGCTTTTGTCTAGAAAAGCTACTTTATTAAGAAAAATTGAATGCAATCTCATTTTTTGATATATTAACCTCCGAAAAATAGTCATCTCTAATCCATGAGATTATTAAATATAAACTTAGTAGTATTCTCTTGCAATTAAGTTAATTATTCAGCTGATAAAATAGCTTTTAGAAGTACTATTAAAATAGCCATAATTTTATTTATGAAACTAACGTGTAATAATCTGATAGAAATAAAATTAGAGAAGACATTCATGTCCTCTCCATCAACTTTTAATCACTCATCAAATAATTTCTCCAACTGTCTTGTTGCTGATTCAATTTCGTAGCCATTTTCATCTATCAGCTGTTTAATCTTTTCTGTATCAAACTCTCGATGATTTCTGACCGACAAAATCTTATCTGCCCATTTTTCAAGAGAATCTTTCAAAGACAGGCTATTATCGTAGTTATCTAGTATTCTTGCATCTGGTAAATGATTTGCTGTTACAACAGGTAATCCATTTGCTTGCGCTTCAATGAGTACAATTGGCAATCCTTCAAAATTAGATGGGAAGAAGAACACATCTAATAAATTTAGCATTTTTCCGACATTAGTGGTCAAGCCTGTAAAAATGACTTTGTCTTCGACACCATATTCTTTTGCTATATTTTCTAAAAACGCAGTATCTCCTCTTCCGATAAATACTAAACGAGAATTTGGTTCTTTTTTGACGATTTCAGAAAAGACCTTAATACAGAAACTTTGATTTTTTTGTTTCTCATTTAAGCGGGAAACTTGCCCAATGACCAAACAATTTTC
Source organism: Streptococcus mitis (assembly GCF_023109515.1). GTDB lineage: Bacteria > Bacillota > Bacilli > Lactobacillales > Streptococcaceae > Streptococcus > Streptococcus mitis_CS. Next base: position 536,553 of record NZ_JALDUM010000001.1, read on the forward strand.
AGGGATCTGATACTCCTTTCGAAGTTGGGCTTGCATTTCTTGATTATATAAAAACTTTTCTACCTCAATGGCATTATGAATAACTAGTGCTTTTTCTCTTTCCTTACCATGATAAAAATGGTTTAACGCTTCTGTTCCACATGCCCAAAAATCGGTCGCATATTTGCCGACAAAAAGACGATTGACTGGATGAACAAAGCGGTAAAATTTATCTGCTGTTGCACAATGTCCATGAACAATTCTTTTTTCGATTCCGTATTTCTTTGCTAATTTTAAAAATTCTAGATGAGTCAGACCATTTTGATTGGACCATAAAATATCATAACGATGAGCATTCTTTTTAAAGAAACTATCCCATTCCTTTAATGCCTGTTTCATATGAGGTCTTAACTTAGGGATTCTATGAACGACGAGAGGATTGTGGCAAAGCTTTTTAAAATGTTCACTAAATTCAACATCTTCAGAACCTTGTAGTAAAAATTCCAGTTCAAATTCAGAGGTATCGATATGATTATAAAAATCTACCACAATTTTTTCTAGTCCACCGATATCTGGAACTAAACCACAAACTAATATTCGTTTCATATTTTTACCACCTTATTTTTTAACTTTAATACTTTTTGAATCATTAGTATAATTTGTTTACCACCTTCATGATTTCTAAATAGGAAAACGTAACTACCCAATACTGTCAAATAAAGGACGATTTTGATGGTCAAACCGAAAATGAAATCTAGCTGAGTTAAGACTAAGTTATCCAGCAAACTCAAAAGTAGGAAGCTTATCCCTGCGACAGTGAAATCTTGTAACAATGTTTTAAAAAAGTCCTTAGAGGAAGCTTTCAATCCATACTTAAAGGCGCTATAGGGTTCATACCATGTACAGGTCAAGACTGTTGAACAAATCGTACCCAATAAAATTCCAGCTACTCCTAAATCTAAAATCGCTAAAAAGTAGAGTGAAAGGGAAATATTTAATAAAATCTCGACGATAACTTTTTTATTTTGCTCATAACTTAAGCCATAAACTGAAATCAACGTTAGAATCGGTCTTCTATAAAAAGTTAGGAAAAAATGAAGGACAATCAAAATCTCAACTGTATGATTAAATGAAAAATTTTCCCCTAACCAGATGATCATAAATGGATGAATGAACATTAAATAGCCTAAGCTAGCAAAATAAATCAGGCTAAAAGCAATAAATTGGTATTTTTTTAGGAATTTAACCGTATCTGCTACTGTCGTAGATTTCGAATGGACTAAGTTACCTACGGAAGAAACAACTGAATTGATCACAGTATTTAAAATCAATGAAAGAAATCCTAAAACATAGGTATAATTCCCATAAATACCAATAGCTGCTAAGCTAACAAAACTTGCCATTAGAATACTATCTGTTTGAAAAACAATCGTTTCTCCAATACTACCGACTATATTTCCTTTGATATTTCGGATAAATTTTTCTTTTTCCTCCTGATTAATGGGTGTTATCTCATTCTTAAACAAGTAACCATACAATCTATCAACAATCCCCGACATGATGATATTCCCTATAAAATTCATCATGATACTGATCAATAGATAAAAGATATAATTTTTGGTAAAGAATAAAATTCCGATTTGCAAGCATACACGAAGCGTATTTAATCCAAAGTCAATCAAAGTCATCATATAATTACGCTGATCGACATAAAGCAAGGTTCGTTTATAGGAGAAAAAATAGCTGGAAGCTGAGTTAAATACAAAGAGGAAAAAAATCAAATATACTTCACTATTTACCGTATAATCCTTTATCATATAAGGAAGAAATAAAGAAAGTATAGCACCCAGTATAAAAATAGAAAAGCCAATGATTATATATAATTTTTTGAAAAGAATCATAAAAGCATTGATTTTTCCATGTTCTTCTCTGCCTAAGGGGTCATATAGTGCATAGCTCATGGCTCCAGCAACCCCTAATTCTGCCAAAGACAGAATAGAAACTAAGCTAGACAAATAATTGTTTAATCCTAGATAGGTTACCCCAAGTAAATTGATAAAAATAGTTCGATTGATAAAGCCAAGAAGGACTTGAAAAGGTTGCAATGCCAGAGCAATACTTGTATTTAAGGTGGCAAATTCTGTTCTACTTTTTTTCGTGTATTTCATCTATTCCTTTAATTTTCCTTGTAAAAGTTGATCGAGATAACTTCCTGGAAGGACTTCTTCTTTCTTGATTTTATAAGTCGTTTTCAAAATCGGTGTTGTTTTTAATACTTCTTCCCATTCTTTTTCCTCAAAAAGATCATGGGCATGGTCTCTTAAAAACCAAACACGCTCAGCTGGTGCTAGAATCGGTAATCTATCCACTAAGTTTTCAAAATAAGGATTGCACTGATATTCGGACAAAATAAAATAATCCATCATCAGGTAATGAATAAAAACTGGGTATTTACGAACATAGTAAAGATATAAATCCCGAATATGTTTAAAATAAGGTTTGCCTTTTTTTCCTGCTAGAAAGAAACCTGCCCATTTAAAGTCACCGACAGTTCGTTCCATTTTTTCTGGCTGTAAGGGTGGATGATTCAGAGTAAAGAAGTCACCCTCAAACATTTCTAAAGTTGCATAGGGAGATACAAATAAGGTTGCATCCATCCAAATTCCACCGTATTGGTATAAGAGACTAAAACGAATAATATCTGAATAATGCGCAGCTGATAATTCTTTTTTCTTGTATTTTTCGGTGATGTCTATTGGAATATTGATGAAATCCGCCAGATTTTCATCCGTCAACAAATAGAATTCACAGTCATTTCTTTTGGCGAAATCTTTTATGGTCTTCATTGAAGCCTGGACTGTCTCAGGCATTTGAGCTTCTCCCTGTTGCCACATTGTCCAAATTATTTTCGGAAATTCTGTTGTTTCTTCCTCTTTTTCATTACTCGAATCAACTAGTTGTGCTTCTTTTCTTAATTTTAGTACAAAATCCAAAAGAATTTTTCTACGAAAATCATAGTACTTCGTCTCAGACTGTTGCGCAAGATAATAAGCTAGAGTTGGATTGAGACCATAACATTTTAGAATTGTATGATAGCGAGTGATTTTTTCTTGTAAGGTTTGGAATTTCATAAACGCTAAAATTTCCTTTCACATTTTTCTAAGGATGTTTTAAGAAAATACCCCTGACGGATTTTTTGGCCGGTTTTCTTGCTATTTTTAATCAATTCTTGATAATCTTTTTCATCTATTAAGTTTAAACAATCTGCAATTTCAAACAATGAATCAACAAGTATTCCACATTGATTATTCCTTACAAAATCAGCCAAAGCAGATTGTCTCCACACGATGATTGGAAAACCTGATGCTAAATATAAAGAGGCTTTATGTGGGTTATTCATCTTTAAATATTCTCCATACATCCCACTACAAGTATGGGGGCTATCTCCATTCCAGACTAAACCAAAACCGCCATGCAAGTGATTAGAAAGTTCATCAGGAGAAAAAGCACCTTGATAATGAACGTTGTAAGGAAGATTCTCCTCTTCAAAGTTAATGCCATAAATAGAAAAATCTGGTTTTTGGGGTAATTGTCTTGCGTATTTTGTTTTCTGAATATCTAAATTTCCAGCAACTATAACCGTATTTTTCTCATAAATTTTCTTCTCTTTATAATTTGGAATCAAATAATCAAATATCTCTAATGAAACAATCTTCTCTTCCGGTATTCCTAATCGCACAAGTTCTGCTTTCATTTTTTCATTATGAGCGATAATACCATCTACTTTTTCAAGAACGGTTTTATTTTGTAAAAAATGGATAATAGAATATTTGAAATCTGTAAATGACTTGATTGTTTTATTTCTCAGGGACTCGATATCATGAATCAGCAAATAAGCTTTGAATGTTCTATTTTTCAAAAATCTCGTTAAAATTTGTTTTTTTAAGGAATCCCATAATAACGGAAATTGAAGAACTAACACATCATTTTTTGTCAAAGTGATGGGATTTGAATCATTATTTAGGGAAAAAGGTTGATATCCTGCTTCTAGCATTATTTTTTCAGCATCTAATCTTGCTTTAGATCCTGCATGTTTGGCTTCTGCGTAAAATTCTTTTAAGTAATAATTCATACTACTTCAACCCTCTCCAAAATCTTTTTACAATATATTTTTCAAATCTCCATTGAATGGCTCCAATAACTCTTGAAATAAAGACAATATTTTGAGGGAATAAGCGATAGGCCCGCATTAATAATGATTTCCTTGAACTTTTAGCGTAACGATTCAAATATTCTACATATTTCTCTTGATAGGGATTTCCCTCAAATATACGATAGTCAACAACGTGCATCAAGACTAAATGAAATAAGCGACGCTGTACATATGGGAGTGAGTCAGCATTTCCTTCATATAGTTGCTCCACTTTATCACAAATCGTAAACAAATCCAAATTTTTCAAACTAAATTCGCGATTCATAATACTACCACGTCGTACACGATAATAATATCCTGTATAATCAATTTTCACCATTTTGTGTATATGCTTTAAAATTCCCATTCCTCCATACACATCTTCATAAAATAAACCTTCTAAAAATGGAAAATTGACAATCACTTGTCTTCGAAAAAGTTTAGCAACTGCATTCAAACGGACAATATTATCTTTACATAAAGAGACTAAAGCTTCTTTAGCATTTCCTTGAAAAATAATTTTGACATTCTCGGGAGAAGGGATTTCTATTTCTTTTTGATCATTTGTATACCAACATTCTACGATGTCCATTTCTTCTGAAGTCATGTGCTTTAATAATTGCTCCAACATATCGTCTTTAATGACATCATCACTGTCTACAAAAGTGATAAATTTGCCTTTAGATTCAGTCATACCACGATTACGAGCGCCACTTAATCCTTTATTTGCTTGATTGATTAAGTGAAAGCGAGGATCTTGTTGACAATAGCGCTCACAAATTTCTTGTGAATGATCCGTAGAACCATCGTTAACAAGTATTACTTCAATATTGCTATAAGTTTGACATTGAATACTATCTAAACATTCTTCCAGATACTCTTCAACATTGAAAACTGGTACAATGACACTAATCATAAATAGCCTCCTATTAAATTTTCCATTTTTTTCGAATGTCTAAATATCTTAAATACAAAGGATAATATAAATTAAAAAAATATTTTGGTGAATAACTATACCATCTTAATAGTTTACTAGATTTAAAAACATCTGATGATTTCTTAGCTATTTCAAAATAGTTATCAATTGCATCAACATATAACTGATAATATGGATGTCCAACTCTTATGTTATACTTTTTGAAATGTCCAATACCGACTAAAAATAACATATTCCCTACATAAGGTAACCAATTATCTTCTCTAAATTCCTCTAATAATTTTTCGCCAACCTTAAAAATATCAAGATTCTTTTCTGAATATGTCTGATTCATCGTACTAGAAGTATGATATCGATAATAATAACCAATATAGTCAATTTTTCTCATTTTATGAATATATTTTAAAGAGACGATTCCAGTATAAAAATCTTCATAAATTAAATTTTCTAAAAACGGAACTTTCTCCACTATTTTACGACGATAGAGTTTTGCGACAGGGCTCCAATTTACTCCATGATTAAAACATTGGTATAACGCTTCATTTGAATCCAATTCTTTAACATCAATTTCTTTTCCTTCGGAATTTAAACAATGAATATCCTCGGTTATATTACATTCTACAATATCAATTCCATCAAACATATGCTTATTTAATTGCGACAACAAATCAAACTTTACTATATCATCACTATCAATAAAAACAATGAATTCTCCTGTAGACTCAGCAACGCCTCTATTTCTTGCAATACTCTGCCCTTGGTTTTCCTGATTTATTAAGTGAAAACGAGTATCTTTCCTACAATATTCTTCACAAATTTCTTTTGAATTATCAGTAGATCCATCATTAACTAATATAACTTCAAAATTTGTATAAGTTTGTTTTTGGATACTTTCTAAACATTCTTTCAAATAGGATTCCACATTATAAACAGGTACAATTATACTAATCATTTTTGTTCATAGGCTCCTTCAGTTATAGTTTGTGAATCAACATTTTAAAATTATTCCATATTTTATCAATAAACTGATATACTGGATGAGTAATTATTGTAAAATATTTAGGTGCCATTAAATAAAGTCTTAGTAAACGGTATTTACAAACAACTTCTTGAGATTGCTTTGCAATAAAAGCACACTCTCTGATAAAATTTTCATATAAATCAACATAAGGGCTCCTCCTCGTGATTCCATCTCTTTGATAATGGCTAAGTCCAAGATAAAACATAAAGTATCCAATATACGGTAATAAATATCCATCATCTTGGAAAGATTCGATTAATTTATTTCCTACTGTAATAATATCTAAATTTTTCTCATTAAATGCTTGGGTCATAGTACTATTCGGACGAACTCGGTAATAATAACCTGCTAAATCAACGACAATTATTTTACGAATATGTTTTAAATAATTGATTCCTGTATAAAGATCTTCGTAAATATATCCCTCTAAAAATGGAACTTTTTCAACAATTTCTCTTCTATATAGCTTGGTAAAAACACAATACTTTACTTCTTTATAGCCAATACAATTAAGAATTGCTTCTGTTGATTTTCCTTCAAATATAATTCTGTTAGGTTCATTTTTTAATAATTCTTCTTTAATTTTAGTACTTTTGCATTCTACGATATCTACATCCGCCTTCATATAGGAGAATAATACTTCTACTATATTCTCTTTCACAACATCATCACTATCGACAAACATGATGTATTCGCCCATGGATTCTTTCACACCACGATTTCTGGCTACACTTTGACCTTGATTCTTTTGATTAATCAATCGGAAGCGATTATCTGTTTGGCAAAAATGCTCACAAATAGCTTGGGAGCCATCTGTAGAACCATCATTGACTAAAATGACTTCGATATCTTGATAGGTTTGCTTTCGAATACTCTCTAGACATTCTTCCAGATATTCTTCCACGTTATAAACTGGAACGATTACGCTAATCATTTTCCTCTTTCCCTCTTGAATGATACTGTTTCATTCTTCTATCTTGTCTTTCTGAATGTCATTTTTCCATTTCCATATAGAGTGATAGAAAGGAAATAGAATGGTGTTGTAATATTTTGGACACAGCTTATACAGTCTAATCATACGCGAACTTTTGGCTACCTCAGGATTTTTCTTGGTGATAGTTACATAGTCAGCCAATTTCTGATTATAGACATCTGCATAGGGATTCCCTTTTTGAATATAGTCTTGATAATGCATGGTTGCTACATGAACTAGGTATTTACCAATATAAGGAAGAAGTTCTTCCCTATCAGAATACAAGTCTATCAATTGGTCACTGACTGTAAATACATCCAAGTTTTTGGGAGTAAAGGTTCGATGCATGGTACTAGTTGCGTGTTGACGGTAATAATAGCCTACATAATCAATCTTAACAATCTTTCTGATGTATTTAAGCATACCAATTCCACTATAAATATCTTCAAAAATGAAGCCTTCTAAGTAAGGAATAGCTTCGACAATAGCTCTTCTATAAAGCTTTGTGACTGGATTGACACTTAGTAGGTGGTTAGGAACAACTTTCACTGCCTCTTCAGAATTTCCCTCAAAAAGAATCTTTATCTCTTGAGACTTCGCAGCCAAGAAATCCTTTTTATGCACGGTGAACTGACTTTCTACAATATCGACGTAGTCACTCATATAGTGCATTAAGGTTTCTAAATAATTCGGTAAGATGATATCGTCGCTATCTACAAATGCAATAAACTCGCCTCTTGAAGCTGCTACACCCGTATTTCGTGCAACACTTTGGCCTTGGTTGCTTTGATTGATTAATCGGAAACGCTTATCTGTTTGGCAATAACGTTCACAAATAGCTTGTGAGCCATCTGTAGAACCATCATTGACTAAAAGGACTTCAAGGTCTGTGTAGGTTTGGTTTTGAATGCTGTCTAAACATTCTTCCAGATAAGTTTCTACATTATAAACAGGTACGATTACACTAATCATTCTTTATCCTAACCTTATTTCCTTAATCCAATTTCATCCAAAAGTGTCTTTGTAAAATCTTTTTGAATGGCATTTACCTTGTTATTGACATTTTTTCGTTCGTCCATATAAGGATCTTCAGATTTCATGACACTCTCTAGAAAGTCTAATAAATCATGTGAATCACGAATGACACTACCCACCATTAAACTCTTCACATCTTCAAATACAAAACCTCGTTTTTCCTTGTATTCCTCATAATCATTAATGGTAAATGCAACGGGCCTATTTAATAAATAATAATCTAAAAATACTGAAGAATAATCTGTAATCAATGCACTGGTTGTTCCTAAAAAGGTATACAAAGTCCCATATTGCTCACTAATGATATCTTCTGTTAATAGATGAATGGTCGAAGCATTCATTTCGAATTGTAACCGAGATTCCTCAAGAGGGTGAAGTTTAATGTAAAGTTGATAGCCATAGTTTGAAAGTAGCTCTTCAATGTTTTGAAAGTCCTCTTCTTCTAAAGAAAATATCAATGCTGCTTGGCTATCATGATAGTTTTTAGAATTGCGGTAGGTTGGCATCCAGATGATTTTCTTCTCTTCTTTCCTTTTAAAGAGCTCATCATTACGAATATTGCCAACAAGAAGCATCTGCTCGTCCTTAGCATTAAAGGCTGCTTTCATGATTGGAGTAAATAAATCTGAAGAAGAGACTAATTTTGTAAAGAAATTATAGTCAATCTTTTCCATGCCAACTTCAAGATTGCCAATTTTTTTTAAGGGCATTCCATGCCACAAGTTGACAACCATCTGATTTGGAGCAGGCTTGATGGGATACTTGCCAAATGAATAGAAAAAATATTTAGATGTTAAAAAATAAAAGAAACCTCGATAAATTGAAACATACTTTACATCATTCTCTTTTTCTAAATGATAAAAATCATTTGAAGCACAAACAATTTCATAAGTTTCCTGATAGTCATTATCCACCAAATAGTGATAGAGGGTTCTAAGATTATCTCTAAACCCCCAATTAGAATAGAGAACAATTCTGTTCCTTTTCTTGGGAATCATTTTATTTATTTTATAAGTAAAATCACTTACTTTGAACAGTAAGGGTTTTAAATAGTTGATCATTCTCTTTTTAAACCTTGCTTATAAATTTCTTTTAAATTTTGAACATTTTCTTCGATGTCAAATCGCTTTAGGTGTTTATTCAGCTGTCGTTGCTTATCCTTGAAAGGCGCCTTTTCTATATAGTTTACCCATTTATCCTTATATAGAGGCATAGCTGTACAGAGTTCACCAACTATCTGAGTTGTTGGGTCAATCGTTTCATTCATGATAATATTGACTCCAGAACATTGAGCTTCTACCAGTACGATTGGGAAACCTTCATACAAAGATGGAAAGGCAAAAATATCAAAGGCTGAATAAAATTTATGAACATCTTCTCTTTTTCCTGTAAAGATAATATTCTTCAATTCCTTACTTTTTCCTTCTAGAATTGAACGATCTGGTCCTTCACCAACAAAGAAAAAAGTAACATCAGGCAATTCTTTAGCAATTTCAATCAAAAAATTCTGATTTTTGAAAGGATTTAAAATACCAATCATCCCAACTACTTTTTGATGTTCAGCTATATGAAACTCTTTGCGAATTTCTTCTCGAAAAGTTGGAGAAAACCGATACTTGTTGATGTCAATTGCATTTGGAAGGATTTGAAATGATTTCTTTCCAAATATTTTAAGACCAGCTAATTTGCCACAAGAGACACGATGAGTCGCATTTTTCAAAGCTAAAAAGACCAAAAATCGATTGCGAATACTTTTTAACCAAGTGTCTGAAAATTGGCTACTATGATTGTGGTAAATCCTAACTGGAACACCATTTTTTTGAGCATAGTAATTATGTATAAAAGCGGTTATAGGATTATGAACATGTAGAATGTCAATTTTATTATTTTCATAAAATTGTCGGCACTCTCTCGCATAGGCAAATAGTTTAGAAATCTTTAGGGCTGGAAATACAATTCGTTTAATTTCTTTTTCATCTAGGTATTGATTAAATGGGAAATGAGCCTCTCCATTTGACTCTCCGACCATATATTCAAACTCTTGATCATCAGTTAGGATATGATTTTTGATAAAACTTTGTACCCCACTCATGGTATTCCTTACACCACCTGTTACATGTATGACCTGATATTTCATCCTAGTTCCCTTGATTCAAATCATTCTTTATCTTAGTTGTTGAAATTTCTTTTGTTCGTGATAGGTAAACAACCTCTATTCCAAAATCAATTAAATAATCAAACTTGCCCTGCCAATCATCTCCAATGACAAACACATCAGCATGATACTTTTCGATGTCTGAGATTTTTTGATCCCAATTTTCTTCTGGTATGACAAGATCCACATATCTGATAGCCTCTAATAGCGATTTTCTTTCTTCGTAATCAAAATAACATTCTTTATTTTTTTCTAGTCTATTAAATTCATTGGTGGATAATCCTACAATCAGATAATCTCCCAAGGCTTTTGCCCTTTTTAAGAGATTAATATGGCCGTAATGCAATAAATCAAATGTTCCGTATGTAATGACTCTCTTCATATTTTCTTAATCACCTCTACTTCTTCTCTCATTTTTTTCTGATAGACCCATTTCCTAACTGAATTCGGAAGAATTCGAATCGCATTACGAAGGAAAATATTTCTAAGAAATTCTACTAGACTAATGTCTCTTCTACGATAAAAATCTAATTGGAGCATAAAGTCAGTCTTTACATACAGGAAACCGCCCCTCCGCAGATAGCTTGAATCATTTGTCTGCATGACTACTAAAGGTTCCTGGATATTCAAAAAATCCTTGGTTGGATTATCGTGTAACAATCTCATTGTGAGGTCATAATCCTCTAGGTAACGGAATTTACGATAATTACCAGCCTTCAAGATATACTCTTTTTTCATCATACTCGATGGATTATTAAAGGGATTTCTCATTTTCGAATATTGACGAATTTCGGCTGTAGTTTCTGGTACTTTCTTTAAGGCGGTAAACTCTGTATTTTTTTCTAGGATATTGGAACCAACCATGATGAGGTTGGGATTTTTTTCAAAGGCAGCTAATTGTTTCTCAAATCTTGTTTCTAGAGAATAATCATCACTGTCCATTCTTGCAATGAATTCTGTTTGACATTGATTGACTCCAAAGAGGGAAGCTGGTCCAGAGCCTAGGTTTTTAGGTAAATGAAAAACCTTTAAAATCGGGATTTCTCTCTGCAACTTTTCGATTTCTCTATCTAGCTCTTCTGGCAATGTACCATCACAAACTAAAATGATTTCTGTTGGCTTAATGGTCTGATGATAAGAGCTTAGTAAACTTTTCCTTAAATTTCTAGGAGTTTCTTTTTTATATACTGTCGTTAAAACTGAAAATTTCATTTTATAACTCCTAAACCTAATTTCCAAATAACCAATCTACAATAACCGAACGGTAGGGAACGATATTGTACCAGTCAGCTTTAAAATAGACAATGACTAGAAAGATTGCAGCATAAACCAATATCACCAAATAAAATAAAAGCCATTGAACTTTTTTTTCACCTATTTTAGATAAAATCATGGGGATATATAGGCAAATAAAGGGGGTAAAATAGTGTGCGAATCTGCCAAAAAGACTTGTTTGCAAAGTTGACGCAGTAAATAAAAAGGAGATAAAGAACAAAGTTCTTATAAATTCTTCTTCAGTCGATAACTTCTGTTTTCTAATCACTAATTCACCAAAGATCAGAACGATACCATACCAAATTGTTAAAAATACAGGTGCCCATTTATTGCTTTCCAAAAACCATGATGACTCCAGATAGGAAGTATACTGGGGAAAGAAAGAAATAAAGATAGTTGCAATTTGTTTGATAAAAGGTAAGATGATTAGAAATACAAGAAACACAAATTGATATATTCTTTTGTTTAAAACGATTTTTTTAAGAGGGAAAAACAAGAGGCAGACGATACCAGATGTATGAAATAAGGGAGTTAGTAAGATAAATACCCATGCTAAAATCTTCTTGTTTTTTACTACGTAGTGAAACCCTAAAAAACTTAAAGCGATTGCTAGACCTTGCCTGATATTTGATAAAGAATAAAAAAAGAGTCCTAACGAGCTGAAGTAAATCAGTAAACTCATGTAAACATTTTTAGAATGCTTATAAAGCACAAGAAACCAGGCAATTAAAGTTATAAAGGCATAGGAAAATAATAAAAATGGATAGTGCTCACTAAAGTTTCTTAGAAAAATATTACTTACTAAATAACCAAGTTCAAATCGAGAACGAAATAGATTTGATAAATCCGGAAGTTGTAAATGATTCGATTCAAAAATATGGATATAAGTTCCTAAGTCTCCTCCGACGCTAGAAGTACGAAAACCCGCAATGATTAAAAAAAAGAAAAAAGTCGGAAGAACAAGGAAACCTAATTCTTTTGCTTTATCCTCATATTTCAATGAGAAAAAGGCAAGAAAAGAGACATAGACGAACATTAAAAGATAGATTGTCATTTTTTCTCTCCTGCCTTTCAAATAGTTAGTTTAATAATAGTAATAATAGGTGTCTTTATGTGAATCCATTTTATTCATTATCACACCAAGTAGTCTAGCTCCAACATGGTCTAATCTTCTTTTTGCTTCTATTATTTGTCGTCGTTTTGATTTTTTGATATCTACTACCAGAAGGGTAGCATCCGAAATACTGGCTAAAACTTGGGCATCAGTTGCTGCTAGCAAGGGAGGTGTATCGATAATGACATAGTCATAAAAATCTTCAAATGCTTTAAGTGTTTCATCCATCGAAGAACTAGCTAACATCTCAGAAGGATTAGGCGGAACAGGTCCTGAAGTCAGTACATCTAAATTCACATCATTTATCGTTAGATGATTAATGGAATCTACACCAGATCTTTTTAATAAGAAGGTGCTGAGACCCTCGGTATTACTTACCTCTGTTAATTTATGTTGGGTTGGTTTACGCATATCTGCGTCTATGATAATCACTTTTTTCCCTTGTTGAGCCAATGAGGCAGCAAGATTGATACTGACTTCACTCTTTCCTTCATTTGGGTTGGCACTTGTAACGACAATGATTTTAATATTTTTTCCAAATTCTGAGAACTGAAGATTACTCCTTAAAGTTCTAAAGGACTCAGCTACGATGGATTTACTGTTATGAATAACTTCGATATGCATGTCACTCACCTCTTCTCTTTCTCTCTATAGTCGGAATCATCCCGAGAACAGGTGTTCCCACTAACTCTTCCAAGTCTTCGTAAGAATCAATCGAATCACTCAGTACATATTTGATGAAAATAACATTAAATCCTACAAAAGAAAATACTAGAATAGATACAAGAAGATTCTTCCATAGAACGGGATAAACTGGAGAATCACTTCCCAGTGCTTCTGTAACAACTGACAAGTTGTCGCGCCCTAATCTATCTGCTGTAAATTTCTTGTACTGAGACACATACTCTTTAATATAACGTTCAGCTAAATTTCGATCTAGTCCTCTCACTGTTATTGTGACCAACTGAGAACCTGAGTCATTTGTTAATTTAACAGACTTGATTTTTGAAATTTCATCTGGTGATAAGCTTAATGCTTTATTGGTCTCATCTTTTACAGGGGGAAGATCTGCTATCTCTAAATAAGTCTTAGCTTGTCTTTGAAAGAGGTTTATAGCTTCAATCGTTTGCGCATCATTATTTTGCCCATTTGTTTGACTTGAAGTGTTCTTCATTATGAGCTTAGAGGATACACTGTATATAGGAGAAATGATAAAAACAGTATATAGACCAACTGCTGTCGTCCCTACTATAGTAAATAGAAGTAAAAATAGTAGTTTGCTTTTTATCAAAGAAAAAACTCTATTAATATTTTTATTAAAAATAGTCATATTATTGTTTGTTTCCTTTTATTTATTTTTTCTTTCTTAGAACTACCTAGATCCGTTCCCGGTAACCATCACTTTAATTGTTTTTAATAGTATAAGAAAATCTAACTTGATACTTTCGTGATTGATATAGAATAGATCGTAGACTAATTTATCTTTAGGAGTTAATTCATAACCACCATTTACTTGAGCCCATCCTGTGATTCCTGGGCGGACAGCTAAACGTTCATTAAAATTAGGGATATCTTTCAAAAATTCATTGATAAACTCTGGTCGTTCTGGTCGTGGTCCAATAATGGACATCTCACCTTTAATTACATTAATGATTTGTGGTAATTCATCAATTCGTGTTTTACGAATAAAACGTCCAACTTTTGTAATGCGTGTATCATTTTTGCTCGCCCATTTATGACCATTCTTTTCAGCATCTTGATACATGGATCGGAGTTTATAAATTGAAAAACTTTGTCCATTTAAACCAATTCGTTCTTGTATATAAATAGGATTACCACTTGATTCGATTACAATAAAGATACATGCTATTAAACAAATCGGGATAATTAATAGTAATGAGGGTATAGAAATTAGAAGACCTATAATTCTCTTAATTCTCCTATACATAAGCATCATTCTCCTAGAAAAAACTAAGGCGCACGCATATATATGCGTGCGCCACTCACTACGTTGATGCATATATATATATATATATATATATATATATAGTTCCAAGTATAAAAAAGTTAGAACTAATAAAAATATGTATATTTACCAAGAATTAAATCATACAGTTCAATATAACATAAAAAAATAAGATTTTCAAGCTTACGTGATTAAAATACAGGAAATACACCTAAATTAAATGTTGCTAAATATTTTTGTTCGATATAATCAACTGAGGATTCACTAAAAATAATTCTTCTGCTCTTTCCTTTCCATACTGATGACTAATCGTGTCAAATGCTTGCTCCATATATGGCGGTCTTGAGCTTAGATTATGCATATCGCTAGCCACACAGTGAACTAGATTATGGGCAAGAAAATATTGAGCTCTTTTTTTGAGTAAGCGATACTTATCCCCAAACATTTTAGGCTTAAGAACACTTGAACTATTTATTTGAGTATAACATCCCATATCTATCAGCTCTTTAACTCTTTTTTCATTTTTTTCTAGTTCAACATAGCGTTCAATATGGGCAATGACAGGTCTAATACCTAACAATAAAACTTTATTTACTGCATTGCGGATTTCCCAATAGGGGGTGGTCGGGCTGAATTCAATCAAAGCATATTGTGTATCGTTCAGAGTAGGAATCTCTTTATTATTTAATTTTTCAAGAGCATCTTGAGTGAAGTATATTTCAGCTCCATATAGAATTTTTAACTCTGGTAATGCTCTTTTAGCGAGATCCTGAACTTCTTTAAAGTTTTTCATTATACAATCTTCTGGAGTTTCAAACATATTTTTACGACGATGTGAAGTGGATACAATCGTACGAACTCCCTGTGAAAAAGCTTCTTTCAGAAGAGTTAGGCTTTCTTCTTTTGTGCTTGGTCCATCATCTACACCAAAAACAATGTGAGAGTGGATATCAATCATGTAATATTTCCTTATATAATAGAGTTTTAGGCGCTGTAATAAATAATTTAACACATATATATAAGCGTTTTGAATAACCTATAAATATTGGTTTATACAGTTTGTTTTCCTAGTGTTATTATACTACGAAATATTAAAATAATCTAGTTATTCTTATAAGATTTTAAAAGTTATCTAGTTTAATAAAGCGTATATAAATAAGCGGATTTTTGTTTTCTAATAAATCTATAGAGAATGATAATGACACTGACTATTCAAACTAACACCTACCATGGAATTTCCACGGTAGGTGTTACTCATATCAATAATCGTTCTAAAAATGGTTTAATACAGTTGATGAGGATTCCTTCTATCCAGCTTTCCTGTGCTGAGGAGAGATGCTCTGCTTGAAGGCTTTCTTTTAGAAAATCTCGAACTTGTTCTGGTGCGATTTCAAACTCAAAAGCTTTCATTTTATAGAAAAAGTCGAGCAGATGATTTGAGAGATATTGGGTTGAAAATGGCACTTCTCCACTTTTTCGATATTCTAATAAGAGCCGAGCAAATCTGGATTTTTCTTCAGGAAGCTCACGAAAATAGGAATTGAGAAGCCAGGTCTGCTTCTGCTTTCTTTCAATTGGGTCTTGAGTAGCAATTCGTTGGTCTTTTTCCAGCTCTTTTTGATATTGTTTGGCCTTGATGGCCCGTTCTGTTCTATTTTTACCAAAAAGAATTTTCTCCCATTTGCGTTCTTCTTGAGTCAGGGTTTCTGTAAAACCAAAATAATCTTGATAAGCCCGCTCTGCTGGGCCCATGGCTAGAACTAGATTGTCTGCATACTGCTTGGCTATTTTATCCCTCTTCTTGCGCTCTTTCTCTGCCTGAATACGGAGTTCTTGTTCGTAGTCAATTTTCTCCTTACCTAGCTTGACAAGGTAGAGTTGGTCATCTGGTTTTCCAAGTAAAAAGGGTTTGATACACTTTTCAAGGACTTCTTCCATCCGAGCCTTTTTCTTGGGCTCTGCCTTAGTCCAACTTCCTCCCTGAAAGACTTCTAAGAAAAGCTGGTAGTCACTCTCAGGCGCAAATTGATTGCCACGATTGGGTTTGAAAACACCTTTTTCCCAGAGCCATTTTAGAAGTCGCTCGTCAAAGTCACTTTTATTGACCTTGATTTTTTCCTTTTTCTGGGCTTTTCTGGTCAGATTTTCAACCTTTCTGAGCAGTTTTTCTTCCTCTTCCAGTTGCTGGTCAAGGGTCAATCGATGAAAATGACGAACACAGTCGCTACCAATCGGAAAGAGGCGTTGACCTGTGACACTGTTAAAGAGTTCGTAGGCGTACTTGATGGCATTTCCACAGACACAATTGCTACGGCCGATACCGTTAAAAATCAAGGAAACTTCATTCCATTCCTTGGTAGCTTGTTCCCAAGTATCAGCTTTTGAAGCCTGTAAAACCGCATCATGCAGGGATTTTCTAACTGGAAGTGTCATGAGGTCTCCTTTCTAATACTCAATGAAAATCAAAGAGCAAACTAGGAAGCTAGCCACAGGTTGCTCAAAACACAGTTTTGAGGTTGTAGATAAGACTGACGAAGTCAGCTCAAAACACAGTTTTGAGGTTGTGGATAGAACTGACGAAGTCAGTAACCATATCTACAGCAAGCTGAAGCTGACGTGGTTTGAAGAGATTTTCGAAGAGTATAAATTATACTTTTACAACTTGAACCTCGTCTTTACCGAGTAAAATCAAGTATTTTTCAATATTTTCAATCGAATAGGATCGTGATAAAGCTTCTCCGTATAGGGATAACTGACCACGATAGCGGTCTACGAGTTGACTCGGTTCATCATAGCGGTCTGTCTTATAGTCAAACAGAACAATTTTATCTTCGTAAAGTAGATAGCCATCAAGGATACCACGGACAACGAAGTCTTCCTGACTCTTTTGGTCTCGTTTGAGCATGGAAAAAGGTTGCTCGCGATAAAGATGGTTGGTATTAGCGAGAATTTCCTGACCGAGTGCTGTGTCAAAGAATGCAAGAATTTTAGCAAGATTGATCTTGTCTCTGACAGCTTGGCTAGTTTGAACTTGTTTGAGAGTTTCTGTCAGGCTAGCAAGAGTTGGTCGCTGACTGAGATCCATTCTCTGCATGAGTTCGTGGGTGTCACTACCAATCTCAGCTCCTGTTACCTTTTCTTTGGTTGAAAAATCTGGCAAATCAAAGTTGATTTTCTTGTCTACTGACTGTCCTTGACTTGCAATCTCAACACCTTCCATATCCATAACAGGTTCGTAGAATTTCTTGATTTGACTTGGGGTTTGAACACTAGGAAGTTCAATGGCTGCGCGGTGAAGAGTATTATAAACTTCAACTTCTTTCAGCATTTCAAGAGCTTCTTTAATGGTATTTGACTGACGATTGTCTGCTTGGGAGCTATCTTGGAGAGGACTTTTGTTTTCCAACTCTCCGATAGATTCTCTAGTCAGCTGATCTTCACCAACAAAACGATAGCTAAAATTGAGATGATCCTTTGCAAACACTTTGCTGATAGCCCAAATCCAATCTTGGAAATTCCTTGCTTGAAGTCTAGTGTTGCTGTTTAGTTTTCCATTTTTAGCTGCTGGGTATTCCTTAGCTTCCAGCTTTTCACGAGAACCTTTACCGACAAGATAGAGCTTTTTCTCAGCCCTTGTCATAGCAACATAAAGAAGGCGCATCTGTTCTGAATAGCTTGCTAGCTGTAATTCCTCTTCATTCTGTCTATAAGTCAGACTAGGAATGGAGAGTTTGATGGTTTTAGGATAGTAGTCTTCTACTGCCCCTGTCTCCATCTTGGCGATATATTTGACACCAAGTCCATTTTTACGGCTGAGAATGACTTCTGACATAGAGTCTTGCTTGTTGAAATCTTGATCCATATTGAGGATAAAGACGTAAGGAAACTCCAGCCCTTTACTCTTGTGAATGGTCATGAGCTCTACTGCATCTTTTGGCGGTGCGACGGCCACGCTTGCAAGATCGTGCTGGGCTTCTAAAACTTGGTTAATCATACCAATAAAACGAGACAAGCCCTTGAAATTACTCTTTTCAAATTGATCAGCACGCAGTGCTAGGGCATAGAGATTAGCTTGTCTAGCAGGCCCATTTGGCAAAGCCCCAACATAGTCATAATAAAAACGGTCGTTGTAAATCTTCCAAATCAAGTCATAGAGGGAGTGGGTTTTGGCATACAGACGCCAAGAAGCCAAGATATTCATGAATTGATTTAGTTTCTCAGCTAGAGCTGTATGAATCAAGCTTTTTTGACTACTTGCCAGTTTTTGTGCATTGACCAGTTTTTCATAGAGATTTTCTTGGACTTTATCCCCTGCTTTCTGAAGGGACAAACGTGCTAACTCGTCCTCATCAAAGCCAAACATTGGAGACTTCATAAGGGCAACCAAGGCATAGTCTTGAAGGGGATTGTGAATGACACGAAGGGTGTCCAGCATGACTTGCACTTCTAGGGATTGGAGATAATTGTTTTGCTCTCCATCGGTTTTGACAGGAATCCCGTACTCAGACAAAGCGAGAAGAATCTGATCATTACGACTGCGACTGGAGGTCAGAAGGGCAATTTCTTTAAAGGCAACACCTTGTTCCTGATGAAGTTTAAGAATTTCCTTGATAACTAATCGCATTTCGCCTGTTAGTTTCGTTTCTGCCTGCCCCTCTTCTTCCTCACTTGTGTCATCCTTATCGTAGAGGAGAATTTCTGCCTTGTTTTCTGGATTAGGAGTCAGTTTGGTATTGGCAAAAACAAGCTGGTGCATGTTATCATAGTTGATTTCGCCGACCTCTTGGTCCATGAGACGTTCAAAGACATCATTGGTTGCTGACAGCACTTCTGAACCGCTACGGAAATTTTCCTTGAGGAGAATGAGCTTGCCCTCTTTTGGATTTTGCACATAGCGTTGGAATTTCTCATTGAAAATCTGCGGGTCTGCCTGACGGAAACGATAGATAGATTGCTTGATATCTCCCACCATAAAGCGATTGTGGCTATTAGACAACAATTCCAGCATCCGTTCTTGAATGTGATTGGTATCCTGATACTCATCGACCATGACTTCGTGGAAACGTTCCTGATAAGCTTCACGAACTTGCGGGAATTTCTCTAAAATCTCAATGGTGTAATGGCTGATATCAGCGAATTCAAAGGCATTTTCCTGACGTTTACGCTGACGATAAGATTCCACAAAATCACTCATGAAAGATTGGAAGGTCTTAGATAGTTCCCAGGTATCTCCATGATAACGTTCTTGATAGTCGAGAATGGTTATCTGGTCTGACAGTTGTCCTAGTTTAGCAAACTGGGTCTTTCTCTCTTCGTTGTAGGCATCGGCCAGGGGCTTCAAATCAGCCTTACGGCTGGCATTAGTCAGAGATCGACCGTTTTTCTCTTTCGAAATTGCGACAACACGCGCAAGCACCGTTTGATAAGCCTGACTATCGGACTCTTGATTTAAGGAGCCAATTTCATCCAGAATCAACTGAACATTTTCTAAATAAGCAGCCTTGGGAAACTCCTTGGAATCATTATCCAGATGATAACGGAAAAAGCTTTCCAAATCCCAAAGGGCTTGCTGGATTTGCTCAGTCAGTTTTTCTTTTTCACTGGTAAAATCAGCTTTCTCAAAGCCTTTTAAGAAAGATTCACTCAGCCACTTTTGAGGATTGCTGGTGGATTGGAGGAAGTCATAGATTTTGTAGACTTGCTGGCGCAGACCACGTTCATCCTTGCCACGCCCTGCAAAGTTTTTCAGCAAATGACTAAAGGTCTCTTTCTGTTTACCTTGGTAATGCGCTTCAAATACCTCATGGAAGACTTCGTTTTTGAGAAGGAGTTGTTCACTCTGGTTTTGTAAAATACGGAAATTAGGCGCAATATCAATCAGATAGCCATGTTTACCAAGGAATTTTTGTGTGAAAGAGTCCATGGTTCCGATGGCAGCGTTGGGTAGATCAGCCAACTGACGACCCAAGTGTTGTTTGAGGTCGACATCGCTGCTTTCTTGGATTTGCTTGCTGATTTTTTTCTCTAAACGTTCCTTAAGCTCAGTGGCTGCCTTAACGGTAAAGGTTGAGATGAAGAGTTGAGAAATTTCGACACCACGAGCCAATTGATCTAGAATGCGCTCTGCCATAACAAAGGTCTTCCCAGAACCAGCCGATGCTGAAACAAGGATATTTTGACCAGAATTGTAGATGGCTTCGATTTGCTCGGCAGTTTTCTTCTGTTCCTTGCTCGAGTGCGCTTCTGCTTCTTGCAGTTTTTGAATTTCTTCCTCAGTTAAAAAGGAAATAGGCTTCATCGATTCAACTCCTCTCTTATTTTTTCAAACCAAGCTTGCTTGAGTTTTTCTCCGACCAGACGTTGGCCATCAGCTAAGTCCAATTTTTCTAGGAAACGGGCTTGGCCCAAGTGGTAATTGGCTTCAAATCCTGTGATGGCTTGATGTTGCTGAACATACGGTGCAATACTTCTGCCATTTTCAGTATAAGGGTTAATGGCGAACTGACCTTTTAAAATCTTCTCAGCAGCTTTCTTGTAAAGATGGGCATTGTAGTCCAGTAGGAGCTGGAATTCCTCATCTGTGAGCTGATTGGACTTGTTTTTGTTGTAAAATTCACCCAAATGACTGCTTTCTTTTTCTAAAAAGAGTCCTTGGTATTTCATAGACTTGCTGGCTTCTACTACTGCACCTGCCAGACTTTTAACCGCCATCAAAGATTGGACGGGTTCAGTCATTTCCAAGTACATGGCACCAAAAAAGTTCTGCTCCCCTTCTCTTTTTAAGGCAGCTAGATAAGTTGGCAACTGAGAATTGAGGCCATTAAAGAAATGAGGAAACTGGAACTGGGTCAGACTGGATTTGTAGTCTACTACTCCTATCGATCCATCAGCTTTCAAACGGTCAATCCGGTCCACCTTACCTCGTACAAAGACACTGCGACCATTGTCCAATTGAATAAAGGCTTGGTCTTTGCCGCCAAAATTCGCTTCCTCTTTGATGGTTTCGATGGCTGGATTGTGTCGGAGAATGTGGCCAGTCGTCCGTGCAACATCAAGCAAAACTTCCTTGGTAAACTGGGCTTCCAAACTTTCTTGATAAATGGCTTCAAATTCGCGTTCTCGACTGGTTTCTTGGATAGCTTGTTCTAGACGTTTGTCTAAGGAATCTTCATCAGGTAACTGCAATGCACGTTCAAAAATGCGGTGCAAGAAATTTCCGTGACTACGAGCATCAGGGCGCAGGCGTAATTCCTCCTGTAAGCCTAGAACATAACGGAGGAAATAACTGTATTCATTGCGGTAAAACTCCGTCAAACCAGATGTAGACAGGTAAAACTCCTGATCAGCAGGATAGAGAGCCTGTAAGGTATCCTTGGTCAACTGCTTACTGCTTGGACTGGTTGGGAGGGCTGGATTTTCCAAACCTTGCTGGTCTAGTTTTTTACCCATCACACGCGCCAGAACCTTAACAAAGGTCAAATCTTGCTCAGTCTCACTCATCTCACCCTGCTGATGATAGGCAACCAGACTAGACAAAAGACTGTGATATGACCCCATATCTTCCTTAGACAGCCCCTTGTGATTCATCCTCTTCTCTTTCCGACTAAATCCAAAATGGACCAGTTCTTGAAGATAGGCTGACTCCTTACTTTCACTTTCGTTAAAAAGGCTTGGAGCCGACAAGACCAACTGCTTACGAGCAGAATTGACCAAGGAAAGCATAGTATAGCGATTTTTCTTGAGATTTTCACTGCTGGCAATCAGCAATTGTGCCCCATCTTCTGTCGCTTGGTTTAGTCTCTGTCTTTCTTCGTCTGTCAAAAGACTGGTGTTTTGGGCAATTTTTGGTAAATTGTCCTGAGTCAAACCAATAGCATAGACAAAGTCAGCCGTTAAGGGCGCAATCAAATCGTAACTCTGCACCAGAACAGTGTCCACTGTTGCTGGAATGGTACGGTATTGGGACAAACTCATTCCAGAATGGAGCAAGGCTAGAAAGTCCTCTAGATTAACTTGTGAACCAGCAAAAACGGTCGCAAATTGTTCTAAAACATGACAGAAAGCCTTCCAAACTTCGGCTTGTCTTTCCTGTTCTATAGCTTCCATAGTGGCTGTCAAATCTTGTAACTGCTTGGTCACAGCTCCTTCTTTTAGAAAAGAATTCCACTTTTGCAAGAGATTTTCAGTCTTCTGTTTTCGACTGGCAAAGAGAGTTTCAAGAGGCTCTAAAATTCTCAGACGAAGAGCATTTAAACGTTCCAGATTAAATTTTCCATGGTGGGATTTGGTAAAGGTTTGCTGAAAGGCTTGCAAGCCATTGATACCAAGATAACGGATATATTGCTCAAAAGCATCAATATCAGCCTGACTAAGGTCGGTATACAAACCTGTTCTGAGAAGGTTAATCAAATCCTCCTGACGAAAACGGTAGCGTTTCAAAGCTAAAATAGATTCGACAAACTGTGTCAAGGGGTGGTGCGCCATGGATTCGCTTCTACCAAGATAGAAAGGAATCTGATACTGATCAAAAATGGTTTTCAGCGATAACTGGTAAGAAGCTACATCCCCTAAGAGAATACGAAAATGCTTGTAGCTCAGGTTTGAGTTCTCATGCAATTTCTGACGAATGTTGCGGGCTACTAGCTCCAACTCCTCCTTTTGCGTCAAGCAAGACCAGATTTGTAAGTTATCATGGTCCTTCTCATCGACATCCAATGTTAATTCTGAAAAGTCATAAGAAGACTCCAGCAAACGAGAGGCCTTGTCAAAACTATCCATCTTTTCATGAGTTTGAGAACAATCCAGAGCAGGAGTTTGGTATTTAGAGGCTAGATGATGGAGAAACTCCACACTGGCTTGGTAGAGATTGCCTTCAGCGAATGGACTGGTATAGGCTTTCTTACTAGCATAAACCCCAATGACAACCTCAACACCCTTGCCATGAAGTAGGTCCACAATTCGTTCTTCCTCAGCAGAAAAACGGGTAAATCCATCAATGACTAAAGCAATTTGAGTGAAATCACTACTTACTTTGTCATTCTCAATAGCCTCAATCAAATGGGATAACTGACTTCCCTGAGCCAACTGACCCTGATTGAGGTAGGCCGTTACTTTCTCAAAAATCAAGAGTAAATCGGCTCGCTTATCCTCATCTGTTAAACTCTCCAAGTCCAAAAAACTCATTTGAGCAGTCGTCATCTCGTGATAAAGATCAATCAACTGCTGGATAAACTGAGGATCCTGCTTAATCGCACCATAAACACGTAAATCCTTAGGATCAAGTTCGGCAAGGCATTTGTAAAAGGCCATCCCAAGACCAATATCATCAAGACTGGTCTTGACAGGCAAATCATTCAAAATCAGGTAACGAGCCATTTGAGCAAAGCGCGTGACGGTAATCGCAAAAGAAGCCTGCTGGGACAAGCATTCCAGCACGGCGCGTTCCTTTTCAAAAGAAAGAGAGTTGGGAGCGATGTAGAAGACTCGCTTGCCAGCAGCAACTAGCTCCTCTGCCTCTCTGGTTAGAATTTCTGTCAAAGAAGTCCGAATATCAGTATAAAGTAATTTCATCTCTGCCTCGTTGGAATTTTTCATTACCTTTTATTATACCATGATTAGCCCTAAGATTCCTCCTCCTTTCCTCTAAAATATGCTATAATAATACCAAAAGATAAAGAAGGAAGTCTTATGATTAAACTACTAGCCTTGGATATGGACGGAACCCTCCTCAATGAAGCCAAGGAAATTCCACAAGCTCACATTACTGCTATTCACAAAGCCATTGAAAAAGGTGTCAAACTTGTTCTCTGTACGGGTCGCCCGCTTTTCGGTGTCCTCCCCTACTATAAAAAACTGGGACTTGACCTCCAGAATGAGTATGTTATTGTTAACAACGGTTGCTCAACCCACCAGACAAGTGACTGGGGACTAGTTGATTGGCAAGAACTTAGTCCAGCAGACATCGAATACCTCTATGACCTAGCAGAAAAAAGCGACGTCCAGTTGACTCTTTTTGATGAGGAACATTATTTTGTCCTCGGTGGCAAGCCCAATCAAGTCATCCAAAATGATGCCGACCTAGTCTTTTCAGACCTGACTGAAATTTCCCTTGAGGAAGCTACCAGTGGCAAGTATCGTATGTTCCAAGGTATGTTTTTAGGTACAGAGGAACAAACAGATGATTTTGAAGAGCGTTTTGCTGAGGAGCTTTGTCAACGATTTAGTGGAGTTCGTTCACAGTCTGTCATTTATGAAGCTATGCCACTTGGTACGACCAAGGCTACTGCTCTTTCTCGACTAGCTGAGATTTTGAAGATTGATTCCTCAGAAATCATGGCCATGGGCGATGCTAATAACGATATCGAAATGCTCCAGTTTGCAGGGCTTGGGATTGCGATGGGAAATGCCAGCAATTATGTCAAATCCCTAGTTGATGACGTTACAGCAAGCAACGAAGAAGACGGCGTCGCGCGTGCCATTGAGAAATATATTTTATAGTAAAGAAGCCCAGTTCATACCAACTGGGTTTTGATATTTAAGAATTCCTAAAACTTTAGAAACTCTTTAGAAATGCTTGAGCTTTCTTTGATTTCTATACTTTATACTAAAGTTAACAAAATAAATCAAAAGGAGAGAATCATGAAAACAGTACTTGATATTCATGGATTGTCCAAAAACTTTGACAAACAAGCTATTCTTCAGGATCTTCATCTAACAATAAGAGAGGGAGATATTTATGGACTTATCGGAAAGAATGGAGCTGGGAAAACCACCTTAATCAAAATCATTACGCAACTACTGTTTGCGGATAAAGGAACTGTTTCCCTCTTTTCTAGTAAATCAGAAAATGAGTGGACCAAGGCTCTATCTCGAGTAGGTTCAGTGATCGAATCACCTGTAGCTCATAATCACTTAACAGCCTATCAAAATCTGAAATATTACTGTATGATTCGTCATATTCCAAATGCTGATCAAGTCATTCGAGAAACGCTGGACTATGTAGGTTTGGCAGATACAGGTAAAAAAGTCTTTCGTGATTTCTCTCTAGGAATGAAACAAAGACTTGGTATCGCCATTGCCCTTCTATCTAAACCAGACTTCCTGATCTTAGATGAACCTATCAATGGTCTCGACCCAATCGGTATCAAAGAATTTCGACTAATGATTCAACGGCTCAATCAAGAAAAAGGGATCACCATTCTCATCTCTAGCCATATCTTGTCAGAACTCTACCTCGTAGCTAATCGTTTTGGTATTTTAGATCAAGGCAAGATTATCCGTGAAATCAGCAAAGCTGAATTTGAAACACTAAGTGAGGATTATATTGTGCTTAAGACAGCTGATCAAGAGAAAGCTTGTCAAGTATTGAAAGAACAAATCCAGCTCCAGTTCAAGGTTGTTAATCCAGAAAATGAAATTCATATCTTTGGTCAGGAACAAGATGTCAAACAGATTCTTAAGGAATTAACCTTGGCAGATGTTGCCATTGACGAGATTTACTATGCCCGTCAAAATCTAGAAGAATACTTCACTCAATTGGTCGAATAGGAGGAAAATCATGATACATACCATTCAAGCAGACTTTTACCGTCTTTTCCGTTCCAAAGGATTCTGGATTACAGAGTTCATTCTCTTTGCTCTCATGCTAATGGGTGCAAGTATAGGAGCTACGGGTCATCTGATGGCAATCCAGACAGAAGAACCAGAAATTCCAACCCATGGCTGGGACGGTGTACAAGCCTTGATTAACGCGTCTAGTCAAGGTTCAAACCTCGTTTTTCTCTGTATTGTTCTAACTTGTCTAGTTTTAGGTGTTGATTTAATCGGAAAGCTCTATAAAAATAGTTTGACAGTAGGGGTTTCTCGTACAGAGTTTTTCCTTGCCAAAGCCTTTGTAGTGGCTTGTATTGCACTCTTGCAACTTATCATCAGCCTTGTGATTGCCTTTATTCCAGCAACTATCTTAAATGGATTTGGAACCATGCCTGATGGCTTTATTGGCAATCTACTGATAACCATTTCCCTTCAATTCCTTTGCCTCCTTGCTTGGCTTTCCATTGTTTCCTTCATCCTCTATGTTAGTCATTCTTATCTTGCAGTATTTATTGGCTATTTGGTCAGCTCTATCTTACTTTCTATGCCAATGCTCATCTTCCCAAGTATCAAAATTTTGCCATATTTATCATTGCAGTTTTTCTATGCTATGACTGCTAATAGTGAATCCATTTTCTATACACTTATAGTTACTTTAGCTGTTATTCTAATCTTTAATCTAAGTGGACTGGCAGTTTTCAAAAAGAAAAGTCTATAAAAAAATGACCTCCTCTAGCTACAGAGGAGGGTTCTTTTCGTTAAAAGTAAATGAAAACTGACAACCATTGCCCATCTGTGCTTAGTTTCATTTCTGCACCGAGAAGATGACATAATTCCTCAGTGATATAAAGGCCTAAACCAGAGGATTCTTCCGTGTCTGATAGATTTTCAGAATAAAAACGGTTGCTGAGATTTTCTATTCTTTTGATGGGTTGTTTGACAAGGTTTGCAATCTCTAAGACAAGCTGTTCCTTTTCCTTTCTCAAAGATAGCCGCGCTTCTTCCTTGCCATGTTTGAGGACATTCCCAAGCAGATTTTGTAAAATTCGATCCAGCAAGTTTTCATCAGTCCTCATTGTTAAACCAGCTTCAACCTTAAAATCAAGCGTGATATTCGCCGCTTGAAAAACATCATAATAAGCAAGAGTCTTCTTGGTAATAAAAGCTGAAAGATCAACTTCTTCCAGTTTCGGTTTGACAGCTCCTTCCATCAAACGACGATATTCTAGGAGAGCCTCCAAACGTTTGGAAACTAAATCAAGATGCTGGGCTATTTTTTGTAAGGTTTCTGCTTTGTTTTCAGGAGTTTTTATCAATTGTTGGGTGTAGCCTGAAGCGATAGTCAGAGGCGTCCGAATATCATGGGCGATATTGCTGATGGCCATATCCAGAGTGTGCTTTTCCCTTTTCATCACCAACCGAGATTGTTCCACTTCTTGAAATAGATTTTCAATTTGCTGGTAGAGATGTAAAAAATGTTTGGAAAAAATGCTGACTCCGACTCTTTTCATACTACCTGTGAGAATCTTGTCTTCAATCTGTTGACTCAAGTTTTTAAGTGCTATATGGTAGCGAATCAATGCAGTCGATAAAATAATTAGGAGTACTAGTAGGACAAAAATTATCATGTAGGTCATTGCTTGTCTCCTTTTAATCTTACCCCAACGCCCCAGATGGTTTCAATATATTCTTGATTTGGGTCAAGCTGGTTTAATTTTTTACGAAGATTACTCAAATGCGTATTGAGAGTATTATCTCCAGGTAGGTAGCTATCCTCCCAGACCAATTCATAAAGTTCTTCCTTAGTGAAAATTTTCTTTGGATATTTAAGGAGAGTTTGGAGAATCAAGCATTCTTTCTTGGCAAGGCGAATCGTTTCCTGACTATTTTTGATTTCAAAACTTTCGGCATCAAACTGGATATTTTTCAAGTTTTGTGGCAGATTTTCAGTTTTTTCTATTTCCATAGGCTGTTTTTCTACGCTTTGACGTAATTGAACAGTAACTCTGGCAAAGACTTCGTCCAAATCAAAAGGTTTGACTATGTAATCATTGGCACCGTCTAAGAGGTATTGACTGATTAACTTCTTATCGCTCAAAGCTGTTAGCATAATGACTGGAGTTTGACTTTGTTCCCTGATGGCTTTTAAAACCTGATCCCCATTTTTCCCAGGAAGCATGATATCTAGCAAAACGAGGTCAATCCCACCTTGGTCAAAAAGCATGATTCCTTCAGTTCCTGAAAAGGCTTGAATCACCTCATGCTCCTCAGTAAGAAGTGTTCGTAAAATCTCTTGAATGTCACTATTGTCTTCAATGACCAATATCCTAGCCATAAATACCAACCTTTCTGCAACTATTATAGCATGTTTTATTGATAAAGCTTAAACAGAAAAGCTCCTCGCATAAAAGCGCGAGAAAGCCTTAGAGGGTTAAAATATAAAATCCACTTACTAGACAACATAGTATCCTTATAGTTAAAAATAAGAAGTTAATCTAGCAGAATGAATCTCTCATTTCTCTCCTACTAGTCCGTAATGCGTTGATACATTTCGGGTCTTCTATCTCGAAACAAGCCCCAGTTTAGGCGTTCGCTTGCTCCCTTGTCTAGGTCATAAGTAGCTAACAGAACAGCTTCAGCTTGTCTTTCAGCTCGCTCTAGAATAGCTCCGGTTTCATCCGTCATAAAGGATGAACCGTAGAAGTCAAGACTGGAACTCTGTCCACCATTTTCCTCACTAGGAGTGACTTCTTCCAAGCCATAGCGATTGGCAGCAATAACTGGGACAATATTTGCTGCTGCGTGTCCTTGCATGGTACGTTGCCAGTGACCACAACTATCTGTATCCAAAATCGGCTCTGAACCGATGGCTGTAGGATAAAAGAGCAATTCAGCACCATTTAACGCAAGACAGCGTGCTGTTTCAGGGAACCATTGATCCCAACAGATACCGATCCCAATCTTGGCATAGCGAGTATCCCAGACCTTGAAACCTGTGTTACCGGGTGTGAAATAAAACTTTTCTTGATAATAATGATCATCTGGTATGTGAGTCTTCCGATAAACGCCCAGCACTTCCCCATCTGCATCAATGACGGCAATAGAGTTATACAAGACATTGCCATCTTTTTCATAGAAACTAATCGGTAGAACAACTTGTAGTTCTTTAGCAAGCTCCTTAAAATGCAAAATGGCTGTATTGTCTGTCACCGACTGAGCATGCTGGTAGTAGTCATACTGACGTTCCTGACAGAAATAGGGACGTTCAAACAACTCGGGCAAGAGAACAATTTGTGCACCTTGTTCTGCAGCCTGACGTACTAAACGCTCTGCGGTTTGGATATTTGTTGCCACATCCTTAGCGCATTGCATCTGAATGGCTGCAACTCTTACATTTCTCATCTTTTTCTCCTATTCTGGGATTTGTTGGGTGATACAGTGGATATTTCCACCACCTAAGAGAATATCTCTGGCTGGAATTCCGACAACTTTACGGTCTGGGAAACACTTACTGAGGATATCTAAGGCCACTTGATCGTTTTTATCTTGGAACTGGGGAACCAGGACTGCCTGGTTGGCGATATAAAAGTTTACGTAGGAAGCTGCTAGTCGTTCACCTGCGTATCGCTCTTCTTCTCCTTCTTCATAGATATAGCCTGGCAAATCCTCTTCTGTCACAACTTGACGAACTGCAGGGATAGGCAATTTATGAATGGTGAAGTGACGACCTTTTGCATCTGTTTCTTGCTCTAAAAGTTCGAGATCTGCTTTTGACATGGCATACTGAGGATCGTTTTGATCATCTGTCCAAGCCAAAACAATCTCTGCAGGATCAACGAAGGCTGCAACATTGTCAACGTGTTCATTGGTTTCATCCTGATAAATACCATAAGGAAGCCAAATAACTTTTTCAGCTCCAAGGCTGTCTAATAAGGTATTTTCGATTTCCTCTTTACTTAGATGAGGATTGCGACCAGAACTAAGTAGGCAACTTTCAGTTACGAGAATGGTTCCTTGGCCATCGCTATGGATTGCTCCTCCTTCTAGTACAAAAGGTTTAGCATCGTAAACAGGCATTTCCAAGGCCTCAGCAAAACGACTGGCTACTTGGTCATCATCTTCATAATCTTGATAAAGACCATCAACAGCACCACCCCAGGCATTGAAAGACCAGTTCACGGCTAATTTCTGGCCTTCATCATTGACAAGAATAGTCGGACCTGTATCACGCGCCCAGGCATCATTGGTGGGAATGTCTAAATAAACAACGCTATCTCCAAGGTAGTCTTGGGCTTCAGCTAAGTGGTCTTGGCCCACCAAAAGATAGACTCTTTCCCCTTCTGCAATGGTTTTTATAATCTGGCTAAATGCTGCTTTAGCAGCTTTTCCTTGAAAAGGCCATGATCCTGGTCGAGTCGGCCATATCATGAGGGTACCATGATGGGGTTCGTACTCTGCTGGCATGCGATAGCCTAATTTTTTTGGACTTTCCATCATGATAATCTCCCTTTAAAGTCTTGATATCCGAAAGCTTTGACTAAGCTACAGTCACCCTGATCGTCCATGAGATAAAGACTTGGCAATCCAATACCATTAAAGGTATTATTTTTAACAAATGAGTAAATAGCCATGTCTTCAAAATAAAGTCTATCACCGATTTGAACTGGATTTTCAAAGCTATAATCACCAATCGCATCGCCCGTCAGACAAGTATTGGAAGAAAGTCTATAGGTATGGGCTTTTTCCTGTGCCTCAAAGCCATTTCTCAAAGGTGGACGATAGGGCATCTCAAGTACATCAGGCATATGGCAGGTCGCAGAGGCATCTAAAACCAAGATTTCCATACCGTTTTCGACAATATCCAATACTTCAGTTGCTAGATAACCTGCATTGAGCGCAATGGCTTCACCCGGCTCGATATAGACTTCAAGATTGTAAGTTTCTCGGATACGTTTGATTTCTGAAATCAGCAAATCCACATCGTAACCTTCCCTTGTGATGTGGTGTCCGCCCCCCATATTGAGCCATTTAACCTCATGTAAGTACGAACCAAATTGCGCTTCTACTGCTTTCAAAGTTGTTTGTAAATCATCTGCTCCCTGCTCGCAAAGGGTATGAAAATGAAGGCCGTCTACCAATTCCAGCAAATCACTAGGAATCTTGTCTAGAGTAACTCCGAAACGGGATCCAGGGACACAAGGATCATAGAGAGCGTGATCTCCTTGAGTTGAACACTGAGGGTTGATGCGCAAACCAACACTGACACCAGCCTCCCGACAACGGGCCCCATGTTTACGCAACTGTCTCTCTGAGTTAAAGACGATATGGTCCGTTATCCCTAGCAATTCCTCCATGTCCTCATCCTTGAAAGCTGGTGCAAAGACATGGACTTCACCAGGAAATTCTTCCCTTGCCAATTTGGCTTCATAAAGTCCACTAGCTGTCGTACCAGACAGATACTGGCTAATCAAGGGATAGGTTTTGTAGAGGGAATATGCCTTCTGGGCAAGCAAAACCTTGCAACCAGCCTCTTCTTGTACATATTGTAAAATGCGGCAGTTGCCTTCTAACTTTGCCAAGTCAATGATGTAAGCTGGTGTTGGTACTTGTTCTAACTTCATTAGTCCACCATTTGTGGATTTTCAACCACAACCCATGGCAAACCATACTCATTCAAAGCTTCCATGAATGGATCAGGATCCAATTCTTCAAGGTTATACACTCCAGCTTGTTTCCAAGTACCGTTCATAACCAATTTTGTCCCAATCATGGCTGGAACTCCTGTCGTGTAAGAAATTGCTTGTGACCCGACTTCTGCATAGCACTCTTGATGGTCGCAAACATTGTAGATGTAGATGGTCTTTTCAACGCCGTCTTTGACACCTGTAAAGATACATCCAATATTGGTTTTACCAACTGTACGAGGCCCAAGGCTAGCTGGATCTGGAAGCAAGGCTTTTAAGAATTGAATCGGAACGATGTCTTGTCCATTAAAGTTAATGGCATCCGTACGAAGGAGACCAACATTTTCAAGACATTTCATGTGCGTCAAGTAAGATTGACCAAAAGTCATAAAGAAACGAATCCGTTTGACACCTGGAATGTTCTTGGCCAATGATTCGATTTCTTCGTGGTGAAGGAGATACATGTCTTTTTGTCCAACTTGAGGGAAATCGTACTCGCGCTTGATAGACATGGCTTCGACTTCGACCCATTTTCCATCTTCCCAGTAAGAACCTGGCGCAGAAACCTCGCGTAGATTGATTTCTGGGTTAAAGTTTGTTGCAAACGGATAACCGTGGTC
The DNA here is from genome assembly GCF_023109515.1 of Streptococcus mitis. Taxonomy (GTDB): domain Bacteria; phylum Bacillota; class Bacilli; order Lactobacillales; family Streptococcaceae; genus Streptococcus; species Streptococcus mitis_CS. Next base: position 569,096 of record NZ_JALDUM010000001.1, read on the forward strand.
ACCACCATTACAGTCTAAAATGTCGATATAGTGGATTTCATCAAAATAGTGTTTGAGGGCATAGGCTGAAAAGACACTAGTCACACCTGGGTCAAAACCAGAACCAAGCAGAGCTGTCAAGCCAGCTTCTTTGAATTTCTCCTGATAATCCCATTGCCATGAGTAGTCAAAGTAAGCAGTAAAACCAAGTTCCTTACAACGTTTTTCGTAGATAGCACGCCATTCAGGGTCTTCTGTGTCTTCTGCTTCGTAGTTGGCTGTATCGATATAGTGAACACCTGTTGCCAAACAAGCGTCCATAATGGTTAAATCTTGATATGGTAAAGCTACGTTCAAAACAGCTTCTGGTTTGTAGCTTTCAATCAGGGCAATGACTTCTTCAACATTATCAGCATCAAGAGCAGCAGTCTCAATTTTTGTACTTGTTTTGCCTTCCAGTTTAGCCTTCAAGTCATCACATTTTGACTTGGTACGGCTAGCAATCATAATCTCTGTAAAGGTTTCGCTATCTTGGCAAATCTTTGAAATAGCAACTTGGGCAACGCCCCCACATCCAATAACTAGTAAACGACTCATTTTTTTCCTTCCTCTTCTTCTAAAATGTCCTCAACATACTTGGGCAACATAAAGGCCCCTACGTGTAAGTTTGCAGTGTAGTATTCTGTGAAAAGCTGGCGTTTTTTCCAGCCTTCCTTGTCAAAATCTTTGACAGGGTGGTATTTTTTCGAAGCAAATCCAAACAACCAATAACCAGCAGGGCTAGTTGGGATATGGGCCTGATAGACCCGACTGATTGGAAAGGCTTGATTGACCTTACGATGCATGCTTCGGCAAGCCGACTCATCCTCGTCAAAGAAGGGACTCCCATGCTGGTAGATCATGATACCATCTTCCTTGAGAGCTCGATAACTATTACCGTAAAATTCCTTTGTAAAGAGCCCTTCCGTATGTCCAAATGGATCTGTTGCATCGTTGATGATAATATCATAATCATCTTCGCAGTTTCGCAAAAAGCGTAGCCCATTTTGGTAGTAAATGGTAACACGAGGATCATCAAGACCTGCAGCAAAGTCTGGGAAATACTCACGACAGACCTCAACCAACATCTCATCTGGTTCCACAATATCGATTTGCTCCAGTTCAGGATAAAGTGTTAATACTTGAGCAACACCACCGTCACCACCCCCAATAACCAAGACTTTCTTTGGATTTGGGTGGACAGCCATGGGAACGTGGACGGTCATTTCGTTGTAGACAAAATCATCCGCATCTGAGAACAAGACGTGCCCATTTAAAATTAGTATTTTCCCAAAAGCTGGCGTTTCCAAGACTTCGATATCCTGCCATTCACTTTTACCAGCGTAGAGTTGCTTGGCTGTTCTCAGGGACAATTTCACATCTGGAGTATGAACTTCAGAAAACCATAAATCCATCTAGTTCTCCTTTCTCTTAATGACGTTGATGTGATTGACCTCTGGATCTTCCGTCCCTTGGAGGGAGCAACCACGTTCCTTGGCAAATTGGATATAGTCTACAATTTCACGTGTAATGCGTTCACCAGGAGCCAAGATAGGAATCCCTGGAGGATAGCACATAACAAATTCTCCACAGACCTGTCCAACAGACTCATCTAAGGTCAAACTTTTTCTCTCTGAATAGAAGGCTTCCTGAGGAGAAAGGACCAACTCGGGCTGGATATATTCTCCAGCTATCAAGTCCTTCCCATCTCGTGAGTATAGTCTCTTGATATCAGCCAGAGCACCAACCAAGCGCTCGATGTCTTGGATGCGGTCACCAATCGAAATATAGGCCAAGATATTGCCAATATCACCAAACTCAATCTGAATGTCGTATTCGTCTCGTAGGAGGTCATAAACCTCGATACCTGTTAAGCCAATACCCTGAGTGTAAACTGACAGCTTGGTTACATCAAAATCACATACCGACACACCATCTATTAACTCTTTTGAGTAGGCATAGTAGCCACCGATAGCATTAATTTCACGGCGGGCGTACTCGGATAGCTCAATGACCTTCTCAAACGACTCTTTACCACGAAGGGCTAAATTCCGACGTGAAATATCCAAACTAGCCATCAGCAAGTAAGAGGCGGATGTTGACTGGGTCAGGTTGATGATCTGACGAACGTATTCAGGATTCATCTGCTCCCCGATTAAAAGAAGCGAACTTTGTGTCAAACTCCCACCAGACTTATGCATGGAGACTGCTGCCATATCAGCCCCTGCGTTCATAGCAGAAATTGGAAGTTTATCAGTAAAATGCAAATGCGCTCCGTGGGCCTCATCTACTAAAACCATCATACCAGCTTCATGAGCCATTTCCGTTAAACCCTTGAGGTCTGAACAAATTCCATAGTAAGTAGGATTGTTAATCAAAATGGCCTTGGCATCTGGATGGTCCTTTATGGCCTTGGCTACTCGATCATTTTCAAGACCTAAAGCGATACCAATTTTAGGATCTACACTCATCTCGATATAGATGGGAATAGCACCACACAGAACTAGCGCATTGATAGCAGATTTATGGACATTTCGTGGCAGAATAATCTTATCTCCTGCCTTGCAGGTTGCGAGAATCATAGTCTGCACCGATGAAGTTGTTCCTCCAATCATGAGAAAGGCATGGCTAGCTCCAAAAGCATCAGCTGCTAGCTCCTCTGCATCCCGAATAATCGAAATGGGATGGCCTAAATTATCCAAGGGTTTCATCGAATTGACATCAATGCCAACACATTTTTCTCCTAGTAGTTCAACAAGTTCTGGATTTCCTCGTCCACGCTTGTGACCTGGAACATCAAAGGGAACAATCCGTTTCTTGCGTAACTTCACCAAGGCCTCATAAATTGGGGCTTGGTTTTGATCTAACTCTTTCAAGACATACTCCTTTCAATATTTTTAGGACCTTATGAAAACTAAGGAACTAAAGGTTGACTCATGAAAAAAGAGCAGGATTTCACCTGCTCTGCAATCTTCTGACGTTTTTATGTTTGTTTCTGTTGAGTATGTCTGTTCCCGATGTTTCCTAACTCTCTAGTAGCAAATATTACGTACTTTATTGATCGTTTCACAAGATGACGTGTGCTTTCACCACACTAAAAATTTATGAATTAGGATAAGTGTCCTAACATCAACTTATAAAAGTAGGCTTTTAACCCTATCAATAATGTGGTTTTTCAACCACGCTTCGGCATTCAACCCTGCCTGTCCGTAGGCATTTTTTACTCGGGTTTATATTTGCTAGAAAACATCATCTCATTTTCTAAGCTTTATTAATATAACATACTTCCAACACTCTGTAAAGTACTTTTTTGAAAAAAAATCTATTTTTGTTCGGAAAAATAATATTTTATATAGATTTGTATAAGTTGTATAATGTGAAAGCGGATATAAAAAGAACTAGTCCACTAGTTCTTTTAAATGTATCTTAACGATTAATCGTAACAGAAAAACGATAGCCATTTAATTGTATAAATTTCACCAAAACGAATAAAGCAGTTCGTTTATTAGCATTGGCAAAAACATGCTTTTTTTCAAGCAATACAAGTAGCTCATTGAGAATAAGCGAGCCACTCATTAATCAGACTAGCGACTTCTCTAGGTGCTTCAGTATAAAGCTCATGGCCAAAGTTCTCTAGAAAAATAGTATCAAAATAGTCTGGCAATTCTTTTAAGGCTTCCTCTCTCCGTGTAGCTTCATTAGAATAGCAAGGACTGATAAACAAGGTATCTCCCACTTCTCTCTTAAAAGCTTGTATTTTCCTCCGTAGGCTGAGTATCGCTTCTATATTTTCATATTTTATAGCTAACTCATATCTATTATACTCCTCATTCCAGTGATAGGACTGACTTACGGCTTTCTCCATATTTTCTGACCAATGCTTTGCTTCAGATTTTTCTTTAGAAATAAGAACATCTAAGTCCGAAACAACTTGAGATTCAATATAGTTTTTAGTTTCCTCTAACTCTGTATCTAAAGGTAAAATCTTATCTAAATCTAGATAGCCACCATCCAAAAGAATCAGTTTTGTCACTTCATAAAATTCAGATGCAAGATAACGCGCCAAATCTCCTCCAAGAGAATGACCTATCAGACATATAGATTCTTCCTCTTCTATCGATTTTTTAAACCATGATTTCAATTCTGTTTCATCTCGAAGATGCTTTTCATATGGATTCAGAAAACAGACCTGCGAATTTAGTTCTTGAAGAAAATCCTTGCTATGATAGACATTGCTTCCCAAACCGCCAATAAAATATATTTTCATTCTCTACTTAATACTATGCTTGTTCATCTTTTGTTCAAAGATAGCTGTGATAATCTGACGTAATTCTTCGCGTTCTTTTTCTGGTATTTCACCACTTGTTTGAGCTGCAGCGTAGAGTTCAGGGTGTTCAATTGAAATGCGTTTAATCGTACGTGTCGTAGCATGTTTTCTTACAAAAAACGGAATTCGCTTAATCAAGTCTTGTGGTACTAGCTCAAGAATCTTTTCAGCAGTTTCCTTGTCACTAATCTTAGACGTCGTAAGCCCCTTCTTAATCATTTCCTGTTCTTTTTCTGTAAAATCTTTTAATTCCATCTGATTAATTCTCCTATTTTCACTAAGTTAAATTATATACCAATCCAAATAAAACTACAAATGGACTGTTTGGAAATACGAGCAATACTTTAAAGAGTGGTTTCTGGCTATTAACGATTGAAATAACCCACCAACTCATCAAAAATATAAATAAAAGTCCTAAATTACTGATATATTATAGTATCATTAAAACTTAACCCACTTATCATTATCCATGATGAAAGGCTTAGCCAGTCCGTCACCTGTGTAATCCGCATACTTGGTGCCTAAATACTTGTAGCAATCTTCCTTGCTGGCAAATTTAATCGCTTGGTAGGGCTCTTCGAAAGTCAATTTCTCTACAAATAAGAAGCCATCATCAGCAGGTACTAAGACCCCAACGTGGCCTACAAACAGATACTCACCATCCAGATTGTCGTGCAAAACTACAGATAGCATTCGAGCTTTATCGTTAAATTGAAACTGGGAGAAGAATGTTTCCATCTTTTCAACGTGAACCTTGACATCCGTCGTTGCTTCAGTTGGAACTCTCGAAAATAGAATATCAAACTCTTCCTTATCTTGTGAATCAAAGACTTTCCCCTTATCAATCGCATCGTTATCTAGGAAAAGCAATTTGTCATTCTTTTCAAGTTTTGGAATTGTGACTGAATTTTTCAAAAGACAATAACTATTGATACGACAGTTTGTACCAACGAAATCGCCTTTCTTTTGATTCCAAAGGTTGCTAATTTTCTCAACATCGTATTCGGTGTGAGTAAAGGAAGTGAAATCTCCTGATAGGCCTGTCGAGCCGACAATAGTATTATAATCATTTACAAGATTAAAAAAGGCATCAACACTATTTGGATCCAAGTGAGCTGATAAGAGAGATTTGACCTCTTCTGTACTTACCTGATTGTTTAGGTTGGTGTATGAAGCTTTCCATGGAACTTTCGCTGAACTGGTTTGCCTTTGATTCGTCCCTTCAAAAGTAGTATTTTGTTGTTGACAAGCAGTCAAGCCTAAAAACAAGACGGAACTGATTCCTAATGTGGCTAATTTTCTTGATTTCTTCATCTTCTTCTCCTTTTTACAGGTTTAGTAATTAGCCTTATTATACTATATAAATTGAACTTAAAATCATAATCTTCATCCACTACTTTTTAGAAAATCACAAATCCATTTGGAGAGATCACAAGCTGATTCTCTAGTTCTTGGCAATTGCTTGCTAGTGCTACTGCTTCCTTTTCTAAAAGATAATCTTCTTTGGACTGGTTAAAAATGGCTTTGATGACTTGGTTATCGTAATTCCATTTCAAGGTTAGTACATCAGCTTTGATTTCTTGGAGGCTATACTTGCCGTGCTGAATGATTGCTGACGCATGTTTGCGAATCTTAATCAGCCTCTTCATAAAGTTCAGCATATCATCGTCACTTGAGACACGTTCCCAAGGCATACAACGTCGACAATCTGGGTCTGGTCCTCCGGTTAAAGCTAACTCGGTTCCGGAATAGATGCAAGGTGTTCCTTTTTGTAAAAAGAGAAAGGCTAGGGCTGATTTAACCAGTTGAACGTCTTCATTGGCCGTCCACAAAATACGTTCTGTATCATGCGAATCCAAGAGATTAAACATCACTTCTGAAATCTGCTGCTTGTAATACATAGACTGGCAATTGATTTCATCAATGAATTGGTCTGTCTTCTTAACACCTCGTAAGAAATAGTCCTTGATGCTATCAGATAAAGGATAATTCATGACCGCGTGAAACTCATCTCCGTTTAGCCAAGGCTGAGACGTATGCCAGACTTCTCCAAGGATATAAAGATCAGACTTTTTAGCTAAAACTGCCTTGCGAAAATCCTTCCAGAAATGATGGTCAATCTCATTAGCCACATCCAAACGCCAAGCATCAATATCAAACTCTTCAATCCAATAAGTCGCAACCTTTAAAAGATACTCCTTGACCTCTGGATTGGCTGTATTTAGCTTAGGCATATAGTCCTCGAAACCAAAAGCATGATAAGGCAACTCTCTCTTGTTGGCTAGTTTTTCAGTCATCACTGGAAATTGTTGAATATGGAACCAATCTTTATAAGCAGACTCCTCACCGTTTTCGACAACATCTTGCCATTGAGGCGATTGCGAACCAATATGATTAAATACAGCATCCAGCATGATTTTCATGCCACGCTGATGAGCTTGCTCGACCAGTTCCCGAAAGGTCTCCTTGTCTCCAAAATAACGGTCAATTTCAAAGTAATCCGTCGTATTGTACTTATGATTGCTCGTAGATTCAAAGATAGGACAAAGATAAAGTCCAGTAATGCCCAAGTCTTGCAAATAATCCAGATGGTCAATAATCCCCTGTAAATCACCACCAAAGAAATCATCACTTTGAGGTGTGATAGATGAATCCCAGTCTAAAGCCCCTTCTGGGTTTAATAAAGCATTTCCATTGGCAAATCTCTCAGGAAATATCTGATACCATACTGTATTTGAAACCCAGTCAGGAACCTGACATGCATCAATCTCATGTATATAAGGCAACTTAAATCCATTTCCAATAGCATGAAGATTTTCTAGAGAATTTTCCACACACCCTTTATCGCCATACAAAATACTTTGACCTTCTGTATCCTTGAGTTCAAAGAGATACTGGATACGTGCAAAGTCAACGGACACTTCAACCTGCCAATAATCAAATAAGGTATCAGAAGTTATCTTGACCATTTCTTTTGTATCTTGATAAAACTCCTCCATAAAGATAAAAGGGTCCCCATAGTGCAAGTTGATGCTTTCAATGTCATCTTTCTTAGTTCGAATCCGAATATGAAGCTTCTTATCCTTATAAAGATAGGCATACTCCGACTCAGGCCTATGGAAAATAGCGCTTAATTCCATCAATTTGTCTCCTGATTTACTTGGTTGCATTTGCGACGCAAACGTTTTCACAATTGTGATTCTAGTATACTACTTTCGTATTTTATTTTCAAGGCTTGTCCGTAGATTCTAGTGGTTTGGTTCTATAAATAAAAAAGCAGCCAGTCTTACAACTTGCTACTTTTCAAATGATGATTTACAAATGTCTTTCCAGCCACTCAATTTTTTTAAAATCCTTATTGTTATTGTGGTTATTTCGATAAGAATCTTGGGAAGAAGCCTTGTAAATACTTAAATACTGTTCTAAACTTGGAACGCGAAAAGTGATGTTTTCGAGATGAATCAGCTCTATATCCGATTCCGAAACTCCTGCAAAATCTGGTAATGAATTGATACTTCCAAATTCAACGCTCACGCCATCTTTTTGGAATTCGTGCTCGTGAATATCTACCAAGGTATAGCCCAAGTGGTTCATCACTTTCATTATCTTGTCCCAGTCATAAATTCTGAGATGATCAGGTGCTTCCCAACCTCTAGGGTCACCAGGAACATGAATGTCAATGTCAGACGGCCCCCATTCTTCATTTGATCGGTATTCAAACCCCAAAGACCCCATGAGCGTCGGAGTGATTCCGACTTGGTTTAAATGAGAACAAATTGTTCGAAATTCATCAAATAGAGAATTCATTCCTCCTCCAATCGTTGATATAGAACTTAATTTCGTTGTGAATAATAAACTAATTTTTAATTTCTACTCTTTCGGTTTTGAAAATACTTCTACTCGTTGAGCTAGGACTTTGATTTCAACAGGTAGGTTATCCGATTTATCGCCGTCAACATCTGATTCCAATTCACTATCTGAAGAGATCTTAATATTACGCGCTCTGATATACTCAATATTATCATTGCCGACAACATCTCCTTTTAGTAAATCAGGAATAACGGATAATTTGGAGAATAGAGATGCATCTTTCAGAATCAAAATATTGGCATAGCCGTCTTTGTTTTCTTCAAAGATTTTCTTATCAGCGAAGTAATTTGTCAAGAGAACCAAAACATGGCTAGCTTCACCAACATAATTTCCATTCTCTGTCTCAACCTTAATGTTAAAGACCTGATCCGTCATAACGGACTTCATGGTATTTACAGCATAGGCAAGAATACCAAATTTTGTCTTATCTTCAATTTCAACATTGTGAATCGCTTCTGGCAGAGAACCGATACTAAAGATATAACCAAAATAATTGTCATTCGCTTTACCGATATCAATCTTATTGGTTAAGTTAAAATCCAGTTCATCAATAGCGCCATCGATGTCTTGATTGATTTCCAACAGTTTTGTAATGAGGTTACCCGTACCACCAGGGATAATCCCTAACTTAGGAATGTAGTCTCTCTCAGCAATACCCGAAATGACTTCGTTGACAGTCCCATCTCCACCAAACACAACCACTGCATCGTACTGCTCACGAGACGCCTCTTCAGCAAAATGTGTTGCATCTAAGGCTTTTTCGGTAATTTTGGTTTCAACATATTCATAGTATTTTTTTGCTTTATTCTCCAGCTTTTCTTTATAATCCAAAGCCTTTTCCCCACCAGAGGTAGGGTTGATAATTAACATTGCTTTTTTCATTAATATTCTCCTTAATTTTAAATAGAAATGTTTACATTTCGTCGTATGCAAGTAAATGTAATCCTATTATACAATGAAAATACGGAAAAGAGAAATCTGACGTACTGGAGATTAATACGCTTTTATTCTATTTTCCCATCGCCTAACTACATCCTTTAAGGGTTCATCCAAGTAAGAATTGGCCTTATCCTTTATCCAATCAGGAATACCATAAGCTGCCTCTGCAATGCTACCAGTTATTGCAGCAAGTGTATCACTATCGCCACCAAGGGAAATGGCATTCCTTATCGCATCTTCGAAGTCTCGACTTTCAAGAAAGGCGATAATGGCTTGAGGGACAGTTTCCTGACATGTTTCGTTAAAACGATAGTTAGGGCGGATTTCATCTAAAGTTTGAGATAGATTGTAGCCGTATGTCTTCTCTATATAATCCTTAATCAGTCTTTTACGCTCTGTAGGATTGTCGTTAATTGGTTGCTCGTATTCTCTACAATAACCACCAAAGTAAAAACGACACAGAAAAATAGCATCAGCTGTAGCCATAGCGCCTTTTATACCTTCTGGATGATTATGAGTTACCTCTGCAGAAAGACTCGCAAGTCCTCTAGATGATGGCCACGTACCGGTTCTATCATAGACACCACAGTCCATGACCCAAGCACATGGAGAAACACGCATAGCTGATCCATTCCCAAAGCTATTATAAGGCTCACGGTTATCGCTATTTAGCCATGCATTAAACCGAACACCGTAATCAGCATTCGGATACAGTCTGCCATATTTCTTCATCGCGTCAATGAAGTCGTCTTTTTGTCCCCCGTTCATAATCGCTTCTGCAACAGCACAGGTCATAACCGTATCATCTGTAAAAAAGCAGTCCTTCCGAAATAAAGGAAAGTCCTTCATTTTGATATTGTTCCACTCGTAAACAGAGCCAACAATGTCTCCAACGATTGCTCCGAGCATCAGATTCCTCCTTGTTCATTTTGATGCTTTCTATTTGGGCTAACTAACATATTTTTTTAGAAAATAATGTCATGTTTTATTTTAAAAACATCATTTTTTTCAAAATAGGGTTTTACCATTTCTTTCCATCTAGCTCTATGAAAATTAATTGAGTTTAAAGGAGAGAGGCCATAATTTCCCAATGCATAACCATCATTCACTTCAACAACAAGTGTTCTGCCATCAAATGAATTTTAGAACTTCACTAATATTATATCTATAACAGAAAATTTTTTCCTTATTACTTTTTGTTCAAAGATTCCAGTATTTCTCTATAACCTTCGTAGAAACGGTCTCTTGTAACTACCTCACCAGGATATTTTTTTTCAAGAAGTAAGAATATATCATTTGGATTAATTCCTTCATCTAAAAAATCTTGGTACAGTGGGCTACATAACCTCATTTCACCTTTACTTGAAAATTTTAAAAATGTTCCATATATTGGAATCATTGACAATAGATTGTATAGACTTTTTTTCATTGTTTTCCTTTTATCTAAGTTTATTAATTTAATCAAATATAACTAACCTATCATTACTGAAGTTATTAAAGGTAAGATTTACTTTTTCATAAACTTCCTGAGTTTCCTTATAAATCTTATCCGAAACATATGAAGCTCTCAATTCGGATTTCTCAATAAGCACCCACTTTAACTGAGAGTATGAATATTTTGCAAAAGTAATCCATTGTGCGTAATTTATTGTCATAGGATTTTTTGTAAAGTAGATTTTCCCTGCATTAGCAGATGCGGCTATAGAATGTCCAATAAATAGCATCGTATGTAATTTGGGGTGTTTCTCTCTATCCAACGAAAAAGGAATAGAATTTTTTATTGAATGTCCTTCGTTGATTTTCTTAAGGGCGTATCCAATTCTGATTATAACTTCAATAATCATTGTAGAAATAGCCATACTACTAAAATGAATGAAATCATAGCCTTCGTAATACATTCCTTGTACTATTTCTGCTATTGTTTGATCCTCGTCACCAATTTTTCCAAACTGAAGCAAATTAAATAATCCCATCAATGGTGCAGGTAATCCCATTGATGCCGTAATATCAGATTTAAAATGAATTATCTGCTTTGCTATTGCTGCAAAAATATCACTTTCTTTTCTATCTGTGTAATTATCCATAAATTGAGATACTATTTTCCCAGTTTTATCAATAGTAGTCATCTTACCATTTAGAATATCACATACACCAATTACTAAACCAAGAAGTGGATCATGTCCAAGAGATAACAATCTATGATAATATGCAGATAGTCCATTAACATTTACTTTAGTATGACGATTATCTTGAGCATCAAAAGGGACTTTACTGACCTTTGAATTTGCCAACTTTTCCATTTCTTCTTCAGGAAATCGTTGATTAAACCAGTCTCTTACATAATTAGATAAAGGGCCACCTTTTAAACCATTCGGAGTTTTCTCAGGTATTCCAATTAAAAGAATATCAACAATCGCTGCTAATATACCAGCTCCTGCACAAATCGATATATCAATTTTATCAAGTTTATGAATGTTGTTAAAATCATCCTGCAATGATTGAATAACTGTCTGATTAAGTTCCAATTCTTCATTTGTGAAGAGTGCATCTAGTTCATTCATTGAACCAACTTCGCACTCCGCTTTTATTACTAAGTCTTCCCATTTAGGTACAACGATAGTTTGTTTTTTAGTTTCGGTATCTAGTATTGGTAAATCAGACAGAGTATAGCCTAGCTCTCTCAATAATTTTTCACTTTCCTCTATACGTTCTTCTGCAATAGACATATCGGGTCTGTTTATTAAATCTAACTCTTTGGTTTGATGAGTTAAAATATTATTGAATTTTTGTTCTTCATCAGAATAAATGAATTTACTCATTGTTAGTCCCCTAAATCGTTTTTCAAATCTTTAATTGCTTGAGTTAGGAGGATATTTAAACTCTGTAAATAATCTAGGCGTTCCTTATCAGCATCTGCTTCAGTTTTCAGAGCTTGTATAATAGCTTCATGTTTTTGCAATGCTTCTTTATATAACCGTTCTTTTTCCTGTTTAAGTTGTTTATTTTTTAGATTAGAAGCTAATAATATACCGCCTCCGGCTAATACAACGACTGGAGCAGCCATTACAAACACTCCAGCTACCATACCACCTCCAACGACACCGCCAATAGCTGCAAGACCTGAAGTAATGCCAGCCGCTGATAACCCTACAGTACCTAAACCATAAAGAGCTGCGAATGAACCTATCCCACCAATACCTGCCCCCAATGCACCAGCTAACACTTCTGGAATTGGACTCTCTCTTATTGTACGTGTTTTATCATTAAGAGCTGCCGCTGCTTCATTAATTATATTTACAACTTGTTGTAGTGATTCTACATTTTGAAATACTGCTTCTTTACTCATAACAAATCCTCAATCTTTTATTATTTTAATTATACCATGTATAAATTGAAAAACTGCAACATAAAAGTTACCAATAGTACCTTTTCTCACTCAGATATTGTTCTTTTTGTTCTCTAGAATTTTCATGATTTCTGATTCCTAATAATTCGTCTGTTGAAGAAACTATTGGGTCGATCCAGTCAGCTTTGGATCTAATCCAATCAATTTCATCCTTACTAAGTTTCCCTACTATTTCCAGTTTATCAGCCATCAGTCTTAAATCATTTGCTGTTTTAAAATCTTCTAGCATATTAAGAAGAGACATTGTCCGCTTCTTCTCTTCTTCGATTCTATTTTGTAATTTTCTTTTTCGCTCTTGTTCTTCTTCGTATAGTCTTTCTCTCTCTTCACGTTCAAGTCGTAAGTTCTTAACTTTATAATACTCTTGGTAAATTAAAACAATTATTTCTGGTATTGATTGTTCAAGTGTGAATTCTTTAGTATCTTTAATGTATTTACCATCTATTATCTTAAATCGAAATTTTCCATTTGGTATATAGTCATACTTCTTTATTCTTGGTTTATAAGCATATCCATTAAACTTAATGCTATCATTGTACTCTGCTAGTTCTTTAGCTTCTTCTTTTGTTAATTCATGACTTACTTTGTCTGTTGATTCTATAACTTCAAAACGAACAATATCCTTTTCAATTTGAATATCCCAATTTGAAGTTACATTATCACCGATTTTTTCAATAACAGTAACTAGTGTATCTAAAAAGCGATATAAACGTGGAAGAGAATTTAGTGAAATACTTTTTACAAATTTAGGGTCTTTTAAATCATTATATCTGTGCCTAGAATCAAAGTAAGGATAGGAAGCAGCTTTTTCCCTCTTATTCCACTCTGTAATTTTATCTCTTAGATTAGCTACAGATTTATGTAATCTCTTATTTGGAGCCTGGTTTAGGTTTGAAACTGCTTCAATAATACGCTCTATTTTATCGTCGTCTATAAATGATAATGAACTTCTTATACTAGTTGTATCAAGTTTAACAGTATCTTCGTTTTTATTCTCCGTACTATCTTCTTTATGTTTAGCAGCTTTAATTCTACTGTTCTTTAAACTTTTTCTATCAATATGAACCTCATTTATGTCATTTTGTGGTAATCGAACGATAAGTTCACTTAAGTCTTGTCCAGTATTCTTACGATACCAATAACTACCCTTTGGAATTGGGATTTCAAATTCTTTACATTTCTTGAGTAAGTCAGAATAACTTAAATCATATTTCAATGAGACTTGTTTCGCACTTATCTCCCAGATTTCTTCATAGAGTTCTTCTCTAGAAAAGGTCTTTATCATCTTCATTTGAAACACCTTTACCCTTATATTTTACATCACCGTTTTTATATTTACCAAGAGAAAACGCAAATTCAAAAACTTCTAATTCTTCACTTCTGCATTTTCGCTTAATATAAAAAGTAAATCTTGTTTTAAACCGTTAAATTCCTCTATAATTTTATCTAAACTAGCTTCAATATTTTCAACACGGATCTCTGATAGCTTACCGTGATTGTATGAAATCATTCTTTCGGCGATAATATGATATGACCAACTCTCAGTGAAACGTCTATCTCTTTCTTCGTTATGAATAGCAAAACCAATTGGAAGAAGATTGTTTCTAAGACCTATCGCAACTGCCTGTGAACTTATACCTAAATAATCACCAGCAATTTTTAATGTGATTTTATTTAATTTTCTAATATCTTCGTCGGTATATTTCGGCATGTCAGTACTCCTTTGTTATAATCCAAAATGCAATAGTTTTAGACATGTCATAAAATCTGAATAACAATTCTCCCATGAAAGATATCTATTATTTTCATCAAGATTTAAATCGTTATAAAATTCAGTTGATGATTTAATAATCATATCAATTGTTTCCATACTTCCTACTTTCCTAATCAAATTTCAAATATATAGCGTTTTCATTATTTTCTTAACCTATTATATCATTATTCAAAACAAAAACTGCAACTTACTCTTTGCAGTAACACACAGATTCACTTCTGTTCCTTTTAGAAACTTATATTTTCATTTTCAGGCATAGTAAAAACATCATTTTTTTCAAAATAAGGTTTTACCATTTCTTCCCATCTAGCTTTATGAAAAATGATTGAGTTTAAAGGAGATAGGCCATAATTTCCCAATGCATAACCATCATTTACTTCAACAACAAGTGTTCTGCCATCACGAGTAACACCGATATCTAGACCATAAGCTATAGGCGCATCTTTCCAACATGATATGGCTTCATCAATTACACTTGCATCAAAATGTGCATGATAATCACCTGTATAGGGTCGAACATCTAATACTTGACCATCTAACACAAAACACCGCCATTCTGCTATGAATTCTACAACTTCACTAATCCATATAGGATAGTCGAAAGGTAAACCAATACCTATCAAATCACGGGTTCCGTTAACAACTCTTCCTGTAAAGACTTTTGATCCAGCTTTAGGTTTAATAAATTTCCCCCAATTATCAGGTATATTTACAATCTCTCCTAACACACCTTCATAAATATTTCGACCATAAAACTCTTTAAGCTCAATAGGATAGTCATAAACCGGAACGTTTAACCCCATCATTTTTAGTAATGCTCTAGTCTCAGTTATATAATCTACAACTGTATCATCACTTGTTAACTGTTTTATTTCAGAAAAAGATTGATATAAAATAACTTCTTCTCCTTGTAAGTAGGCACCTACTTGAGCATTGTACTTATTAATTGAAACTTCACTTGGTAGTTTGCTTTGTCTAATATAAACAACCATTTTATCACTCCTATATCACTAGTGTTGCACCTGTTAGTAAAAAAATAATAGCAATTTTGCTCTTATTTTTTTGAGTAAATAGCCCCCATAATATCATCAAAATAATCAACGGTATTTAGGAGTAATTCAATAACCTGGGACTTTGTTAGTCGCATTCCTCTTCTATCTCTAGCATCTTCTACTAAATTTTCAAGTTTCTCTAGATTTTTATCATCCAAGCTAATCATTATTCTATTTTTATCAGTTGCCATTTACTTCACCTCTAGTTAATTCTATCACAGGTGTAACACTTGTGTCAACTGGCTTTTATAATACATTAGTTTAAAAGTGGAGAGGATTTTTAACACAGTAACTTTAAATCTTTGGTATTAAAAAATTTTCACAGTATTTATAGAAATAAAATCTGTCTCAAATAAGTTATCAAATCTAGTATAAATTATGAGCGGCTACTCTAATAATTTCCCTCTAAACAAGAAAAAGGCTTACACTCAAGGGTTTTCTTACCCCCCTTCGTTACAAGGTTTTGACGCTTTTACTAGCAAAGGTACATACTCACAAGGAACTTTGGTTGACTATTGAATCTCTCCCACCTCTTCTTTAACATATCCTTCTACATCTTCAATCTCTACAAACATTGGGTCTAAGTGACACAAGAAATGCCAATCTTCGGCACCTTTTTTTCTGTAGAGAATCGCTTCGCCGTCTTCACTTCCGAAAAAGCTTCTGTCTACTTCATATCCGCTGCCTTCTAGAAAGTCTTTTGCCTGGCGATAGTTCGCTTCTCTCGCTTCGACATAGGTTTTAATTTCATGGTTGTTAACGACATATGCATCGATTTTTGAATATCCTTCGATCACTCTATCGTTTTTGAGGGATAAATTTGAAATCTCTTTCCAAATAATGTCTACATTTTCCTCAGGATCGAACATAAATTTAGATAAAGGAACAATATTTCCGTTAAAAATAATTTCCATATAATACGGTATGTTTTTAGGATTAAAATATTCCACTTCAAAACCATCTTCTGTTTCCAGAGTGTATCCCGGGATTTGAGCTACAAAAGTTTTCCCATCTTCTATGGAATCAAACGCAACTAAATCTTTAGAATAATCATTTTGGTACAATTCCAATATAACCATCGATAATCTTTCTATTTTCATCATTAGGCTAATGTAAATAAGCACGTCACCTGATCAGTTCAGGCTTTCTGTATCATCTCATCATATTCCCTCCTCATTCTCCGAGTCCTATCCCATGGGCGGAGCATCTGCTTCTACTTCGCTGATGCTTCAGCTCGTACAAGCAGTGATACCGCCTCAACGTGATGCGTTTGTGGGACTCAAAAGGTTTGGGTGAACCTTTTGAGGATTAGCTACGTTTCACTAACAAGCTTACACACTCGACATGTGCTGAGAGCTTTCTTCTATACTAATAGACGAAAGGGTGTGAAAATGATTTTTAAATGATACTGTGGAACGGAACAGTAGCCCTAGTATTGACTACTGTCGTTTCTATTCATATTGGCTATTCTAGGACTGAGATGAAAAAATCTATAAATGCTCAGAATAAAATTGAACCCGCAAATCTCCCCAAAACAATGGTGAGTCATGTACTTGTATTATTCCGAAAAAATACACCTCTGGTGCAGTGAGACAAATTGGTGTATCTTATAGTGGCTTCGTAGATGAAAGCTATACTCTACTATCACTCTTTGATGATGTAGAACAAATTGAAAAAGATAATAGACTTCAGACAGCTATTGATGTTGTCAGAGAACAGTTTGGTTTTTTAGCCATACAAAAAGGAACCGTCCTAACTGAAGGTTCCAGAAATATTGAACGCAGTAAACTTATCGGTGGTCATTCCGCGGGTGGATTGGAGGGATTAAAATGAAACAAGAAAAAAATACAGTACAATTTTCAGAAATCCGTAGCAAAGGATGTAATGATATTGAAATGCTTGAAAGATTTTTACATGGAATCGTTGAAACAGCAACTTCAAAACTTCGTCAGAGAAAACTCAAAACAACTGAAATATCGATACGACTAGTACATGCTAAATCTGAAAACCGATTACCATTGGAATTTACATTTAGCATTAAGCCAACAAGCTCATCTGTGATAATCTATACTGAGGTAATCAATCGCTTTAAAGAATGTTACACAGGTGGGGGAATTCAAGGTTTTACGATTCAATTTGATAAAAATACCCTTGCCTCTGCATAGAAAGGATTTGATATGATTGACCGTTCATATTTACCATTTCAATCAGCAAGAGAGTACCAGGATACAAAGATGCAAAAATGGATGGGCTTTTTCCTATCTGAACATGCATCAGCACTCTCTGATGATACAAACAAAGTAACGTACATGTCAGATTTGTCAATGGAGAAGAAATTATTACTCCTCAGTCAAGTATACGCTGGGCAGCTACACACACGCATTCAAGTGATTGAAAAAAACAAGCGTGTTTCCCACACTGGAACAATACCAAGTCTGAATAAGGATTTCATTTTGATAAAAACTACAACAGGTCACATCAATTTGAAATTGAAAGACATTATTAGTATTGAACTTGTTGAGGAGGTGCTCTATGAATCAGCTTGAGTTTCAGCGTAATCACCTACAAATGGACTATTATAGCGAGAGCTACCAAGATTTTGAACGTGACTTCTACCGCTACTCTAACATGAATATTCCATTGACCTTCCTAACTGATGATATCCTAAAAACAATGGCGACTTCACGTAAGAATTACTTT
Organism: Streptococcus mitis; assembly: GCF_023109515.1. Lineage (GTDB taxonomy): Bacteria > Bacillota > Bacilli > Lactobacillales > Streptococcaceae > Streptococcus > Streptococcus mitis_CS. The sequence goes on from NZ_JALDUM010000001.1 coordinate 587,182, forward strand.
GTCCTCAATAAGGAAAAGTCCAGAGATAACCGCGATCACTTCTTCATATTTGAAGTAAGTACCGTAGATGAGAATCCGCTAATCTATCATTATACATATAAGAAAACTACAATATATTTAGCAGAAAAATAGGAGCAGTTCAATTGACTGTTCCTATTTTTAATATTCATAAAATCTAAAGTCTTTATACTCTTTAACAATGGAGTCGCCAACCAGAACAGACTATACTGACCAGCGACTACCTTAAATTTAATGTTTCAGATTTATTTTCTTATCTCTAATTTCATAAACTACATCTGCTACATTTTCGAGTAATCGTTTATCGTGGGTGATAAACACGATAGTTCCGGTGTACTCCTTCATTAGTATTTCCAAAGCCTCTAAACTTGGTATGTCAAGGAAGTTACTGGGTTCATCCATTATTAGGATGTTATATCTACCCATGAGCATTTTAGCAAGCAACAATTTTATAATTTCTCCACCGCTTAAAACAGATAAACTTTTTCCAATATCGTTCTGTTTGAACCCCATAGATGCTAGCACTGAACGAATTTCTGATATATTGTAGTCACAATCCTTCTGCATAAACTCCATAACATTCTGATTACTGTTGTACTTGTAACCATTCTGTGCAAAGTAACCTATTTTTGCCTTAGGCGAAATAGAAATTCCTTCTTCATGGTTTAAGATCATTTGGATTAAAGTTGTTTTTCCGATTCCATTACCACCAGTTAACGCCACTTTTGCTCCTAACGGAATTTGAAAAGATGCATTTTCAAACAGAGCCTTATCCCCAAATACTTTATTAATTTCTGCACCGACTATAGGGTATGGATTATGGAGCTCCAATGCTTTACTTTGCCTGAAACGAATTCTGCGAATGCCTTCCGGAGCTTCTACTTTTCCTAAGGCCGCAATCCTGTGCTCTAGGGTTTTAGCAGCATTATACATCTTTTTTTCCTTACTTCCTATTGATTTTTGATGAGCTAAACGCCCTCCGTCTTCAGTACTTTTTTTCTTTGAAGAACCTTTTGCCTTCTGTTCTATTTTACGAGCCTGTTTTCGCTTTTCCTCCGCAGCCCTTTCCAATCGGGCACGTTCCGCAATAAATTGTTCGTATTCTGCAGCTTGGCTCTTACGTTCTTCCTCTTTCTGACGAAGATAATCAGAATAGTTTCCCCAATACTCAGTGATTTTGCCATCTTTCAGTTCCCATATTTTATCTACTATTTCATCAAGAAAATAGCGGTCATGGCTAATAACTAACAGTGCACCTGTAAAATATTTTAGCTGTCCTATTAGAAAATCAATTCCTTCACGGTCTAAATGGCTCGTAGGTTCATCCGCTAAAATACCATGAACCTGTGCCGATAAGGCCTGTGCTATTTTAAGCCTTGTTTCTTCACCACCGCTCATAGTCTGTATATTTAATTGCTCAACACCTAGCTTGCCTACAAGTGCAAAATCTTTTTCCTCCTGCAGAGTTACTTCGTCCAACTGGGGAATATAGGCAAGTTCACCCAGACGATTCATTTTACATCCTGGGGGAGTTAATTCTCCTAAAAGTACCCTGAGTAAAGTGCTTTTTCCAGCACCATTTGCTCCTACTAAACCAATACGGTCATAATCATATACTTCTAATTCATTTATATCTAAAACATCGCGTCCTTTGAATTCCACACGAATGTCTTTTGCTTTTAATATTAATTCCATAACATTTCCTCCTGTCTATAATCGCATGCTTTCATTTGCTTGTATGCAGGGAAAACCCTGCGATTTTAGCAGGAAGAGTTACATGAAAATAAGATACATAAATATTCCTCCAATATTGTTTATTTTAAATCTAATTTTCTAACCTCAGTTATCATTTGGCAAACTATAGCAATGCCAATAATTAAAATACCTGATAGTAAAAACCAATGATTTACACCGATTTTATCAGCAAAGAATCCAGAAAGAATTAACCCAATTGGCATAGCAAGTGACATGATACTTCCGATCAAAGAAAATACACGTCCTAAATATTCAGGCTTAATTTTCTCCTGAAAAAGAGCTGTTTGCACACCGCTATAAAATGGCACCGAAAGCCCCATTATTGCACAGCAAACTACGAATATTACAAATCCATTTGGAGGAAGTATTCCCGAAACGGCTAAACTGGTCCCCATTATAAAAAATGAACTTGTTATTAGTAATACATGCTTTTCGAAGCCCCCTAATCTTCCTAATAATAAGCCTCCTGCTAGCATCCCAAATGCAAAGGAAATTTCCGTAATAGAAATATGCACAGGCGTTCCATTAAAGTGTTCCATGCTTATTAAAGGAAATAGTGCATTGATTGGCATATAAACAAAAGTATATAGTGTTCCTAAGAGTAATAAGGCAAACAATCCTTTGTTTTGTCTCAGAACCACAACTCCTTCTTTCATCTCCCTTATGAAATTTGGTTCTAAACTTTGCACTTGATTACCCAGCTTAGGTATACGTACAATTGCTACCGTAATAGATGCAATCACAGCACCCAATACGTCGATGGCAATAATAGCATTTAAATCCCAAACGGAGTATAAGAGTGCTGCAACTGCCGGACTAACAATATAGCTTATAGACTGCAAAGACTGACTATAGCCTGCGCATTTCGTTAGCTGTTCTTCTGGTACTAAAAGTGGTGTAACCGCATTGAGTGCTGGGGTATGAAAAGCTGTTCCAATGCTACGGATAAACAATACTATCATAATCATCCAGACAGGTAGCTCCATACAGAATGCAACAATAGCAAGCACTGCACCAGCTGCTGCGATAATTAAATCGGCACCAATCATTATCTTCTTCCTATCATGACGATCCACTAGCACACCAATGGCAGGTCCCAAAATCGCATAGGGTAAAAAACCTACTAATGAAGCCATAGACAAGACCATCGCAGATCCTGTTTTTTCTGTAAGGTAAAAAATAATCGCCATTTGCAGGATGGCACTAGTGATTAATGATACTGCTTGCCCTGCCCATATTGCATAAAATTTTCGTTTCCAATTGTTGTATTTTTCCATTTATATTATCTCCTGCATATTATTTTGCTTGAATTTCTATTTTGAATAGCATTCTAGGCAATAAAAAATGCAGGCCAAACCCCACAATGTGGCTTTTGGTCTGCATACATACAATTTGGAAACATTCATATTAAAGACATAGTTAAATAAAGGTATAGTTAAATAACCAATATCCTCACCGTAACTAATGAATGCTCAATATCGTATAAATAAGCACAACAAAAAAGCCTATCATCGGGTATAGATTCTGCTTTTTTTATTGCCAGCTTATCTTAAACGCATTGAGGCTGTCATAGTTTCGGTTCCTCCTACATCTTTGTTTATATCAATTTATAGTATAACACAACAAGATGATATGTTCAATATAAAAGTTATGGAATGAGACTCATACTTCCAATTCGATGCCAGATTTAAAGGATATGACGAAGTTTTCTTCATAGACTGTAACGCTCTGGATTATCTTCCTTAGTAGCAAGCGATTAGCTTTCACAAAATCTTCTGTTTGTAGTTTTAAAAATTCATCAGGATTTTCTAACTCAACCTCAAAATATTTCATTTTACATTCCCTCATTTCATTTATTGATAAATTGAGTTTGCAAAAAAGAGTGGACAATTTTTGTCTACTCTTAACCTTTAAAATAGTTTTTTTTAATCGATTTGAAGTTGCCTAAATTATTACTTATTCGGTAAAATGAAGTATTGCTTTCAACAGATTTCCTTCAACTACACTTCACTTGATTCAAACAAGGTGGGTACATTTCTATTCCCACAAACTCCTTGTCAATGGAAACAAACACGTACCCACAGGGTAAATGGAAATAGAAACTGATAATTTCTAGCTATCACTTCTACTCATTCCAAAAATTTTCTCACTCTGATACTTACCCACCATAAAGCAAAAAGCCTTGCAATCAAGGCTTTCATTATCCCTTTCGTTCAAAGGTTTCTAAGCTTTTACGAGCAGAGCGACACACTCAGCGGTTCGCTATCTCCGTTCTGTCTGCGTGCTAGCACTTGTCAATCACGGACAGCTATCGCATGGGCGGAAGTAAATGCTAATCTTCGTCGTTTTACTCCTTGACTAGCAAACTTACCGCCTCAACATGATGTGTCTTTGGAAAACAAAGAATTAATCTCATCTAAAAAAATAACGGTATTGTGTCAAATGGTTGAGGTATTTCTTCTACTTCTTCTTTCGTTTCTAACACAACTTCACCCGATTTCACTCCAATTACTTTAGTCGTTTTAATAACTGTATCAGTAATTAGTATCTTTGCATCAATAAATCCCTTATATATCAAGTTTTTCTATTAGTCGTAATATGTACTCAAATCCTTTAAAATTCAATTTCAATTTTATCTCTAGAAATTCGATGTTTATTTATATCAAATTGTTTTAAATAAATTTCCAGTTTTCTAACTGATTTTTCATATAGATCAATTTGCTGAATTAGTTGTTTATTTAATTTTGCAACCTCATATTCTATATTCTTTAAAGTTACATTCTCGGGAATATTTAGTTTTGATAATTCATATCTTACTAACTTCCTACTACTCTTATCTATACTTTTATGATTAATAAACACTTCCGCCATCTTGTTTAAGGTGGCGATTTTTTCATTTATTTGAGTCAGTTTGATGTCTATCTCTGCTATTTCTGCGACCAGTTCGTCTTTGATGACCTGGTATTTTTTGTCTGTCTCTGTTAACTCAATCAAGAGGTTAATCTCAGAAATCTTTTCTTGAAGTCTTTCAACAGTCGGTCGTCTGTATGGTATTGCTCGACTATCGTTGGTTAGCTGTCTAATCAAGGTTCGTCCTTTTATATACTGATTCTTATCCGAATGTTCTTTGTTATAGATAAAGTATGAGGTTGTCTCACGGATATAGACTTTATATTTTGTCTGATTCTCTTCTTCAAGAATATCTAATTGATAGTTAGGAATGAAAATAAAACCGCTCTGCTTTACACCAAAAGACACCTTGATATAAACGCCCTCATCAACTAACTTCTCTATTTGGTGTCCTGCAAGTTCCACTTCAAATTCGTGAACGGCATCTCGCTTCTTCTTAAATTCCTCAAAGGCTTCCTCAATTTCTTCAGTGGCTACCTTCTCCTTATCACGTTCTTCTTGAAAAGCATGGTACTGCTCCTGTAAATTCTCTAAGCCTTCTGAATCACCGACTTCCTTATTTTTAAAATAATCTTGAAAAAAATTGACATCATATAATTTCTTATCACTTATTTTTTTATGACTCAGACTGAATTGCTTTCCATTTTCTTCAAGTATAAAGATTACATTTTTTTGTTTTAAGTCAATGGTTAGATTCAATTCTTTTGCTTTTGTTAGTAACTCTTCTAAAGAATTGACACGGTTCAACAAAAATTCTAAACGACTTTCAATCTCTTGCTTGGCAAAATGTGTACGAAAAAATTCTTCATCATATAAATCTCGTTTGCTGAGTTGGCGTCCTCGAATTGGTTTTGTCATTGCTCTATCCGTCATCATGAATCGACTATGCTTCTGACTAAAATCAATATGAACATGTAACTGCACCGCTTTTTCTAAAAAATCATCAAAGGACTTTGAGTGCTGCATCAAAAAATAAAGGCGTTGCTTCAATTCAAATTTATGACTAGACTGCCTATATTTTTGATAGTCACGGTAGGAGAAACGTTTTTCAATAATTTTCGCTCCAGCCACTTTAGAAATACGATCTGAAATCATACGAAGGTTTCGTTCCAAGGCATAATTCCATATCAACTTTTTATCTGAATTACGGTCAATGGCGTTGATTAGGATGTGATTATGAACATGATCATTGTCTGTATGAGTTGCCACGATGAAACGAAAACGGCCCCCTGTTAATTCCATCATGGTCTCATAACCAATGCGGTTAATTTCTTCAGGTGTCAGATTATCTTCAGGAGAAAATGATTGAATGAGGTGATGGGCATGGATATTTTGTTGATGTTTTTCTTGTCGGTCATTTCTGGATTCGTACAACTTGTCGTTATTGGTAAAGTTGACATTGTACATTTCTACCATTTCTTCATAGCTAGGGAAGTCTAAATAATTGCTCATGCCAAAATCAGATACCAATTTCAAATTGTCCGTTTTATCAGGATTGAGAATATACTTAATTAAACGCCTACGATATTTTTTTCCGTGTGTCGCAAAGTGTTTAGTGACTACCATAGAGCTCCTTCAATCTTTTCACTTCCACTTGAAATTCTTTCTCTACGCCAGTAATTAACTCACTAACTCCCTTACTCAATTCTTGTAACTGTTCCTGAGAAATCAAATGGCTTTGATTGATTGCACGCGCAATTTGATTTATGTTATTTCCAATCCGTCTCAATTCAAAAACTAACTGGTCATAAGTATCAGTGTTAATCATGACAAATGACATATTGGGATTAAGTAAAACTTTTCTGGCATAGACTGAGAAATTTTGACAATTGCTCTTAGCAATCCGTTCATTCAATTGGTGTAATTCTGGATCAGTTAGAAATACTTTTTTGAGATTAGTACGATAGCGATAAACCATTACATCCTCCTAACCCATATATTTTTCACGGAACTCACGACTGAGTGGCTGCACTTGATTCACTTCTGCAATCAATTCTTGAACGCAAGTCAATAAGATTGAGACGTGCTCTTGCGTCACTTGATGATTTTCTCTTGCGATAACCAGAACTTTATACACATCTCGACTAATCTGTTCAAACTTTTGAGACTGCCAAAGGGAGAACCAACTTTCAAAAATTCTATCCTGATAATTCTTTTTCAATAAATTCTGACGAAGAAATTCTGAGAAACTATCCATTTTTTGTTCCCTCATCATTTCTTTTATCTGTTTTTCTTCTTGTCTCGTGATTCTAAATTGCTTTCTGATTGACTTAATTTCTTGTCCCATTCTGATATCCCTTCAACATTCTACTTGTCTGACAGTGTAAGTCTACCTCACATTGTCAGTACGCTTCCTAAAGACCTCACTTGCTTCTTGTTCGGTCTTTGCGAGCTCAGATATTGTGTCCACAATATCCCAAAAATCATATCGCCAGCTGACTAAAACCTTCCAGTTTTGACAGCTAACGATAAGATAACTTGGTGGCTCCGCCCCCAACCCCCCCAGAGAAAATCACAATTTGATTTTCTTAGGAATGATATTAGGATAACAAGGATGATTTGGAAAAGGTATCACAAAATGAAAAATGAGGGTAAGAAAAAAGAGAGCCGAAACTCTCGGAAAAGTTATTCTTGATTAATTATAGAAACATTTGGATTGCCAGTTTTAGAAGCACCAATTATCTTAACTTTTAAAGCTTCGTACAAACTAATTCTATTTTCTAGAATATAAGCTAATTCTTGTCCATCCATAAATAAAATTTTAGCATCTTTATTAGAAAAGTCTTGTATTACTTCATCTCTAAAACCATTTATTGAAAGAAACAGTCCCCGAGTCGAAGTTAGTTTTGTATCAACTTTTTGTTTTAAAGAAGCTATTTTCGGAGAATTTACTGGATTTTTTTCCCATTTCATTTCAACTAAATAATCAAAACCTTCAAACCTAAAATAGCCATCTAACTGTTGAGTATTTGTTCTATTTCTATACGAATCATGGTAATCAATATCATTAATTCTGAATAAATTAGCAACAATTTTTTCTAAACGATATCCTCTTTCTTGAGGATTATCGCTTGAAAATAGCGAATAATACTCCGTCTTTAGTTCTTCAATTTTTTGAAGGAGTTGTTGCCTGAGTTGTATTTTCATTTCCTGTCTTGAACGATGATAAGAATTATTAAGTGTTTCGTTAACCTTATTCTGTTGAGTATCACCTATCAGTCGCTTTAATTTTCTTAACGCATCTAATCCTCTATCTCTATCTTGAACTTCATCAGGAATATTTTTCATCTTATAAAATTCAGTTGCTATTCGTCTAATTATCAATCTTCCATTATCTGTTTTATTAAGTTCATTTATAACATTTTTCGCCCAAACAAACTTCGGTTCCGATTTCCATTTTAATATTAAATCATTTGGAACTCCCGAAGTTTGCATAAATGAAACGACAGTATCTTTATAGTGAAAACATAATCCAAAACATTGAATAATTTGTTGTTGGATTTCAAAAGATATCTTAGTCATTTTTCTCCTTTCTTTTAACTATTTTAAATTTCATTAATTAACTGTATGTAGTAACTTGGAAAATCACTCAATTTATCTTTTAGTCTAGCTGAATCCCGTTTGATTTCATTTCTAATCTGATCCTTACTTTGAGACTTAATCTCTTGACAAATCAATTGAACTACAATTCTATCTGAAAAACCTAATTCATAGATATTGATTTCTTTATCAAGAGATAAACCATATTTCAATCTCCTTGTCAACTTAGTTATAACATCTATTTTCTCACCAACTAATTCTTCAAGAATATTGTTGATTGAATTTAAAATCATTGATGTTTCGTACCCTAACCCATTGTCACAAAGAGATATAATGTCAGACAAGTCAATTGATTTTAACATGCCTCTTTTTTCAATTCTGATTAGCTTTTCAGTACAACTTTCCAATATATTAAAGTAAGAAATACCGTTAATCCAGAGTTGAGTAATATAATCGAGGTCCTCTGTACTCAATTTTCTCATCACCTTATTATTTGAAAATTCCCTTATAATCTCAATTAAAACACTTAATAAATCTTTCTCTAACTCACAAGATAATATAGAGTCCTGATTTTCCTGTACCCATACTTTTAAGTGTTCCGACTGGTATAATCCAATTGAGTTTTTTGAAAGTATTTCAGGTGATACTGAACTAGTGATTATTTTATCTCTGACTAAATCAAAGAGTTCTTTTATTCTTTCTCTTTCATTCTCATCGCCTAAAAAATACCCAAAAGTATTTTCAGCTAGACTATCAGTCTCTAGTTCGGTAGGATACATAGACGCAATATAATTTTCAATTGCTGTTAGAGTGTTTTCGATTTGGATTATTTTAGAATTAAAATCCTTTAAATAAGGACTCTTCTGTTTTGTTAATTTTGATAAAATTGTATCTATTTTTTTTCTGTATTCTAGAGTTCTATCAACCCTATCTTTAATCATACTCCAAAAGTCAAAGCTTTCGGGTTTTATTCGGTAATCAGTTGGATTTACTGAGTTAAACTGTATAATATTGAGAATATTGCTTTGACAGCCCTCTGTATTAATAGGATTTAATAATGTTTCATAGTTTTGTTTTTTCCACTTGTTTTTTGGTGATTTATAAATATTTGGCTCTGTTAAAATGATTGTTCCTTCTGTATATTTTCCGGCCCTTCCTGCTCTACCTATCAAATTCTGAAAATCACGAACTTTTATTGCATCTCCTGCTTGATACACACTTGAGATAATCAAGTATTTAATAGGTAAATTTACACCTTGTGCTAAGGTTGAAGTACATACTACATTATTTATTTTACTTTTTGAAAAAGCATACTCTATAGCAATGCGTATCCCCATAGGTATTCCTGAATGATGTGAAAAAACTCCTAGCTGACTACATGTATATTCAACACTATCATATCCTAAATTTTGACCAATTAAGTTTCCTATTTTTTCAACTTCAGACCTATCCGAGTTTTTTAAGAAATTAGTTAGATCATAATTCCTATTATTTAAGTCTATAACTCTTCGCAAAACAACATTGACCGTATCTTTTCTCCCACAAAAAATTCCTACTCCGCCATTATTAATTAGCTTAGTCCCATAATAAATACTTAAATCATTTGCGTTTGTCAGTTCTGGAAATACTTTTTGTTTGCGTTCTTTTCCAACCTGCTCTAATTCAGTTACACTAACAGTTCGTGGAACAAAAAATTCTTCTTCAAATGTAATAGGATCTATGAAATATAATTGCTCATTACTACCTTTTAAATCACTAAACGCAACTCTTTTCTCTGTTGTTTTTATCGAATTATTAGAAACGATTACTCCATTCTCGTTAAACCACCGATTTATAGCTTCACTATCTGGTATAACAGCAGAAATTAAAATCTTCTGTATTTCTTTCGGGAAAATTTGTTTAACTGTTGACATAAGTAATTCAAAGTTGGTTCCACGACTTGGATCATCAAAAAGATGTGCCTCATCAAATATACAAAGTCCTATTTCATTAATAAAACTTTGATGATTTCTCAATAAAAACAACAATTTCTCTGGAGTAAGTATAAAAACTCTTTTTTTACCATCATTAAAAATTGAAAAATCCTGTGGAATCTCAGGTAGATCAAAAATTTCACTTATAAATACCTCTTCGTCATTAACAAAGTGCCCATTAATATCTCTACATATTTCCCTGCACAAAGCCCTAAAGGGAGCAATAATCAATGCATTATCAATTCTATTTGAGTAAAATGCTGATCTTAGTATTAGGTTAACAGACGCTGTCTTCCCTGAACTTGTGGGCATCTGAATGATTCCAGATTTACCTGAAAAAATCCCCTGTACTCCTAATTCAATTTGAGAAGGCCAAAGTTCCTTAATGCTTCCCTCTGATTGTATATAATTCTGCCATAAAGAAAATTCTAATCCTGAAAATTCGGGAAGTAATTTTGTTGATGAACTGTTTATTTTTTTACAAACTATTGCTAAGAGACAATTTACAATAATTATAGAGAAATCACTCCCAATACTATATACGTTATCTTGTAAATTTTTAAAAACTTCTGCAGCAATATCACGTCCCTCTAAAATATAGTTTCTATACTGTTCAACTAGAGTGTTTAACTCAGCTGAATATATATCTGCGATTAATTCATAGTTCACAAAGACTCTATTTGTCAAGATGTCTATTAATACCTTAATTAGATTAGAACTATCCTCAGGAAATCGTCTAGCATCTGAAATATAGCTAAGCATAACACTCGAACTACCATTATAATCCCCTAGATAGTAAGCTGTTGCTCCTAACATTGCAATATAATCTCTATATTCATCAGCATTTCCCAACTCAGACAAAATCAGTGCATCAAAAAACTCTGCAGCGTGATGTAATTGTTTTTTTAAATGAGGATCAAAATGATTATGATTTATATAATCTTCAAAATACTTTCTAGCAGAATCCGCAACAATTGCTAGTGCTACAAGAAAAGATTTGTGAGAGTCCTCTGAAATCGAAATATGATTTTCTAAAGGTATATTAAATTCAATCATTTTTGCTTTTGAACGAACAAGTTTCGAATAATATAATGACCGTTCCCCAAATTCTATCATACTTCACTCGCTTTCAAATATAGTCTTTTTATAAAATTAAGTAATTCATTAGAATGTATAACCAATAACCTTAAATTTTCTTGTGCTCTGTGATTTTGCGTAACCGCATTTTTTATAAATTCAATATCATAAGATTGATTTGAGTGAACTGCAACAGCCCCATAAATCACATTAAACGGATGATCTGTAGTATTTAAAAATCTTTTTACTATATGTGCTTGATCTGAATTATCTTTAATTAGTTTTAAATAACTAGCTACAACTGAAGTGGAAAAACGTTCAAAGTCTTTATCTGAATGATCAATTGCAACTTGCAATCTTTGCTTATTAGGTAATAAGCTACCTGTTGACGCAGATGTTTTTACTTCTATGACAATAATTTCATCGTTTTGCGGAGTCATATCTCCTTTCTTATACCCCAAAACATCACTCCCCTGAGTTGAAGTATCTTTATTAACTTTGCTATCATATCGTGTCCGAGGAACAGCATAATCTTCAATATACTGAAGATAATCAGATACCAATATTTCTCCAAAATCTCCAGACATTGTTGAAAGACCAATACCACTATCTGATGGTAATTTATAATTTTTTAAATACTCATTAGACGAAATATTTATTTCATTAGTCATTTCTTGAAGTTCATCATCTGAGCAGTAATTACGTCTAAATTGTTTTGCCCATTCTTCAAAAATTTCTGGATCATCCTGGATATCTAAATGGAAAACTTCTATTTTTTTACCTTCATCAGTATATATTGGTTTTTCTGAAATTAGATAATTCATATATCTATGTGTTGCTTCCATAACTATCCCCCCAGCTCTCTCAACTGTTCCTGTCCCACCTTCATCATCTCTTCCTCCACCTTACTCCATTTTCCGAAGAGGCATTCGTGTAGAACTTCAGCTGCTGAGGTTTTGTCTACTTGCGAATCATAAACACACGATTGATCTCTTTGATAAATTTGAATTTGATTAAAAATCTTATCCTTTTCCAACTCTCGTAAGTTGTCAACTAAATGTTCTACAATTCTATCATGATGCTCTTTGGGAGTCGCTCTAGCTTGACTAGGGTCTATAGCATAGAGCTCCTCATAACGTATTAATGTACTGAGATAGGACAATTCTGGCTTAGTTGCAATCAGTGCAAGCGAGACTTGATAACCTATAGTTGTTAATAATTGTGCTGTTTTTCGGGGAACTTCGGTTGTTCTCAAGGTCCCCTCGATTAATAAATGATAACCTTGTTTACTCAATTCATCTACGAGATATTCAACCATTTGACCTGCAAATACTTTGGTATAATCCACACTATCTTTGCCATACTTTTCCTGTAGGTCAAGGTAGTTCGGATGAAAAGAGCGATAACTATCTCCATCAATGATAATGATATTGCCTTGAAATTCCCTTTGTTTAATACGATGAATCATTGTTTTCCCAGCACCACTTTGTCCACCGAGCAAAATAGCTTTAGGCTGAGATGAGGTTGTTTTTCCACGAGTTAAAGAACGAACGAGTCGTTTGGATGCTCGTTCAAAATCATCTTGACTAAATTCTTCTAGTTTCATTAAGCCACCACCAGATGACGAGCTTGTTCTAGCATACGTTCAATGCCATCCAAATAGCCATTATATCGCTCTACATCCTCAAAAGTTGCAACAAGATAAATCTTCGTATTAATCAAATCAGAAAGATCATCGCTCATTAGAACCCAAGGATTATTAGCATCATCAAATGCAATTTCTAGTTCATCTTGTAAACGATAAAGTTGCGCTAAGATATTCGCCCCTCGTTCTTTAATCACTTCAATTTTCAGAGTTAACTGATAATCTTCTACTGGTGTGAGCATTTTTTCCTCACCTACGATATCGACATAAGATACATTAAACTTCTGACAAATGATGTCTATTAATTCGGTAGAGACTGAACTCGTTCCATTTTCATAACGACTCAGACTGTTTCGTGAAATACCTACAATCCGTGCAAATTCGGGTTGTGTTAAGTCATGTGTTTTACGTAAGGATTTTATGTTCTTTCCAATCATGACAAACTCCTTTATTTTTATAATTCAATTATAGCATAAAAAAGCAGAACGCACCAATTTTGGTGCGTTATTTCTTGTTTTTCTATCCTAAACTTTACTTCTAAAAAAGTCATATAAAGAGCCATAAATATTAATTCTTGTATTAATATTTCCGATGCGCAAACGATATCTTCAAATACATTTATAACGATCCACCTTTTAGGATTTTTGTTGTCAAAATTGCCTTTATCTACAAAGACAAAATGCTTATAAAATAGCTTGAAATCAAGGAATTTCACCCTTTTTTCATTGTAGCAACACTATACACTCAGCGGTTCGGACTTAGCGTATTATTTCGTCGGTTTCCCACCTCGTTCTACAAGTCCTATCGCATGGGCGTAGCATCTACTTCTACTTCGCTGATGCCTCAGCTTGAACAAGCAGTGATACCGCCTCAACATGTGGTGCTAGTCAACATCTATATTATAAAACGAAAGTAATAGAGTGTTTTATAGAATTATACTATAAAACGAGAGAGAATTACACACTCAACTCAACCAATTTATAAAATTCACCTTTCCTATCCATCAAGTTATCAAAAGAACCATCTTCAACAATAACTCCATTTTTCATAAAAAGAATTCTATTGTATTTTTTCAACATACTCTTATTTAACTTATGCGTAACAACAAGAACCGTCAAATCTTGAATTTCTAAAATTGAATTTTCAATTTCAGTAGTAATTTTATTATCTAAAGACGAGGTAGCCTCATCTAATAATAAGATTGGTGTTTTTCGAATTAAAGCACGCGCAATACTAAGTCTCTGTCTTTCTCCCCCAGATAGATTTGATCCATTCTCACCACATAAAGTTTGTAGACCTAATTCATTTTCTAAAATATAACTTTCTAAGCCAGACTGCTGTACAGCTTTTTTTATATCATCTTCAGTAAATGATTGACTAAGGGTAATATTTGCTTTTAAAGTATCATCAAAGATATAAACATCTTGCTGAACAATAGTCATTAAGTTATAAAGGCTCTCTGCTGAAATAGCTTGCAAATCTTGATTATCAATTGAAATATACCCACTTGTTACATCATAGAAACGCAGTAATAGATTGAGTAAAGTCGATTTTCCACTGCCTGACATACCTACTATTGCAATTTTTTCCCCCTTTTTGATCTGCAAAGATAAATGATTAAAAATCTTCTCCTCAGCATTAGGGTAGGAAAAATCTACATTTGAAAAAGAAATGACATCATCAAAATATTCTTTCGTTTTACCAGTTTGAAGTTCGGTTACATCTTTTACCTCAAATGAATTCAGTGTAGCCTGACCTTCGCGGAATTTACTCATTCCCATACCAATTTCATTTAGTGGCATTACAACAAAATTGACTAGTTGAACAATAGCTGTAACACTCCCAATTGTGGTATGCCCACCGAAGACCAGATACATTCCTCCACCAAAGGCTACTAAAAAAACAATCATCCCTGAAAGTTGAGAAATAACATTAGATAAAACATCAAATTTCCCTTTGATGAAATATATCTCATCCAATTTTTCGCTTTCGTTTTTGTAATCTTGACCGATAGCCTCTTTCACATTAAAACTCTTTATAACTAGAAACCCTGCTAAAATATCTTTAACCTTAGCTAAATATTTCTGATCGGCTATCATAGAACTATTTTGTATAGAGGCTGATTTTTGTCCAATAAAACCTGAAATCATCATAGGAATAATGCTAGCAATGATAACTAATAAGGTCAAAAACCAATTACCTATAAACATGGCTACTAGTGAGAAAATCATTAAGGAAATATTTTTTGAAATATTAAAATACTGGTGCAAATAATCCTGCTCAATTTTCTTCATGTTCTCAGTTAATATTGAAATAAATTTCCCTGATTTTTCCTTAGAAAATTCTCTATAATCCCTATCTAAAATAGATTTAAACACCTTATTTTTGTATCTTGACATAATCTGCCTAACAAGTTTATTTCTTAATCGAAGGGATATAAAATTAAGACTGGCATAGATAAATATTACGATAGCACCTATTAGTATCGCTTGGGTTAGAGCTTCCCTATTTTGGGACATTCCGCTATCAATTATAATTTTAATAGAATAAGCAAAAGCAATATTAGTTAAAGGAACTAGTATATTAAAAATCATGAAAGTATAAAAAGACTTCTTATGGTACTTTGTCAATTGTTTCATTCCTAATCTACCTCATAATTCTTAAATTTCATTTAGAAAATGTGACATAAAATATTCTTCTAAGTCAATATTCTCTCTCCTAAGCTCTTTCATAGAGACCTGTTCTAGCATTTCTCCATTTTTGATAACACCAATTTTATCTGCTATCAGTGAAATTTCCGATAATATATGACTCGATATTAGTATTGTAATTCCATGCTCCTTAGAAAGCGACAACAAAAGATTCCGAATTTCTTGAATTCCTATTGGATCTAAACCATTGATTGGCTCATCTAAAATTAACAATTTAGGTTTTGTTAGAAAGGCACGAGCTAAACCAAGCCTTTGCCTCATTCCTAACGAAAAATCTTTTACTTTTTTAGTTGTATTCTTTAATCCGACCATTCTTAAGGCTCTTATTATATCTGATTCAATAATATTTTTCCCCATATACTGAGCGTGAATTTCTAAAATTTCTTTTGCAGTGCAATTATCATAAAAAATTGGTGTTTCAATAACACTTCCAACCTGACTTAGAATCTCCTCTCTGTGATCTTGTAAATTTTTTCCAAAGATTTCAATACTACCAGATGTAACAGTTGATAAGGATAACATGCATTTCATTAACGTTGTTTTTCCAGCACCATTTGGTCCTAAAAATCCATAGATTTCTCCTTCAGAAATCTGAAGGTTGATACCACTCAAAACTTCTTCCTTATCAATTGTTTTAAAAAGTTCTTTTATTTCAACAATATTTCCCATTTCTATCTCTCTTTCTCTCTATATACAGCTTTAAATGCAAAAATTTTTCTTCAGAAGTGTAAATACCAATTTATACGGCTCTTCTTTTAAAGTTATCATCAAGAAATTATTATTTTACTTCCATTAAATTCAGATATACTACTTGATATTAATATCTTTTCTTGAAATAGTATAAATTGAAAATGAAACAATCATTAAACTTATGAAACTAGCAAATATTAAGAAGAATACGTTATCAACAAAATTATTAGTTAAACTGCCTGGACTTACATTCGAAAGTAACGCTGCTAAACCAAGTCCTGAAAGCATTGTTATAGCTATTGAATGCCTAATCATACCTAAAACAAAAGGTAGTATTCCGATTAATACTGTTCCAAACGTAATTCCAGCTAAGTTAATCATTTGATTAGCTACTGGTATATAATTTGATTCAGTTAAAACTGCTACTAATTTAATTAATAATTGAATAACTAAATGTGCAGTAAAATGAACAATAAATGATATCAGAATTACTGCAAGAACTTTCCCCCATAATAATTTTATTTTAGAAACAGGGTAGGAAAACAACTGAAAAATTGTTCTTCGTTTAAATTCATCAATAATAATCGTAGACAATAAATAAGATTCAAAAATCAAAAATGCTGCTTTGGTAAATAAAGATGCAAACAATGATGTTGCAATTGCCCAACCTTCCCATTTACCAGTAACTCTAATAACATTAGAATCCTGTCCAGTGAATTCTCCCAGTTTATTATCAGTACCTAACCCCATGATTATGATTCCTGTAATGCCTAATATTATCAATATAGTACCCAACCAAGCAAAAAATATTTTTGATTTTGAAACTTTATTTAATTCAATTTTAATAAGCGACAACATAGATTTTTCCTCCAAAAAATTTTGTTAATATTAATTACACTATTCAAAAAAAACCTTACATACTTCGGGTATGTAAAATTCAAAAAAACAAACATACTAAAGGTATGTATAATGGAATTTTTAATACCATATCTAGAGTATGGTATTTTTTAAAATATCAATACTTAAAATTTATTTGACACCTTTTAAGTGATCAAATAATTGGAAAATTACTTCCATCATTTCATCAGTAATCAACTGCACTCCTAAACCTTCAAAAGTTAGTTTAATGAACTTCATTTTACGCTTTAATTCTTCTACTGAATAAATAGAAATTTGGAACCCAATCCAAATATTCAAAGTTAAAACAATCAAATCAGCTAGCTCTTCTGGATATTCTGTTTTAATTGATTTATCTTCAACACCTTCGAAAACTTTTTCTCTAATCCCTGGTAAAAAATCAGAAAATAAATTTAAATACTGTTCACCTAATAAACGTGGGCTTCTTAACATAATTGAAGCTGAGTATACAAGCCTTTGTTGTTCAAAATCAGAGAAAGAGTCCATCAAAGAATTTTGTATTTTTTCTAATGCAGTATCTCCTCTCCAATTGTAATTTAAAATTTCTTGATTGTTTTCGCTAATGATTGATTGCAATATTTCATATTTAGACTCGAAATGATGATAAATAACTCCTTTCGTCAATCCACCTAACCCATCGATTATATCTTGTATTGAGGTATTATCAAATCCTTTTTCTAAAAATAAATTTTTTGAGACCTCTAGTATTTTTTTTCTAGTTTCATATGAGTTTCTATTCCTTGCCATTTTAGTCCCTTTCTATCATACCGATGGTATGTAATTCTATTGTAGTGGAAGTAACTAATAATGTCAAGTTCTTTATTGGAAAATGCAAAAAAGCCTTACAATCAAGGCTTTTCTATACTTTCACAAAAATCCTAATAAATTTCCATTCAACTTCTTCTAAGCATCTTTTCTAAAAAATAAATTGACAATCTCATCTTCTGAAAAGTCTAGCTCACCAAGTTTTTCAAACAAAATTTTCACTAGCTTTTTAGATTCTTGATATCTTAACTCCTTTATTTCTTGCTCGCTTGCTATGACAAAATATCCTAATGTTCCACAGCTAATAATCAAATTCTGTTCTTCGAGAACTTTCATTGCTTTTTGGACAGTTGCCGGATTACACTTCTCGTTTTCTGCTAATCTCCTTATTGAAGGAATTTGTTGTTCAGGTGCATAATCACCTCTTAAAATAGTCGTTCTTAATTTTGATGCAATTTGTAAATATAGATGGTGTTTCATTTAATCTTTTTATTATCACTTTGCCTAACAAACTTCCAATATGCAGAATAGGGGATAACTGTAGCTAGTAGAAGATAGTATTTATTTGCAAACATATCTGCTTCTCCTTTTGCATTGAAATGAATCGGAACTTTTTCTGGGAGAAATCTACAAATAACAACTATTATAGCTAGCATTACTAATAACACCAAAATATCTTTTATCAGTCTGTTTTTCATCTTATTTTTCTCCTTTAACTAGATAAAATTTGACTTGCTTATTTTTAAATAAACACCCATTGTAATAATCAATAAAACTACTGATACTACCTGTAAAACAAATATAATCGGAAGATTAAACAGCCAATTAAACAAAAGTGGCGTAATAAGCGCAATCATACCAATAATTCCAGTTACAATAACAGGAAGACTTTGTTTGACAACTATCATCTCACTGTCCCAATCATAGTTAGGATATTTTTTATTTAATGCAATTCCGATTACAGTTATAAAAAAGGAGTAACATATAGGAACAATAATTAGGTTCGTGACTTGAATGAGATTCATATCTAGTTTTAGCACAAATACAGATACAGAAATCATATATCCAATCAAATGAAGTGTAAGATTGACAGCTATCTTAGCATTTAAAATCATTCTTACCTCAACCGGAGAACTTTTCAAAATCCAAATATTTTTACCCTCTAAAGACATAGATGAAGCTGCTGGACAACTGAGTGAAAGCATAGATGAAATAAAGACGGGAGCTAAGTTTGAAAGATACTCATTTATATTTTCAATTCCTGCAGAATTTCCTATTTGCCCTACAGAATTAAACAGGAAACATATACTAAAGACACATAAAAGAATCACTCCAAGCCCAGCATTCAAGACTGCCATATAAGAACTTAAAAATCGTCCAAGCTCTTTTTGATACAAGGCAAAAAATACCGATTTTCTTTCATAAGATACTTTGTCATTAGCATATCTTGATTTTGTATTGGCAAGTGTATTAAGTAGTCCATACTTCAACGAAGCAATTTTGACAAATAGATAAAAGACGACTATTGAAAGAACTATATAAAATCCCATCCCATAGTACATTGGAAAATTGTAGTATGACATAAATAGTCTAGAAATTGGATACAGTCCAGTAATTTGCTTAGCCAGAGTAACCCCAATACTACTTTCATCACCTGATTGCATAGCTGATAATGCAAAATATCCAATTATACCTAACATCGCAAATGAAAAAATAAGAGAGATAACATTTTTTCTTTTAAAAAAAGATGAAGCGACAACAATAACGATTCCCATGCATGTCGCTATACACATGGGGATCAAAGGGGCAAAAATTATAGAAGTAAAATACAATATAATCTGTAGGAGGTTTAAACTTCCGTTCAAGCCCCATACAATTCCACCTGGAAGCATAAACATCAAGCCTATTAAAAAATTCAATAAGTACATAAACATGAACTTGCTGGTGATAATATACGAACTTTTAACAGGTAAGGATAGGAGAATTTCCATATCTCGACTGCCAAATAAAATGCCATTCGAATAAAAGACAGTCAAAAATAATATTGAAAAACTTGATACAGAGACCATATATGCCGGTATCAAGTCCTGCTGTCCGACGTGTACCAATGTTTTCGCTGTTAGTATATTATAAACAAAGCAAAATAAGGAAAGAGTTATTATGCCAAAACTCGCAATAGCCATTGAACTTTGTTTTTTATTTCCTGAATCTCTAATCTCGTTAATAGGAAAGAAATTAATCAATTGCGCTTTAAGCAACATCCAAATGTTACTCATTGTCCTGAACCTCCATAAAAAATGCCTCCAATGATTCATCACCTTTGACGTCTCCTGTATTGCCACTTGCAATTAACTTTCCATTTTTGATAATGGCAATCTTATTACATAATTTTTCCGCAACATCCAATACATGGGTTGAAAAGAAAATAGCACCTCCATCTGAAACACACTCATGCATAATTTTCTTTAGTAGGAAAGTTGCTTTGGGATCTAGCCCAACAAAAGGTTCATCTAAAATCAACAGTTTGGGAGAATGTACAAGTGCAGAAATAATGGCTGTTCGTTGCTTCATACCATGTGAATATGAAGAAATAATCCCCGAAAGATGCTCAGTCATATCAAATAAATCACCGTATTTTTGGATTCTCTCCCTGCGTATTTTTGTAGGAATTTCAAACAAGTCAGCAATAAAATTAATATATTGAAGTCCTGTCATATGTTCATACAAATCTGGATTATCTGGGATATACGCCATCATTTTTTTACAAATAACAGGTTCTTCTTTAATAGAATGACCGTTGATAATTATACTTCCGTCTTCAAAATCATGGATACCGACAACTGCCTTTATCGTTGACGTTTTTCCCGCACCATTTGCTCCAATAAAACCATAAATATCTCCAGGCTGTACTGAAATAGATAGGTTATCCACAACCTTCTTATCCCCATAACTTTTACTAAAATTCTTTATCTCTAACATATTTTCGTCTCCATTGACAATTTGTCAGTCTTGTTTTGAAATAATACCGATAGCTTGTTTTGATTTAGCTATCGGTACATAGTTCTCTTTACAAATATTCTATCTTTTTTTAATTGCTAAAGAGTCCTTTTGTATTTAGATTTTGTTCCAGCATTATCTTAAATGCATTCAAGTAATCTTTGACAGGTTCTTTCTTTGAAGTTATGATACCTATGTTATTTGAAACAAAAACATAGGCTGTCATCAGAAATTCTGCTGTTTCTGATGGATATTTTACAGAAAATACTTTTTCTGAGATGCCTTGATTTATTATCCTCTCAAAATATATAGTCAGTTTTTCAATGAGCTTATGAGATAACTTATCTAACATATAACGATTTTCTTCAAGATCAACCGTCTTTTGTAACTCAGTTCCTTCCGCTGAAACGTTATCTGTAGAGATTATTGTGGCATCTATAAAGGCTCTTATTTTTTCAATAGCAGTTTTGTCGTCATCATTGACAATCACATGAATATCTCTCAATAATTTCTCTGAATAACGTTCCACAAGACAATACAGAATATCTTCTTTGTTCTTAAAGTGATAGTATAACAAACCTCGTGATATATTTACCTTATCGACTATATCCTGAGTTGTTGTGTTCGCATATCCTTTCTCCATAAAGAGGAGCATAGCAGCATCCATAATCTCAGCACGTCGAATTTCCGGATCTTTTACATCTCGCATTTTATTCCTCCTGATTATAAATTATACTACTCTACTGACAAATTGTCAATTATAAAATTACCTTTTTGAGGATACCAAAAAAATCCTTGACACCAAGGATTTTTCGTCAACATTTTTTCTAAGCTCGTACAAGCAGTGATACCGCCTCAACATGATGCGTCTGCTAGACTCAAAAGGTTCACTGAACCTTTTGAGGATTAACTACGTTTCTCCAACAAGCTTACACATTCGACGTGATGTGTCTGAGGAAAAAGATCCACCGGCTGGACTTTCTTCAATTTATATCCTAACTCTTGGTAGAGTTTGATATCACGCGCCATGGTTGCGACATTGCATGAGATATAGGCAATGCGGTCTGCTTCTGTTTGAGCGCTTGCCTTGATAAAGCTTTCTGTGAGTCCTTTTCTTGGTGGATCTACTAGGATAAGACTTGGTTGAATCCCATCTTTGAGCCAATTTTTCATAGCGTTTTCAGCTGTGTCGCATACATAGTTGGCGTTTGAAATATTGTTCAGCTGAGCATTCTTTTTGCTATTCTCAACCGCTTCTGGAATTACTTCAACACCATAAACTTCTTTGACATGTTTCGCAACAGAGAGGCCAATCGTCCCGATACCAGAATAGGCATCAATAACCACGTCATCTTTTTTTAATTCAGCAAAGTCAATGGCTGTTTGATAAAGTTTTTCAGCCATTTCAGTATTGACTTGGTAAAAAGCGGGACCAGCGATTTGGTAGTCATTTCCCAACATTTGGTCGGTAATATAGTCTTGACCATAAAGCGTACGCCATTCCTTACCAAAAATAGCATTAGTGTTCTGGTCATTAATATTTTGCATAACAGACACAATCTCTGGGAACTGCTTGATTAGTTGTTCAATCAATTGCTCCACACGAAAAACTTTGGGACGAGTTGTTACCAAAATAACCATAATTTGACCTGAATAATGTCCGCGACGCACCACAAGGTTTCGAATCAAGCCAGATTGTTCCTTTTCATCATAAGGTTTCAAATCATAACGACGGAGCAAGTCGCGTAGGGCTACTACTACCTCATCAATCACAGGATCTTGGATAAAGAAATCTTCTAGAGGCATGAGGTCATGCGAATTCTTACGGAAAAATCCTGTTTCCAAGACACCATTCACACGACGAACAGGGACCTGCGCCTTATTGCGGTACTTGACTGGATGTTCCATACCTAAAGTTTCAGCAACCTCTATATCATCAATTCCAGCAATCTTATATAGACTATCCTTAACTTGCTTGGTTTTAAATTTGAGCTGTTCTGGATAGGCAAGATGACCTAAATCCGCGATTCCTGAACGCAGGTAAGCCAAATCTAAATCTTGATTACGGTGTGGTGATTGAACAAGGTATTCTTCAACTTTACCAAAACCAATCTTTTTATTGACCTTGAGGACACGCATGAGGATTTTTTCACTCGGTAAAGCATTCTCGACAAAGAATACCAAACCATCCACCTTGGCCACTCCTGCACCTTCATGGGTCAAGTCAACAATTTCAACTTCTACAATATCATTTTTCTTTAACATTTTCTTCTCTTTCTATTGACCGACAAAAAAGACGGCAACGTTACGGTTACCATCTATTATACCATGATTTTTCTTAAGAACCAAAACTCTTGAAGAAGTTGACAATGGCTTGCCAGAGGGAGCTTAGGAAATTGCCGCCGTCCTCTAGCGCCTTATCAGCATCAAAGTTAAGGTTGATATTTTTAAAACTGTCGCCAGCTTGTGAAACAATACTTTGTTTAAGGTCATTCAGGGTTTTAGTGAAGTCTGCATTGCTGAGGATATCACTCTTCGATAGATTCAAAGCAAAATTGATGATGATATTGATTTGGTTTCCTGTTATAACCTGATCAAGTTTGTAATTTTTCAAGGTATCTTCAACAATTTTACGGATATCTTCCTCCGTCAGATTTCCCTTGCTTTCTTTAGCTTTGGCGAGTCCTGACTTGATATCAGCTAGGGCAACGTTTAATTTATTAGCATCATAGCCTGACTTGTCCTTGTTTTCAGCATTGATATCGGACAAAGCCTTCAACTCTTCTTGAGCCAAATCTTTGTTGGCTTGTGGCACCTTGGCTCCATTAGCTTCCAGCGAATAGTAAATCCCGGCTAAGGCACTCTCACCTGTAACGGGAATAGGTGCTGCTACAGTGATTTTGGCATGTTCTACACCCAAAGTTACGGCCGCATTGCGGTACATATCCTGCGTTACCTTAGTGATGTTTTCTGGTGTTTCAATCTTGACCTCAAGTGGCGACTTGTCACCTAGTTTTTGAATCTTGGCTGATGAATACAACTGTAAACTAGAGTCATTGGCAACATTCATAATCTTAGAATAGACATCAGGTGTCATGGTCTTGAGTTCTTTGGTGTCTGTTGAGGCATTGTAGCCTAGTTTTTTAAGGGTTTGATTTTTTTGATCTTCAGACAATGATGAACCTAGGACATATTCAGGTTGAACATAGGTTTCATCGATGACTTTTTGAACATCAGTTGCTGCATGGACACTATTCATAGCTGTTACTGCCCACAAGACCGCAGCACTGGTCAGAAAGAGTTTCTTTCTCATAGGGAATTTCCTCCTTTACCTTTCTAGAGTAATATATCTATCTTAAAGAAAACTTATAACAAAAACACCTGGACTAGCCAGATGTCGAAAAGAGAGTAAAACATTTGATGATGTAAAGGTTGAGTTGCACCTGTCTAGAATAATAATAGTTTCCTCCATTTACATAGAGTTCGGCTCCATGAAAAATGGAAATGGGGTGAATATAACTATAAGTCTTTCCAGTGGTGTTACCAAGCAAGGGAGCAACAGTATCACGAGAGTACTGTTTGGCCAGTGCTAGGGTGTTTTCCTTACCATTTTGGGCGATAAAATCGATATAGGCAGGTCCAAAATTATAGGCTTGAACAGCCGTCCAGACATCTACCCCCTTCTTCTGGGCCAGATAGAGATTATCTGTCAGAGTTTGAACACCTTGCCGAATGCTAGAAGCATTATCATTGATGGTATTGGTGGAACCACTTGCAGACTCACTAGACTGCATAACATCGCCTTCTTTTCCTTTTGTTTCAGTATAAATCATAGCGAGCACAAGCTCTTCGTTTGCTGGGGTGTCTTTTTCACTCAAGATTTCTCGCACCATGGGTTGATAGGTCATGACTTGCTTGACATCCTGGTTAACGCGGTAAGCTTTATAGCCAGCAAAAAGGAAGACTGCTAGTACAAGCACTCTTCGAATTCGTTTAAACATTATTTACTTTGGATATCCTCGATATTTTTGATTAAGATAGAGTAGGTTCCATTGTCGTTTTGGATAAACTCAACAGACTCGGCGTCTTGATAGACGTTATTGGGAACGATGAGCTCAATTCCATTTGACAAGGAGAGTTTTTGGTTTTCAAATTTCTTTAATTGGCGGCTGGCATCAATTTCATCAAATTGAACAGGCTCTGGTACAGATTCCTTGACTTGATCAATAAAGCTCAAACGAGCCGTCAGATTATTGTCAAAAACGTCGTTGGCCAATTTTTCAGGTGACAATTCATTGCTTTCTTCCAGATTGTTAAAAATAGCTGATTTGACCTTGGATTGAAATTGAAAGTCATCTGTGTTAAAGGTTTCAGCAATGCGCTTTGCCGTTTTTTCCAGTTCCTTGATAGATTTCTTTGGAGAAATCTTAGGGGAAACGGCAAGAAGATTGTCTGAAAAATAGTTCAAGAAAGTCCCATTGTACTTGATGCGTTTTTCAATCAGATGGTACTTGCGACTCTGAAGATTGACCACCAAGGCCTCATCAGCACCCGTTCCAAATCCAGGCAGGTTATTCTGAGTCAGCTTGATTGGATTATCGACCTCTCCTCCGAGGTGGGTCAGGGTCTCACGCAGGGCAATTCGCAAGAAAGCGAAATGTTCCACGCCTTCTTTAGAAAATTGCACGAAAATCAAGTCATTGGTCTTGAGATTTTCTGAAATACTGAACTCTTCTTTCCAGAGATTAGCCAGTGTTACTGATGTCTCCAACAAATCGTCTGTAATGTGATTGAAGAAGGGATTTTCTTCTTCGAAAATCCCAGTCTTGGCTTCATCTGAATAGACACGTTCAATTTTTTTACGCAGGTATTCCTCGATTTTTGGAGTGATATTGAGAAACTTATCCGCTAGAAACAACTCGGTATCATCTGGGCTGAACTGATGGATAATGGCTTTCTTAATATAAATGTCCATAAAAGTTTTAGTCCTCGTATAATGGGAAGGCGTCTGTCAACGCTTTGACTTCACTTCTCACTTCTTCTAAGACAGCTTCATTTTCTGCATTCTTGAGGGTTTTAATGATCAGTTCAGCCACTTTGCGACTTTCTTCTTCACCAAATCCACGTGCAGTAATGGCTGCAGATCCGATACGAATCCCACTTGTCTTGAATGGTGACAAGGTTTCATATGGGATTGAGTTTTTATTTAGGGTAATATTGACTTCATCCAGCAAGTTTTGAGCAACTTTTCCGTTTTCTACAACTTTAGTCACATCCACTAGGAAGAGGTGGTTTTCAGTCCCGCCAGAAATGATACGGAAATCAGGGTCTTGCAAGAAGACATCTGCCATAGCCTTGCTGTTCTTGATAACATTAGCAGCATATTCCTTGAAGGCTGGATCCAAAACTTCTTTGAAGGAAACAGCTTTAGCCGCCACAACGTGCTCCAAAGGACCACCCTGAATACCAGGGAAAATAGCTGAATTGATTTTCTTAGCAAGTTCTTCGTCATTAGTCAAAATCAAACCACCACGAGGTCCACGAAGGGTTTTGTGAGTCGTTGTTGTCGTGATGTGAGCGTATGGTACTGGACTTGGGTGAAGACCAGCAGCAACCAAACCAGCGATATGAGCCATATCTACCATGAGCTTAGCCCCAACGGCGTCCGCAATTTCACGGAATTTTGAAAAGTCGATAATTTGAGAATAGGCTGAAGCACCTGCTACGATCAATTTTGGTTTTACTTCTTGGGCTTGTTTCAAGATAGCATCAAAATCCAAGAGTTCCGTTTCAGGATCTACACTATAAGAAACAAAGTTGTAGGTTTGACCTGAGAAGCTAACTGGAGCTCCGTGGGTCAAGTGTCCACCTGCTGCCAAATCCATCCCCATAACGGTATCACCTGGCTCAATTAAGGCCATGTAAGCCGCACAGTTGGCTTGGCTTCCTGAGTGTGGTTGGACATTAGCAAATTTAGCGCCGAAAATTTCTTTTGCACGTTCAATAGCTAGACTTTCTACCACGTCTACCACATCCGTTCCACCATAGTAACGACGGCCTGGGTAGCCTTCGGCGTATTTATTCGTCAAGATAGACCCTTGAGCTGCCATAACAGCCTTGGAAACTACGTTTTCCGAAGCAATCAACTCAATGTTGTTTTGTTGTCGTTCTTCTTCTTTGGCAATAGCATTCCAGAGATCAGCATCATATGCTTTAAAATCATCTTTATCAAAAATCATAGGTCTTCTCCTTTATAGTGTGACTGGTCCATTAGTTTAATTTTTTATTAGAAAATTAAACTAAAAGATGCGAATAAACCGTTTCTGCACTTTATCACAAGTATATCCAACTTTTTCATAAAATGCATGAGCTCCCAGACGATGATCGGCAGAGTTTAAGCGGATAAACCCGTAACCACGTCTTTTTGCTTCTTGCTCCAACCCTTGCAGTAAGCCTTTACCGATACCTTGCCCTTGTGCTTGAGGTGAAACTGCTAAAGCTAAGATATTAAATCCTGCTTTAGAATAAAGTGATTCATAGACCTCAGCGTGGACATATCCAAGTAAGACATGACTAGCTGCATCCTCATAGCCAAGTAGGAAATGATGTGAATCCTGAGATAATCTAGCTAGTTGACTAGCTGTTTCCTCTGTACTAAAAGAATAGCCCAAAGCCTCTTGATTGATGTCACAAATAGCTTTCACATCTGTTTCTTGCAAATCTCTTAGCATTTTATTCCTCCTCAAAAGAAATCTCTGGCAACCGAGCAAGAATATCTTCTCGCTTAATGGCCCCTTGGCGTAAGATTTTCACCTTGTCTCCAGACAGATCCAAAATAGTTGAATCCTGTCCAGTTAAAAAAGCATCGTCTTCCAGACCCAGAACCTCTTGATCAAAATCCTTCAGAATTTGTTCAAAGGTCACTCCACTTGCCTGACCTGAAATATTGGCAGACGG
Organism: Streptococcus mitis; assembly: GCF_023109515.1. Classification (GTDB taxonomy): domain Bacteria; phylum Bacillota; class Bacilli; order Lactobacillales; family Streptococcaceae; genus Streptococcus; species Streptococcus mitis_CS. Next base: position 615,138 of record NZ_JALDUM010000001.1, read on the forward strand.
CCCAATCAATGGACCTGTCTCTCGAATCAAATCAAGCGTGATGGGATGACTTGGCATCCGAAATCCAACAGTTGCAAGGCCAGAATTAACCCAATAAGGAACTCGGTCATTGGCATCAAGGATAATGGTCAAGGGACCTGGTAAAAAGGTCTCTACAAGTTTTTGAAGATAAGTTGGCTGATTCTTTGAAAAGTGCAAGATGTCCTCTAGAGAGGCGATATTGAGATTGAGTGCTTTATCTCTAGGTCGACGTTTGAGCTGGTAAACATGGTCAACTGCTTTTTCATCTAAAGCCTTAGCAAAAAGACCATAAACAGTCTCTGTAGGCAGAACAACAGCTCCACCCTTTTCCAACTCTTGTCTAATCCTGCCCATCATCAACTACAACCATCCTATCTTGACCAAACTGATCCTTGAGTGTTCGAACTCTTTTTTCAGGAAGATGTTTCCTAAAGAGTTCAGGAACACTTTGACCTTGCTTGTATCCAATTTCAAGGTAAATCTTACCACCATCTTTGAGATAGTCTTTTGCATTTTCCGCAATTCTACGGTAAATAGCTAGGCCATCCTCATCTGCAAAGAGAGCTAGATGAGGCTCCGAATGCAAAACATTCAAGCCGACCTCTGACTCATCTTCACGAGAGATATAGGGTGGATTGGAAACAATTATATCATATTTTTCAGAAATTTCTGTAAAACAGTCAGATTTTTTTAAAAATATTTGAAGATTTTGCTTTTTAGCATTTTCACTGGCTAAATCTAAAGCATCTTGGGAAATATCCGCTGCTGTTACTGACCAATTTGGTCTGTTTTTTGCTAGAGCGAGAGCAATAGCTCCACTACCTGTTCCAATATCCAGAACAGAAAGATTCGTCTCAGGATTTTCAGCTAGGATAAGCTCCACCAACTCCTCTGTTTCTGGACGAGGAATCAAGACCCGCTCATCTACTTTTAACTGCATTCCATAAAAATCTGCCTGTCCAATGATGTACTGTGCCGGTTTATGAGTTGCTAACTGTTGGAAAATTCCTTTTACAAATACTTCTTCCTCTTCCGTCACTTCCTGCTGGAGAGCAAAAACAAAGTCCGTAAAAGATAGATTTTTCAGGCTACGATAGACAAAAGAGAGGCTTTCAGCTTCCTCTCCCTGTCTTATCAATTCTTCTTCAAAATCTGAAAATAATTGAGCTAATTTCATTATTTATTTAATTCTTCTAATTTTTGTGTTTGGTCATAGAGTACCAAGGCGTCCACAACTTCATCCAATTTACCAGATAAGATGGTATCTAGTTTTTGGAGGGTCAAGCCGATACGGTGGTCTGTGACACGGTTTTGTGGGAAGTTATAAGTACGGATTCGTTCTGACCGGTCACCAGTACCAATTGTTGACTTACGCTCAGCATCTTGTTCATCTTGTGCAATCTGAGCAAAGTGGTCAGCGACACGCGCACGGATGATTTTCATAGCTTTCTCACGGTTCTTCTGCTGGGTACGTTCTTCCTGCATCTCAACCTTGATATTGGTTGGCAAGTGAACGATACGAACGGCAGTCGCAACCTTATTGACGTTCTGTCCACCAGCACCAGATGCGTGGTAGATATCAACACGAAGGTCTTTTGGATCGATATCGTACTCTACTTCTTCCACTTCAGGCATGACAAGAACTGTCGCTGTCGAAGTATGTACACGGCCCTGGCTTTCTGTCACGGGTACACGTTGCACACGGTGGGCACCTGATTCGTACTTAAGCTTAGAGTAAACAGACTGACCTGAGACCATAGCAACCACTTCTTTGAAACCACCGACACCGTTCATAGAAGCTTCCATGACTTCAAAGCGCCAGCCTTGGGCTTCTGCATACTTTTGGTACATAGTTAGAAGGTCTCCGGCGAAAAGTGCCGCTTCGTCACCACCAGCCGCTCCACGAATTTCAAGGATGATGTTCTTGTCATCGTTTGGATCCTTTGGAAGGAGCAAGATTTTTAGTTTTTCTTCGTATTCTTCTTTTTCAGCCTTGGCATCTTTCAGCTCTTGCTTAGCCATTTCTTCCAAATCTGCATCTCCGCCTGATTCCTTAATCATCTCTTCGGCATCAACGATGTTTTGAAGTACTTGTTTGTACTCACGGTAGGCTGTTACTGTGTCACGAGTTGAAGCCTCTTCTTTTGAAAGCTCCATAAAACGTTTGGTGTCTGAAACGACATCCGGGTCACTGAGCAACTCTCCTAATTCTTCATAACGGTCTTCTACAGCTTGTAGTTGATCATAGATGTTCATTTTTTCTCCTTATTTCTCAATTGTTAAATCATAGATTGCTACTACTTCGTTCTCGGATATTTCCCCAGTTTCTTTAAATCCATAACTGAGGTAACAATATCTTGCATGTTCATTTTCTGGTTCATAAGACAACCAAAGTTTATTGCTTAAACCTGCTGGCGCTGTCCGAACATAGTCTAGTACTTTATCCATAATTGGTTTAAAATATCCTTGATTTTGAAAATTCTTATCAATCATAAAACGAAATAGTAAATAATTTCCACTACTAATTCCGATCTTTTTATCATAAGCTATCATCACAAAACCTATAATTGCATCATTATCATAAACTGTCAATGGAGCTACAAAATCTCCATTTTTAGTGTAGACGTATGCTTCAGCTAAACTAATTGCGTTGGTTGCAATGAATTGTTTTTGATATTCCTTGACATCCAAATTCAAAACATCAAAATAATTTTCCATTGTAACATCTCTTAGTTCAATTGTCATAGTTTTGCTCCTTGTTAGAGGTTATCATTGGCGCAAAATAATGTTTACGGCAAACCGAGATATAGGTTTCATTGCCACCGATCTGAATCTGCTCACCATCATAAACGGGCAGTCCATCCTGAGTACGCAACACCATGGTCGCCTTTTTCTTGCAATACTGACAAATGGTCTTGATTTCATCAATCTTATCTGCTAAAAGCAAGAGATACTTGGAACCTTCGAACAGTTCATTGCGAAAATCATTTTTCAAACCAAAAGCCATGACGGGTATATCTAACTCATCAACAACACGAGCTAGATCGTAAACATGGTGACGCTTGAGAAACTGGGCTTCATCGACCAAAACACAGTAAGGCTTTTCTGGTAGGTCTCGGATATAGCCAAAGATATCCGTCGTCTCCTCAATCGCAAGAGCAGGGCGTTTCATGCCAATCCGACTCGACACATAACCAACACCGTCACGCGTATCCAGAGCCGAGGTCATAATCACAACACCTTTTCCCTGCTCCTCATAGTTATAGGCCACCTTGAGAATCTCAATCGTCTTACCTGAGTTCATGGTCCCATAACGATAATACAACTGTGCCATGCTTCTTGCTTCACGTCCATTTCTAAATTTTTGCTACATTCTAGTATATCATAATTTTCTGAAGCTTTAAACGGCAAAATGTGGTAAAATAGAAGAAATCAAAACTAGTGGAGGAAGCCATTATGCCATTTGTACGCATCGATTTATTTGAAGGACGCACGCTCGAGCAAAAGAAAGCTCTTGCTAAGGAAGTAACGGAAGCTGTTGTCCGTAACACTGGAGCACCTCAATCTGCTGTCCATGTCATCATCAATGACATGCCAGAAGGAACCTACTTCCCACAAGGGGAAATGCGCACCAAATAAGCTAGCTTAAGCAGAATTGCTTAGGCTTTTTCAATCTCCAAGTAACATCCATTGAAGAAATAGTTCAAATTTGTTACAATTTGAAAGGATACTTGGGAAAATTTCCAAGAAAAGAGCTATTAATTAAAGGAAACATTATGATTACACGAGAATTTGATACCATCGCTGCCATATCTACTCCACTAGGTGAAGGGGCTATTGGTATTGTCCGCCTGAGCGGAACAGACAGTTTTGCTATTGCGCAAAAGATTTTTAAAGGAAAAGACTTGAACAAGGTTGCCAGCCACACTCTCAACTACGGTCACATTATTGATCCTCTGACTGGTAAAGTCATGGACGAAGTCATGGTTGGGGCTATGAAATCTCCAAAAACCTTCACTTGTGAGGATATTATCGAGATTAACACCCACGGTGGGATTGCGGTGACCAATGAAATTCTCCAGCTAGCTATCCGTGAAGGAGCTCGGTTGGCAGAACCTGGTGAATTTACCAAACGTGCCTTTCTAAACGGTCGCGTAGATTTGACGCAGGCTGAGGCCGTTATGGACATCATCCGTGCTAAGACAGACAAGGCTATGAACATTGCAGTTAAACAATTAGACGGTTCCCTTTCTGAGCTGATTAATAATACCCGTCAAGAAATCCTCAATACTCTTGCCCAAGTCGAGGTTAATATTGATTATCCTGAGTATGACGATGTTGAGGAAGCCACTACTGCCGTTGTCCGTGATAAGACTATGAAGTTTGAGCAATTGCTAACCAATCTCCTTAGGACAGCCCGTCGCGGTAAAATCCTCCGTGAGGGAATTTCAACAGCTATCATCGGCCGTCCTAACGTTGGGAAATCAAGCCTTCTCAACAACCTCTTGCGTGAAGACAAGGCAATCGTAACCGATATTGCTGGTACTACTCGAGATGTTATCGAAGAATACGTCAACATCAACGGTGTTCCTCTAAAATTGATTGACACAGCTGGTATTCGTGAAACGGATGATATCGTTGAACAAATCGGTGTTGAGCGTTCAAAAAAAGCCCTTAAGGAAGCTGACTTGGTTCTGCTAGTGCTAAACGCTAGCGAGTCATTAACTACCCAAGACCGACAACTTCTTGAGATTAGCCAAGATACAAACCGTATTATTCTTCTTAATAAAACCGACCTGCCTGAAGCGATTGAAACTTCGGAACTACCTGAAGACGTTATTCGTATTTCAGTCCTTAAAAACCAAAATATTGATAAGATTGAAGAACGTATTAACAACCTCTTCTTTGAAAATGCTGGTTTGGTTGAGCAAGACGCAACTTACTTGTCAAATGCCCGTCATATTTCCTTGATTGAGAAGGCTGTTGAAAGCCTACAGGCTGTTAATGAAGGGCTGGAACTAGGTATGCCAGTTGACTTGCTTCAAGTTGACTTGACTCGTACTTGGGAAATCCTCGGAGAAATCACTGGGGATGCTGCTCCTGATGAACTCATCACTCAACTTTTTAGCCAATTCTGTTTAGGAAAATAAGAAAAATCCATGCTCGTTATTGCGGTCATGGATTTTATTGTCTTCATTAATAATCTGGTCTTAGGACACCTGTTACAGTTGCCTTAGTCGCTTCGTAGTCGCCATCTATAACAACCTTGATAATGCGTTTGGCATCTTCTTCTGGTGCTGGAACAAGAGGTAGACGAGTTGGTCCAGCTTCAAATCCCATATAGTTAAGAACTGCCTTAACTGGAGCAGGACTTGGATATGAGAAGAGGGCATTAACCTTAGGAATGAACTTGCGCTGAATAGCTGCAGCTGTCTTCATATCGCTTTCTGCAATAGCAGTAAACATCTCGTGCATCTCATCACCATTTGTATGAGAGGCAACAGAAATAACCCCGTCAGCACCAAGGTTCATGGCATGAAAAGCATCTCCATCCTCACCTGTATAAATCAAGAACTCCTCTGGCTTGTGCTCAATCAAGTAAGCCATATTAGCCAAACTAGTACATTCTTTGACACCAATGATATTTGGATGATCTGCCAAGCGAAGCATGGTTTCTGGAGTCAATTCGACAACTACACGCCCTGGAATGTTATAGATAATAATTGGTAGGTCAGAAGCATCTGCAATGGCCTTAAAGTGCTGATACATTCCTTCTTGAGAAGGTTTATTGTAGTAAGGAACAATAGCAAGTCCAGCTGCAAAGCCGCCAAAGTCTGCTACTTCTTTGACAAACTCGATAGAGTCACGCGTATCATTAGTCCCCACCCCCGCAATCAAAGGAACACGTCCATTGACAACTTTTTGTACAGCCGCAAAGAGTTCCAACTCTTCATCGTGGGTCAAGGTTGGACTCTCAGCAGTGGTCCCTGCGAGAAGAATACCATCTGTATGATGAGCCAACAAATGCTCAATCAAGGCTGGAATAGCATCAAAGTTAATGGAACCATCCTCATGGAAGGGGGTAATGAAGGCCGTGATGATTTTACACTCTTTTAAATCTTGATAAGACATGAAAACACCTCTCTATTTCAAAGAAGGAGTTCATATGAACTCCTAAACGTTATGACTATTTTAATTCAAATTTCAATTCAGCTGTTGGACGAACCAAGCCACGTTCGTGAAGAGTTTCTGCAATCTGAACGGAGTTCCAAGCAGCACCTTTGAGAAGGTTATCTGAAACAACCCACATGTGGATTCCTTTTTCTGCATCCAAGTCTTTACGGATACGACCAACAAAGGTATCACGCGAACCCACTGCATTGATGGCTTGAGGATAGATTTGATGAGCCACATCATCTTCAAGGACAGCACCTGGGAAAGCTGCGATAGCTGCTTTTACTTCTTCGATTGGAGCCACTTCTTTTGTTTCGATGTAAACAGACTCAGAGTGAGCTGACAAGACTGGAATACGCACACACGTTGCAGATACTGCAATGCTATCATCTTCCATAATTTTCTTAGTTTCCTTAGTCATCTTCATCTCTTCGTAAGTGTAATCATTGTCAGTGAAGACATCGATTTGTGGAAGAGCATTGAAGGCGATAGGATAGTGTTTCTTGTCACCACCTGAAGGCAAGATTTCGGCATGCAAATCACGTGGGGTTACACCATCATTCAAGACTTCACGAAGTTCACGTTGTGTCTCAAGAATTGCTCCCATACCAGCACCTGAAACTGCTTGGTAAGTTGAAACAATGATACGGTCCAAACCCCATTTTTGACGAACTGGCTCAAGCGCCACCATCATTTGGATTGTTGAACAGTTAGGGCAGGCGATGATTCCGTTGTGGGCATCAAGTGCATGAGCATTGACCTCTGGGACAACCAAAGGAACATCTGGATTTTGACGGAAGTAAGATGTATTATCTACTACTACCGCTCCAGCTTTAACTGCGTATGGTGCATACTTAGCTGATGTAGAACCACCTGCCGAAAAGAGAGCAATATCAACTCCTTCAAAAGCTGTTTCAGTCGTTTCTTCAATCGTAATATCTTGGTCTTTAAATTTCAAAGTCTTGCCTGCTGAACGAGCAGAAGCAAGGTAACGGATTTTATCGATTGGAAGTGTTGATTCTTCCAACATTTTTATCATCTGAGCTCCGACAGCACCTGTCGCGCCGACTACAGCAACTGTATATCCCATAAATAACCTCTTTCGGAATTTTCTAAAAATTTCTATAATAGATGTATTATACTACTTTTTCCATGAATTGCAAAGCATTTTCATCAATTTTTGGAAAATAAAAATCCCCAGTCACTAGACTAGGGACTAAGAGGCATCTTCATGTGATGGGCAGGTTCACACAACTCATCAAGGTCCGCTCCTGCGTTATGACCTCCTTATGCTCAATAGTAGTCCGAAGACTACCTATCGACTCATCGCATCTTCTATTCTACTAAAGAGAATCACTTTTGTCAACAGACGAAACTCTTTAGTTTCATTTACACAGCTGAATAGAAATATCTTTGAAACATTTGATGCATACATAACAAAAACCCTTGTAAATCAAGGGCTTTTCTGTCTATTTTATGCTAATTGCCGGGATTGAACCGGCGACCTCATCCTTACCATGGATGCGCTCTGCCAACTGAGCTAAATCAGCTTACTTAAGAAGTATACTATAGTTAGAAAAACTTGTCAAGTTTCCTTAGAAATTTTCCATAAGAAAAAGCCAGGTAAGAGCCACCTAGCTTATCTTCTTCTATTTGCTTAAATCGATTCGACGACCAATTTTACCAATGATAATCGCACCAATAATTAATGAGGCAAATTCACCAATTCCTGTTGTGAACCAAGTAAGGAAAAATGGTAATTGCGCTACGATATTCAACTCGGCAGCGATAGTAAACATAGAAATTGAAAAGAGGATTGAGAAGAAGAAATGATCTTTTCGAATCAATCCGTTAAAAAGATAATCCTTGCTGTATTTTGCAAAAAGCCAAACACCTAGACTGAGGAATACTAAGGTTGATCCACCACCAACAAAGACATCTAGCAGTCCGAAGCTAAAGAAATTAGCAATCATACAACCGATAGTAACTCCTATGATATACTTAGGATTGTAAAAAGCCATAAAATTCATCATTTCTGAAATACGAAACTGATAAGCACCATAGCTAATAGCATTTAGGGGCGGTGTAACAGTCAAAACGACATAGATAGCAGCGACGATTGCAATATCTGCAACATCACGAATAGTTAATTTTTTCATCTTTTCTCCTTTGGCGGTTGCCCGCGTGTAATATGCTTGGTGAAAGAAGCTAAGCACCAAGGGTTGATTCAATCAACCTTACTAGTATAGCACAATAACTTGCTTTATGCTATACTAAAAGTATGAAAAAACGCATTCAAAGTCTCTTCGAGAATGAGCTCTTAGCCTATCTCTTTTTTGGTATAGCAACTACTCTTGTCTCCATTCTATCCCGATTAGTCATTTATCAATTAACCCATAAAGAACTGCTTGCTACTGGACTAGCAAATAGTATCGGTATCCTCTTTGCATTTATTACAAATGATAGGCTTGTCTTTAAGCAAGCTAGAGAGAATTGGCCAAGCCGTTTAGTAAAATTTACTATAGCACGTCTTTCTACTTTTCTTTTAGACTTGTTTTTAACTTTTATCTTTGTAACTCAGTTTCCTAATATTATCGGGCAATTTGTAAATAATAATATAGACAAGGTTAATAGTATTGAAACCGTTATTTCACAATTCTTGATAATTATCCTCAATTACATTTTTAGTAAGGTATTTATTTTTAAAAAATAAGAAAAAATTTACATATAGCTTGCAAGAACTTCTTAATTAAAATATAATTAAGAGTAAGAATTTTTTTGAAAGGAAATTATGAAAATGTTAAAAGATCTTAAAGCATTTTTGCTTCGTGGTAACGTTGTTGACCTTGCTGTCGGTGTGATCATTGCCTCTGCTTTTGGTGCAATCGTTACTTCATTTGTTAATGATATCATCACTCCTCTACTATTGAACCCAGCCTTGGAAGCTGCGAAAGTACAAAACATCGCTGAGCTTGCATGGAATGGTGTTACATATGGTAAATTCTTGAGTGCTATTATCAACTTCCTTGTTGTAGGTACTGTTCTCTTCTTCGTTATTAAAGCTATGGAAAAAGCCCAAAGCCTTACTAAGAAAGAAGAAACTGTTGAAGAAGCTCCAGCTGGACCAACTGAATTGGAAGTACTTCAAGAAATCAAAGCTCTTCTTGAGAAAAAATAATCGATTAAAAGGATCTAGCACAAAGCTAAATCCTTTTTTCTTTACTCTTTCGGTAACTTGCCTGCTTTCTCAAGCATTTTCTTAATAAGATAAGGCATCTTAACATTTTCACGACCTTTTTTCTCAATCAATTTTTTCACAAATTCTGGCATTTGTAAATCTTGAGATTCAGCCAAGATATTTTTAGTCTCATCTGAAGGAACTAACTCATCAAAGGTTTCTTCTTCTGGGAGAAATTCCTTAAATTCTTTGTCCTCATTAGCTCTGACGGTATTAACCAAGGCATCAATCAAGCGAGAATCTGTATTTGGCATTGGTGGACGATGGTAGTTTACTCCAAATTCCTGACATAAGTCATAACATTCCACATCGTTGTCAAACAAGACTTCAATGTGCTCACTGATAAAACTGATAGGAACAAAAATATAATGGTCTGGATGTTCTTTCTGTTCTCTGAGATACTCCAAGACATCAGGTTTAATCCATGGAATCCCGATATCACTTTCACTTTGCCAAGTGTTAGTATATTGCTCAGAACTCAAACCTAGTTTTTCAGCGACTAACTTGCTATTTTCAAAAATTTGGTCAATATAAGGGTCACCAAAATCCAAGGCAAAAATGGGCACACTGTGGGCTGAAAAAATGACTTTAAAGCTATCCTGCTTTACTTCTTCTTTTAAAATTTCACGAATTTCATCTGTCCAATAGTTTAAGAGCGCTTCTTCTTGATACCAGTCTTTAATAACTAAAAATTGGATTTGCTTGCTTTCTAAAAATTTCTCATATCCCATGACAGAGTAAAAAGAATAATGAGGCTCCAAAATCAAGCAAATACACTGCTCGATTCCGTCTGCTTCCATCTGACCAATCACATCTGGAATAAAGGGTTTGGAAAACTTATTAGCAAAATAAACACTATACTCATTCCCCAGCCTAGCTTCTACCAAGGCAACCTCTTCTCGGGTAATTTTTTGCAGAGGCGTGCCGCCAATTCGTACATAATTATCATAGAGAGTCTGAATTTCGTGGTCTTGAGGTCTCACTCCACGACGAATATTTGTGAAAAAATCAGCCACACCTTCAAAGGTAATCTCTTCTGGCGAACCGAAAGTCATCATTAAAATTGCTTTTTTCATAATCGCTTCCTTGTGATATTTTTATCAAGTTTATTTTATCATTTATCCATTAATAAGTAAACGCCAACATAGCGAATTTCCCTAACTTCTGTCTTTTGTTTTTCTCTCTTTTCTATGATACAATGGAAAAAATGAATTCAAAAGGAGTTTTTTATGACTTATCCCAATCTCTTGGACCGATTCCTAACCTACGTTAAGATCAACACGCGCTCTGATGAACACTCTACTACTACTCCAAGTACGCAGAGTCAGGTAGATTTTGCTACAAATGTTCTTATTCCAGAAATGAAACGTGTTGGATTACAAAATGTTTATTATCTACCAAATGGTTTTGCAATTGGAACCTTACCAGCCAATGATCCATCTTTAACACGTAAGATTGGCTTTATATCTCACATGGATACTGCTGACTTTAATTCCGAAGGAATCAATCCACAGGTAATTGAAAACTACGATGGTGGTGTGATTGAACTTGGAAATTCTGGTTTCAAACTCGATCCAGCTGACTTTAAGAGTCTTGAGAAATATCCAGGACAAACACTCATCACAACAGATGGAACAACCTTACTAGGAGCTGATGACAAGTCAGGTATTGCTGAGATTATGACAGCTATTGAATATCTGACTGCTCACCCTGAAATCAAGCACTGTGAGATTCGTGTTGGCTTTGGTCCAGATGAAGAAATTGGTGTTGGTGCCAATAAATTTGATGCAGAAGATTTTGATGTGGATTTTGCCTACACAGTTGATGGTGGCCCACTAGGTGAACTTCAGTACGAGACTTTCTCAGCAGCTGGTGCTGAATTACATTTCCAAGGACGCAATGTCCACCCTGGTACCGCCAAAGGTCAGATGGTCAATGCCCTTCAGCTAGCAATTGATTTTCACAATCAACTTCCAGAGAATGACCGACCTGAGTTAACTGATGGCTACCAAGGTTTCTATCATCTTATGGATGTGGCTGGAAGCGTTGAGGAGGCGCGTGCAAGCTACATCATTCGTGATTTTGAAAAAGACGCCTTTGAAGCGCGTAAAGCAGCTATGCAGTCTATCGCTGATAAGATGAATCAAGAACTTGGTAGCGACCGTGTCACCCTAAACTTGACAGACCAGTACTACAATATGAAAGAAGTCATTGAAAAAGATATGACTCCAATTACCATTGCCAAAGCAGTTATGGAAGATTTGGGTATCACTCCTATAATCGAACCAATCCGTGGAGGGACAGACGGCTCTAAGATTTCCTTTATGGGAATCCCAACCCCTAATATTTTTGCTGATGGCGAGAATATGCACGGACGTTTTGAATACGTCAGTCTTCAGACTATGGAACGTGCAGTTGATACCATCATTGGTATCGTAGCTTATAAAGACTAAAAAGACGAGGTAGCTTAGCTACTTCGCCTTTCTTTTTATTATGCTGGTTTTTCTTGATTTCCAGTACTTGTTGTAGATTCTGTGGTTTCCTTTTCTGAAGCTGATTCAGCAGGTTTAGAATCTGTTGCGTTGCTCGGTTTGTTTTCGTCACTGGCAGTTTCACTGTTAGATTCCGCAGCTGCTGATGTCTCAGTTTCGGGACTTGTCTTATCACCATTTGCCTCAGCATTTGTTGCTGGACTTGCTTCTTCACTCGCGCTTGATTTTGACTTGATTTCTTGATTCAAGATCAGAATAGCTTTTGTCAATTCAAGTAAAGCAGCTTTATCTTTACTCTTAGCAGAAAGTTGATCTAGTAGAGTATCCACCTTATCAAAGTCCTCATCAGAACCCTTATTGTTTTCTAAGTAAGCGTGAAGTGACATGAGGATATCGTAAAGTTTTTGATAGAGTACAAGTGTCTGAGGATCTTGCTCAGCATTTTCTTTCTCTTGTTGAAGGGCACTAGCGATACGAGTCAAGACATCTTTCACCTGGCTGTTTACTTCATCCAAATCTGCATCAGCCTTGTTTGTAGCAGCTTTGAGATTTTCTACTTCTTCTGCCAAGGATTGTCTGATTCCTTCTTCTTGGATTTGTTCCAAGAGTTGAGTTGCCTTGCTCAAAAGACTTTCTACTTGTTCCTTGCTGATATGATTCATATGCTCTTCAGGCATAAAGTCTCCGTACAATTCTTTCAAGAAGCCATAAATAGCTGTCTTGGCACTTTGATTATCAACTTTTTCAGTATCTAGAACTGTCTGACTTGATTTCGCAGTAGTTGGCTGAGCTTTCAAAGCTTCTTCCACTTCTTGTTTTGCCTGATAGATACTTGGGAATAATTTGTTCAATTCTGCTGCCTTAAGGAAGGATTGAGATTGATACAAGGTCCAAGTCAACTGAGCTACTTTGTTCCGAAGTTCATCACTCAAACGACCGTCATTTACGTGTTCGTAGAAGTACTTGATGTATTCTACAGTTGTAACACCTGTTCGATCATTAAAGTCTTGAAGAGCTTGAAGTTGTGATTCAACCGCTACTAAAGCAGCCTCATCTTTAGCCAATTTAGCTTCTTGGAGTCGAACGAGAAGGTCTTTCTTAGGAAGTCCATAAGAGTCTGTATCCAAGGTATTGATTTTATCAATCAAGGCCTGATATTTCTTATCTAGAGCGCTTGTTTCAACAGGTTTGACACTTTCATCAATATGGATATATTGCTTATCAAAGAGATCCAGTGTCGCAAGATAACCTACTGTAGAGTTAGTTGCCAGTTTCTTCATGTTTTCAGTAAACTGACCTAAGGCTAACTCAATTTGTCTTTGTTCGATAGGCTTGTCTTTGTAGATACTTCTGCTATCAGCTAGAAGTTGATCTACTTTCGCCAAGACTGCCTTCTCATCAAAAGCTCCAGGTTGATAGTTGGATTGGAGGGCTGGAATCTTGTTTTTCAGAGCTACTTCATAGCCCTTCGTTTGAACCTTGATGTAGTGATTGTGGTCGCCATGAGGAATCACAAAACTTCCATTTTCCACTTGCAAGCTATAAGGAGACACCCCATCTCGCAAAGCAGTCGTATAGAGTTCATTTAGGAAATCAAGTTCTGGATTGCCAGTTTGTAGCGGCAAACGAACATGTTCCTTACGAACAGCATATGGATGAATATGAGTTGGATCGTAGGCTTGGTCTGGATTTCCAAAGACAAAGAATCCGTTTGAAATTCTAATAGCTTCAAGTGGAACGCCGTAGGTCTTAGAAATGTAAGCAATTTTTTCTTCATCGCTAGCATCTCTTGAGAAAGACTCTACTGTTTTAGCAAGAGGTTTTACAGGCTCTGCATCATGGTGTGTTTTCAAATGGTCTTGGGCGGCCTTAATTTGCTCTGCTGTCAAATCTTTCTTGAAGAAGTAATGATTGTGGTCTCCGTGACTCATGACAAAACCTTGCTCATCCTCACTGATGACACGATCGGCATCAAAACCGTGAGCATGGTCTTCATCATGTTTGTGACCATGATTATCGTTATCGTGTTCATCATCATGGGCTGGGCTTGGTGTTACTGGCGTTTTACTTTTCAGATAATCTTGGGCGGCCTTAATTTGCTCCGCTGTCAAATCTTTCTTGAAGAAATAATGATTATGGTCACCGTGACTCATGACAAAGCCTGCCGCATCTTCACTGATAATTCGATTGACATCAAAATCATGACCATGTTCATCATGGTGATGACCGTGTGTATCTTCATCTTGATTATCATGAGCTGGATTTGGTGTTGCTGTATTTGCACCTTTCAAGTGATCTTGCGCTGCCTTAATTTGCTCTGCTGTCAAGTCCTTCTTGAAAAAGTAATGATTGTGGTCACCATGACTCATGACAAAGCCTTGTTCATCCTCACTGATGACACGATTAGCGTCAAAACCGTGATCATGGTCTTCATCATGATGGTGTCCATGATGATCTTCATCGTGATCGTCATCATGAGCTGGATTTGGTGTTGCTGTATTTGCCCCTTTCAAGTGGTCTTGCGCTGCCTTGATTTGATCAGCAGTCAAATCCTTCTTGAAGAAGTAATGATTATGGTCGCCGTGACTCATGATAAATCCTGCTTCATCTTCAGCAATAATACGATTGGCATCAAAGCCGTGTCCACCTTCTTCATGTTCATCATGTGAATTTCCTGGATTGATTGGAAGAGATGGCGAAGGTGTTGTTAGACCATTATTTGGAAGAGTCGGTTGACCAATTTGATTCGACTTAGGAATGTAATGGAAATGATCACCATGTCTGACGATATAAGCTGTGGCTGTTTCTTCGACAATATCTTTAGGATTAAAGATATAACCATCAGATGTTGAAGAGATAGTCTTATTTGTAAGCAAGGAAGGATGATTTAAAGTAGATGGACTGCTTGAAAGACTTCCAAGACTAGACGCTACTTCATGAGGTTTTTCATTTGTAGAAACTGTAGAACCAGTTCCACCGATAGGCACCATTCTGGCAATCTTTTCTTCTAAAGGAGAGAGCTTGCTGTAAGGAATAAAGTGATAATGGTCGCCATGCGGAATCGCAACTCCATTTGGTGTACGGCTGATAATCTTAGCAGGGTCAAAAACCAGACCGTCTGATTCACTGTAACGTTGGTCACTAGGTGAATCATAGAGTTCTTTCAAAAGACTTTGGAGATTTTCAGCTTTATTTGCTGGCTTGCTAGTTGAGCCTTGTGCTACAGATTGCGTGTTATTGTCACTAGCTGCTGAAGAATAGCTTAACTGACTCGGTTGCGTATTTTTCCCAGCCAGATGAGCTTTAGCAGCTGCTAATTCACTAGCAGACAAATCACTTTTTGGAATATAGTGGTAGTGACCTCCGTGAGGAACTATATAAGCATCACCAGTATCTTCAATAATATCAGCTGGATTAAAGACATAACCATCATCTGTCGTATAGCGTCCCTGAGACCTTGCTACAGCAACATCTGAGCTGACCTTCTCATTATCTTTGACATGTTCTTGTTTTTGTCGGTTGATTTCGTCTTTAGTTCGAATATTATCAGCATGAGCTGCATCTTTCAGATAGACATAATATTTTCCATCGACCTTGATGATATAACCACCCTTGACTTCATTGACAATATCTCCATCCTTAAGTTGATAATTTGGATCCTTCATCAAAAGTTCTTCACTAAAGAGGGCATCATAAGGAACTTTCCCATTATAGTAATGATAGTGATCACCGTGTGACGTTACATAGCCCTGATCTGTAATTTTGATGACAATTTGCTCAGCCTGAATTCCTTCTTTTTGACTGACCTGATCTGGTGTCAGGTTTTCAGTTTTCTGACTTGACTGGCTACCATCCACATAAGAGACACGATTATTGTCCTTATTTTCCTGCGATCGATGCTGGTTCAGTGCATAAGCACAAAGACTCAAGGATACGATAACAGCTGATCCAGCTGCTATATATTTTTTACTGAATTTCATAAATCCCTCATTTCAATAAATGATGAAGCTATTTCTTAACTTCTTTTTCTCGGTTAAACAATTTTTCTAAACCGGTTATTTAACCATTTAATTAACCAGTAAATAGTTTACCTTTTTTTAGCTTATCTGTCAAGATTTTTAGTGAAAGAGAATAAAATTATTACTTTAAGAATCCTTTCTTCATTTTTTAGACAGGAAATTTCATCTTTTTATTAACAAATAAAAGGACATTATTCTATCCAATAATAGAACAATATCCTTTCAACTAGATGCTCATTAGTCAAAATATTCTAAGGTTTTATTTGCTTAAGAGTTTTAATATCATAGGTTACTAAATCCCCATTCTTATTATAAAACTGAACTCCTTCTGATGAAAAAATAAGATATTTAGAATCAATTTGAGCAATTTGTGCTATTTGATTTATATGATTTTTTAAAGTATCCTTATCTAATCCATAATCTGGTATATCATCATAATCATCTTCTTTATTTTCTGCATGTGATTTTTCTTCTTCACCAACTTTTTCGACTGAAGGATTGCTGCTAGTCGCATCTGCCTCATTTTGAGATTTATTATCCTTTGGTTGTTCATCAACTTTGTTTGAATCCGTTGCATCTTTCTTTGTTTCCGATTTCTTATCTGAAGAAACTAGATGTGAATTAGAAGAATCATTTGTTGTTTCTTTTTCTTCATTTCTTTTAGCTATCAACTCTTGAGCTTGTTTCCACTCTTTATCTGATAAATCAGACTGATTGATACTTCTCAATGAATCACCACTAGCTTTTGGAATACTGAAAGATTTATCTGCCCAAATATAGGTTCCCTTTGCCAATACATCCTGAGGATCAAAAATATATCCATCAGGAGTTGCAAACTTGCCTTCTTTAAGTGCTTTCTGAACTTCTTCCGCAGAATGGATAATTTGCCAGTTCTTCATTCCAGGACGTTTTTCAAGAGGAGTTACATTAGCAATAACAGATCCAGCATCATCATGACCTGGTTTTGACCAAACTTCAGGACGCACATCAGGATGTTGCATTACATATTTTATAGTTGCTATTTGCTCACTATTTAACCAAGAATAAGGTACGACGTGAATGTGATCGATATGCGGAATAATGAAGGAAGTTCCAGTATCATACGTAGTATTGGCTGCATGCATAGGCAAGCTAGATACATCAACAGCTAATCTTGGTTTAATTTCTGTTTCTACAATATCATAACGATAATTATCTTTATCTTTAAGCATTAGTTCCTGCTCAGAAAAAGCTATTTGAGTAAGATCGAGTTCTTCACGTGAATAAAAATAATCTTTACCACCTTCATTAATTATATAACCAACTTTACTATTTCTAGAAACTTTACTAGTTACTTTTTTATAATCAAACTTTGGTCTTTCCTTCTCATCTGAGTGAACTGAAGAAACGATGTCATCGGGATTTTTACCAGTTTCTTGAATCCATTTAGCAACTTCATCCAATTCGAATTGTTCTAATTCACCATATCCCATATAATGGAAATGATCACCGTGTTTGGCAATAACACCTGATTTATCAACAGAATCGATGGAATCTTTGGTAAATATGTATCCATCACTCGTATCATAAGGTTTACCATCTAAACCTTTTCCATAAGCTTTGATTGGTTGTCCTAAGAACTTATGAACTACTTCTTTTGATACTAAAGGTTTAATATCTGTACCAATTTGATTTAATCCATTTTGCCCTTTTAACGGAATAATTCTAGCAATCTTCTGCTCTAAATCAGTCATTTGTGAATAAGGGATAAAGTGATAATGGTCTCCGTGAGGCACTGCTACACCGTTAGCTGTACGTTTGATGATTTGTGCTGGGTCAAATACTAATCCATCAGACTCCACATGGCGTTCTGACAAAGGTTTGGCATATAATTCACTTAGAAGTGTTGAAATGTCTTCCCCTTGACTTTGATGATATGTTGGAGTAACAGTCAGATTTGGAGTCTCTGTCAAACTTGGTTGGGCTGGTTTAGCATTATCACTACTTGGTTTACTTGAGTTTGTAGAAGAATGAGAACCCTGTTTACCATTCCAATAAGCTTGGGCAGCAGCCAATTCTCCTGCTGACAAATCACTCTTAGGAATATAGTGGAAATGATTGCCGTGCGGTACAACAAAAGCGTCACCTGTATCTTCAATTACATCTGTCGGACTAAAGACATACCCATCATCCGTTGTATAGGCGCCTCCAGTTGCTCGATTCGGTGCCGGCGTATTGAGATTAAAGTTTGGTTTAATGGTTGAACTTGGTGTTGAACTTGGTTTATCGGTACTGCTTGGTTTCGTATTGTCAGATTGACTTTGAACTGGCTGACCTCCAATTGGTAGATTTCGAGCCAATTTTTCTTCCAAAGCAGACATTTGCGAATAAGGAATGAAATGGAAATGATCCCCGTGAGGAACTGCCACACCATTGGCAGTACGTTTTGTAATCTGTGCTGGGTCAAATACTAATCCATCAGACTCCACATGACGTTGGCTAAGTGGCAAAGCGTATAATTCTTGAAGGAGACTAGCTAAATCCTCACTTTGACTTTCAGAATCTGTTGCAGGATTTTGAGGTGTATCAGATTGACTCGTTCTAGCGCTAGATCTTGTTTCTCCCCTGCTAGAACGATATTCAACCGTACTTAATTGGCCGCCTTTTCCAGATAAGAAGGCTTGGGCAGCAGCTAATTCACTGGCAGACAAGTCACTCTTAGGAATATAGTGGAAGTGATTGCCATGAGGAACAATATAAGCATCACCCGTGTCCTCAATGATATCAGATGCATTGAAGATATACCCATCATCTGTTGTATAGCGTCCTTGAGCTCTGGCTGCAACTACTGCCTGATCGTTAGAACCACCTCCGTGATTACTACTGTGTTCCTGCTTCTGACGTTTAATCTCTTCTTTTGAACGAATATTGTCCGCATGGGCGGCATCCTTAAGGTAAACATAGTATTTACCGTCTACCTTAATTACATAGCCACCCTTGATTTCATTGACAATGTCTGCATCCTTCAACTGATAATTCGGATCTTTCATGAGGAGTTCTTCACTGATGATGGCATCATAAGGAACCTTGCCATTATAGTAATGATAATGGTCTCCATGAGAGGTCACATAACCTTGATCCGTAATTTTGATAACAATTTGTTCGGCGTTGATTCCCTCTCTCTTACTAACTTCATCTGGTGTCAAGTTCTCTGCCTTTTGACCAACCTGATCACCGTCTATATAAGCAACTCGATTCGAATCTTTCTTAACTTGACTAGCTTGGTAACGACCAAGCTCATAGGAACAAACACTTAGGGCAAGAACTGCCACCGAACCTACTAGATATTTTTTATTAATTTTCATTCTTTCCTCTTTTCTTAAATATATTTGATTCTCCACAAAATGATGAACCAGTTAATTAACTAGTTAATAGTTTACTCTTTTTAGTATTGCTTGTCAAGAATTTTTCGTATATACATAATAAAAATGAAAGCCTCTTTATCGAGACTTTCATTTTTCATTAGTTGATTTTTCCTTACTTACAGATGGAGGATTACTTTCTTTTTAACAACGCAAGTAATTTTTCTGCTTCTGCCATGATACCATTATTATCCATGGTTTGGAGACTCAGATTATTTCGTAAACCAGATAGGCTCTCTGTCACATTGTCTTTCAAACTAGCATCCGTTACTTTAGCAAGTAGAGCTTCTACTTCTTTGAGTTTGGCTTCTACTTTTTCGGTTTCTACTTGAGGTACTTCAGCTTCGTCTGTTGTATCTTTAGATACTTCTTCTGTCTCGTCTTCATCAGTGCTCGGTTTATAAAGATTATCTACTGAAGGGGTTGAACCTGTATGATTTTCTTTTTCATTGGATTCAGGACGGGTTGACTCGACTGATTCATGATGATCTTCCTTATCTTCATCAGATTTACTGTCTTTGTCTGCCTTATTTTTACGAACATGGTCGCTGGCATTTCCCCAACCATTATCTGAGTGAGGACGTTCTTCAGGATGTTCAACATAATATTTTACAGTCGCAAAGAGATCCTCAAGGCTATAACCCTTAGGTGCTTCATAGAGTCCTTCGTCAAACCAACCAAATTTAATGTTATGGTAATGGTCGTAATGAGGTATAATTAAGCTACCATTTTTAACTTCAACAGTATGTTGTAGATTGTAAGGAATATAATCAAGTGGGACCTTCTTAGCTGCTTTCACTTTATTATAGATTGCTTCTACTCCTTTAACCTCAGTATTTCCTGAACCCTGATTCTCTGTTGAAGGAGGTATCAAACCTTTCTCTTTAGCATAAGCCTGGGCTGCCACTCTTTCAGCTTCAGACAAGCTCTCTTTCTTAATCCAATGACTATGGGTCATATGCGGAGTTACATAAGCATCTCCCTCATCACTGGTAATATCACGAGTGTCAAAGATATAACCATCTTCTGTTGTGTACTTGCCTGCTAATTTCGCTAATTTAATTTCATCGTCTGTATAAGCAATTTGAGAATTTGGTTTTCCAAGTCGCTCTGGATGGGTAATTGGTGCTAAGAATGACAATAAATCATCTACCAATTTTCCTTTATTAGAAGATTCATCATTCAAACGTTCTGCTAATTTGTCTAAGGCTTGGAAATCAGAAGTACGACCCTTATTTTCAGACAAGGCTTTATGAGCCTCGGCCAATAAATTATATGCTTTATCATAAAATTCTTGGTCACGAGGAGCGACATTTTCTTTCTTCGCAACTAGGGCATGTGTCTCTTGAGTTTTCTTTGACAAGAGATTTTCAATAGCGTCAATCTTATCCTTAGCTAAGTCTTTAGCTAGAACATAACGACTAGCGCCCTTATCTTCGATAATATATCCATCACCAACTTTTCTAACAACCTGGTTGACATCAAATTCTGTCGGTTTATTTTCCACTGGTGCTAAAGGTTTGGTAGTAGGGGCTGGCTTTAGAGGAGTAACACTTGGCAAGACACTGCCATTTTGTCCCTTAACAGCTATCATACGAGCCAATTTTTCTTCCAGCGGTGACATTTGTGAATAAGGGATAAAGTGATAATGGTCTCCGTGAGGCACTGCAACACCGTTAGCTGTACGTTTGATAATTTGTGCCGGATCAAAGACTAGACCATCCGATTCCACATGGCGTTCTGATAAAGGTTTGGCATACAATTCACTTAAAAGTGTTGGGATATCTTCCCCTTGGTCTTGATGATACGTTGGGGTGACAGTCAGGTTTGGAGTCTCTGTCAAACTTGGTTGGGCTGGTTTAGCATTATCACTACTTGGTTTACTTGAGCTTGTAGAAGAATGTGAGCTCTGTTTACCATTCCAATAAGCTTGGGCAGCAGCCAATTCTCCTGCAGACAAATCACTCTTCGGAATATAGTGGAAATGATTGCCGTGCGGTACAATAAATGCGTCTCCTGTATCTTCAATCACATCTGTCGGACTAAAGACATACCCATCATCCGTTGTATAAGCGCCTCCAGTTCCTCGATTTGGTGCCTGCGTATTGAGATTAAAGTTTGGTTTAATGGTTGAACTTGGTGTTGAACTTGGTTTATCGGTACTGCTTGGTTTCGTATTGTCAGATTGACTTTGAACTGGCTGACCTCCAATTGGTAGATTTCGAGCCAATTTTTCTTCCAAAGCAGACATTTGCGAATAAGGAATGAAATGGAAATGATCCCCGTGAGGAACTGCCACACCATTGGCAGTACGTTTTGTAATCTGTGCTGGGTCAAATACTAATCCATCAGACTCCACATGACGTTGGCTAAGTGGCAAGGCATACAATTCTTGAAGAAGACTAGCTAAATCCTCATTTGGGCTCTCCGGAGCTGTAGCAGGATTTTGAGGAGTTTCAGATTGACTCGTTCTTAGAGTAGATCTTGTTTCTCCCCTGCTTGAACGGTATTCAACGGTACTTAATTGACTACCTTTTCCAGATAAGAAGGCTTGGGCAGCAGCTAATTCACTGGCAGACAAATCACTCTTCGGAATATAGTGGAAGTGATTGCCATGAGGAACAATATAAGCATCACCCGTGTCCTCAATGATATCAGATGCATTGAAGATATACCCATCATCTGTTGTATAGCGTCCTTGAGCTCTGGCTGCAACTACTGCCTGATCGTTAGAACCACCTCCGTGATTACTACTGTGTTCCTGCTTCTGACGTTTAATCTCTTCTTTTGAACGAATATTGTCCGCATGGGCGGCATCCTTAAGGTAAACATAGTATTTACCGTCTACCTTAATTACATAGCCACCCTTGATTTCATTGACAATGTCTGCATCCTTCAACTGATAATTCGGATCTTTCATGAGGAGTTCTTCACTGATGATGGCATCATAAGGAACCTTGCCATTATAGTAATGATAATGGTCTCCATGAGAGGTCACATAACCTTGATCCGTAATCTTGATAACGATTTGCTCGGCATTAATACCTTCTTTTTTACTGACTTCATCAGGTGTCAAATTCTCTGCCTTTTGGCTTGGTTGGTTGCCATCGATGTATGAAACACGGTTATTTTCTTTTACAGTTTGAGCTTGATGCAAACCTAGTTCATAAGCACAGACACTTAAAACAAGTGCAGCTGCTGACCCAGCTAGATATTTTTTATTGATTTTCATAATCTCCTCATTTCAATTCTTCTGCTAAAATACTCATATTTTCTTCAAGATTTTCTAAATAAGTCTTGTCATTTTGTGGGTCAGCCTCTAAAGGATTCAGAGTTTTTAGCCCCACACCTGTTGATTTGACAAGAGTTTCAGCTACTTTCGAAGAAGCATTACTTTCTGTAAAAATCGTTTTAACCTTATAGGTTTTAACAAATTCCTGAATTTCTGTTAGTTGTCTTGGACTTGGTTCTTGTTCTGGAGAGATACCTGCGATTCCAAGTTGATTGAGTCCAAATCGCTTAGCTAGATAAGAAAAGGCTGTATGCTGTGTTACAAATGTTTTCTGACTCGCTTTTTCGAATTTAGGTTGGAATTTCTTAGTCAATTCTTGAGCTTTTTTGATAAAGGCTTGCGCATTTTTTTGATAAGTTTCTTTGTGTTCACTATCAACCTCTGAAAGTTTATCAGCAATAATCTGAGCTTCTTCACCAGCTTTGTCAGGATCTAGCCAAGTGTGAGGATCATAAAGCGTTTTTTCATCAACTCCATCACCTGCTTCCACATCTTCTAGACCAAGGACTCGATCCAATGTCATTCCTTCAGAAGCTTCTAAAACTTTAACTTTGGATTTTTTTAGATTGGGATCCAGACTTCCTGCCCAAGATTCGAGCGTATGCGAATGGTAAACAAAGACATCTGCATCATAGATGGCTGCGATATCATTTGCTGAAGGTTCAAAGGAGTGAATCCCACTACTTGACTGAATCATCCGAACATCATTCAAGTCACCAGATACTTCCTTGACCATAGCATAGACAGGATAAAAACTGGTTACAATTTTCATCCCTTTCCCAGTCTGACTTTCCTTTTGGCCACAAGCCCCTAAACACAAAAGAAAGACACTTACCAATACTAAAAATAAACTCTGTTTTTTCATAAACAACCCCTTAACTATTTAATTAACTGGTAAACATTCTACTCCTAAAAATTTAATCTGTCAAGCTATTTTAAGAAAAAAATTGAAATTTCTTTCACATATAAAAATCTGCTGAGTTTCAACAACTCAACAGATTCTCACTTTATATACTCAATGAAAATCAAAGAGCAAATTAGGAAGCTAGCCGCAGGCTGCTCAAAGCACGACTTTGAGGTTGTAGATAAGACTGACGAAGTCAGCTCAAAACATGTTTTTGAGGTTGTAGATGAAACTGACGAAGTCAGTAACCATACATACGGCAAGGCGAAGCTGACGTGGTTTGAAGAGATTTTCGAAGAGTATTATTCTTCTAAGGTAGAATGCTTATAACCATAAGTGAAGTAAATCATACTTCCTACTAACAATGCAACTAGGAAAGCAACCCAAGTTTCCATATTATACTGTAACATAAAGGATAAACAAATGATGATTGATAAAATTGGTAACAGAGGTACCAATGGTGTTTTAAACTCGCCCGCTTTGGGCATTCCTTTTTCTTTCCGTAAGCGAATCAGACCATAAGCCAGCATGATCAAGTAAGCCAAGGTACAAATATTTAAGAAGGCTGCGATACTAGCAAGAGGGAACATTCCTGCTGCTACTGCTGAAGCTAGACCTGTCAAGATAGTAGCATTTTTTGGTACCTTGCTTGTTTTGGTCAGTTCTTTAAAGGCAGCAGGTATCAAGCCGTCACGCGCTAAACTGTAAATCATACGTGATAGGGCATAGGTCATCGAAATACAAACTGTAATCAAGGTCAAGATAGCCACTAATGACACATAGTTGGCTGCCCAACTAATCCCAACACTGCGAAGAGCAAAAGCAACGGCATCGTCGACATTTAGATGACTATAGTGAACCACACCAGTCAAGACAAGAGTCACCAAGGCATAAAGAATGGTTACGATTGAAAGTGATAAGACAATCCCTCTCGGAATATTTTTTTGAGGAGTCTTGACTTCATCTACAGCCATAGAGATGGATTCGAAGCCTAAAAATCCAAAGAACATTAAGGACGCACCAGCCATAATACCAGTACTAGCACCATAAATTTGACCAAAACCATAAGGAGCGAAATTGCTCCAATTATCAAGCTTGATATGCCAAATTCCTACTAAAACAAAGAGAGCTAAAGCGGAAAATTTCAAAATAACTAAAATTGAATTAAAGCGTAATGCTGCTTTAGCATTGAGTAGAACAAGCGAGGTCACCAAGACCAAAACAAGAAAATGATAATAATTGTTCCCATGGTATAGCGAAACCAATTGGCATAGAGAATATTACCAAAGTAACCAGCACCAAATCCTAGAATAAAGAAAATAAGAGAAATACCTGCAATAAAGCAAAGTGTTCGAATCAAGCCTGACCAGGCAACTTTTCTTCCAAACAAGGAGAAGCTTTTTGCACTTTCCTGATCATCCAGCAAAATTCCAGTGTAAACTGGTAACAGAGGAAAAATACAGGGAGAAAAGAAGGACAAAATCCCTGCTAGAAAAACGGAGATTGAAAATACTATCGTTTCCAATAAAGAACCAACTTTCTTAAGATTTCTAATCCTATTTTACTATAATCAATTTTATTTGTATGATTTCCGCTACGCAAATTGAATTAGCCTATACATGAATAGTCATTTCTGCCACTAGTTAATTCAGATTTTGCCCCAAAAATGCCCTAAGAACACAAAAAAGCCCATCACACAAGCTCAAATGCTTGATATGACAGGCTTTTTAAAGGCTGATTATTTAACAGCGTCTTTAAGAGCTTTACCAGCTTTGAATGCTGGAACTTTAGAAGCTGCAATTGTGATTTCTTTACCAGTTTGTGGGTTGCGACCTTTACGTGCAGCACGCTCACGAACTTCAAAGTTACCAAAACCGATCAATTGAACTTTTTCACCAGCTGCAAGGTAATCAGCTACTGCTGCGAATACAGCTTCAACTGCTGCTGCTGAGTCTTTCTTAGTCAATTCTGTAGCTTCTGCTACTTTAGCGATCAAATCTTGTTTGTTTGCCATGTTAATGATTCCTCCAATTTAATTTCTAATTAACAATTATAATCATATCCTAAAATCCCTTTTAGGTCAAGTTAAAAACGCTATTTCTTCCCATTTTATTTATTTTTTTAAGAGTAGTAACGTACTAAAATAGCCCAAGCGTTCTCACCCGTGTGAGTTTGAATAATAGAGCCCGTTTCCAAAACTGAAATTGGCTTTTCAACATAAGCTTGTAAGCTTTCTTTCATCTCTTTTGCCCAATCAGCACTACCAGAATATGAAATTCCAATCTCTGCTACAGAACGTCCAGAAAGAGAATTTGTCAGCTCATCTAACCATTTTTTAAAGGTTTTAGCTCCACGACCTTTAACAATTGGTTGCAATTCATGGTTCTTCATCTGCATAACAACACGGATGTTAAGGAGCGAACTCAATAATCCAGTTACACGGCCAATTCGTCCACCTTTGACAAGATTTTCCAAAGTTGAAACACCAATATAAAGTTCTGTGTGGTTTTTAACCTCTTCTACATGAGATAAAATTTCCTCCAACTCTTTTCCTTCTTGTGCTAACTTCGCAGCTTCAACAACTTGGAATTTCAGTGCTTGGTCAGTGAAGGAACTATCAATAACTGTCACATCGGCAGTAGATAAGCTAGCACCTTGGCGCGCTGCTTCTACAGTACCAGAAAGAGCATGGGACATATGAATAGCAAGAATCTGGCTACCATCCTTGCATAGGTCTTCAAAAACTTCAGCGAAGACACCTACAGGCGGTTGACTGGTTTTCGGAAGATTCTTACTTGCTTGCATCAACTGAAGAAATTTACCTTCTTCTTTCAAATCAGCATCAGAATAAACAACATTATCAATCATTACAGATAATGGAACAACAGTAATATCTAATTGATTTACGAGTTCTGGTTCAATAGTAACAGATGAATCGGTTACAATCTTAATTTTTGTCATAGTGTCAATCTTTCTATTTTAGGATTCAGATTGGTTTTCTTACTTCTAATTATATCAAAAAAAGATTGAAAATCCTAATGGAGTCATTCAATTTTTTCTTAAAAATTTGATATAATCTACTTATAAGAAAAGAGGTGTTCTATGATTAAAAAAATTTACCCCATTTTTACCATTTTACTAGGTGCCGCTATTTATGCTTTTGGGCTGACTTATTTTGTAGTTCCTCATCATCTCTTTGAAGGAGGGGCGACAGGTATTACCCTCATCACCTTTTATCTTTTTAAAATCCCTGTTTCCCTCATGAACTTGCTGATTAATATTCCTCTTTTCATCCTAGCTTGGAAGATTTTTGGAGCAAAATCTCTCTATTCTAGTTTACTAGGAACCTTAGCCTTGTCCGCCTGGTTGGCTTTTTTTGAGCGTATTCCCCTTCATATTGATCTTCAAGGTGATTTACTGATCACAGCCCTTATAGCTGGGATTCTATTGGGAATTGGGCTCGGAATTATCTTCAATGCTGGTGGGACAACTGGTGGAACTGATATTGTAGCTCGTATTATCAATAAATACACTCATATATCTATGGGAAAACTGCTTTTTATCTTAGATTTTTGTATTCTCATGCTTATTCTCCTAATCTTTAAGGATCTGAGATTAGTTACCTACACGCTCTTATTTGATTTTATCGTTTCTCGTGTTATTGATTTGATCGGCGAAGGTGGCTATGCAGGTAAAGGATTTATGATTATCACAAAACGTCCTGACCAACTTGCTAAGGCGATTAATGATGACCTAGGTAGAGGCGTTACTTTCATCTCAGGTCAAGGTTATTATAGTCGAGAAGATTTAAAAATCATTTACTGTATTGTCGGAAGAAATGAAATTGTTAAAATGAAGGAAATGATTCATCGAATCGATCCTCAAGCCTTTATAACTATTACAGAAGCCCACGAAATCCTTGGAGAAGGATTTACCTTTGAAAAAGAATAAAAAGAGGTAATGTACTGAATTGATTTCTTTTAGAATCTACAATAATAACGTGAAACAATGATAATTTCTCCATCAAAGTAATCCTTTAAATCTTCTGTCGTGAGAGTATCGAATTGACTACTAAAATCAAGAAGATATAATTCCTCTACACCCTCTCGTTTTTACTTTCTTTCACGTTCAGTAGAGTTCAAAATATGTAAAAACAATTCCGAATGATAAGGCTCTAAAGCAATCTTTAAAGATTCATTAAACATCATAACCACGATAGGCAACAAATCCTTCCTCGTAGCCTTGTTGGTAACACGAAATAATTATTTATCAGATAGTTTGCCAATATCTTTGTGGTTTTTATAGAAATAGTAGTAAATATAAAATAATTATTTCATAATGATATCTATTTCTGTAACAGAAAATCTGAAACATATTTTTTACCTGAAGTGTAACAGTGTAGAAAGTTCATTTTTTTGAAATGATTATAAAGTACAATATATTGAGGTAAGAATTTTAAAGCCAGAAAAACGCATTATATCAGGCACTTAAAAACTTGATACAATGCGTTTATTTAATATGAAAAGATCTACTAGATTCTTTAGAAATGAACTTCCAGTAGCCTTTTCACTTTTTATTAATAAGTCCCTTCTTCACCTTGGCTAGTCAAGATTACCGGACCATCTTTAGTAATGACAAATTGGTGTTCATACTGACATGACAATCCACCGTCAATGGTCTTATGCGCCCAGCCAGTTTTCATATCTGTATCGATTTCCCAGTCACCTGTATTGATCATCGGTTCAATGGTCAAGACCATACCTTCACGAAGACGAAGTCCACGACCTGCAATACCATAGTTGGGAACCATTGGCTCTTCGTGCATAGTTGGGCCAACACCATGACCAACCAAATCTCGCACTACACCGTATCCACGACTTTCAGCGTATTCTTGAATAGCCGCACCGATATCACCGATACGATTTCCAACAACAGCCTGCTCAATCCCCTTATACATGGCCTCTTTAGTTACATCCATCAAGTTTTTCACTTTTTCGGACGGTGTACCAACAGCATAAGCCCAACAAGAGTCTGCTAGGCCACCAGAATAGCTCTGAGTGTATTTTTTCATTTGCTCCACATTGTTGAAATTTAATTTTGAGACATTCAGGTCAGATTTAGCAATGGGACCTCCCAAAACCATGTCAACTTTGAGCAAATCACCATCTTTCAAGATATAGTGACGAGGGAAAGCGTGAGCTACTTCATCGTTAAGAGAGCAACAGGTAGCATAAGGATAGTCCATCATGGCACCGTCAACTCCAATCTGAAGCGGAAGGAAATTTTCTTCCTTACAACGACGGCGAACGTATTCTTCAACTTCCCACATATCTACGCCTGGCTTAATCAAATCACGCAAGCCGATATGAATACTTGCTAGAAAATCACCGGCCTTATCCATAGCTTCGATTTCACGAGCTGATTTTAATGTTATCATTTTTTCTCCTAGTTTCTAATTAATTTTAACAGTCACATTTGCTTTTGAAACAATCTGATGACCATGATAAATATCGTAATCAATAATAGCTGACCGTCTCGTATGATGGATAATGCGTGCTTGAATGCGCAATATATCATCTATCTGAACAGCCTGCAAAAAGTAGATTAGCATCTGCTCAATAATAAGATTGCGACCACTATTCACAACTAAATCTTGAGTCATGTGGGTCAGAATTTCTGCCAATACACCATTAGCCAAAACACCGTTCTTCTCTAGCATAAAGGGTTCCACGGTAATCACTACTTCATCATGGTGATAAGAAAGTTTTTGACCAATCTGCTCAGAAAAAGTAGGTAGAGCAGAAACTTGGGAACGACTCATCTTCGCCATGACATCTCGTCTGGTTACAACCCCAAGCAAGGTTTGATTATTTCGAACAACCGGTACCATTTCAAAGTCTTCTGCAATCATCCGTTGACTCACATTGGCAATATTTGTCGATAATCCAACTAAAAATAGACTACGAGACATGACCTTGTCAATTGTGGTGCTTGGTGACTTATCACCAGCGTCTCTCATGGTAACAACCCCAACAACAACCTGATGTTGATTGATAACTGGGAAACGACTGCTACGATTCTTACGTACTAAGTCCAAATAATCTTTAACAGTGTCAGTCTCTCTCAGAAAACCATACTCATGACTCGGACGGTAAAGTTTCTCAACTGTCAAAATATCTGTTTTGATTTGAACATTTGACAAGGCTTTATTGATCATGGTCGCAACAGTGAAAGTGTCATGTTTGCTTCTTAAAACAGGAATTCCTTTTTGATTGGCCAGTTTAAGCACATCATCATGAACCTGAAATCCACCTGTAACCAAGACTGCATTTTCATTTTCCAAGGCTAGCAACTGAATACGCGTTCGGTCTCCGACAATC
The DNA here is from genome assembly GCF_023109515.1 of Streptococcus mitis. Taxonomy (GTDB): domain Bacteria; phylum Bacillota; class Bacilli; order Lactobacillales; family Streptococcaceae; genus Streptococcus; species Streptococcus mitis_CS. The sequence continues at coordinate 645,059 of NZ_JALDUM010000001.1, forward strand.
AAGAGCCCCCCATCGTGAAGGTAAGACAAGATATTTTGTTCAGTCATGGCACCAATTGAAAACTTACTAAATTCTCTCTCTAAACCTTCTTGCCCAGCCAGAACCTCAGAAGAAGTCACTTCTGCAATTTCAGCAAAAGTTAATCTTTCAATCGCAACTTTCTGTGATTTGACGCGGATTGTTCCACTTCTAGGACGGGTCTCCACAATTCCACGGTTTTCAGCTTCTTTAATGGCCCGATAAGCCGTTCCATCACTGACTCCTAGATGGTTGGAAATGCTTCGAACACTGACTCTTTTACCAACAGGTAATTCTTCCAAATAACTTAGAATTTCTTGGTGTTTACTCATTAATTTCTCCCTTTACAAAGCGAAACTCAAGATAATCTCGCATTTTCCTTGTATAGCGATCACTTCCTTTAAACTGACGGAACAAACGAAATCCAGACTTAAATGCAACTCTTTGACTAGCTTCGTTTTCAAGGTGGGTAATAATGGATAATTGTTTTAAACCAAGTTCCTCAAAAGAAAGCTGACAAAGTTTTTTAACAACTTCTGTCATGAAACCTTTAGACCATGAATCTCTTCTTAAAAAATAACCAAGTTCTGCTTCTTTTTTTATTTCATCTAGCTTTTCAAACTTAATTGAACCAATCATTTTTTCAGTTTTCTTGTCACAAATAGCCCATACACCTAAAGGAGACTTCATAAAATAATTGGCCAGTGCATATTGACTCTCTTCCAAACTAGCTTGACTTGGAAAAATGAATTGTAAATTTTCTGGATTTGAAGCTATCTCATGGAAGTCTTGACTATCACTAAAAAAGAAAGGACGCAAATACAAGCGATCCGTTTCAAAAAAAGAAAACATTGCTAATTTGGTCCAAATATTCATAAACACCCCTACGGTTTATTCTTCAACAAGTGTAATATCTGCTCCTAGATTACGTAATTTTTCAATAATATCTGAATAACCACGTAAGATGAACTCAATATTTGTAATTTCAGTTTTGCCTTCAGCCATTAAACCAGCAATGACAAGTGCGGCCCCAGCTCTAAGGTCAGTAGCTTTTACATTTGCACCACGCAAACCACGTCCACCAGTATATAAAATATGGTCGTTTGTAGTCGTAATATCTGCGTCCATCTTTGCTAGTTCAAAAACATGGTTTACTCGTTTTTCATAAATGGTATCAATAATGGTACCACGCCCCTCTGCTGTTAACAAGAGTGGAGTAATTGGTTGTTGCAAGTCAGTAGCAAAACCAGGATAAGGTGCTGTCTTAATATTGATTGCTTTCAAATTAGACTGTTCTTCGACAAAAATACTGTCTTCAGATACAGTCATTCTCACACCCATCTCTTCCAACTTAGCGATGAATCCTTCTAAGTGTTCGTATAATACATTGTTGATACGAATTCCCTTACCGACTGCAGCAGCTAAGGAAATATATGTTCCTGCTTCAATACGGTCTGGAATCACCTGATGGCGAGTTCCGTGTAATCTTTCAACACCATCAATAGTGATAATATTAGTTCCTGCCCCACGGATATGGGCACCCATATTATTCAAGAGAGTGGCAACATCAATAATCTCAGGCTCACGGGCTGCATTTTCAATAATAGTACGCCCATTTGCTTTAACCGCAGCAATCATCGTATTAATCGTCGCACCGACACTAACCGTATCCATGTAAATACTTGCACCATGAAGTCCCACATCTTTAGCAGATAACTTCATGTTATCTCCCTCGTAGCTAACAGTAGCTCCCATTGCTTCAAAAGCCTTTAGGTGTAAGTCTATAGGACGTGGTCCCAAATCACATCCACCAGGCAAACCAACTGTAGCTTCCCCAAAGCGACCTAAAAGACTTCCATAAAAATAATAAGATGCACGAAGACTGTTGATTTTCCCATAAGGCATTGGAATATTTTGAACACCTCGTGGATCAATCTCTAACACATCGTCATAACGCTTAACGGTAGCACCCATTAACTCCATGATTTCGACAAGACTAGCAACATCGGAAATATCTGGAACACAATCCAAAGTCACCACATCATCAGCCAAAATAATAGCTGGAATTAAGGCCACAACGCTATTTTTAGCACCGCTAATAGTGATTTCACCTTGCAAGGGTAATCCACCATTGATAACAATTTTTCTCATTCTAAATTTTTTATGCTCTTTCAAAATTTCTAAAAAGGTCCTACATTAAAGTATATCATAAATTCACCCTTTTTTCCATCATTTTCAATTATATTAGCTGAATCGTATTTATTGGTAAATGAGATGTCTTGAAATGTTTTGCCCCTTTTTTGCCCCCTAAATACAAAAATAGCCCTTCGGATAAAATCCGAGGGGCTTAAAACGTTGTTAAATCAACGGCCGAACTTTTGAATTTCAAGGTTCGGGATAAAATAGTTCAGTGAACTATTTTATTTTTTAAGGTTGTAGAATGATTTCAATCCACGGTATTCTGCTACTTCACCAAGTTGGTCTTCGATGCGAAGCAATTGGTTGTATTTAGCGATACGGTCTGTACGTGAAAGTGAACCTGTTTTAATTTGTCCTGCGTTAGTTGCAACTGCAATGTCAGCGATTGTTGAATCTTCAGTTTCACCTGAACGGTGTGATACAACGGCAGTGTAACCAGCTTCCTTCGCCATTTCGATAGCGTCGAATGTTTCAGTAAGAGTACCGATTTGGTTAACTTTGATAAGGATTGAGTTAGCAGCACCTTCTGCAATACCTTTTTCAAGGTAAGAAGTGTTTGTTACGAAGAAGTCGTCACCAACCAATTGAACTTTGCCACCAAGACGTTCAGTAAGAGCTTTCCAACCGTCCCAGTCGTTTTCATCCATACCATCTTCGATAGTGATGATTGGGTATTTGTTTACCAATTCTTCAAGGTAGTCGATTTGTTCTGCAGCAGTACGTACAGCTGCTCCTTCACCTTCAAATTTAGTGTAGTCGTAAACTTTACGTTCTTTATCGTAGAATTCTGATGAAGCACAGTCAAATCCGATAAATACGTCTTTACCTGGAACATATCCAGCAGCTTCGATAGCAGCAAGGATAGTTTCAACTCCATCTTCAGTTCCTTCAAAACGAGGAGCGAATCCACCTTCGTCACCTACGGCTGTTTCAAGACCACGAGATTTAAGGATTTTCTTAAGAGCGTGGAAGATTTCAGCACCCCAACGAAGAGCTTCTTTGAATGATGGCGCACCAGCAGGTACGATCATGAATTCTTGGAAAGCGATTGGAGCGTCAGAGTGAGAACCACCGTTGATGATGTTCATCATTGGAGTTGGAAGAACTTTAGTGTTGAATCCACCAAGGTAGCTGTAAAGTGGGATTTCAAGGTAGTCAGCAGCAGCACGAGCTACAGCGATAGACACACCAAGGATTGCGTTTGCACCCAATTTACCTTTGTTAGGAGTACCGTCAAGTGCGATCATAGCACGGTCGATAGCTTGTTGGTCACGTACATCGTAGCCGATGATTGCTTCAGCAATGATGTTGTTTACGTTGTCAACAGCTTTTTGTGTACCAAGACCACCGTAACGAGATTTGTCACCGTCGCGAAGTTCAACTGCTTCGTGTTCACCAGTAGAAGCTCCTGATGGAACCATACCACGTCCGAAAGCACCTGATTCAGTGTAAACTTCTACTTCAAGTGTTGGGTTACCGCGTGAGTCTAGGACTTCGCGAGCGTAAACATCAGTAATAATTGACATTTTTTACTCTCCTTATGAGTTAAATTTTTTACACCTCTATAATACCTTAAAAGCCCTCCTTTTTCAAGAAAAAACGTTATCTTTGTGCAAATTTTCCTTAACTTTATAAAGTAATCGCTTTCTTTTGTCTGTTTTATTCTAACTTTTATGATATACTGTTTTCATGACAGATTTATCAAAACAATTACTTGAAAAAGCTCATGGTGGGCCAAAATTAAATCCAGATGAGCAAAGACGCTATCTTGGCACTTTTGAGGAAAGAGTTCTTGGATATGCAGATATTGACACAGCAAATAGCCCTCAGTTAGAAAAAGGCTTTTTATCTATTTTAGAAAACCTTCAGCAAAAAGCAGAACCACTATTTGTGAAGATTTCACCAACTATCGAATTTGACAAACAAGTTTTCTACTTAAAAGAAGCAAAAGAAACTGATAGTCAAGCTACCATTGTATCTGAAAAGCATACTTCTTCTCCTTTTGGCCTTATTATCCACACCAATGCACCAGTTCAAGTAGAAGAAAAGAACCTTCGACTTGCTTTTGCAAAACTTTGGGAAGTTAAAAAGGAAGAACCAGCCAAAACATCCATCTGGAAGAAATGGTTTGGCTAAATCTTGCGCATATTTAATAAATGCCCTACATTAGCAGCCGTGTGCTCCAAATAGAGACTGGCATTTTTCAAACTCTCTTCTAGAGGTTCACTTTTCTCCAAAATAGAAAAGGCAGCTTGGATATTTTCAAATGGTAGGGAAGGTAAATCTTCAGCGAGACTACCGCAAATAGCAATAACAGGAACTCCGACAGGGGTTCTTTTTGCTACGCCTATAGGCGCTTTCCCAGCAAAGCTTTGACAATCTAGTCTTCCTTCTCCAACAATAACCAAGTCAGCATTTGAAACTTTCTTATCAAAGTTGATTAGGTTCAAGCAGGTATCAATTCCCGACACGATATTTGCCTGAGCAAAGGCACACAAACCGCCAGCAATGCCTCCACCAGCTCCTGCTCCTTTAATTTCCAATGTTGCAGGTGAGACTTTTTCATAAAAATCTTGGATTGCCTGATCTACGGCATCAAACATAGTAGGATCTAGGCCTTTTTGTTTGCCAAAAATATAGGTCGCACCTTGAGGACCACATAAGGGACTCACGACATCTGCTAAAATACGAATTTGAACATCTTCAGAAATTTCATAGCGATTTTCTGTTGAAACAGAAGCTAATTTTAGTAAGGATTGACCGCAAGCCGGCAAGACATTTCCATCCTTATCATAGAATTGATACCCCAATCCAGCAGCGATCCCAATTCCTCCGTCATTACTGGCCGTACCACCAACGCCGATATAGATTTCTTTAATCCCTTGAGCAATGAGATGACGAATCAACTCTCCAATACCACGAGTTTGTATTTGAAGTGGATTTCGTTTCTCTAGCGGAATTTTTCCAAGGCCAACCAAGTCGGCAACTTCAAATAATGCCAGTTGACTTTTTTGAAAATAGCGCATGGCTTCTTTTTGTCCAAAAGGTCCTGTCACTTGGATCCATTTTTCTTCTAGGTCAAGAGAATGTCGGATAGCATCTACAGTACCTTCTCCCCCATCACCAACAGGGCAGAGGAGACATTCTACATCTGCTATCGATTGTTGGAAGCCTCTTTTTATTGCTTCAGCTACTTGTTGAGCGGACAAGCTTTCCTTAAATGAATCTGGTGCAATTACAATCTTCATATTTTCCCTCATTCTAAACAGTCAATCAAAGGAAGAACTTCTAAAAAATCCCTCTTGTCAACATGATTCGGTATTTCTTTTTTGAGTACTTCTTTGCCACAAAAGGCGATTCCCAATCCTGCCGACTTCAACATAAATAGATCATTGGCCCCATCTCCGATTGCAACAGTTCTTTCTCTAGGAAGTTGCAGTTCCTTTCTCCATTGTTCTAGAGTATCTTTTTTGACCTGGGGACTGATAATTTGTCCAACTAATTCCCCTGTTAGAAAGCCACCTTTGACTTCAAGTTGGTTGGCAGAAAAATAGGCAATTCCAAGAGATTTTGCTAATCTCTCAACTATTGGAGAAAATCCACCGGACACCATACCAACTAGGATAGCATTCCTTTGGAGAATAGAAATGAATTCCTGGGCATTTGGCGATAGATGAATAGAATTGAAGACTGTATCAAAGACCGAAATAGGAAGGCCTTCCAACAAGAAAACTCTGTCTCGTAAACTCGTTTCAAAATTCAACTCTCCTCGCATTGCCTGACTTGTAAGCTGCGCAATTTCCGCCTCACGACCTGCCTCTCTTCCCAACAAATCAATCACTTCTTCTAGGATTAAGGTGCCGTCAACATCCATGACACACAAGCCTTTTACTTGGGACATCAGTTCTCCTCTCTAAACAGCCTAAAAATCGTATGAAGTCATCATACGATTTTATCTATTAATTAACTAAACTATGGTACAAGTCAAGGTATGACCTGCAGGCTGTATCCCATGAGAAATCACACTCCATAGCTTGTTTTTGTAGGTTTCTCCAAACATCAGGATGGTTTCTATACAAGTCCAATGCTGTTTGGAAAGTCCAATTTAACCAGTAAGGAGATAGATTGTCGAAGCTAAAGCCAGTACCGCTTCCTTCGATTGGATTGAAAGCACGAACGGTATCTCGCAAGCCACCAACTTCATGAACCAATGGCAAGGTTCCGTAACGCATCGCCATCATTTGAGACAAGCCACACGGTTCAAAACGACTTGGCATGAGGAAGAGATCACAAGCAGCGTAGATTTCTTGAGCTAGTTTGACATCAAAAGTGATATTTGCTGATAGCTTGTCTGGATAGATTTGAGCAAACCATGAGAAAGCTCCTTCAAAGGCTGGATCACCAGTTCCTAAAAGAACAATCTGAACATCATTTTGCAAGATATGGTGCAGACTTTCCACCACCACATCAAAACCTTTTTGACGTGTCAAACGAGAAACAATTCCCACCAGAGGAACGTCAGATCTAACTGGCAAGCCAACTCTCTCTTGCAATTTTGCCTTATTTTGGGCCTTCCCAGACAAATCTTCCTGATTAAAATGATAGTCTAAAAGGGCATCCGTCTGAGGATTATAAAGGTCAGCATCAATCCCATTTACGATACCAGATACCTTACCAGACTCCATTCGAAGAATCTGATCCAAGTTACATCCAAACTGACTAGTCATAATTTCATGAGCATAGCTAGGCGAAACGGTTGAAACACGATCCGCATAGAGAATACCTGCCTTCATCCAGTTCAGACAGTTGTTCCATCGAAGGGTGCCATCAGCATAACGCTCAAAGCCAACTCCAAACAAATCCCATAACATTCCTTCTGAAAATTGTCCTTGGAATTCCAAATTATGAATGGTTAAAACAGTTTTTATTCCTTGATAGGCTTGAATCCAACGGTATTTTTCCTTCAACAAGAAAGGAATCATAGCTGTATGGTAGTCATGAACATGGAGAAGATCAGGAATAAAGTCAATCCTTTCCATAGCCTCAATGGCAGCTAGTTGGAAGAAAGCAAAGCGTTCACCGTCATCAAAATCACCGTAAACATGACCACGGAAAAAATAATATTGGTTGTCAATAAAGTAGAAGGTTACACCATTTAAGACTGTTTTCTTAATCCCACAGTACTGTCTGCGCCAACCAACACTCACCTCAAAATGAAGCACATCTTCAATCTGATTTCCAAATTTAGCCTCTACCATATCATAGTAGGGGAGAATTACTGCAACTTCATGTCCCGCTTTTACCAGTGATTTGGGAAGAGCACCAATGACGTCTCCCAAACCACCTGTTTTTGAAAAGGGTGCACCCTCAGCTGCTACAAATAAAATTTTCATGAATGAATATCCTCTGTTACTTTAGCACCTTTCTTAACGACGACTGGATGTTCTGCAGTTCCACGGATCACAACTCCATCCGCAACTTCAACACCCTTGTCCAAGATAGCATATTCTACCTGAGCACCTTCTCCAATAACAACACGAGGGAATAAGATGCTATCTTTAACCAAGCTATCCTTATGGACATGAATATTACGTGATAAAACAGAATTAGCCACTTGACCTTCAATAATACTACCAGAGGCAAACTGAGAAGTGCTTACCTTAGATGTATTAGCATAATAAGTTGGCTCTTCGTTTTTGACCTTTGTATAAATCTTTTGATTTGGTGAGAAGAGAGAGTAGAATTTTTGTGATTCAAGCATATCTTTGTTAGCTTTGTAATAAGACTCTACAGAATGAATATTTGCTAGATAACCTGTGTACTCGTAGGCAAAAGCCCCTTCTTTTGCAGCTAAATCTCGTAAAACATAACGCAATTTCTCTGGATGTTCTTTCTTAGCTTCTTCTTCTAAGCGTTCAATCAACCAAGGTGTATCGACGACAAAGATATCTGTGGACATATTGTAAACTTCATCTGATGATTTACTATCAAAGAGTTTATGAGAACGGACATGGTCTGTTTCATCCACTTCTAAGATTGCATTTACTTCTGAAATATCTTTTTTAGGTAGTTTTTTATAAACTACAGTGATTGGACCTTTTGTTGTACTATGTAGATGGAAAACTTGGTTCAAATCAATATTAATCAAAACATCACAGTTGAGTGAAACTGTTTGGTTTGAGCCAGAACGTTTCAAGTAAGTAAGAAGCTGTTGGTAGTATTCTTTTCCTACTGTACTACTTTCCACACGGGTATTGTAAATACCTAGATAGTAGTGGCTAAGAAGAGTTGACAAGCCCCACTCACGCCCAGAACGGATATGGTCGAAGACTGAGCTGATATTATCTTGTTGGAAAATACCAAAGATACTACGGACACCAGCATTAGCAAGACTTGAAAGTGGAAAGTCGATCAAGCGATATTTACCACCAAATGGCAAACTAGCTACTGGACGGTGGTCTGTCAGTGTTGACATATCATGAAAACCAACTGTGTTTCCTAAAATGGCAGAATATTTATCAATCTTCATCTGTTGCTACCCCCACTACTTCATCATATCCTACAACTTGTACTTCTTCTGTTCCATCAATTTCGACACCATCAGAAATAACTGCACCTTCACCAATAATGGCACGTTTGATTTTAGCTCCCTGACCGACAATTGCACCACTCATGATAACTGAATCTACTACTTCTGCCCCTTCGCGAACTTGCGCACCTGTTGAGAGGATAGAATGTTTAACAGTTCCATCTACGAAACAGCCATCGACAACCAAGGAATCTTCCACATGAGCATTTGCCCCAAGGAAGTTTGGTGGTGAAATTAAGTTTCTTGAGTAAATCTTCCATTGACGGTTACGGCTATCCAAGGCATTTTCTGGTGAAATATATTCCATGTTAGCTTCCCAAAGTGACTCAATAGTACCAACATCTTTCCAGTAGCCATTAAACTCATATGCATAGACACTTTCACCTGACTCAAGGTAATTTGGAATGACATTCTTACCGAAGTCTGACATATCGACATTGCTCTTTTCAGCAGTAACAAGCATATTGCGCAGACGTTGCCAATCAAAAATGTAAATTCCCATAGAAGCTTTTGTAGATTTAGGTTGAGCTGGTTTTTCTTCAAATTCAACAATGCGGTTATTGGCATCTGTGTTCATAATACCAAAACGACTAGCTTCTTTAAGAGGGACGTCTAAAACCGCTACTGTCAAGCTGGCATTATTATCTTTGTGAGACTGGAGCATATCATCATAATCCATTTTGTAGATATGGTCCCCAGATAGAATCAAGACATACTCAGGATTGACACTGTCGATATAATCAATATTTTGGTAAATAGCGTGGCTAGTCCCCTCAAACCAACGATTTCCTTCACTTGCAGAATAAGGTTGAAGAATAGAGACACCAGAATTGATACCGTCTAGTCCCCAGCTTGAACCATTACCAATATGGTTGTTGAGAGCAAGTGGTTGGTACTGTGTAATGACTCCAACATTGTTGATGCCTGAGTTGGCACAGTTTGAAAGAGCAAAGTCAATGATACGGTAGCGCCCACCAAATTGCACAGCTGGTTTTGCAATGCTTTGAGTGAGTTTACCGAGACGAGTTCCTTGCCCACCAGCAAGAATCAAAGCTAACATTTCATTCTTCATTTTCTACTCCTTTTTGGTTTTTACTTGTGACGGTTTTAGTAGGTTTCAAGCGACGTTTGATTTTCCAAACACTTGCTCCCATAGCCGGTAGGGTAAAGGTCAAGGTCTGCTCATAATCTTTCCATAGTCCTTCTTGCGTTTGCACAGTTTGATTATGTTCTTTCCAAACGCCTCCCCACTCTTCTAACTCAGTATTCCAGACTTCTTCGTAAATCCCTGCAACAGGAAGTCCGATTGTAAAATCTTTTCGTTCAACTGGTGCCATGTTAAAGACGCAGACTAGCATATCGTCCTTCTTACCCTTACGGATGAAAGAAAGAACACTCTGGTCTCGATTATCCGCATCAATGATTTCAATACCATCATAGCTGGTATCGATTTCCCACAAACAGCGATGATCTTTGTAAAACTGGTTTAGCTGAGAAGTGAAATACTTCATCTTCGCATTCATTGGATCTTCTAGGTTTGACCATTCCAACTGTTCTTCAGATTTCCATTCTAGGAATTGCCCATATTCACTACCCATGAAAAGCAATTTTTTACCTGGGTGACAAATTTGGTAAGTGTAGAGATTGCGCAAGCCTGCGAATTGATTGTAGCGATCTCCCCACATCTTATGCATCATACTCTTCTTACCGTGAACCACTTCATCGTGCGAGAATGGTAGGAGATAGTTTTCCTTGAAGACATACATAAAGCTGAAAGTCACCAGATTAAAGTCATATTTACGGTAAATCGGATCTTCTTCGTAGAATCGGAGGATATCATTCATCCAGCCCATATTCCACTTGTAGTCAAATCCTAGACCATCTGAATCCTTAGTGTCAGTAATCTGAGTAGCTGATGAACTTTCTTCTGCAATCATCATCACATCTGGATGAACTAGTTTAATCACATCATTCAAGCGTTGAAGGAAATAATATCCCTCATAGTTGAGATTGCCACCATCTTTATTAGGTGTCCATGGAGCATCATCGTAGTCTAAATAGAGTATATTGCTGACAGCATCCACACGAATACCATCTAGATGGTAAAAGTCAATCCAAAACTTAATACTAGAAATCAAGAAGGACTGGACTTCATTTTTTCCAAGGTCAAAATTGAGAGCGCCCCAACCATAGTTATGAGCCTTATTATGGTCTTGGTACTCAAAAGTCGGTGTCCCGTCATAATAAGCTAAGGCATCATCATTAATGGTGAAATGACCAGGTACCCAGTCTACAATAACCCCAATATTGTTTAAGTGACATTCCTCAACAAAATCTTGAAATTCTTCAGGACGACCATAGGCATGCTCTAGAGCAAAGTAACCCATAAGCTGATAGCCCCAACTCAAACCTAGTGGGTGAGACATCAAAGGCATAAACTCAATGTGAGTATAGTTCATCTCAACCAAGTAAGGAATGAGTTCATCTTTCAATTGAGAAAAACTATAGGGGCTGCCATCAGGATTTCTCTTCCAAGAGCCAGCATGAGCCTCGTAAATATTGACAGGACGCTCTTCAAAGCTCAAGCGTTTTCTACGGGCTAGCCAGAGACCATCCTTCCATTTCTTTTCTGGAATCTCTGTTAAAATAGCCCCAGTACCAGGTCGTGCCTCATACCTTACAGCCAAAGGGTCAATCTTCATCAACTGATGACCGTTTGATCGTGTGATATGATACTTATAAATTTGGCCTTCTTGAGCAAGAGTGGTAAAGACTTCCCAGATCCCAAATTCATTTCGTTCCATTGGAATTTGATTTTCAACCCAATTGGTGAAATCCCCTACCAAGTGAACAGCCTGAGCATTAGGCGCCCACACACGAAAAGTATAGCCATACTCTCCATTTTTTTCTTCCCTATGAGCTCCCAGATAGTGCTGGAGGTGAAAATTTTCACCTGTCATAAAGGTTTTTAAAGCATTATTCTTATCCATACACCCTCCTAATTCTGTAAGCGTTTTCTATAGATTTATTATACTACCTTTTTAGGGAAGATTCAAGTAAATTACGGAATTTGCAAAAAAATCTTTTGAAAGTCTTCAACAAATTCACTGATGTGTTCACTTGTAAATCAAGAAATTTTCAGAAACGCTTTGAAAACGAATTGTTTTTTAATAATACTATCACAAAGTTCGTTATTTAGCTAACAAAAAATATAATTTTAAGTAAAAAAATAAATCAGGAAACGAATCTCCTGATTTTACATTTCATTTCACATCAAAAACAATGGATTTGACATTTGTCATCGCTTCAATACTATATTTAATTCCTTGCACTCCAGCGCCAGAACCTTTGACACCAAGGAATGGGAAATTATCTGGACCACGCTGGGTTTTATTATTTATATGAACTGTACCCACTTCAAGTTTTTCAGCAATTTCAAATGCTTTTTTGAAATCATTTGTAAAGACTGAGGATTGAAGGCCGAATTCAGATTCGTTGGCAAAGGCAATGGCTTCCTCTACACTAGCCACACGGATAATTGGTAAAACAGGACCAAATGGCTCTTCCCATGCCACTTTCATATCTTTTGTAACTTGGTCAAAAAGCACTGGCCATAGAAGATTGCCTTCGCGTTTGATTGGTGTAAGAGCCTGAGCACCTTTTTCTTGTGCATCATCAATCAAGCCCCAAATAAAGTCTGCTGAAGCATTGTCGATAACTGGTGTGATATCAGCATTGTCGAATGGATCGCCAACTGTTAATTTAGTAACCTCTGCTTGAAGCAAAGCAGCTAGTGTATCTGCTACACTTTCGATAACAATAACACGTTTAATGGCTGTGCAACGTTGACCTGAATAGCTAAAGGCACCCGCAACAATTTGCTTGGCAGCATGTTCCAAATCTGCATCTTCTAGTACTAAGGCTGCATCTTTCCCACCAAGCTCCAACATGATTGGACGCATACCAGCTAAACGACCAATACGTTCTCCGATAGGAGTTGAACCTGTAAAGTTGATGAAGTTGACTTCTTTGTGTTCAATGATATAATCCCCAATTTCTGAACCACGACCCGTAATGGTATTGAAAACACCAGCCGGAATCCCTGCTTCTTCAAACGCTTTAGCCAACAAGAGCCCAGAAATAGAACCTTGTGTTGGTGGCTTAAACATGACTACATTCCCTGCAATCAAGGCAGGTGCAATTTTAGAAGCAGATAAATTAACTGGATAATTAAAGGGAGCGATAGCCAGCACGACACCAACTGGCTCGCGACGAACAACGGCCAATTTATTTTTACTTGCTGCTTCAAAACCGCCACCTTCCATTGCTTGTCCAGTGATACGGAGACCTTCCTCAGCAGCATAGCGAATCAAGTCTGCGGTACGCACCACTTCTCCAATAGCTGCTTTAATTCCCTTTGCCACTTCTTTGGCAAGTATAGTACCAATTTCTTCCTTATCACGTTCTAAAATAGCTGCTGTTTTGTGCAAATAAGCCGCACGTTCAACTGCTGATAAAGCTCGCCAAGCTGGCAGGGCTGCACGCGCAGCTTTCATAGCCTCATCTACTTCTGCCTGAGTCATAGCTGGAACAGTCCCTAATTCTTCTTGGTTTATTGGTGAATAAATCGTAATTTCTTTTTCAGCTGATTTCCATTTTCCATTTACTAAATTCTGATATCTTGTCAAATTCTCGTCCTCCTGAAAATGATTAAGATATATTTTACCAAATTTTCAGAAAATTACAACCCTTTTTGCAATTTTTTTGAGATTATTTTCACAAGCTTGGTTTTTCAAACTATTTGAAACTTGATTCTAATCTTCATTGAAAACTTATAAATGATAAAAAGGATTAGACAATCTAACCCTTTTTAGTTTATGCATTTAAGAGAGTACTTTTAGCACTGCGACACTAGTATCATCAATGACATTTTCTTGTTTCGAACGACTATTGGTCACAAGCATTTCTAGATTTCCTGCATTTTCAAAGTATAAGGAAGTTCCCTTGGCATTGAATACTACCAATAGATGTTCTGGCCCCCCGTGAATCTCGTAAACAATCCATCCGCTATTTTCTGCAGCTGTGTGAACAAAGACATGACGGTAAACTTCTTCGTATGTAGGATAAGAAAAGGCGCTAGTCTGTGTTTTCAGTCGAATAATTTGACGGACAAAGTCAATGCTTTCTTGTCTTTCATTGATTAAATCCCAGTTTATTTGGTTAACACTGTCAGGAGCGTTGTAACTATTCATAGCACGTTCTCGGTCTGCCGAAGTGAGTTGTCCATGTTCACCCGTCGGAATTAATTTGGTTCGACCAAATTCTTGGCCAATTTCCATAAAGGACATTCCTTGCATGAGAAGGTTCATTACTGTCGCCGTCTCAACCTTGTGCATAATCTGGTCTGAACTTTGATCAGGATGAAGAGTCGCCAACAAATCATGAAGATTGTAATTGTCATGGGCTTCAACATAGTTGAGAACCTGGTTTGGACTGAGATAAGAACCCAATTCTCGGCTACCAAGAATGGCCTTGGCAATGATTGGTTCAGTGGCTGCACCACTTACAAATCCTGACTTGATTGCACCATAAACTTCTCCTCCTTTGACCGCATCACGCTGATTATCATTGAAGAATCCGATATTTGGCATTTGGTAGGCATTATCCTTCTTGGCCTTATCATAAGGTGCAAGACCTGTTCCCATATCCCAGCCTTCTCCATAAGTGATAATACGGGGATCAACCTCATCTAGCGCCCAACGAATCGCTTGCATGGTTTTGATATCATGAATACCCATCAAGTCAAAACGAAAACCGTCAATATTGTATTCCTGCACCCAGTATAGAAGGGAATCAATCATATACTTGCGAAACATTTCATGTTCACTCGCTGTTTCATTGCCTACACCTGTACCATTTTGGAAGGTTCCATCTGGGTTCATTCGATAGTAATAATCTGGAACAGTTGTTTGGAAAGGCGCATCAACCGTTGAAAAGGTGTGATTATAAACCACGTCCATGATGACACCGATTCCTGCATCATGATAAGCCTGAACCATCGTTTTTAGATCACGAACGACTTGTCCTGGATCATCTGGATTGCTGGAGAAACTTGGTTCTGGTGCATTGTAGTTTTGAGGATCATAGCCCCAGTTATAGGTTGCATTTCCATCCTCATCGTATTCCTTATGGCGATCAAAGATAGGCTGGAGTTGAACATAGTTGCAGCCAAGTTTTTTGATATAGTCAAAGGCGGTTGCTTGTCCGAATTGGTTTACAGTTTCAGTCTGGGCAGCACCAAGGAAGGTTCCACGGAGATGCTCTGCAACTCCAGATGTTGGAGATTTGGTTAAATCTCGGATATGCATTTCACAGATAACCGCTTTACATGGATTATCTAAACGCCAAGGAGCATCTGTTCCATGTTTGACTTCAAATCCATCTACTTGTCTGTCTTGATGAGAAAGAATTACGGAACGTTTGCCGTCAGGACTTGCGGCAATCGTGTAAGGATCTCTCGTCACAGTTTGGTGGTGAGGAAAGTCAATCTGATACTGATAAGCCTTGCCAGCAAGATTTTCATCTAAGTCTAGACTCCAAACACCAATGGTATTGTACTTATGACTGTATGAATAGCTATTACCACGCTCTAGATTAAAGGTTTTCCAAATCGGAGCGTCGTTACTGGTATTTTCGTAGACAACCACCTGTACAGTTGTAGCCGTAGGAGCCCAAAGCTTAAAGCTTGTCTGATAATCTGAAAGACTGTAACCTAGTTCTCCTTGGTAGCCCCAGTGGTGATCAAAACTAGCGCTATGGATTGCTTCATCAAAAGCAAATGGATTTTGATCCTTGTAGTAAGGACTAGCAATGGCTGGGTTTTCAGAATAATAAACAGTCTCGTCGCCCTCTAAAATCCAAACTTCTGTCAGAAGCGGATAGTAGTTATAACGCACGGAATATTCCTTAACTGTCCCATCAATCTCGACAGAAAACTTCAGGTTTTCTAACTTTTCTTGACTTGTAACTGTGAAGGAGAACTTTGCTCCAAAAAAGTTATTTTCATAATACAATTTTTCAACATTGTCCGCCTGTTTTCTACTAAATGAACAGGCTGCATAATCCCCGTTTTTTCGATGAAAATGGATGACTACAGGGTAATTTAACATTTCTTTTCCTAATTTCTAATTTTAATTTAATTTTTTATGTGGTGCTGATAGATTCAGCAATTTAATTTCTGACTCAAGATAGACTCAATTCATGTCAAAACACTTCAGGATAGACAGTTTCAGACTATCTAACATCTAGCCTTCTACTATTCTTTACAAACTTTCGAGCCAAGCTTCATCTCGAACTTCAATACCAAGTTCTTGTGCTTTTTGAAGTTTACTTCCAGCATCTGCACCTGCCACGACGAGGTCGGTCTTTTTAGAAACACTGCCAGTCACTTTAGCACCCAAACTTTCGAGTTTATTTTTAGCTTCTGAGCGCTTGAGCCGTTCCAATTTTCCAGTCAATACAACGGTCAAACCTGACAAGGCCGCATCTGCAACTATTGTCTGACCTTTATAGTCCAGATTGACCCCAGCTTCTTTCAATTCTCTAAGCAGAATTTCAGAACCTTCTGTCGCAAAGTAAGTCTGAAGACTCTTAGCAATCACACCACCCAAACTTTCAATACTAGCCACTTCCTCTGGATCTGCCTGAGCCAGATTTTCAATCGAATGGAAATGTTGAAGTAAAAGCTGACTGGCCTTACTGCCGACATGACGAATGCCCAAACCAAACAAGAGCTTCTCGGCAGAATTTTCCTTAGATGCTTGGATGGCCTGATACAGTTTAGCTGCAGACTTTTCCTTAACTCCCTCTAAAAGGAGGAAATCTTCTTCTTTCAAACGGTAAATATCCGCCACATCCTTGACCAGATTGGCATCAAAGAGTTTTTCAACTACTGAAGGACCAAGACCTGTAATATTCATGGCATCACGAGAGGCAAAGTGAATCAAACCTTCCATGATTTGAGCAGAACAACGCGGATTGATACAACGCAAAGCCACTTCATCTTCAAAGTGCAACAAGTCAGAGTCACAACTTGGGCAGTTTGTAGGGATATCTAGTTTCTCTTCAGAAACCCGTTTGGACTCTACCACACGCAAGACAGCAGGGATGATATCTCCAGCCTTATAAACAATAACCGTATCGTCCTTGCGGATATCTTTTTCAGCAATATAATCTACATTGTGCAAGGTTGCACGGCTAACAGTTGTACCAGCTAGTTGTACTGGTGTTAGATTAGCAGTTGGGGTCACAACACCCGTACGACCAACTGTCCAATCAACTGAAAGTAGTTGGGCTTCTTTTTCCTCAGCAGGGAACTTATAGGCTACTGCCCACTTTGGTGCTTTAACGGTAAAACCAAGTTCTTCTTGACCTGCTAGGTCATTGACCTTGATCACCACCCCATCGATATCATAAGGCAGATTGTCCCGTTCTTGTCCTACTTCTTGGATAAAATTCCAAATCTCATCCATGCTTTCAGCCAAAATCCGCTTAGGATTGACTACAAAACCGAGCTGTTCTAGGTGCTTCAACACTTTTTCTTGACTATCTCGAGTTGAAGGGCTGGCTTCTTGATAGAGAAACGTTGCAAGATTACGCTTGGCAACTACTGCTGTATCCAGCTGACGCAGGGTTCCTGCTGCCGCATTACGAGGATTGGCAAATTCAGGCTCTCCATTTTCTTGGCGAGCTTGGTTTACCTGGTCAAAAGAAGCGCGTGGCATATAACATTCCCCACGAACCGTGATATCAAGTTCTTCTTGCAAAGTTAAAGGAATGTCCTTAACACGCTTGAGGTTTTCCGTGATATTTTCCCCAACAGAACCGTCTCCACGCGTTGCACCTGCAACCAAAATCCCCTTTTCATACGTCAGCGAGATAGACAAGCCATCGATTTTCAGCTCACAAATATAGGTTGGATGGGCCACTTCCTTACGAACACGCGCATCAAAAGCTTCAAGCTCCTCACGTGAAAAAGCATCCTGCAAACTATAAAGAGGATACTGATGACTGTATTTTTCAAAACCATCTAAAACCTTGCCACCAACGCGATGGGTAGGACTGTCTGCTAGCACTTGATCTGGATAGGCAGTTTCTAACTCAACCAACTCTCGGTAAAGGCGGTCGTACTCACTGTCTGAAACCGACGGATTGTCGCTGGTATAGTATTCAGTCGCATAGCGATTGAGCAAGGCGACTAACTCATTCATTCTTTTATTCATAAAACCATTTTACCATAAATTAAGCCCTCCTCACAATGGAGAAAGGCAGAAAACTTAGAAATCTTACACCTGCTCTGATAATTCTTCCCACTCAAGCATAGCTTCTTCCTGACGATGGCTGATTTTGTCCAGTTCAGCCTGCAATTCCACCAGTTTGCCGGCATCGTTTGTTTCCAACATTTGTTCAGAAATGTCTTGGCTTTGACTTTCTAACTCTTCGATTTCAGCTTCTAGACTTTCGATTTGTCGCATGAGTTTACGGGCTTCTTTTTGACTTTCTTTCTGAGCTTGATAGTCATTAACTGGACTTGCTTCTTTTGCTTGATTAGTAGTTGAAATTTCCTCAGTTTGAATCATTTCTACTTCTGCTTTCTTCTCGACATAGTAGTCGTAATCTCCAAGATAGAGAGTTGATCCATTCTCAGACAATTCCAGTACATGAGTTGCCACACGATTGATAAAGTAACGGTCGTGACTGACGAATAGAAGAGTTCCATCAAAGTCAATCAAGGCATTTTCCAACACTTCCTTGCTATCAATATCCAAGTGGTTGGTTGGCTCATCCAGAATCAAGAAGTTGTTGTTTTCCATGGAAAGTTTAGCCAGAAGTAAACGGGCTTTCTCGCCACCAGACAGCATGCCGACTGATTTTTTAACATCATCACCAGAGAAAAGGAAGGCACCTAGACGGTTACGAATTTCAACTTCTGGTGTCAGTTTAAAATCATTCCAGAGTTCATCCAGTACAGTATTACTTGGTGTCAGCTTGCTTTGGGTTTGGTCATAGTAACCAACCTCAACATTGGCGCCAAAGCGCTTCTCACCCTTGATAAAAGGAATCTGGTCCACAATAGACTTGATAAAGGTTGACTTGCCAATACCATTTGGTCCAACAATAGCAACAGCATTCATCTTACGAAGGTCTAGGTTGATAGGATCTGACAATATTTCCCCATCATAGCCAATAGCTGCATTCTCAACAGTCAAAACAACATTGCCCGACGTTTTTTCAGACTGGAAGGTCATGTTGGCTGATTTCTTGCCAGCTTCAGGCTTGTCTAAACGCTCCATTTTTTCCAGTTGTTTGCGTCGAGATTGGGCTCGTTTGGTCGTCGAAGCACGTACTAGATTGCGATTGACAAAGTCTTCCAGAGCAGCGATTTCCTTTTGTTGCTTTTCATAGTTTTTTGCCTCAGTAGCTAGCTTTTGCTCCTTTAACTCAACAAAACGAGAGTAATTCCCCACATAACGATCCAAGGAATGCTTGGTCAAATCTAGCGTAATTGTCGCAACCTTATCTAAGAAATAACGGTCGTGGCTGACGATAATGAGGGCACCGCTATAATTTACCAAGTAATTCTCTAGCCAGGCTATAGTTTCAATATCTAAGTGGTTAGTTGGCTCGTCCAAGACCAAGAGATTTGGCTTTTCAAGAAGCATTTTGGCAAGTGCCAAACGAGTATTTTGACCACCTGAAAGCTCGGCAATTTTCATCTGCCACATAGACTCGTCAAACTTAAATCCATTCAAAATCGCTCGAATATCAGCTTCATAGGTAAAGCCACCTGCTTGGCGAAAATTCTCAGATAAACGATCATAATCTGACATCAGTTTGTTCAAATCCTCACCAGACTTTTCACCCATCTCTAACTCCATCTGACGCAGTTGTTTCTCCGTCCGACGTAAGTCATCAAAGACATGAAGCATTTCATCGTAGATGGTATTTTCAGACTCAAAACGGCTATCTTGGGCTAGGTAAGACAGAGAAATATCTTTTTTCTTATTGATTTCTCCACTAGTTGGCTCCTCTTCTCCAACCAAAATCTTCAAAAGAGTAGACTTACCTGCACCATTTTTCCCAACGAGAGCAATCCGGTCTCGTTCATCAACTTGTAGGTTAATATTATCAAAAAGAACCTCTCCTGCAAAAGAACGTTCAATTCTATTAGCTTGTAAAATAATCATAAGAGTAGTATAGCATGTTTCCCTAAGGCATTCAAGACTTGATAAACCGGCATATGTCACTACTTTTCTGTAAATTATGCTAGGGTTTTACTAAAATGCTAAAAAATGCTATAATGTGAACGGTTAAAACAATTTACAAAAAGGAGAATTTCAATGTCTTACCAAGAAAATTACCAGAAATGGGTTGATTTTGCGGAACTTCCTGACTACCTTCGTCAAGATTTAGAAAATATGGATGAAAAAACTAAGGAAGATGCCTTCTATACAAATCTTGAATTTGGTACTGCAGGTATGCGTGGCTTGATTGGTGCGGGTACAAACCGTATCAACATCTACGTTGTTCGCCAAGCTACTGAAGGATTGGCTCGTTTGATTGAGTCAAAAGGTGGAAACGAAAAAGAACGCGGTGTAGCAATTGCCTACGATAGCCGTCACTTCTCACCTGAGTTTGCCTTTGAATCTGCGGCAGTTCTTGCTAAACACGGCATCAAATCTTATGTATTTGAAAGCCTTCGTCCAACTCCAGAACTCTCATTTGCAGTTCGTCACCTCAACTGTTTCGCAGGTATCATGGTCACAGCTAGCCACAACCCTGCACCATTTAACGGTTACAAGGTTTACGGTGAAGACGGTGGACAAATGCCTCCACACGATGCGGACGCGTTGACTACTTATATCCGTGCTATCGAAAACCCATTTGCAGTTGAAGTTGCTGATGTGGAAGCTGAAAAAGCTTCTGGCTTGATTGAAGTTATCGGCGAAGCTGTTGACGTAGAATACCTTAAAGAGGTTAAGGACGTAAACATCAACCCAGCCTTGATTGAAGAATTTGGTAAAGACATGAAAATTGTCTACACACCACTTCATGGTACTGGTGAAATGTTGGCTCGTCGCGCTCTTGCCCAAGCAGGATTTGACTCTGTTCAAGTCGTTGAAGCGCAAGCAACTGCCGATCCTGATTTCTCAACTGTAAAATCTCCAAACCCAGAAAGCCAAGCAGCCTTTGCCCTTGCTGAAGAACTTGGTCGTCAAGTTGGTGCAGATGTTCTTGTCGCAACTGACCCTGATGCTGACCGTGTTGGTGTTGAAGTTCTTCAAAAAGATGGTAGCTACCTCAACCTTTCAGGTAACCAAATCGGTGCTATCATGGCTAAATACATCTTGGAAGCCCACAAAAATGCTGGAACTCTGCCTGAAAATGCAGCACTCTGTAAATCTATCGTATCAACTGACTTGGTAACGAAGATTGCTGAAAGCTACGGCGCAACTATGTTCAACGTCTTGACTGGTTTCAAATTCATCGCTGAAAAAATCCAAGAATTCGAAGAAAAACACAATCACACTTACATGATGGGATTTGAAGAAAGCTTCGGTTACTTGATTAAACCATTTGTACGTGATAAAGATGCAATCCAAGCCGTCCTTGTCGTTGCTGAACTTGCTGCCTACTACCGTTCACGTGGTTTGACACTTGCAGACGGTATCGAAGAAATCTACAAAGAGTACGGCTACTACGCTGAAAAGACTATCTCTGTTACCCTTTCTGGCGTCGATGGTGCTGAACAAATCAAAGCGATTATGGCTAAATTCCGTAACAATGCTCCAAAAGAATGGAACACAACAGCTATCACTGTCATAGAAGACTTCAAGGCACAAACTGCTACTGCTGCTGACGGTACCGTTACAAACTTAACAACTCCTCCAAGTGATGTGTTGAAATACACACTTGCTGACGGTTCATGGATTGCCGTTCGCCCTTCAGGTACAGAACCAAAAATCAAGTTCTACATTGCAGTTGTAGGTGAAACAAACGAAGAATCACAAGCTAAGATTGCTAACATTGAAGCAGAAATTAATGCTTTTGTAAAATAAGGTCCTATAAAAGATGAGACTAACTAATCTCATCTTTTTTTCGTATCAAATCTAAGCAATTTTAGAAACTTTATGGCATACTAGACTTATCAATGAAAGCGAGGTAATCTCATGGAACAATTTTTAGATAATATCAAAAACCTTGAAGTCACTACAGTTGCGCGTGCGCAAGAAGCTCTTGATAAAAAAGAAACTGCAACCTTCTTTATTGGTCGCAAAACTTGCCCTTACTGCCGTAAATTTGCAGGTACTTTGGCAGGTGTCGTAGCTGAAACCAAAGCCCACATCTACTTCATCAATAGTGAAGAACCAAGCCAACTCAATGAGTTGCAAGCATTCCGCTCACGCTACGGAATCCCAACTGTACCAGGATTTGTTCACATTGCGGATGGACAAATCAATGTCCGTTGCGACTCTTCAATGTCAGCACAAGAAATCAAAGATTTCGCTGGATTGTAAAAAAGCCACTCATCGAGTGGTTTTTAAATGGTCAAAATTACGTTTTTTCAAGCAAATCTTGTATCATCCGATGCAGTTCTTCGATTTTCTCAGATTGTTTCTCTATTAATATTCTTTGGCTCGATAATTCGTCTTTAAGTTTATCAAGTTTTATCTGTTCATCTGGATTATCTTTTACAAAAAAGTTCGTCAAGGCACTTGTTAACATTCCTATTGTACCAATCCCTACCAACATTAATAAAACAGCTATCCATTTCCCAAAAAGTGAAATTGGAACAATATCACCATAACCAACAGTAGTTACTGTCACAAGAGCCCACCAAAGACTATCTGAGAAGGATTTCTCTTCAACTACAGATAAAATTGAACTTCCTACTAGCACAATAAAGATATTAACATACAAGATATAAATCAGGCCATTTGTCCGTAAGAATCTACTAATTTTTCTTTCTAATTTACCTGTAAGTCCAATTATTCTAAGTAAACGAGTCAGTTTCAGTAATTTTGTCAACCTTGCTAAGCGGAAGATACGCCCTAATCGAAATACTGTAAAAATAGCATTTAAAGGCAGGATAGCTAGCAGATCAAAGATATTTTCAATTATAAACCTCCATTTTGCTTTACTTGAAAAGAACCGCCAACCATAATCTACCACAAACACAAACCAAAGTTGTAAGTCAATAATACTGTATGGAGGACTGTCTAAATCAATCATCTCAGCAAATCCAAGTAATACCAGAATAACAGAGATTAAAGCAAGTAAAATAATTGTTGTATCATAATAATCTGCAAAAAACCATTTTTTCTTCAAATTTTACTCTCCTCACTTTCTATACTGTTATTACTCAACTTTAATTCAATAAATATCTCTCCGATGACCAACTTCTAAAGTAGCAATGACTAATTCATCATCTACAATTTGTACGATAACTCGATAATTACCAATTCTATAGCGCCATTGACCAACGCGATTACCAACCAAAGCCTTTCCGTGTCGTCTCGGGTCTTCCAAAACATTGGTTTGTAAATAGTTTGTAATTATCTTCTGCGTATAACGATCCAATTTTTTCAATTGCTTGATGAAACGTCTTGTTGGAACTAATTTATACAAATTATTCATCCTCCAAGCCTAAATCATGCATCATTTCTTCCCAAGTAATGGGTTCAACTCCTTTTTCCAAGTCTTCTAAATACTCTTGATAGGCTAAATCTGCCACACGAGCATCGTATTCATCTTCTAGAGCTTCAAGAGTTTTGGTGCGGATAAGTTCCGACAGGGAAACTCCTTCAAACTTAGCCATTGCTTTCATAAATGTTTTATCAGCTTCAGAAACTTTTAATGTAATAGTAGTCATCTTTTGCACTCCCTTTTTTAATAGTAACACCATTGTATTACTTTTTAGGTGTTCAGTCAATATAAAAAGAACACCTTCTTAGCGTTCTTTCTATATATCTGTCAATGGTGTTGCGGTATCTGGTGAGGTATCATATACCTTAAAGTCTATCCCAACTCCAAGATCAGCTTGAGCCAACTGATTTACCATGGTCATATGAGCCAGTTCCTTGATATTGTTCTCCTTAGATAAATGACCAAGGTAGATTTTCTTAGTGCGGTTTCCCAAGGTACGAATCATAGCTTCAGCACCGTCCTCGTTAGAAAGGTGACCCAGATCCGATAGTATTCGTTGTTTGAGTCGCCAAGCGTAAGAACCTGCTCGCAAAATCTCTACATCATGGTTGGACTCGATAAGATAGCCATCTGCATTCTCGACAATTCCTGCCATACGGTCACTAACATAACCTGTATCTGTCAAAAGGACAAAACTCTTGTCATCCTTCATAAAGCGATAGAACTGCGGTGCGACTGCATCATGACTTACACCAAAACTCTCGATGTCGATATCTCCAAAGGTTTTTGTTTTGCCCATTTCAAAGATATGCTTTTGCGAAGAATCCACCTTGCCAAGATACTTGCTATTTTCCATAGCCTGCCAGGTCTTTTCATTGGCGTAAAGATCCATACCATACTTGCGAGCCAAAACACCTACTCCATGGATATGGTCTGAATGCTCATGGGTAATCAAAATGGCATCCAAGTCTTCTGGTTTGCGATTTATTTCAGCAAGTAGGCTGGTAATTTTCTTACCCGACAAGCCCGCATCCACTAAAAGTTTCTTTTTTGGGGTTTCCAGATAAAAGGAATTTCCACTGGAACCCGACGCTAAAATACTGTATTTAAAGCCTGTTTCACTCATTCTAGTCTTCTACTTCGTCCTCCCATACTTCTTCCTTCACTGCATCCTTATCATAAGGGAGCACAATGGTAAAGGTTGATCCCTTACCATATATACTCTTGGCCCAAATAAAACCATTATGTTGTTTGATAATTTCTTTGGCAATAGACAGCCCTAAACCTGTTCCACCTTGGGCACGGCTTCTAGCACGATCCACACGGTAGAAACGGTCAAAGATACGTGGCAAATCCTGCTTAGGAATACCTAATCCTTGGTCTGAGATGGATAAAATCATCTGATCATCAGTCGTCTTCATGGTCACTGTGATTTTCCCACCATCTGGTGAATACTTAATGGCATTGTTGAGAATATTATCAATCACCTGTGTCATCTTATCTGTATCTATCTCTATCCAGACTGAGGTAATTGGATAATCTCTCACCAGTTCATATTTCTTCTCTTCGTCCTGCCCTCTTATCTGATCAAAACGGTTGAGGATAAAGGTTATAAAGGCAGTGAAATTGATTAATTCCACATCTAGGTGACTGGTCGCATTATCAATACGTGAAAGATGAAGAAGATCTGTCACCATCCGCATCATACGGTTGGTTTCGTCTAGAGATACCTTGATAAAGTCTGGCGCCACAGGTTCTGACAAGGCCCCCTCATCCAAGGCTTCAAGATAGGATTTTACACTGGTCAGAGGAGTCCGTAGCTCATGACTAACGTTAGAAACAAAGAGTCTCCGTTCGCGCTCTTCCTTCTCCTGCTCCGTCGTATCATGCAAAACAGCAACCAAACCTGAGATAAAGCCAGACTCACGACGCACCAAGGCAAAGCGTACACGAAGGCTCAGATATTCACCATTGGCATCCTGAGAATCAATCATAAGCTCAGGAATTTGGGTAATCAAATCACGAAGGTCATACTCATCTTCAATCTTAAGCAATTCTAGAATACTTTTATTGAGAACCTCTTCTTTCTGAACACCTAGCTGTTTCTTAGCCATGTCATTAATCATAGTAATCTTACCACGACGATTGGTCGCGAGGACACCATCTGTCATGTAAGAGAGGATACTGTGCAATCGTTTACTCTCTTGTTCCAGATTTTCTTGGGTTAAACGGATTACTTCTGATAAATCATTGAGATTATTGGTAATATTAGTGATTTCAGAACTTCCCTGCATATCCAATACCTGAGAATAATCTCCTGCAATCAAGTCTTTTACCTTTTGATTGATTTGCTTCAACCGAATATTATCCCGACGATTTTCTAGTAATAGCAAGGTCACCACTAAAATAAAGCCAAGTAGAATGAGGATAAAGATAAAATCACTTGTTAAAACTGTGTCTTTTATTAGTTTAATCATTATTTCTCATATAATAACCAACACCGCGACGTGTTAGGATATACTCTGGACGACTTGGTGTGTCTTCAATCTTCTCACGCAAACGTCTGATAGTTACGTCAACAGTCCGAACATCTCCGAAATAATCATAACCCCAGACCGTTTCAAGCAAGTGTTCACGTGTAATCACTTGACCAATATGAGAAGCCAAGTGGTACAAGAGCTCAAATTCACGGTGGGTTAAGTCTAGTTCTTCACCATATTTTTTAGCCACGTAGGCATCTGGAACAATCTCTAAGTCCCCAATTTGCAAGGGTTGAGTTTTCTTTTCATCAGAATCCTGATTATCTACAGAAGTTAAATCTGTACGACGAAGAAGAGCTTTAACACGCGCCTGCAACTCACGATTTGAGAAGGGTTTGGTCACATAGTCATCCGCCCCAAGCTCTAAACCAATGACCTTATCAAATTCGCTGTCTTTAGCTGAAAGCATGATAATAGGCACACTACTTGTCTTGCGAATGGCCTTAGCAACTTCTAAACCATCAATTTCTGGAAGCATCAAATCCAGAATGATAATATCTGGTTGCTCTGCTTCAAATTGCTCTAGCGCTTCACGACCATTAAAAGCAGTTACAACCTCGTAACCTTCCTTGGTCATATTAAACTTGATAATATCCGAGATTGGTTTTTCATCATCTACAATTAATATTTTTTTCATTTGTTCACCTTTTTCTCTACTATTATACCAAAAAAATAAAAAGAAGACACAATAGCTAGTCTTTGCTACTGTCTAAGTTGGCTTTTGCATAAGCCTGCCAGATTTTTTGTTGGGGTTTGGCAAGTGGAACATTCTTGAATTCTTCTGGTGAAAGCCAGCGAACTTCTCTATCTGAAAAATCATGGAAGTCAGTCACCTGACCTGCTACAATTTGAACATGCCACTTGCGATGGCTAAAGATATGCTTGACAGTCTCAAAATAAACATCAAGCCAATCAACATCTAAGTCATAGTCCTGCTGAAAACTCTCCTCTGGACTGGGACCAAAGTTCACACTTTCTTCCGCAACCTGATGAAAGAGGTCAAACTGCTCCTCTTGCGAAAAGTTATCTACTTCTACCAGTGGGAAATGCCAAAAACCTGCCAATAGCTTTTCACTTTCATTTTTTTCAAGTAAAAATTGTCCCTGAGAATTTTTCACAACTAAGGCTTTAAGATAAATGGGAATTGGCTTTTTCTTTGGAGCCTTAATTGGATAACGGTCCATGCTTCCATTCTGATATGCCGCACTAAAGTCCTTAACTGGGCTTTCTTCTGGTCTGGGATTTACAGGAGCCTCAATATCAGATCCCAAGTCCATCAAGGCTTGATTAAAGTCACCTGGCCGTTCTGGGTCAATCAGGATTTCCATCATGGCTTGGAAAATCTTTCGATTGCTAGGAATCCCAATATCGTGATTAACTTCAAATAGACGCGCCAAGACCCGCATGACATTACCATCTACAGCCGGCTCAGGCAAATTAAAAGCAATACTGGATATGGCTCCTGCTGTGTAAGGTCCAATACCTTTCAAGATGGAAATTCCTTCATAGGTGTTTGGGAATTGACCACCAAAGTCTGTCATAATCTGCTGAGCCGCAGTCTGCATATTGCGTACTCGAGAATAATACCCCAAACCTTCCCAAGCCTTCAACAAACGCTCTTCAGGGGCAGTTGCCAAACTTTCCACTGTTGGAAACCAGTCCAAGAATCGTTCATAGTAAGGGATAACCGTATCCACCCTGGTCTGCTGAAGCATAATTTCAGAGACCCAGATATGATAAGGATTCTTACTCCTACGCCATGGTAAATCTCTTTTGTTTTCATCATACCAGGCAAGAAGTTTTTCACGGAAAGAAATGATCTTCTCCTCCGGCCACATGACGATACCGTATTCTTTCAAATCTAACATATCTCTAGTATAACACAGAAGACTCTTACTGTCCTTTTCCTAGTATTAAAAAGCCTCTTCCCAAGGGAAAGAGGAGTAAATCTTATTGATGAACTGCTTGAGCTGCTGTGATAAGGGTCAACTTGTAAACATCATCTGCATTACATCCACGAGAAAGGTCGTTAACTGGCTTGTTCAAACCTTGCAAAACAGGACCAACAGCTGCAAAACCACCAAGACGTTCAGCCATCTTGTAGCCGATATTTCCTGCCTCGATACCTGGGAAGATGAAGACATTTGCTTGACCAGCTACTGTACTTCCAGGAGCTTTCAAAGCTGCAGTTTCAGGAACAAAGGCCGCATCAAATTGCAACTCACCATCGATTTCAAGGTCAGGACGCAAGTCGTGAGCAATTTTAGTTGCTTCAACAACCTTATCAACGCTTTCTCCAAATCCTGAACCTTTAGTAGAATAGCTTAGCATAGCAATTTTAGGCTCGATGCCAAACATCTTAGCTGTGATTGCTGAGTTGATGGCAATTTCAGCCAAGGCTTCTGCATCTGGATTGATGTTGATGGCACAGTCTCCAAATAAGTAACGTTCAGTACCACGAACCATGAGAAAGGCACCTGAAGTACGAGTTACATTTGGACGAGTTTTGATGATTTGAAGGGCTGGACGAACTGTTGAAGCAGTTGAGTGAATCGCACCTGACACCATTCCATCAACCAAGCCCAAGTAAACCAACATAACACCAAAATAGTTGACATCTTCAACCAAAACCTTGCGTGCATCTTCTTCAGACATTTTGCCCTTGCGACGCTCTACCAAGGCAGCGACCATTTCTTCAAATTGAGGATAATGTTGAGGATCGATGACTTCATAACCATCTTCGATACCTTCGATTTCAAGATAAATTTTAATTTTTTCAGGATTTCCAAGCAAAACAGGAATCACTTCTGTTTCTTTTACCAGGCGTTTAGTCGCTTGAAGAATACGAGGTTCTTCCCCTTCAGGGAGAACGATACGAGCATTTTTACCAACCAAGTTGGCTTTGAGACTTTCAAAAACTTCCATGAGTTTTCTCCTTTAAGATAATAATTATACTCTGAATTAGTTTTTATAGAGTATTAGTTGATAACTGGGTAAT
This sequence comes from Streptococcus mitis, assembly GCF_023109515.1. Taxonomy (GTDB): domain Bacteria; phylum Bacillota; class Bacilli; order Lactobacillales; family Streptococcaceae; genus Streptococcus; species Streptococcus mitis_CS. The sequence continues at coordinate 674,109 of NZ_JALDUM010000001.1, forward strand.
AAGGTTGCTAAAATCATCCGGCAAGGGACTTTCTAACTGCAAGTCTTGCTCTAAAAATGGATGATAAAAGGATAGGTAATGGCAATGCAGGGCCTGACGTTGGATGCCGTCGTCCAAACTACCACCGTACAAGTCATCTCCCAATAAAGGAAAACCAATATGAGAAAAATGGACTCTGATTTGGTGGGTTCGTCCAGTATGCAGGCGAATATCAACCAAGTGAATATTCCCATAAGATGCTACAATCTTGTAGGAAGTATGGGCGTACTTCCCACCTTTAGCTACTCTTCTAGTGATAATAGAGTCTTCATCACGCGCAATCGGAGCAATAATTTCCCCCTCTGCTTCCAAGTGGCCATCACCTTTAACCAAAGCAAAGTAACGTTTTTCAATGGACTTCTTCTGCAACTGCTTGTCTAATCGTGCATGGGCATAGCCGTGCTTAGCAAAGAGCATCAAGCCAGAAGTATCTCTATCAAGTCTAGTTACAATGTGAACCTGCTGATTTTCATAGTGTTGCTTGACGTAGTAACCCTTGATAAAATTAGCGATTGTATTGGAGTGGTTGACACTAGGAATAGAAGCCACTCCATAGGGTTTGTTTAAGACTAGAAAATGGTCATCCTCATAGAGAATATCCAGTGGGCGCTCGATAGCTTCTAGAGTTTCAAAGCCTTCCTCAGCAGGAATATTAATGACAACGCGGTCTCCAATATCCAATAGATACGTCGCATTTTGCGGTTGGTCATTGACCAGAATAGCTCCACCTCGAAACTTAATCTTAGCCAGCAGCCCCTTAGAAACCTCGTGCTTTTTCAAAAAGGTCTTGACCTTGACATGCTCATCTGCGATAAATTCAAATCTCATTCGTCCACCTCGCCGATAAAAGCGTCCTTAACACGATTCCAGAAACTGGTATGGCTCGGTGATGCGACAAAGTGAATCTTATGATGGTCGATTTGATACTCAATTCGTTCAATATTGCGGAAGGAATAAACGCTATTGTCAACCGAAATAGTATGGTAATCGTTTCTCGTCGGGATAAGTTCAATCTTATCCTTCTTTGGAACAATAATGGACGAACCCAGCGTTCGATAGACACGATTATTTAGGCTGGCAATTTCCGTCAACTGAAGAGCTTCAATGGTAGGATGTAACACTGCACCGCCAAGAGACTTATTATAAGCCGTACTACCAGTCGGTGTCGAAACTGTTAGCCCATCTCCACGAAAACGTTCAAAGTGGACACCGTTAATCACAACATCCGCCACCATGGTTCGATCAGACCTGCGGATACTGGCTTCATTCAGTGCTCTAAAAATCTTCACTTCACCATTTTCAAGAAAAACCTTCACATTCAGAACAGGGTAAGAGACTCTTGCTCCGGTATCTAGCTGCAAATTAGTCACTAGCTTGTCCAACTCAAAATCACGGTAGTCCGTATAGAAGCCCAAATGTCCAGTGTGAACACCGATAAAGCGTACCTTGTCAAGCTGGTTTTCGTACTTATGAAAAGCCGACAAGAGCATACCATCCCCACCAATGGAGATGACAATGTCCGGATTGGTATCATTGAGTATAAACTGATTTCTCTTCAAACGATCTCGCAATTCATACAAAACCCTTTGACTCTGCGGTTTTCTATTTGCTATCAGGTCAATTCGTTTACCTGTATTCTTCATCTGTATCGTCACTGTTTCCTACACCGTCATTTAATTTTCTACTCAAAGGATCAAAAAGAGCCTGGGCTTCCTGGATATCATCTCGAATTTTACCCATTTCTTCATCCAACTGATGGGCAATTTTGGCAGTAATTTCCAGTCTCTTTTTAATTTCCTCTGGGAAATCCCCTTGGTACTTGTAGTTGAGAGAATGTTCTATCGTTGCCCAAAAATTCATAGCCAAGGTACGAATTTGAATTTCCGCCAAAATGGTCTTAGCTCCATTAATGGTATCAACCGAATATTCAACTACCACATGATAGGAACGATAGCCTGAGGATTTTCGATGAGTAATGTAATCACGCTCTTGTATGATCCGCATATCCTGACGTTTGCGCAAAATCTCCACTACTTCCTTGACGTCATCTACAAACTGGACCATCACACGCAAGCCGGCAATATCTTGCAGATCGTGTTCCAAGGTCGCATAAGTAATGCCACGACGAGCCATTTTTTCCTTGATACTTTCAATCGGTTTGACTCGACCAGTCACAAACTCAATCGGAGAATGCTTATTTTGTTTACGATATTGCTTCCGAATACCACGAAGTTTAATCTTTAACTCACCAACAGCTTGAATGTAAGGATCTAGAAATTCTTCCCATTCTAAGGTCATATATTCTCCCTTGTTCTCATATTATCCTTCAAAAATACCTTTGATTTTTTCTCCAGATTCATATACAATAAATACAATGCTTATTATACCATAAATCCGCTTTCAACGATAAAGAAAAGGTAAGAAAAATGAAACATTTAGAAATTGAATTGAAAACACTCTTGAAAAAAGATGAATACAATCGTCTAAAAGACCAGTTCACAGACGTCACTCCTGTTCTTCAAAAAAATTACTACATAGACACGCCTGATTTTGAACTGCGAGAAAAGAAAGTCGCTATGCGTATTCGAACCTTTGAAGACTGGGCAGAATTGACACTCAAAGTCCCACAAAGTGTCGGAAACATGGAATACAATCAAAAATTGCAACTAAAAGATGCTGAAAACTATCTGAGCAAGAAAGAACTTCCTCAAGGGCTAGTACTGGATGAATTGGCTAAACATGGTATTAAAACTAGTGAATGGCAGATTCTTGGCTGTCTAACAACGCTTCGCTATGAAATGCAAACAGCTATTGGTCTCATGGCGCTAGATGAAAGTCAGTACTTTGATATTACAGATTACGAATTAGAGCTTGAAGTGGAAAATCACGAGCAAGGGAAACAAGATTTCCAGCAATTTTTAGATGAAAATCAGATCGCTTATCAAAAAGCTCCCTCAAAATTGGTTCGATTTGTCAAAAGCATGAAAAATAGCTGAAATAATCTCCATTTTTTGGTAAAATAGAAGAGATAAAATACAAAAATCCCAGTTCATATAGGCTAGGCAGATATGGCTAGGATTTAAAAAGTTTACAGAGGACGGTCTATAATGTCAGATAGAAAAAACATGAAACTTTTCGCACTCAACTCTAACCAAGAGATTGCACAGAAAATTGCACAAGCTGTTGGTGTACCCCTTGGAAAACTATCATCACGTCAATTTTCAGACGGAGAAATCCAAGTGAATATCGAAGAAAGTGTCCGTGGTTATGATGTTTACATCATCCAGTCTACAAGTTTCCCTGTTAACAACCACCTAATGGAATTGTTGATCATGGTTGACGCTTGTGTGCGCGCAAGTGCCCACAGTATCAACGTTGTCCTTCCATATTTTGGCTATGCACGTCAAGACCGCATTGCTTCACCTCGTGAGCCACTTACAGCTAAACTAGTTGCTAATATGCTGGTTAAGGCTGGAGTTGACCGTGTCCTTACGCTTGATTTGCATGCCGTTCAGGTTCAAGGCTTCTTTGACATTCCTGTTGATAACCTTTTCACAGTTCCTCTATTTGCAAAACATTACTGCGATAAGGGTCTACTTGGGTCAGATGTTGTTGTCGTCAGCCCTAAAAATTCAGGTGTGAAACGTGCCCGTAGCTTGGCTGAATATCTTGATGCTCCTATCGCCATTATCGACTACCCTCAAGACGATGCAACTCGTAACGAAGGTTATATTATCGGTGATGTTGAAGGCAAGAAAGCTATCTTGATTGACGATATTTTAAATACAGGACGTACCTTCTCTGAAGCTGCTAAAATCGTTGAACGTGAAGGAGCTACAGAAATTTATGCTGTTTCTAGCCACGGTCTCTTCGTCGAAGGAGCTGCTGAACTTCTTGACAATACTAATATTAAAGAAATTCTTGTGACTGATTCAGTAGCAACAAAAGAAAAAACTCCTAAAAACGTATGCTACATCACTGCTAGTGAGTTAATTGGTGATGCTATCGTCCGTATTCACGAAAGAAAACCAGTCAGCCCACTCTTTGCCTACAACAAAAAGAAATAAGGTGATTCTTTGATTTATTTGGACAATGCTGCAACGACTCCCATGTCAGCAGTTGCTATTTCAGCTATGACCAAGGTTATGCAAGAAACCCATGGAAATCCTTCTAGTATTCATGGGCATGGCCGTCAAGCTGGCAAGCTCTTACGCGAAGCCCGTCAGGAACTAGCTCAATTACTGGGAACAAAACCTCAACATATCTTTTTCACTTCTGGTGGGACTGAAGGAAACAATACTGCCATCATTGGCTACTGCCTTCGTCACCAAGAACAAGGAAAACATATCATCACAACTGCCATTGAGCACCATGCCGTCCTTGAAACCATTGATTACTTGGTTCAAAACTTTGGGTTTGAAGCAACCATTATCCAGCCAGAAAATCAAGAAATCACAGCCCAGCAAATCCAAGAATCCTTACGTGATGATACGATTTTGGTTTCTACCATGTTTGCCAATAACGAGACAGGAAACCTACTTCCCATTGCTGAAATTGGCCAAATACTCAAGCAACACCCAGCCGCCTATCATGTCGATGCAGTTCAGGCTATTGGTAAAATCCCTATACACCCAGAAGAATTGGGCATTGATTTTCTCACTGCTTCTGCCCATAAATTCCATGGTCCTAAGGGAATCGGTTTTCTCTACGCTTCTAGCATGGACTTTGATTCCTATCTCCATGGTGGAGACCAAGAACAGAAAAAACGAGCAGGAACTGAAAATTTAGCTGCCATAATAGGCATGGTTGCAGCTCTAAAAGAAGACCTAGAAAAACAAGTAGAGCATTTTCAACATGTACAAAATTTAGAAACTACCTTCCTTGCAGAACTAGAGGGAGTTCAGTATTACCTGAATAGAGGCGAACACCATCTCCCCTATGTTCTCAATATTGGATTTCCTGGCCAAAAAAATGACCTCTTACTCCTTCGTCTAGATTTGGCTGGAATTTCAATCTCTACTGGCTCAGCCTGCACTGCAGGCATTGTACAATCCAGCCATGTTCTTGAAGCCATGTACGGGGCAAATTCAGAACGCTTGAAGGAATCCGTTCGTATCAGTTTGTCGCCAGAAAATACTGTTGAAGATCTACATACCCTCGCAAAAACCTTAAAAGAAATTATCGGAGGTTAGCCATATGGCATTTGAAAAAACCATTCAGTTAAAAAATTGTCGTTACGACTACACTCTTAGCCCTTCTGTTAAAAAATTCACCCTTAAGGACAACACCTTTTTTGAGACTAAGGTTGGTAACTATGAATTGACTCGCCTTTTGGAAAAAGTGCCGAACAGCGGTGAGGGATTCCAACTCAAAATCATCATTAACAAGGAACTTACAGGTGCTAAAATCAATATCACTGACAAGTTTGGGCTACGTCTAGTTGATATTTTCAAATCAGAAGACCACCACATTCATCAGGAAAAATTCTACTTCCTCATGGATAGCTTGGTAGAACGTGGTGTCTTTACAAAATCGGAAAGATAGGTCCCATATGTTTGAACTGACCTATAAGGACAACTATCATGTAGAGCGTACACTCAAGTATGAGGATTATAAAGCTCTCATGCTGGCTCTGTCAGGATGTGTGACCCTACCAGATACACTTTATGTGACTTCTCTGACTTTTAATGGCCAGAAAGTTTATCAGGGTCTGGTCGGAGACCTCTACCGATTTCTATCACATGCAGATTTTTTACATCAAAACTAAGATTTTTCTTAGTTTTTTCTTATTTTTGTTGATTTTTTCACAATGTTTCTATAAAATAGAAGAATAGAAAGGTTGTGATTTTGTGAAAGATAAACAGTCTGCTATTCCAAAAGCAACAGCGAAAAGACTCTCTCTCTACTATCGAATTTTTAAGAGATTTCATGCAGAAAAGATTGAACGTGCCAACTCTAAGCAAATTGCAGAGGCTATCGGTATTGATTCCGCGACCGTACGTCGTGATTTTTCCTATTTTGGTGAACTAGGTCGGCGTGGATTTGGCTACGATGTCAAAAAACTGATGACATTTTTTGCCGATTTGCTCAACGATAACTCCATTACCAATGTCATGCTGGTTGGTATTGGAAATATGGGCCATGCCCTTCTCCACTACCGCTTCCACGAGCGTAACAAGATGAAGATTATCATGGCTTTTGATCTTGATGACCATCCTGAAGTTGGTACCCAAACTCCTGATGGGATTCCTATTTACGGAATTTCTCAAATCAAGGATAAAATCAAGGATGCTGATGTGAAGACTGCTATCCTGACCGTTCCTAGCGTCAAGTCACAAGAAGTTGCTAATCTATTGGTTGATGCTGGCGTGAAAGGAATTCTCAGTTTTTCACCAGTCCATCTGCATTTACCAAAAGACGTGGTCGTTCAGTATGTCGATTTGACAAGTGAACTCCAAACCCTCCTCTACTTCATGCGAAAAGAGGATTAGAAAGCGAAAATCATTTTATGAAAAAACCAGTTATTGGGATTACAGGAAACGAAAAAACTCATCCAGATGATGACATCATGATGAGCTACGCAGCAAAAGGCTTTGTTGAAGGAGTTAAAGACGCTGGAGGGATTCCCATCATCCTACCGATTGGTAATCAAGAAATGGCCTGCCACTATATCAGTTTGATTGACAAGCTCATCTTGACAGGTGGGCAAAATGTTGACCCAAAATTCTATGGTGAACCAAAAACCATCGATAGCGATGACTACCACCTTCAAAGAGACATCTTCGAACTGGCCCTCATCAAGGAAGCTATTAAACAGAAAAAGCCTATTTTCTCCGTCTGTCGTGGGACTCAACTCTTTAACGTTGCCATGGGTGGAACTTTGTATCAAGATATAGAAGACCACTGGCAAGATTGTTCTGCTGAGTACACAACTCAACGCTTGGTGACAGAGCCTGATACAGTTCTTCGAGAAATCTATGGAGAAATTTCCCATATCAACTCCTTCCACCACCAGAGCATCAAAGATTTAGCACCAAATTTAAAGATTGCGGCTCATGATCCTAAAGATGGTATCATTGAAGCTGTCATGAGTACGGATGATTTTGCCTTTCTCGGTGTCCAATGGCACCCAGAATTTCTATTTGAAAATCGCCCCAAGGATAAAAACCTCTTTGACTATGTCGTAAATGAACTTTAGATTAAATCCGTCTTTTCACGATAACTAAAGTAATTAGAATGAGAGACAATCAAATGGTCCAAGAGGACAATCCCCATCAGGTCACAGGCTTCTTTTACAAGTTTAGTGACATGATTATCATTTCGGCTAGGGGCTACCGCTCCTGAAGGATGATTGTGGACCAAGATAAGAGAGGTCGCCATATGCTTGATAGCATAGTGAAGAATCTCACGTGGTTCAGCAATACTACGAGTAGCTGAGCCGATAAAAATGGTCTGTTGATGGATGATTTGATTTTGAGTATTGAGATAGAGCGCCACCAGGTGCTCTTGTTTTTTATGTCCCAACTCCTGTTGCATCTTCTTGGCCAGCTTTTGACTGCTGAGAATACTTTCCATCTCAATAGTTTCATGTTTGTGAATACGATGCCCCAGTTCAATCATAGCTTGTAATTCTATAGCCTTAACACGCCCGATACCAGACAGACTCTGCAATTCCTGCAGGGTCATTTTTTTCAAATCCGTTAGGCTTGAAAGGTTGTTCAAAACTTTCTGGGCAATTTCAAAAACGCTAGCTTGACGTGTTCCTGTCCTGAGTAAAATAGCTAGCAACTCTTGATTACTGAGCGCTTCGACTCCTTCCTTGGCCAGTCTTTCTCTTGGTAATAGTGAATCTTCTTGAAATGAAATACTGTACATAAAAATCCTCCTCACTTTATTATTCGTGAGAAGGATGGAAAATTAGATTTTTTTCTCAATTGGGGCTACACTAGCTAAAAGTTTTTTCAAACCTACTTCTGGGAAATTTATTTTTAATTCCTGCGTAGCACCGCTACCTGAAACTTCCAGAACAGTTCCCTCTCCCCATTTCTTGTGGAGAGCAATGTCACCAATGGACCAATTTGCCTCACTAGAAGCTGATTTTGCACCAGCTGTAAATTGACCAAATGGGAGACCGCTTGACTGGATAGTCTTTGGAGCCGCACTGCGTTTACGGTCTTGAAGGGCCTGGGCTAAGCTCATTCCTTGACCAAAGGCAAGGCCGCCACTGCTATAAGATGCCTTAAAGCTTGAATTTGCAGGACGAGCCAGACCTTGATACTCAAGTAAGTCTGAGCTGATTTCGTTAATAAAACGAGTCGGACGGTTGTAGTTGGTACGACCAAAAAGCAGGCGCGAGTTGGCATTTGTCAGATAGAGAATTTTCTCTGCACGCGTAATTCCTACATAGGCCAGACGGCGTTCTTCTTCCAATTCATCTTGATCCTCAGCCGCGCGACTAAGCGGAAAGACATTTTCTTCCATCCCAATCAAAAAGACAACTGGAAACTCGAGACCTTTGGCAGCATGCAGGGTCATTAGGGTAACTTCTGATGTCTCCTGACTACCTGAATCTGTATCAGCAATCAAGGCCAGGTCATTTAAGAAACGACTTAGTTTGTCCAGACCAGTTTCCTCTTCTGGCCCATCAGAGGTGTCATCAAAGTTTTTCGTTACAGAAAGGAACTCCTCGATGTTTTCTACCCGAGCCTTGCTTTCTAAGGTCGCTTGGGCATTAAGAATATCGACATAACCTGTTTTTTCTAGGACTGCTTCAACCAACTCAGTAATACTTAACTGGTCCAGTTGCTCCCGCAAATCCAGAATCATATTGGCAAAATCCCAAATAGACTGGGCTGCCTTCCCCTTGATGCCAGACAACATAATGTTTGCTGAAGCATCTAGCATGGACATGTCTTGCATATTGGCAAAGTCACGGATTTTCTCAACTGTACCTGGGCCAATTCCACGTTTCGGTTCGTTGATAATACGCTCAAAACTGATATTGTCACTCAAATTGGCAATAAGATTGAGGTAAGCGATAATATCTCGGATTTCCTTACGGCTGTAGAACTTGGTTCCGCCAACCATGGTATAAGGAATATTTGACTTGAGCAAGGCTTCCTCAATAGTACGGGACTGCGCATTAGTACGATAAAGAACTGCAAAATCCTTGTGAAGGAAGTTTTGACTCCGACCAAGTTCATCGATAGTTCTGGCTACAAATACAGCCTCATCTAGCTCATCATTGGCACGATAGTAAACGATTTGTTCTCCATCCGCATTCTGGGTCCAGAGATTCTTAGGACGGCGGTTTTTATTGTTTTTAATGACCTCGTTGGCCGCTTGGAGAATGGTTTTAGTTGAACGATAGTTTTCTTCTAACAAGACAACCTTGGCTTGGGGATAATCCTTTTCGAAGTCCAAGATATTCTGCATATCAGCACCACGCCAACCGTAGATAGACTGGTCCGCATCCCCAACAACACAGATGTTTTTAAAGCGCGAAGCCAAGAGTTTGACAAGTTGGTACTGAGCGTGGTTTGTATCTTGGTACTCATCAACATGGATGTATTGGAATTTTTGCTGGTAATAAGTCAAAACATCAGGATTTTGATCAAAAAGACGCAAGGTCAGCATAATCAAATCATCAAAGTCAACCGACTCTGACTGACGAAGTTCTTTTTGGTAAGCAGTATAACACTGGGCCACGATTTGCGTGTACATATCGCCAGCTTGGGCAGCATAAGCTACATCATCAATCAAATCATTCTTGGCATTGGAAATAGTCCCTAAAATGCTCCGTTCATTCCATTTTTTTGGATCCAGGTTCAACTGCTTGAGAATGCGTTTCATGAGCGTTCGCTGTTCACCAGGGTCGACAATTGTAAAATTACGATTGTAGCCAATATGGTCCGCATCGCGACGCAAAATACGCACACACATGGAGTGGAAGGTCGCAATCAGACAGTCCTGAGTGGCTGGATTAAGGTTATAAGCACGCTCTTTCATCTCACGCGCAGCCTTGTTGGTAAAGGTAATGGCCAAGATATTCCACGAATTGACTAGCTTTTCATCAATCAGATAAGCAATGCGGTGGGTCAACACTCGGGTCTTTCCAGAACCAGCCCCTGCCATGATTAACAAGGGACCTTCTGTCGTTTGCACCGCCTCAGCTTGACGGTCATTCATTCCATTTAATAATGCGTTCATCTTCTCTTCCTTACTCTTGAAGTCAATGTTTCTATTATATCAGAATTCAGGGAAAATATCTTTACCTAGACTGGTTACGTCTAGAAGACGGCACCTTATATCTGGATAAAAAATGAGCTTGGATTAAAATCTCCAAACTCATTTATTACTCAATGAAAATCGAAGTGCAAACTAGGAAGCTAGCCGCAGGCTGTACTTGAGTACGGCAAGGTGAAGCTGACGTGGTTTGAAGAGATTTTCGAAGAGTATAAAGTCAATTTCAATATACTAGAACAAACCTAATACTGTTCCATCACTTTCAACATCCATGTTGAGAGCTGCTGGACGTTTTGGTAGGCCTGGCATGGTCATGACATCGCCAGTTAAGGCAACGATAAAGCCTGCACCTAATTTTGGTACCAATTCACGAATAGTAATTTCAAAGTTTTCAGGTGCTCCAAGTGCATTTGGATTATCTGAGAAACTGTATTGAGTTTTAGCCATACAGATTGGCAATTTGTCCCAACCGTTTTGAACGATTTGAGCGATTTGTGTTTGAGCTTTCTTCTCAAAGTTCACTTTGCTACCACGGTAGATTTCAGTAACAATCTTTTCAATCTTTTCTTGGACAGAAAGGTCATTGTCATACAAACGTTTATAGTTAGCTGGGGTTTCAGCGATAGTCTTGACAACCGTTTCAGCAAGTGCTACACCACCTTCGGCACCATCAGCCCAGACACTTGCTAGTTCAACCGGAACATCGATTGAGGCACAAAGTTCTTTCAAGGCTGCAATTTCGGCTTCTGTATCAGATACAAATTCGTTAATAGCTACGACTGCAGGTACTCCAAATTTACGGATATTTTCAACGTGACGTTTCAAGTTAGCAAAACCGGCACGAACCGCCTCCACATTTTCCTCTGTCAGAGCATCTTTAGCCACGCCACCATTCATCTTAAGGGCACGAAGGGTTGCAACAATAACTACTGCATCTGGAGATGTTGGCAAGTTTGGTGTCTTAATATCAAGGAATTTCTCGGCACCAAGATCTGCACCAAAACCAGCTTCAGTAACTGTGTAATCAGCCAAGTGAAGGGCTGTTGTAGTTGCCAAGACAGAGTTACATCCGTGAGCAATATTGGCAAATGGACCACCGTGCACAAAGGCAGGTGTTCCGTAAATTGTCTGAACTAGGTTCGGCTTAATCGCATCCTTCAAAATCAAAGCTAAGGCACCTTCAACCTGCAAATCACCTACAGAAACAGGTGTACGATCATAGCGATAACCGATAACAATATTAGCCAAACGGCGTTTCAAGTCCTCGATATCCGTAGCCAAGCAAAGAATGGCCATTATCTCTGAAGCAACGGTAATATCAAAGCCATCCTCACGTGGAATTCCGTTTAGAGGACCACCAAGCCCAACTGTAACATGACGAAGTGCACGGTCGTTCAAGTCCACAACACGTTTCCAAAGGATACGACGTTGGTCAATTCCCAGCTCATTGCCTTGGTGCAAATGGTTGTCAATCAAGGCAGAAAGAGCATTGTTGGCAGTCGTAATGGCATGCATGTCCCCCGTAAAGTGGAGGTTGATGTCTTCCATTGGCAGCACTTGGGCGTAACCACCACCAGCAGCACCACCCTTAATCCCCATTACTGGACCAAGAGATGGTTCGCGAATAGCAATCATGGTTTTCTTGCCAATCTTATTCAAGGCATCCGCAAGACCAATGGTAATGGTTGATTTTCCTTCACCTGCAGGTGTTGGGTTGATGGCAGTAACCAGAATCAATTTTCCAACTGGATAGCTCTCAACTGCACGAATTTTATCAAAGCTGAGCTTAGCCTTGTACTTTCCGTACAACTCTAAATCATCGTAAGAAATACCAAGTTTCTCTACAACATCAACGATTGGCTTCAACTCAATACTCTGTGCGATTTCAATATCTGTTTTCATTCAAAACTCCTCTAACCTCTTATATGATAATTCATTATAACACAAAACAAGATTTTTAACATCCTAAAACTCTCTAAACGTTCGTAAATATCCCTATTTTTAAGGTTTTTAGAGTCCTTTCTTAAATTTTATATGGCTTTATAGTTTGAAACTATATTCTTTCCTTTTACCAAATTTTTATTGCTTTCATTTTACTTACCGTTTATTTTTGTGTACAATAGTGCTATGAAAATTTTAGTTACATCGGGCGGTACCAGTGAAGCTATCGATAGCGTCCGTTCTATCACTAACCATTCTACAGGTCACTTGGGCAAAATCATCACAGAAACCTTGCTTGCTGCAGGGCATGAAGTTTGTTTGATAACAACAAAACGAGCTCTGAAGCCAGAAGCCCATCCCAACCTAAGCATTCGAGAAATTAACAATACCAAGGACCTTCTCCTTGAAATGCAAGAACGTGTCAAGGACTATCAGGTCTTGATTCACTCAATGGCTGTGTCCGATTACACTCCTGTTTATATGACAGGTCTAGAGGAAGTTCAGTCTAGCTCCAATTTGGAAGAATTTTTAAGCAAGCAAAATCATCAGGCTAAGATTTCTTCGACTGATAAGGTTCAGGTTTTATTCCTGAAAAAAACATCCAAAATCATCTCTCTAGTCAAGGAATGGAATCCTACTATTCATCTGATTGGTTTCAAACTGCTGGTTGATGTCTCTGAGGATTATCTCATCGAGATTGCCAGAAAAAGTCTTATCAAGAACCAAGCAGACTTGATTATCGCAAATGACCTGACTCAAATCTCAGCAAACCAGCATCGTGCAATCTTTGTTGAGAAAGATTATCTTCAAACAGCCCAGACTAAAGAAGAAATTGCAAAACTCCTCCTTGAAAAAATTCAAGCCTATCATTCTTAGAAAGGAAAGCTATGGCACACATTCTCTTGGCTGTAACGGGCTCAATCGCCTCTTACAAGTCGGCAGATTTAGTCAGTTCTCTAAAAAAACAAGGCCATCAAGTCACTGTCTTAATGACTGAGGCCGCTACAGAGTTTATCCAACCTTTGACACTACAGGTCTTATCTCAGAATCCTGTCCACTTGGATGTCATGAAGGAACCCTATCCAGATCAAGTCAATCATATCGAACTTGGAAAAGAAACAGATTTATTTATCGTGGCTCCTGCAACTGCTAACACTATTGCAAAACTAGCCCACGGCTTTGCGGACAACATGGTAACTTGTATGGCTCTAGCCTTGCCAAGTCATATTCCCAAACTCATCGCACCAGCTATGAATACAAAAATGTATGACCATCCAGCAACTCAGGCTAATCTGAAAACATTAGAAACCTACGGCTATCAGCTGATTGCTCCTAAGGAATCCCTACTAGCTTGTGGAGACCACGGAAGAGGAGCCTTAGCCGATCTCACAATTATTTTAGAAAGAATAAAGGAAACTCTCGATGAAAAAACGCTCTAATATTGCACCTATTGCTATCTTTTTTGCAACCATGCTCGTGATACACTTTCTGAGCTCACTTATCTTTAACCTTTTTCCATTTCCAATCAAACCGACTATCGTTCATATTCCTGTCATTATTGCCAGCATTATTTACGGTCCACGCGTTGGAGTTACACTTGGATTTTTGATGGGGCTACTTAGCTTAACTGTTAACACGATTACAATTCTACCGACAAGTTACCTCTTCTCCCCATTTGTACCAAACGGAAACATCTACTCAGCTATCATTGCCATCGTCCCACGTATTTTGATTGGTTTGACTCCGTATCTAGTTTATAAACTGATGAAAAATAAAACTGGTCTGATTCTAGCTGGTGCCCTTGGTTCACTTACCAACACAGTCTTTGTACTTGGTGGAATTTTCTACCTTTTTGGAAATGTCTTTGATGGTAATATCCAAAAACTCCTAGCAACTGTTATCTCAACAAATTCGATTGCCGAATTAGTCATTTCCGCAGTTCTAACCCTAGCCATTGTTCCAAGACTACAGACTTTGAAAAAATAAAAACAATCTCCGCTTTCATGCTTGAAGGTGGAGATTTTGCTCTATACAGTTTCTTTTTAGTGAAATCTTTACTAACTTTTAACTAAAAAACGACCTATAAACTTAAGTAAATTCTTGCTTTATTGTCTTGTTTATTGTACTATACTAGTGTATATACAGATAAAAAGGAGATTCTTATGAATACACGGAAAAAGACACAATTTATGACAATGACTGCTCTTTTAACGGCTATTGCGATTTTGATTCCAATTGTTATGCCTTTTAAGATTGTCATTCCACCTGCTTCTTACACTTTGGGAAGCCACATCGCTATTTTTATCGCTATGTTCTTGTCGCCCTTGATGGCTGTTTTTGTCATCCTAGCCTCTAGTTTTGGATTTTTGATGGCTGGCTATCCCATGGTTATCGTTTTTCGAGCTTTTTCCCATATCTTTTTTGGGACTTTGGGGGCTCTTTACCTACAAAAATTCCCCGATACACTAGATAAACCAAAATCTTCTTGGGTTTTTAACTTTGTTTTAGCGCTTATCCATGCCCTTGCTGAAGTATTAGCCTGTGTCCTTTTTTACGCAACTTCTGGTACCAATGTAGAAAATATGTTTTATGTTCTATTTGTGCTAGTTGGATTTGGTACAATTATCCATAGTATGGTAGACTATACATTAGCACTAGCTGTCTATAAAGTGCTTCGAAAACGCCGTTAAAAGGAAGAACTATGACAAAAGATCGCAAACAAGCCCTTCTCCAACTCTTGAAAGAAGCTCCTAAAGCCCTCAATGGCCAAAGTTTAGCTGAACATTTCCATGTTACACGCCAGGTCATTGTACAGGACATTGCAATTTTGAGAGCCGATGGCGCTCCTATCCTATCCACTAATCGTGGCTACGTCTATAAGCAAGTTGATGTCAATCCATACGTCCACAAACTTTTCAAAGTGAAACATGAAGTTGAAGAAATCGGTCAAGAACTCCTTGCTATCGTAGATAATGGTGGACGTGTTCAAAATACCTTGATTGACCATCCCGTTTATGGAGAAATTGAAACCTTGCTTAAACTGTCTTGTCGCCGAGATGTTCAGCATTTTCTAGAACAAGTCGAGCATTCTGACTTTAGACCTCTGTCTGAATTGACAGATGGCATCCATTACCACCTAGTCGAAGCTGAAACACAACAAGACCTCCGCTATATCGAGGAGGCCTTGGATCAGCTCGGTTATTTAGTAAAAGACTAGAAAATTTTCTTTTCCCAATCGTCTTCTGTACGGCGAGGGTAGAAAAATTCAGATTTGTCAGGAGCTTCCATCATCTCCATCAAGGGTAACATATCATAGGCCAGATCCAAGTTTGGAATCTGGTCTTTTTGCACCCAAGAAACTTCTCCTTCATCTGAAGAGCGAAGGGTACCAGAGAACTCAGTTGTCTTATAACAAACGACAATATAGCGCCCACCTGTATCCAGTGGCCAATTTTTAATGCCGACAAGTTGAGGATTTTGGATAGTCAATCCTGTTTCTTCATAGATTTCACGAATAACAGACTCTGCGAAAGATTCGCCATTTTCTACATGGCCTCCTGGAAAGGCATAACCTGACCAGCGATTGGTTTCAGGAGCGCGATACTGCATCACCACGCGCTGAGTTTCGAGGTCTTCAATCAGACAAATGTTTGTTAAAATTGTTAATTGGGAACGGGACATAAATTTACTCGCTTTCTAATTTATTAAATTTTTAGACTTGGTACCAGTACCATTAGCTTCTACTTTTTAAAATTATTTAGAATAGAATACCATCCGTTTTTCCTTTATAGGCTTTCCAAGTTCAAGCATCTTTTCTTGTCCATCAAAAGTAAAGCCCATTTTTTGATAGAAAGCAATGGCGCGCTTATTATCTTTCAATACCCATAAGAAAATTTCAGAAAAATGATCAAGAGCAATCAAAGCTGCTTTCATTAACTTTTGTGCGATACCTTTTCCATAATAGTCTTTTAAAACATATAAAGCAATAATTTCACCAGCTTGAATAGTCTCATCACGAAAGTTGCCATAACTTATAAAACCAACTACCTTCAGACCATCCATCGCAATCAATGTATTTTCTGGAAACTTTTGACTAAAGAATCGACATCTTTCTAATGTCATTGTCTCCTGAAATTCTGCAGGCAAAAGGTCGTCATAAGCTTCTCTCCACGCTTTCCAGTGAACAAGTGATTTACCTTCTATCTCTTCAGGAGTTTCCATTGATTTAATAATAACCGTCATTTATTTTCTTCTCCTTAATCCAAGGCCTTGACTTCCAACATCATATCACGTATCTGAGCCGCTAGTTCAAAGTCAAGCACTTCGACGGCTTCTTGCATTTGTTTTTCGAGTTTCTTAACAAGTTCTTTGCGCTCTTGTTTGTTTAGGCTATTGATATCGACTTCCTTGTCTTCTTCCTTAGCAACTGCCTTGGTCACAGCAATCAGGTCACGGATTTCTTTCTTGATTGTCTGAGGCACAATACCGTGTTCTTCATTATAGGCCATCTGGATTTTCCGACGACGGGCAGTTTCATCGATAGCACGTTGCATAGACTGAGTCACAGTGTCCGCATACATGATGACATGCCCTCCCCAAAAGCCATAACCAGAACAGCGATTGGTTTCAGGAGAGCGATACTGCATGACCACGCACTATGTTTCGAGAGCTTCAATCAGATAAATATTTGTTAAAATCGTTAATTGGGAACGGGACATAGTACTCACTTTCTATATTAAATGACTTTTTCATGGCTAATTTCAGACTTCATAATGAAAGGATTAATTCGTTCGTGGTAATCATTTACTTCATGAAGCAAATATCCTTTTTTAATGACAATTTCTTGTTCCTGAACTTCAAAATCAAGTGTTATTGGAAGAGGGATTTGTGGCATAAAGGCAAAAATAACAAACATAAATATCCATATATATAAACTACAAATAGTACTACGGATTCCTTCAAAAATACGGTATCGTTCCTTGAAACAATAACTAAGAATGTGAGCGATAGCTAAAATAACTGGTAAAAATTGTCCTGTATGAAATATCATGGGAATGAATTGTATTCCAAATATTCCAAAGAGAAGGTCTAGAATTACCAGGTGTCTACAAAAACGAATAAAAAGAGTAATCACTAAAAGGAAAAGCCAACTATCCCAAAGAATGGGAGTAAACGATAAACCAAATATTGATAGGCAAAAATCGATAAGGACAAATCCTAGTAAAATCATATAGACTATTCTAAATAAAGTTAAGTGTTTCAAGATGGATGACTCCTTTTCTTTTCATGTTTATACTTCAATAATCGATGGACTGTATGTTGTTCCAAATCCATTATTAATATCGAACTAAAATACTTAATGAAAAAGTTTTTAGTCATTATTAATTCCATAATCCTTCATTTTATGATTTTGAATTTTTAAAGTTGTCTTGCTACCAGAACGATAACTTTTCCCACTTTTTCCGGCGTAATAATAAGAGATTTCATAAAATGCGTCTGCAAGGTCTGCGCTATCTATTCCATTTTTGATAAACTCTTTCAGACCACCTTCACCATTAAAATAATCCTTGTGTCCTTCTTCTAACACAATATCTTTATAGATAACATGACCTTTAATGATTCCTTTTGCCAGAAATTCATCAATAGGGAGATCATATAAACCTTGAAAAGGTTTCCCCTCCTTACGATTCTTATCTATGAAATCATAATATTCTGTAATATTCTCTGCTTTCTCATCGACACTCCAATAAGTATTTACATATTCTAGATTTGGATTCTCAAATTGCTTGAAAAAACTCTCTACTTTTTCTTTATATGAAATTGTTTCTGGTTTATGATTGAGAAGTTCATGTGCCATCCCTGAGAATTCTTGTAACATTGTTTTTGTAGTCCCATCATAAATCAATTCCCCCTCTGTTTTTTTAGGATTACTTTTTGAGGATTTTGGATGATAAATCAAAACATCACTCGCAGTAATACTTCTCCCGTTAATTTCTTCACTATATAAGTATTCAATTTTATAGTCTTGAGAAAGCCATTTATCTCTAGAAAAGTTTGTAACCTTCACATTACCTTTAAAGCCATACAAATCAAGAGTTCTTCTAGTAGCAATTTCTACTTCCTTTATATTTGCTTCGGGGAAAATATCATAAGTTGTTGTGAAGAATAAGAAAGCAATACGTAGAATAAAAAATAAAGGGACTATATTTACAACAAAAAATAGAAACAGTAACAGTTTTTTCATGACTACATTCTCCTTGTAAGCAATTCAATTATAAATTTTATTTAGTATGGGTATTCCTACCCCAACGCCTTCACTTCCAGCATCATATCACGAATCTGAGCTGCCAGTTCAAAGTCAAGCACTTCGACGGCTTCCTGCATTTGTTTTTCTAGTTTCTTGACGAGTTCTTTGCGTTCTTGTTTGTTGAGGCTATTGATATCGACTTCCTTGTCTTCTTCCTTAGCAACTGCCTTGGTCACAGCAATCAGGTCACGGATTTCTTTCTTGATTGTCTGAGGCACGATACCATGCTCTTCATTATAAGCCATCTGGATTTTGCGACGACGGGCCGTTTCATCCATAGCACGTTGCATAGACTGAGTCACAGTGTCCGCATACATGATAACATGCCCTTCGCTGTTACGGGCAGCACGTCCAATAGTCTGGATGAGTCCACGTTCGTTACGAAGGAAACCTTCCTTGTCAGCATCAAGAATGGCTACGAGACTCACTTCAGGTACGTCAATCCCTTCACGGAGCAGGTTAATTCCGACCAAGACATCAAAGACACCCAAGCGCAGGTCACGGATAATCTCCGTCCGTTCCAAGGTCTTGATATCCGAGTGCATGTACTTGACCTTGATGCCCATTTCCTTGAAATAGTCGGTCAAGTCCTCTGCCATCTTCTTGGTCAAGGTGGTAATAAAGGTTCGTTCGTTCTTTTCAACACGGGCATTGATTTCACCTAAGAGGTCATCAATCTGTCCCATAGTCGGACGAACTTCCACCTCAGGATCCAAGAGTCCCGTTGGACGAATGATTTGCTCAATCACTGTCTCGGTCTGTTCATTTTCATAGTCACCAGGTGTCGCTGAAACGTAAACAATCTGATGGACATGGCTTTCAAACTCCTCACGACGGAGAGGACGATTGTCCAAGGCAGACGGCAAACGGAAACCGTAATTTACTAACATTTCCTTACGAGAACGGTCTCCATTGTACATACCCTTAATCTGCCCCATGGTCATGTGGCTCTCATCAATCATGATCAAGAAATCATCTGGGAAGAAGTCGAGAAGCGTATAAGGAGGCTCACCTTCGCTCCGTCCATCCATGTGGCGTGAATAGTTTTCAACCCCGTTGGTATAGCCCATCTCACGCAGCATTTCGATATCATACTCTGTCCTCTGTTTCAAACGTTGAGCTTCAAGCAATTTACCTTCCTTTTCAAAGATAGCTAACTGCTCTTCTAATTCTGCTTGAATTTTAGCAATGGCAACTTCCATGTGGTCGTCATTGGTCACAAAGTGAGTAGCTGGGAAAATCGCTAAATGATCCACTTCTCCCAAGACCTGACCTGTCAAAGCTTCAACCTCACGAATACGGTCAATTTCATCTCCAAAGAATTCTACTCGAAAGGCATGTTCATCACGAGATGCTGGGAAAATCTCCACTACATCCCCACGCACACGAAATCTTCCCCGTTGGAAATCAATATCATTACGTTCAAACTGGATATCAACCAAGTCATTCAAGAGTTTATCACGAGAAATTTCAAGACCTGGACGGAGACTCACGACACTATCAGCGTATTCCTTGGGCGAACCCAAACCATAGATACAAGAGACTGAAGCCACGACGATAACATCATTGCGCTCCAAAAGAGCTGAAGTCGCTGAGTGTCGGAGCTTATCAATCTCATCATTGACAGAGCTATCCTTTTCAATATAGGTATCACTAGAAGGGACATAGGCTTCTGGCTGGTAATAGTCATAGTAAGACACAAAATACTCAACTGCATTTTCAGGGAAAAATTCCTTAAATTCTCCATAGAGCTGGCCTGCTAGAGTTTTATTGTGGGCAATAACCAGAGTTGGTTTATTGACTTTGGAAATGACTTGACTCATGGTATAGGTCTTCCCTGTTCCGGTCGCTCCCATCAGAATCTGAGCTTTTTCTCCACCCTCGATATTATCAACCAACTGCTCGATAGCTTGGGGTTGATCTCCTGAAGGTTGGTATTTTGATACTAGTTTAAATTGATTATCTGTAATACGATTGATCATAAGAATCCTCTCTCGATATGCTATTCCTATTTTAGCATACTTGTAGCATTTTCACGAAGAAAAGGACAGACCAAAGTCATATCCTTTCATTTTCTTTCTTTAATTGATAGGCGAGATAGACAATCAGCAGTAGTAAGACCAGACTTGTCATGATAGAACCTTCTATGCCAAAAGAACCACCTGATAGCCAGCCTTGATTGCCTTGTGGTAAAAAGGTCATCAGAGACGTTCCTGATGGTTGACCACTAACTAAAATCCCAAAGAGATTTCCCTGAGCAAAATTCCAGGCTCCATGAATACCTGCAACACCCCAAACTGTATCAGTTTTGAGAAGGTAAAGAGCCATGGCAACTCCGAATAAAAAGAGATTCACTAGAGATAGTGGTGTTAGACCAGAATTGCCCATATGAAGTAGGGTGAAGAACAGGCTAGATATAAGAACAGCAAGTTTTAAATTGGTTCGTGAAGCCAATTGAGGAAGGAGCCAAGCACGGGATACCACTTCTTCTGCTGTCCCCTGTAAAATCCAAAATGGGATAGTAAAGACAACAAAGGCAAGCGAATAAGGATTTAAGTGAATTGATTCCAAACGATATTGCCCTAAGCCTACCAAACCTAACAAGGTCAGAAGAAAAAGTGCTAGACCTAGCCCAAATCCTTTCAGAAGATTGCTGAGGAAATTCTCTCTATAAAATCCCAAGGTTCGAATAGATCTTTTCTCAACTTTTCTAGTCCATCTGAACACAGTGTTAAGTATAAAACCAAAGGCCAGCAATTCTAAAATTAAATGAAAGTCACTTGTTTTATCCATCAAGCTCTGCTGCAAGGTCTGCAAGTAGGTTGCAAGATTTTGACCAGCCTCTCCAAAATTTCTAGCAAGTCCGATGAGAGCTAACAAACTAATACCATACAAAGTATAAGCCACAAACTCTCCTATAAAGACAAAAACAAAGGCTAACAAGGGGCTTGTGTAGAGGTTTAACCGCATTTGAGAAGCTTGGAAGTCTTTAAATATTCTCTTGTTCTTCATATTCTTGCCCTCTTTTCTTCTACTATATACTATTATTATAGCACTTTGTAGTAGCAATTCAAGAAAGAAAATAAAAAACGATGTTACATTTTCTAACACAAAAATATAAAAAATTTGCCTTTTTTTACTTTTTCTGATATAATGGGAAAATATTCGGAAAAGGAGACTAAAAATGAAGAAAAAATTTCTAGCATTTTTGCTAATTTTATTCCCAATTTTCTCATTAGGTATTGCGAAAGCTGAAACGATTAAGATTGTTTCTGATACCGCCTATGCACCTTTTGAGTTTAAAGATTCAGATCAAACTTATAAAGGAATTGATGTTGATATTATCAACAAAGTCGCAGAGATTAAAGGATGGAACATTCAGATGTCCTATCCTGGATTTGACGCAGCGGTAAATGCGGTTCAAGCTGGTCAAGCTGACGCTATCATGGCAGGGATGACAAAGACGAAAGAACGTGAAAAAGTTTTCACCATGTCTGATACTTACTATGATACAAAAGTTGTCATTGCTACTACAAAGGCACACAAGATTAGTAAATATGACCAATTAACTGGCAAAACCGTTGGTGTTAAAAACGGAACTGCTGCTCAACGTTTTCTTGAAACAATCAAAGATAAATACGGCTTTACTATTAAAACATTTGACACTAGTGATTTGATGAACAACAGCTTGAGTGCTGGTGCCATCGATGCCATGATGGATGACAAACCTGTTATCGAATATGCCATTAACCAAGGGCAAGACCTCCATATTGAAATGGATGGTGAAGCTGTAGGTAGCTTTGCTTTCGGTGTTAAAAAAGGTAGCAAATACGAGCACCTAGTTACTGAATTTAACCAAGCCTTGGCTGAAATGAAAAAAGATGGTAGTCTTGATAAAATCATCAAGAAATGGACTGCTTCATCATCTTCAGCAGTGCCAACTACAACTACTCTAGCAGGCTTAAAAGCCATTCCTGTTAAAGCTAAATACATCATTGCCAGCGATTCTTCTTTTGCACCTTTTGTGTTCCAAAACTCAAGCAACCAATTTACTGGTATTGATATGGACTTGATTAAGGCTATCGCTAAAGACCAAGGTTTCGAAATTGAAATCACCAACCCTGGTTTTGATGCCGCTATCAGTGCTGTTCAAGCTGGACAAGCTGATGGTATCATTGCTGGTATGTCTGTCACAGATGCTCGTAAGGCAACTTTTGACTTCTCAGAATCCTACTACACTGCTAATACAATCCTTGGTGTCAAAGAATCAAGTACCATTGCTTCTTATGAAGATTTGAAAGGGAAGACAGTTGGTGTTAAAAACGGAACTGCTTCTCAAACATTCCTAACAGAAAATCAAAGCAAATACGGTTACAAAATCAAAACCTTCGCTGATGGTTCTTCAATGTATGACAGTTTAAATACTGGGGCAATCGATGCGGTTATGGATGATGAGCCTGTCCTCAAATATTCTATCAGTCAAGGGCAAAAATTGAAAACACCAATCGCTGGAACTCCAATCGGTGAAACAGCCTTTGCCGTTAAAAAAGGAGCAAATCCAGAATTGATTGAAATGTTCAACAACGGACTTGCAAACCTTAAAGCAAACGGTGAATTCCAAAAGATTCTTGACAAATACCTAGCTAGCGAATCTTCAACTACTTCAACAAGCACTGTTGACGAAACAACTATCTGGGGCTTGCTTCAAAATAACTACAAACAGCTCCTTAGCGGACTTGGTATCACTCTTGCTCTAGCTCTTATCTCATTTGCTATTGCTATTGTTATCGGGATTATCTTCGGTATGTTTAGCGTTAGCCCCTACAAATCTCTTCGTGTGATCTCTGAGATTTTCGTTGACGTTATCCGTGGTATTCCTTTGATGATTCTTGCAGCCTTCATCTTCTGGGGAATTCCAAACTTCATCGAGTCCATCACAGGCCAACAAAGTCCAATTAACGACTTTGTAGCTGGTACCATTGCCCTATCACTCAATGCTGCTGCTTATATCGCTGAAATCGTTCGTGGTGGTATTCAGGCCGTTCCGGTTGGCCAAATGGAAGCCAGCCGAAGCTTGGGTATCTCTTATGGAAAAACCATGCGTAAGATTATCTTGCCACAAGCGACTAAATTGATGTTGCCAAACTTTGTTAACCAATTCGTTATCGCTCTTAAAGATACAACCATCGTATCTGCTATCGGTTTGGTTGAACTCTTCCAAACTGGTAAGATTATCATCGCCCGTAACTACCAAAGTTTCAAGATGTATGCAATCCTTGCTATCTTCTATCTTGTAATTATCACACTTTTGACTAGACTAGCGAAACGCTTAGAAAAGAGGATTCGTTAATGGCAAAATTAAAAATTGATGTAAATGATTTACACAAGCACTATGGAAAAAATGAGGTTCTAAAAGGAATCACAACTAAATTCTATGAAGGAGATGTTGTTTGTATCATCGGTCCTTCAGGATCTGGTAAGTCGACCTTCCTCCGTAGCCTTAATCTTCTAGAAGAAGTTACGAGCGGTCACATCACTGTGAACGGCTATGACTTAACTGAAAAAACAACCAACGTTGACCACGTTCGTGAAAATATCGGAATGGTGTTCCAACACTTTAACCTCTTCCCTCATATGTCTGTATTGGACAACATTACTTTTGCTCCTATTGAGCACAAGTTGATGACTAAGGAAGAAGCTGAGAAATTGGGAATGGAGTTGCTTGAAAAGGTTGGACTAGCAGATAAAGCTAATGCTAACCCAGATAGCCTATCCGGTGGTCAAAAACAACGTGTAGCCATCGCTCGTGGACTAGCAATGAATCCAGACATCATGCTCTTTGATGAACCAACTTCTGCCCTTGACCCTGAGATGGTCGGAGACGTACTAAACGTTATGAAAGACTTGGCTAAACAAGGCATGACCATGATTATCGTAACCCATGAGATGGGATTTGCTCGTCAGGTTGCCAACCGCGTTATCTTTACTGCAGATGGTGAGTTCCTTGAAGACGGAACACCAGATCAAATCTTTGATAACCCACAACACCCACGTCTAAAAGATTTCTTGGACAAGGTTTTAAACGTCTAAACACAAACTGTAAGGATTTCCTTGCAGTTTTTTCTATCTTGTATTGGATTTTTTGATTTTTCGGAAAATTATGTTAGAATTAAGTTTATAAAATGAGGTTTCCTCATACCTAGCAAGACTAGGAATAAAAATAGAAATTAGGTAGCTAGATGTCATCTAAGGTTATTGTTACAATTTTCGGTGCGAGTGGAGACCTGGCTAAACGCAAGCTCTACCCTTCCCTTTTTAGACTATATAAATCCGGCAATCTTTCCGAGCACTTTGCTGTCATTGGAACTGCTCGTCGTCCATGGAGCAAGGAATATTTTGAATCTGTTGTAGTCGAATCCATCCTTGATTTGGCAGATAGTACCGAACAGGCTCAAGAATTCGCTAGCCACTTCTACTATCAAAGTCATGATGTCAATGATACAGAACACTACATTGCTTTACGTCAATTGCAGGCTGAACTAAATGACAAGTACCAAGCTGAACACAACAAGCTCTTCTTCTTGTCAATGGCTCCTCAATTCTTTGGAACTATTGCTAAACACCTTAAGTCTGAAAACATCGTAGATGGTAAAGGTTTTGAGCGTTTAATCGTTGAGAAGCCATTTGGTACAGATTACGCAACTGCAAGCAAGTTAAATGACGAACTATTGGCAACATTTAACGAAGAACAAATTTTCCGTATCGACCATTATCTTGGTAAGGAAATGATCCAAAGTATCTTTGCAATTCGCTTTGCAAACCTGATTTTTGAAAATGTCTGGAACAAGGACTTTATCGACAATGTTCAAATTACCTTTGCAGAGCGCTTGGGTGTAGAAGAACGTGGTGGCTACTATGACCAATCTGGTGCCCTCCGCGACATGGTACAAAACCATACTTTGCAACTGCTTTCCCTCCTTGCCATGGATAAGCCAGCAAGCTTCACAAAAGACGAGATTCGTGCTGAGAAGATTAAGGTCTTTAAAAACCTCTATCACCCAACTGATGAAGAACTTAAAGAATACTTTATCCGTGGTCAATACCGCTCTGGTAAGATTGATGGCATGAAATATATCTCTTATCGTAGTGAGCCAAATGTGAATCCAGAATCTACAACTGAAACCTTTGCATCTGGTGCCTTCTTTGTAGACAGCGATCGCTTCCGTGGTGTTCCTTTCTTCTTCCGTACTGGTAAACGTCTGACTGAAAAAGGAACTCATGTCAACATCGTCTTTAAACAAATGGATTCTATCTTTGGAGAACCACTTGCTCCAAACATTTTGACCATCTATATCCAACCAACAGAAGGCTTCTCTCTTAGCCTAAATGGGAAGCAAGTAGGAGAAGAATTCAACCTGGCTCCTAACTCACTTGATTACCGTACAGATGCGACCGCAACTGGTGCCTCTCCAGAACCATACGAAAAATTGATTTATGATGTCCTAAACAACAACTCAACTAACTTTAGCCATTGGGATGAGGTTGGTGCGTCATGGAAATTGATTGACCGTATCGAAGAACTCTGGGCTGAAAATGGTGCCCCACTTCATGACTATAAATCTGGAAGCATGGGACCTCAAGCAAGCTTTGACTTACTTGAAAAATTCGGTGCCAAATGGACTTGGCAACCAGATATTGCCTATCGTCAAGATGGTCGTTTAGAATCATGACCACCCGTCAAACGGGTGGTTTGTCCCAGGGCTATAAGCCCAAATTACCAGCCAGCGCCTAAAGACGCTGGCTTTCACTTTGTTCAAGCCTTATTGCTCTTGACTCGTCACTTGCCTCTCAAAGAGGCTTTAGTATTACTTACCACTATCCCTAAAGGGATCCTCATATTCTTTTACACTTAATTTATCTAGTGCTATATCATGCTTTTCCTGTTCTTGAATATATTTCTTAATTGTGGCTTCATTAAGCCCTACTGTACTTACATAATAACCTTCCGCCCAGAAATGTCGATTCCCAAACTTGTACTTGAGATTGGCGTGTTTGTCAAACATCATGAGTGCACTTTTTCCTTTTAAATATCCCATGAAACTCGAAACACTTATCCTTGGTGGAATACTTACTAACATGTGTACATGGTCTGGCATTAAGTGACCCTCGATAATTTCAACTCCTTTATAACTACACAAGCGATGAAATATTTCGCCTAAACTACTTCGATATTGATTATATATAACTTTTCGTCTGTACTTAGGGGTGAACACAATGTGATACTTACAGTGCCACTTTGTGTGCGATAAACTATGAGCCTTTTGTGCCATATTTTTCTCCTTTCGCTTTACAATTGGCTTGAACACCTTTATTGTATCGCGTTCGGAGTTTTTTTGGTATAACCTTCGACGCGCACCCGCATAGCGGGTGGTTTTTTTGTCTCTCACCTAACGGAGCGAGACGGACTAATAGTCACATAATAAAAAAAATCCTGCAAGTTTGTACCTTGCAGGATTTTTGCTTCTGATTAGATTAAGCCTTCCAAGAGACCCTTCATAAAGTTTTCTGAGTTAAACTCTCCAATATCATCGATTTTTTCACCAAATCCAATCAATTTTACAGGAATATTGAGTTCTTCACGGATGGCTAGAACAACACCACCTCGAGCCGTTCCATCAATCTTAGTCAAGACAATTCCTGTCAAAGGGGTAATTTTTGAAAATTCTTTGGCCTGTACCAGGGCATTTTGACCAGTTGAAGCATCTAATGCTAAGAAAGTTTCATGCGGCGCTTCTGGCACAACACGCTTGATGATGCGTCCAATCTTCTCCAACTCAGCCATGAGGTTGTCCTTGTTTTGCAGACGACCAGCGGTGTCAATCATAAGAATATCGATACCTTCAGCTACAGCACGTTCCATGCCATCAAAGACTACACTAGCTGGGTCAGCTTTTTCAGGTCCAGTCACAACTGGAACGTCAACACGACGGCCCCATTCAGCAAGCTGGGCTACTGCTCCTGCACGGAAGGTATCTGCCGCAACCAGCATGACCTTCTTCCCAGCTTGTTTGTAGCGGTGGGCTAGTTTTCCGATAGAAGTTGTTTTCCCAACACCATTCACACCGACGAAGAGCATTACAGTCAATCCATCTTGGAAGTGGATTCTTTCATCGTAGTTGCCATCCTTTTCATAAAGCTCAACCAATTTCTCAATGATGACACGGCGTAGTGCGTCGGGTTTCTTGGCATTTTCAAGCTTGGCTTCGTAGCGTAACTCCTCTGTTAAGTTAGAAGCGACCTGTACACCAACGTCGCTCATGATCAGCAGTTCTTCCAACTCCTCGAAGAATTCTTCATCGACAGAGCGGAAATTAGCAAAGAAGGCGTTCAAGCGAGCTCCGAAGCCTGTGCGAGTTTTCTTGAGACTGCGGTCATATTTTTCCTGAACAGTTTCTTCTACTTGAGACGTTTCTGGTTCAAGCACTTCAGAACTATTTTCTTCTACAGTCTCTAGGAGCTCAGTATTCTCTTCCTCTGGGACTTCTTCTGAGTTTGGCAATTCTTCCACTTGTTGAACTTCTACAACTGGCTCTGAATCCTTATTTTCTTCAACTGTGACTTGGATTTCCTCTTCTTCAAACACAGCTTCTTCAGAACTTTCAACCTCTGCTTCTCCCTGAGGAAGTTCCTCAGCTTCTGTAAGGGCAGGCTCAACATCTTCTGATAGATCAAGATTTTCCAGAGCTTCTTTTACAACTTCTTCGATTTTAGGTTCTTCTTTTTTTCCGAATAGACGGTCAAATAATCCCATATCTTAGTTCTCCTTTAGCACGTATTCTTCGATAGCCCAGGCGACAGCTTCCTCATCATTGGTCATTGGAGTTACCACATTTGCGACTGCCTTGACTTCAGGAACAGCATTTTGCATGGCAACACCGAGCCCTGCCCATTCAATCATAGAAAGGTCATTGGCTTCATCACCACAAGCCATGACTTGGCTTTGGTCGATTCCAAGATGGCTGATTAGTTTTGCTAAACCTGTTGCTTTATGAACATTCTTTGGTGACCACTCTAGCAACATTTCACGTGATTTAAAGATTTCATATTGGTCAAACAATTCTGGCGAAATCTTCTGAATGGCTGCATCCAAGGGTTCTTGAGCAAAAGCAGTCACGCATTTATTATAAGTCATTTGACTAGATAAGTCTTCAAAGTCCACTGGAACAAAGGTCAATGCTGGATTGAATTTGGCATAAAGACTTTCTTGGTCAGATTGGATTTGATAAACAGTTCCTTCTGAGATGGCGTCAAGAGGCAGTGATAATTTCTCTGTTTCCTCATACAAGCGTGCCACATCATCGTATGAAAAGACTGTTTTATCAAGGATTTCACCTGTATTTTTCTGAACCAAACCACCATTAAAGGTAATCGTATATTCATCTTCATGTCCGTCAGTCCCTAGTTCATGGAGAAAGAAATCCATAGCTTTTAAGGGACGACCAGTTGTTAATACGACCTTGATACCACGATCACGCGCAGCTTTCAAGGTTGCCTTGGTTCGATCCGTCAGCCTTTTATCAGTAGTCAGCAAGGTACCGTCCAAGTCCAATGCGATTAATTTTATATCTGCCATTATAAGCCCTCCATATAAGCTATGACCGACTGGTCCTTATGGTGACCAATCACAGTCTCTGCTAATTCTAAAATTTCTGGTCGTGCATTTTCAGGAGCTACAGGATGTCCCACAACCTGCATCATATGCAGGTCATTAAGATTGTCTCCAAATGCCATAACCTGATCCATTGTGATACCAAGTTTTTTAGCTAATTCAACAATAGCCACACCCTTATCGACATAGTCCAGAACAATATCAATGGATTCAAAGCCAGTTGTCATAGCCTTGACACCAGGAACGTTTTCATTTACCCAAGTTTCTCCAGCTTCCAGCGTTTCTTCTGTGAAGTTGGTTGTAAATTTGAAAATATCATCTGTGATAGCTTCTAAACTCGCTACTTTTTGGATATTTTCATTATAATGCTGACTCTCTTTCAAATAGGTTGCATCAACCGTATCTAACACATAAGAACCCTTCTTACCCGTCAAGAGCAGTTTATTGATATCTACATAAGGTGACGTTTTCAGCTTTTCAAAAGTTGATAGATAAAACTCACGAGACATTGTCGCTTCATACAAGTCTTGACCTTGATATTCGACCAAACTGCCATTTTCCGCGATAAAAATAATGTCATCACGAACATCAGCAAATAGTTTTTCTAGAGATAGAAATCCGCGCCCTGAAGCCACCGCAAAGTAAATCCCTTTTTTCTTGTAGGAAACCAAGAGAGACTTGAGGCGGTCCATATCAAAGCGCCCGTTTCCATCTAGAAAAGTTCCGTCCATATCCGTTGCTACTAGTTTAATCATAAAATCTTTCTTACTCCGATTAGTAAATCTACCTCCTATTATACCATAGATAAGTAGAAAAAGGACTAGTCTATCAGCTTTGCTTCTCTTTTATCCTTCTCTACTAGCTAGTGCTGTTTCTATCTTTTAAAAAAGCTCGTAAAATTAAAATCGTGCAACTTTTTTCAGATACTTTTAAAAGATTGATTTCATTACCTGTTTCCTTTATACTGGATAAAAAGGAGAATACTATGTCAGAAACAAATCACGAAATTGATTCAAATTTTGCAGGTCGTTTAAATATCCTACGTGCGGGTGTTCTTGGTGCTAACGACGGGATTATTTCCATTGCTGGTGTGGTTATCGGGGTTGCTAGTGCTACGAGCAATATCTGGATTATCTTTTTATCAGGGTTTGCGGCTATCCTAGCTGGTGCCTTTTCAATGGCTGGTGGAGAATATGTGTCCGTTTCAACTCAAAAAGATACTGAGGAAGCAGCCGTTGCGCGTGAGCAAGTCTTGCTAGATCAGGATATGGAACTAGCCAAAAATTCCCTCTATGCTGCCTATATTCAAAATGGTGAGTGTGAAACATCAGCCCAACTTCTCACCAACAAAGCCTTTTTAAATAATCCGCTCAAGGCTTTGGTAGAGGAAAAATACGGGATAGAGTATGAAGAATTTACCAATCCTTGGCACGCTGCTATCTCTAGCTTTATTTCTTTTTTCCTTGGTAGCTTACCACCCATGCTTTCAATTACCATTTTCCCAAGTGAATACCGCATCCCTGCTACTGTCCTTATCGTCGGTGTGGCCCTTCTTCTCACTGGTTACACTAGTGCCAAACTTGGAAAAGCCCCAACCAAAACAGCTATGATTCGGAACCTTGCTATTGGTCTTTTAACCATGGGAGTTACCTTCTTACTCGGACAACTTTTCAGCATTTAGAACATAAGAAATACCTCGATTTTGAAGTCGAGGTATCTTTTTTTACATTTGCACAATCTTGCGATAACTTCTTGAAGTAATCATGAAAATCAGCACATAGGCGATGAGGAAGATAGCGCAGATAGACAAGGTCACAATCAACATCATATTCGTATCTATTACACCAATCACTTTTAAAATCAGACTAAGCATATGGTAGGCAAAGGCTAGATGTATGAAGGCAAAAAGCAAAGGAAGGAAGAAAACAGTTAAAACCTGTTTGTTGATGGTTTGCTTGATTTGCTTTTGATCTAAACCGACTTTCTGCAAGATAATAAAGCGCTCACGGTCTTCATAGCCTTCAGAAATTTGTTTGTAATAGATGACCAGAACGGTTCCGACCATAAAGATAATGGATAGGAAAATACCGATAAAGAAGACACCACCAAAGAGGGCACTCATTTGAGCACTAGCATCTGCTAGATTGCTACCATACACATAGCTACCTTCAGTGTTTAATTGAGCATTAAACTTTTGTAAGTATTTTTCATATTCTTCAGCGACTTTGAGTTGTTCTTCTTCACTGATATTTACATTTATACCACCGTAAAGCTGATTATAGATATCCGAATCTGGGAATTGGTCCAAAAAGGCTTGTAAATTAGGTACAACAAGGTAATTGTAATCAGAAGTCAAAATATTAAACTGATTTGGAACATGGTTTACAATGAAATCTTTAGTAAATTCTTCTTTTACAGAAAATTGATGATCATTTAGAGTTAGAGCTTTCTGTTCTTTAACTCCCTCATTCTTTGCAAAGAGTCCGACCTCATTGCCTGATAGAGAAAGTTTTTGACCAGTCATATTTTCATAATCTTTTTGGTCAAATACCATAAAAACTGTTTTGACTTGGACACGGTTTTGTCCTTTTTCAAAAATGGTTAACTTGCTACCTTCTTGGTTTGCAACACCAAAGTAAGCGTAACGAAGCACTTCTTTCTCTTTGACACTATAACCTTTGTCACTTGCAAACTGGCTCAAGAGTTTGTCCAAGTCTTCTTTTTCAACATTTTGTCCAGTAATCCCAAAATCATGCGGATTTAAAACTTTTTTAAAGCTTTCTGAGGCATTGAAAATACTAGTCGCTGCTGACATGGTTACCAAAACCATTGTTGACAAAATTGCGATAGTTGCTAGTCCAACCGCATTTTTCTTCATACGAAAAATCAAGTTAGACACTGAGATAAGGTTATTTGGTTGGTAATAGTATTTCTTATTTTTCTTTAAGATTTGAAGGAAAACGGTAATCCCTGCATTGAACAAGAGATAAGTACCAAAGATAACCAGCAAAACAGCTAGGAAAAAAGTTGTTAGAGCTGTAAGGGGATCTTTTACGGTAACCGCAAGACAATATCCACCACCTAAACTAATCGCACCAAGAATAGTTTGGAGAGGAAGGAAACGTCCTTTTTTCTCACCACTAGCTTTTTCACGAGAAAGCTGGAGGGCATTCATACGGGCGATTCGAAGGGCATTCAGGAACATGAGGCCTAGGAAAATCAATCCAAAGACAACAAGTACTGTAATGACAACTTTCATCTGGAAAGTAGCGACTAGTTCTACCTTTAATTTCATCAGTTTGAGTAGGAAAGCGAAAATCAACTTGTCAAACAAGGCTCCAATACCGATACCTGCTCCAACAGTTAGAATCCCAAATACCACTAACTCCTTAAAGGTCATACTGATCAGGTGACGTTTCTCCAATCCCAACATGCCATAAATCCCCAGTTCCTTGGAACGGTTTTTCATGACAAAACTATTGGCATAGAGGACGATAATGGCTGACGCAAGGGTGACGACAAACATACCAAATCCTAGAGTAGCTTGAATCGTTTCCCCTCCACGAATTTCTGCAATCTTGGGATTGAAAGTTAGAGAGTAAAAGAGATAGGTGACAGTGACTGCCAAGAGAACAGCCAGCGCAAAAGGATAGTAGAGTTTGCGGTTTTTAATCAAGTTCGATACCGCTAACTTATTGGTTAATCGAAACATACTAATTCACCTCGCTTGCCATGACAGTCAAGGTATCAGAAATTTCTTGGAACATCTGACGTTCTGTCTTCTCTCCACGGTAGATTTGATTGTAAAGAATGCCGTCTTTGATAAAGAGCACGCGCTTGGCTCTGCTAGCTGCTGCTGTTGAGTGGGTTACCATGAGAATGGTTTGGCCGCGCTCATTGATTTCATCAAATACATCAAGTAAGGCTGCAGAGGACTTGGAATCAAGGGCACCTGTTGGCTCGTCCGCAAGGAGAATTTCAGGTTCTGTGATGATGGCGCGGGCTACTGCTACACGCTGTTTTTGCCCACCTGAAATCTCGTAAGGGTACTTCTCTTGCAATTGGTTAATTCCCAGATTCTCAGCTGTCACCACCAATTTCTTCATCATCTCCGTAATGGGTCTTCTTGACAAGACAAGGGGAAGCAAGATATTATCTTTTACAGAGAGAGTATCTAACAAATTAAAGTCTTGGAAGACAAATCCCAGCTTTTCACGACGGAAGCTAGAAGCCTGTGAATTTTTAATGGTTGCGGTGTCAGTTCCATTCAAGTAAACCTGACCACGAGTTGGTTTATCCAGCATAGCTAGAATATTGAGCAAAGTTGATTTACCAGAACCAGACTCACCCATGATGGCAACGTAGTCACCCTTTTCGACGGTAAAGTGAATATCCTTGAGGGCTTCTACTTGGTTGCCCTGAAAACGAGTTTTATAAATTTTTTTAACGTGTTTTACATCTAAAAGTGTCATGAGAATCTCCTTTCTTAATATCCCATCAAATGAAATGTTGCTTGCATCATAGCGCATCCCAGCTGAACACGCTCGATTTCTTTGTGACTTGGTTTTCTAGTTTTCTTATGTAAGATTTGTTTCATGATGTTACTCCTTTGTTCTTTATGAGTCTAGTTTACATCAAAAAAAGACTGCTTGCCATAACCTAACCTTACAAAAGAGACTTTAATCTTACATTTTTGTAAGATTGGGGGGAAATGTAGATATTTTATTAAAAATATTTTACCATAAAAAGAAAGTAAGAAGAAAACCCTTGCAGATACAAGGGTTCAAAAATTTTAAAATAGATTAGTCGAATTCATAGACTAACAGTAAAATAACTGTTTCTACCTCACCAAAACCATCCATCATTTTCTTCAATAGCTTGGGCTTCTTTGCGTTTGCGTGGGCCTGTTCCGTACATTTCTGCTTCAATTTCTTCCTTGGTTGGCATGATAGAAGCTAGGATGATATAGATAATCACGCCAAGTCCAAAGTTTGCAACTGTAAAAATGGCAAACAGAAAACGTACAAGGGTAACATCAAAGTTCCACTTGTCTGACAGACCTGCCAAAACTCCTGAAATCATGCGATTTCGTCTCATTTTATAAAATTTACTATTCATGATATTTCCTCTTTCTGCTAGGTTAGATATAGTATATCACGGGTAGGCTCGGCTTTCATCAGTCCTCAGGCTGATTTATTAGTAGCAATTTACCTCTACAAACTCCACAGAGATAGCGTTTGGTATCAATCCTTCGCTTGCGCTGATACCTTTGCTGGCAGGATTGACAACGATAGACCTTGAGTGGTTTGGAGTTGCTATTTGGCAAGGTTGGTACAAAGCGTAATCCATCCACTGCTTTCAACAGTTCCTTAAAATCCCGATCCTTGTGTTGATAGCCCTTCCCTTGAAAATAGAGGTGATAATGACAGAGTTCATGTCGGACAATTTTCCTAAAAACATCCAGACCCAGTTCCTGATAAACCTTGGGATTAAAATCCAAATGCCCATCTTTTGGGAAAAATCGCCCACCTGTCGAACGTAGACGCCTATTCCACTGGGCATGATGGATAAAAGGTCTGCCGAAGTCTTCTATTGAAACCTGCTTGACGTAATCAGTCAGTCTCATTTGGAGCTAGAAGCGACAGATTGACTTTTTCACGTTCAGTATCGATTTTCTTAACCCAAACCGTTACCAAATCTCCAACTGACACCACTTGACTAGGGTGTTTGATAAACTTGCGACTCATGTGGGAAATATGAATCAAGCCGTCCTCGTGAATTCCGATATCAACGAAGGCACCGAAGTCAACGACATTACGCACCACACCTTCCAGCTTCTGACCAACCACTAAGTCTTTGATATCTAGGACATCTTGCCGAAGTACAGGTGCGTCAAAGGAATCACGGAAATCTCGACCTGGTTTGAGAAGATCGGCAATGATATCTTTAAGAGTTTCTGGACCAAGGTCTAGTTCTTGCGCCATTTCCTTGATTGATAGCGACTTGAGTTTGCCTTGGGCTTCTTCGTTTAGGTCTTTAATATCTAAACGTTTGAAGAGGTCCTTAACCGCAGCATAGTTTTCTGGGTGAACTCCTGTATTATCAAGGATATTGCTACTTTCAGGGATACGAAGGAAACCAGCTGCCTGTTCAAAAGCCTTGGCACCCAGACGCGGAACCTTCTTAATTTGAGCTCGTGAAGTGATTTTTCCTTCTTCTTCACGATACTTGACGATATTTTCAGAAATGGTTTTATTGAGTCCAGCGACATGGGAAAGAAGAGCTGGGCTGGCTGTATTGACATTGACACCGACTTGGTTTACCACTGTATCGACAACAAAGTCCAGACTCTCAGATAATTTCTTCTGACTGACATCATGTTGGTATTGACCGACACCAATTGACTTAGGATCGATTTTGACCAATTCCGCAAGAGGATCTTGCAAACGACGGGCGATAGAAATGGCAGAGCGTTTTTCAACGGTCAAGTCTGGGAACTCCTGACGAGCAAGTTCACTGGCAGAATAGACCGAAGCACCACTTTCATTGACGATGACATAACTAACCTCAGGAAAATTTTTAAGAACTTCCGCCACAAAAGCTTCACTTTCACGACTGGCCGTTCCATTACCGATGGCAATAATCTCTACACCGTATTGACCAATCAAATCTGCCAAATCTTTCTTTGCTTCTTCGATTTGACGAGCTGATGCTGGTTTGACAGGATAAATGACCTGAGTTGTCAGCATTTTTCCTGTTGCATCCACGACAGCTAGCTTGGCACCTGTACGAAAGGCAGGGTCAAATCCAAGAACCACGCGCCCTTTCAGCGGAGCAACCAAGAGCAGATTGCGCAGATTGTCCGAAAAGAGTTGGATAGCCCCTTCTTCTGCTTTCTCAGTTAATTCCGTCCGAATGCGTCGCTCGATAGCAGGCAAAACTTTTTTCTTAACTGACTGTTGGACAACTTCATCTATATAGGCGTTTTTCACCTTGAAACGAGAAGCAAAGAAAGTTAGAATACGGTCCGTCGTATGTTCAAAACCGACCTTCAAGACACCTAGCTTCTCCCCACGATTGAGGGCTAAGGTACGATAACCCTGCATATTTCCAACTGTCTCTGAAAAGTCATAATAAATCTGAAAGACCTGCTTTTCATCAAGACTCTCATCTTTGACCTGCGAGGTGATTTTAGAGTGTCTCAGCACTTCCTGATAAGTTAGAGCGCGTAAATTGACATCTTCAGATAAGGCTTCGACCAAGATATCAACTGCACCAGCCAAGGCTTCCTTCCCAGTCGCAAATCCTTCACAGACGAATTTTTCAGCTTCCTTCTCTAAGTCAGTTACATTCTGCAAAATCAAGCGAGCAAGCGGAAAGAGTCCGGCTTCACGGGCAATAGTTGCCTTGGTTCGACGCTTTTCCTTGTATGGAAGATAGAGTTCTTCTACGTCTGCTAATTTTTCGGCAGCTAAGATAGCTTCTTCCAATTCCTTGGTCAACTTGCCTTGTTCTTGAATCTTAGCTAAAACAGCTTCCTTACGGTCGTTGAGATTTGTCAGACTTTTATCCAAGTCAATAATGGCCTTAATCGCCACCTCATCCAGACTACCAGTCATGTCCTTGCGATAACGCGCGATGAAGGGAATTGTCGCCCCTTCAGCTGTCAAACTTAGAACGGTATCGATTTGCTTTAACGTCACTCCCAAATCTTGGGAGATTTTTTCATATTTTTTATCCATGAATCTATTATACCACAAGCGGGAAGGCTTGCTCCAATCCTTTTCATACTCAATGAAAATCAAAAAACAAACTAGGAAGCTAGCCACAGATTGCTCAAAACACCGTTTTGAGGTAGTAGATAAGACTGACGAAGTCAGTTACCTATACCTATGATATCTACGGCAAGGCGAAGCTGACGTGGTTTGAAGAGATTTTCGAAGAATATCAACTATCGAAAACAAATTAAAAACCGCCCTTTTCCTCAAAATAATAGTATAATAGAGGTAGAATTTAGAATCGAGGTACACCTATGGCTGTAAAATTTACAAAACGAGACGACTTGGACAAGATGTTTGAGGAGTTTGCTAAACTCCCTGATTTGAAACAAGTCACTTTCCCTGATGACAAAGAGAAAAAAGCCAAAGCAGAAAAGAAAAACTAGATGACTGCTTTCCAACAACTCCCTTCTAGTGTGCTTCAGACTGGAGCCATTTTTCTCTCCATTATCATTGAAGCCCTACCCTTCGTTCTGATAGGAAGTATTGTTTCAGGGCTGATTGAGGTTTATATCACACCTGATAAGGTTTATCATTTTCTCCCTCGAAATCGTTGGGGGAGAATCTTTTTTGGAACCTTTATCGGGATGCTTTTCCCTTCTTGTGAATGTGGAATCGTCCCCATTATCAATCGTTTTCTGGAAAAAAAGGTTCCCAGTTACACAGCCGTTCCCTTTCTTGTGACAGCCCCTGTTATCAATCCCATTGTTCTATTTGCGACCTATTCTGCCTTTGGCAACTCATTCCATATCGCCCTGTTACGAGCTCTTGGTTCCATTCTTGTGGCTGTGATACTTGGGATTTTTCTAGGATTTTTCTGGCAAGAACCGATTCAAAAAGAAAATCGGTTGGCTTGTCATGAGCACGATTTTTCTCACTTGACCCCTGCAAAAAAAGTTTTTCAGGTCTTTGTGCAAGCGATAGATGAGTTTTTTGATACGGGGCGTTATTTGGTATTTGGCTGTCTCTTTGCTTCTATGATACAGGTTTATGTTCCGACTCGGATTCTGACCTCTATCAGTGCAACCCCTATTTTTGCCATCCTGCTCTTGATGCTTTTGGCCTTTCTTCTCTCTCTCTGCAGTGAGGCGGATGCCTTTATCGGTGCTTCTCTTCTCTCAAGTTTCGGCTTGGCACCAGTTCTGGCCTTTCTCGTCATTGGCCCAATGCTGGATATCAAAAATATTCTCATGATGAAAAATTACTTGAAAGCACGATTTATCAGTCACTTCATTACGATTGTGACACTCGTTGTCTTAGTCTATTCTCTCTTGATTGGAGTCATCCTATGATTCGGTTTTTAGTTTTAGCTGGCTATTTTGAACTGACCATTTATCTCCATCTGTCGGGCAAATTAAACCAGTACATCAACATGCACTATTCCTATCTTGCCTATATTTCCATGGTGCTTTCCTTTATCTTGGCTATTGTTCAATTGTATATCTGGATGAAGCAAGTCAAAATCCACAGTCATCTGAACAACCGATTAGCGAAGGTTACTAGTGTTGCTCTTCTGGCCATTCCTATTGTCGTCGGTTTAACTTTTCCAACTGTTAGCTTGGATTCTCAGACTGTTTCTGCCAAAGGATATCATTTCCCCTTATCGGAAGGAACGGATCAAGCCATCCAGACAAGTGAAGGGACGACAAGCCAATATTTGAAACCAGATACCAGTTCTTATTTTTCAAAAACAGCCTATGAAAAAGAGATGCGAACTGCAGCGGATAAATATTTGTCCCAAGGTAGTATTCAGATCACTAATGAAAACTATATGGAAGTCATGGAGGCTATCTACGACTATCCAGATGAGTTTGAGGGCAAGACAGTCCAGTTCACAGGCTTTGTCTATAATGACCCCAGTCATGCTAATAGTCAATTTTTGTTCCGCTTCGGTATTATTCACTGTATCGCGGATTCAGGTGTCTATGGATTGCTGACCAAGGGAAATACCCGTCAGTATGAGAATAACACCTGGATAACAGCCAAAGGAAAACTAGTCAATCACTATCATAAAGAACTCAAACAAAACCTCCCAACCTTGGAAATTGACAGCTTTACCAAAGTTGATAAACCAGAAAATCCATACGTATATCGCGTGTTTTAAAAAAGCAAGCTAAGACCATAAAAGTTAAAAC
The DNA here is from genome assembly GCF_023109515.1 of Streptococcus mitis. GTDB lineage: Bacteria > Bacillota > Bacilli > Lactobacillales > Streptococcaceae > Streptococcus > Streptococcus mitis_CS. Next base: position 713,223 of record NZ_JALDUM010000001.1, read on the forward strand.
GAACAAGTTCTTTTCTGAATAACAGAAAAAGAGCCTGTTCGTTTTTTGTTAAATAGTCTATAGTAAGATGTAATTTTTGATGTTTTATAACTTTCTTATGTTGTATAAAAATCTATCGACAAATCGCTATCAGACTCGTATTTTTTCCAAGCTAAACTGAAGCCATAATAATCTTCAAATTCAGGGTGCCAGTCATAATAAAGTGGGATACGACTATATTTTCTTGCAACAACTTCGTCTTCAAATTCTGGAGACTCCCCTGCAGTAATACCAAATTGAAGGCCATTTAGTTCCCAGCTATTGCCCCAAACATTTTCATCCGAGAGAACATCGATCCATCTCGAGGCATCAATATCAAAATCAGCACACAACTCCAGTTCATAGAATCTTCTACAGTTAATCTCTGAAGGCTTTATATAAAGGGCTCTGTTTACTTGGTACTTTTTATCGCTGACTTGAATTTGTGTAATTTTCATTGGAATAGGAACTCCATTTAATTCTAACCAGAAATAGCCTAAGGGAGTTTTGATAACGTAATATGTTTGCTGAGGCGCAGGTTTAGCGTTTTTAGAGCAAGCATCAAAAATTCTTCCAAGCTTAATTAAATTTCTACAAATGATTTTCGAAGTGAATGGGTCGAAATGTGAATACCTACGAATGACACGTTTTAACTTTTCAACAGGAAAAGTGATATCCTTTGGTAGGGCATGATACTTCTGTACAACTAAAGCAGTTTTTTCAGTATTTTCCTTCCCTACTGGGACAATAACAGCGTGCCCAATATGGATATTTGGGTCATCGCAGATATAAGTATAGCCATTTCCTCCCTCCTGAAACTCAACAACAACGATATTTAACTCTTGATCCGGATCAAAGAGATGCTCGACCTTTTCAACTTCTTGGCGTTCATAAAAAGTAAAGCGATCTCCATCTCCGTCTTCGCCAAAAACCATGAAACTACCGCATTTAGGACACTTCCACATATAAAATGACGCCTCTGAAATGTCTTCATAAGAAATTGAATCATTCCCATCTTTTTTATTCATGATTTCTACTAACAACTCATCCGAGTAAACTGAATAAGCATTTGAATCGGGCGACCTATGGTCGTTCATCGCTTGCCCGCATTTACATGTCCATTTACCCATAAACAACCTCAGTCATGCCCTAATTCTTCAAGAAAAAATTGATTTAGAGCTTTCCAATCTTTCTTCACCTCGGTAACACTTTGAACGTATGCATCCAGCTCTTTGATGTTTTTGATGATGTAGTGCTGGATTGGCATTATCGGATCAATTTCCATACTTTCAGGACCGTTTATCTTAATGTCAAGTAACCTTGATACATGCTCCTGCATTTGAGACGGAAGTAATTCTTTGACTAAATCATCAAACAAAATCGGTGGAACAGAATGATATTTTTCAATCCAGCGACAAGCCAAAATAGGACGCAGCGCATAGAAATACTTTTTAGGTTTGACCTTGTCTCCTGAAAGATACTTATTCATTTGAGTTCTTGCAGTGTTCAAGTAATGGTACAGCATTTTTTTCTCAGAAAAATACTGGGTTGCAAGTGGACGTATGTGCTCGATAAAATCCGTTTGTTGATAAACAATTGGTGACTGTAACCATTCAAATAGTGTAGGATTAGACTTATAAAGGAGTTTTAAAGTCTTGTCTAAATCCCAGCCACTCACATCCCAAGTATCGTCAATTGGTAATTCGATAACATCGCGCTGTTTATTCAAACGGAGATAAAAATCTTGCTTGTGTTTGTAGATAAATCGTACATCAAAGTCACTATCGGGAGACTCAAAGCCCCATGCACGACTACCAGACTCAATAGCCCACAAAACTGTGACATCGAAATCACGCTCAATTTCTGCTAATTTTTCGGGTACCAGAACATTCATTTCTTCTTGCGTTTGCATAATAAAGCCTCGTCTATAATTTGAACATAAACAGTTACTAAAATAGGAAACTAGGAGGACTGAAAGTGCTTTGTATCAAACTATCAAAACTACTACCAAAATAACTAATCCATCTAGTAGTTTTTTCAGACGTTTTCTATACCTGAGACCTTTAAATGACAGAATCTCCATCCTTCCAATTCCGAGCAATTTCTTCATCCTTCTGGAGTTGGTCTACCAGTTCTTCAACGGAGTCAAATTTGACCATTTCTCGGACACGGTCTAACCAGTAGACAATAACTGTTTCACCGTAAATGTCATCTGAAAAATCAAAAATATTGACTTCAAAACGTGGCTCTTCTCCATCGAAAGTAACATTTTTCCCGACACTCGCCATTCCACGATATCTTTTACGCTGCACTTCGACATCGACTACATAGACACCGTCTGCTGGCATATAAGTTCTATCTCTTAAAACTAAGTTTGCTGTTGGGTAACCGATAGTCCGTCCACGAGCATTGCCATGAACAACCATTCCACGTGATGGTAGAGGAGTGCCAAGTAACTGACCAGCTTCTCTGACATCTCCATCAAGAATAGCTTGACGAATACGAGTAGAACTAATTTTCCCCTTTTCATCCTCAACGGGAGGAACAATGATAATTTCTCCATCAAAATAGTCCTTCAAATCATCCGCAGTTTTCTTATCAGAACCAAAGGTGTAATCAAATCCTGCTACGATAATCGCTGGTTTTAATGCTCTAACATAGGTATCAAAGAACTCTTGCCCCGTTAAACTAGCAAATTTACTACTAAAGTCAAGTAAGAAAAGAGCCTCTACTCCATGCCATTTCATCTTATGTTCTCGTTCTTCATGGCTAACAATATGAAGCATTAATTCTGGCTGGTACGGTTGCAAAGCAAGCTTAGGTGACTCTGTAAAGGTCATCACGACAACTGGTAGATATTCTTTCATAGAAGCCTTGCTAGCTACTTCAAAAAGCTTCTGATGTCCTTTATGAATACCGTCAAAATAGCCTAATACAAGAACTGTTTTATCAGGTACTGCGATGTCTTTTTCATTTTTTATAGGTACTGTTGTAATCATGAAACTATTATATCATAGAGAAAGCCTTTTCGCTAAAAGGAAAGCCCAAATGTCGTTTTTTGCCCCTGAACTGACCTTAAAAAATTATTCAAGATGTTAGTTTTAAAAAATAGCATCCCCTAAGAGATGCTATCGTTTGGTAACTAGTCTACTGTTTCTTCCAAATCTTTTAACTTGACCGAAACAATTTTTGACACACCTGATTCTTGCATGGTCACTCCATAGATAGAATCAGCCGCTACCATGGTTCCCTTACGGTGTGTCACAACGATAAACTGGCTGTCCTTGTCAAATCGATTGAGGTAATCCCCGAAACGTTTAACATTGGCTTCGTCAAGCGCAGCCTCTACCTCATCCAAAATCACAAATGGAATAGTCTTAACTCTAATAATAGAGAAAAGCAAGGCTAGAGCTGATAGGGCTTTTTCCCCACCACTCATGAGGTTGAGGGACTGGATTTTCTTGCCTGGTGGTTGAACAGAGATCTCAACCCCAGCTGTCAGCAAATCCCCCTCAGTCAAAATCAGGTCCGCCTGACCTCCACCAAACATCTGCTTGAATGTCACTTTAAAGGACTCACGAATGGCTTCAAAGGTTGATTTAAAGCGTTCCTTGACCTCATCATTCATCTCTGTGATAGTCTCAAGGAGCAGATTTTTCGCTGACAAAATATCATCTCGCTGACTATTTAGAAAGTCCAGACGGTTGTGAACTTCTTCATACTGGTCAATAGCTTCCAAGTTGACAGGACCCAGTGTGCGAATAGCCTTCTCTAAATCCTTAACTTCTTGCTCTGCCAGATTGAGATTTTCCAACTCATGAGACTTTTCTAAAGCTTCAGTATAGCTAATCTGATACTGGTCTGTTAATTGACTTTGTAGATTGCGCAAGCGATCGCTGACCTTTTCTTTCTTAGCTTCAGCACGTGTTTGCTTTCGAATCCATTCCTCATTCTGCTGGCGAGCCTGATCCAAATGACTGGAAATATCATCCAGCTGACCTTCAATATCATCCAACTCAAACTGCTTGCGAATCAAACCTTGTTGGAGGTTTGTTTTCTGAGTTTTGGCTTCTTCTACCTGTTGACTGAGCAAATCTGTATCAACTTTCTCAAGATTGTCAACCTTTTCTTGAAGAAGACGCTGGATTTCCTCTTGTTCTATATCTAAATTGTCCAATTCTTTGCCTAAACGCTCAATATCAGCTACTTCATAACGTTTTTGCCCTTGCAGTTCTGTCTTAAGCAGGCGAGCTTGCGCTACCTGTTCTTGCAAGTTCTGATAACGCTCTTGGATGGCATTTTTGTTAGACTTAATCTCTTCAATCTCAGCTTCCAGATTTTGCTTGTCACTGGAAATAGTAGCAAGGCGCTCTTGGCATTTTTCCTTATCTGCTTGCCAATCTCCCTCAGTAAGACGATTTAATTCCTCTTCTTGGAGTTTCCAAAGAGTTTCTAGCTCTTCAACTTGCTGACTAGTTTGCTGATAAGCGAGGGACAAACCTTGCTCCTGAATACGAGCCTGCTCTCCTTGAGATTTGATAGCTTCTAAACTTTCTGTCAATCTAGCCATCTCATCTTGCAAGGTCTTCAAAGTCGCCTCTTCTGAACGAAGACTTGCTTCTTCTTCAGCAATTTCTTTTTGTAATTGCTCCAGTTCTGGCTTGATAAAAATGCTGTTATTCTGGCGATTGGCACCACCTGCATAAGAACCACCTGTGCGCAACTCTGTTCCATCCAATGTCACCATACGAACCTGATAACGAACCTGGCGAGCTGCTGCACGCGCATGTTCCACACTATCAAAAATAGCTGTTGTAGCTAGCAAGTTCTTGAAAATAGCTTCCAACCTATTATCGAATGTCACCAAGTCATCTGCCATACCAAGGAAACCTGGACTTGCAGAGATAGCATCTTGGTTCTGACTAGAAATCGTACGCGCCTTGATAGTGGTCAAAGGAAGGAAGGTGGCACGACCAGCTCTGTTGCGCTTTAGGAAATCAATCGCTTTGGTTGCCGCGTTCTCATCTTCTACGATAATATGCTGACTGCTGGCTCCAAGCGCAATCTCCAAGGCAGTTTGATAATGCACATCAAAGGTCAGGTGCTCACTAACTGCTCCAATAATCCCACCAAGGCGGTCTTTTTCTTGGAGGACACTCTTGACACCTGCATAAAAGTTACTATGATTTCTCAGGATATTTTCCAAACTTTGGGCTCTAGCCTGCTTGTTTTTGAGACTATCCAGACGGTCAAAGAGTTGACTTTGTTGAGTTTGATAGGAAGTTTTCTGCTCCTCCTGTTCCTTGGCACAGACTTGGTAGTCGGCCAGTAGTTTCTGAACCTGCTCCTTGGCAGTTTCAAGCTCTTCTTTTTGCTGACTAGCCTTCTCTTTAGATGTAGCCAACTGTTCTTTCAGCTTTTCTAGTTGATCTGCTTGTTTTTGAGAAAGCTGACGACTATTTTCCAACTCATTCTCAATACGAGTCAGTTGGTTTGAGACATCCGCTTCTTCTTGTAAAAGGGCTACAAAGCGTTCACGCAAGAGCTCAATCATCTGATCTGGATCATCTGAAAAAGCCAGTAATTCAGCCTCTAATCGATTGAGTTTTTGATTATTTTGGACTAGATTTTCTTCTAAGAGGGCTAAAGAGCTTTCTTTATCAGATTTTTCTTGGCTGAGTGAATTTCTCTTATCCTCTAAAGCAGCCAAACGGGCTTGTGCTTCCTGTTGATTCAGGGCTACTTGCTCGGACTCCAGTTTCGATAGGGCTAATTTTCTCTCTAAGTCACTAATCAGACTGGTCAAATCCATCAAACTGCCTTGGTCTTTGGCCATTTCAGCCTGTAAATCTTGGCGTTGCTTTTTAAGAGTTTGATTTTCTTCTTCTAACGCTTCACGCTTTTGGTAATAACTGGTCAAGAGTTCCTGAACCTGAGCCAACTCTTCTTCTGTTGAATCTAGTTCAGCCTTATTTTCCTTGATTTGAGCAACCAAAACATCCAAGTAAATAGCCTTACGTTGACCATCCAAGTCTAAAAACTTACGGGCATTCTCAGCTTGCTTCTCAAGAGGCTTGATTTGATTATCCAATTCGTAGATAATATCTTCAAGACGGTCTAGATTGTCCTGAGTTTGTTGCAGTTTGCTCTCTGTTTCTTTTCTGCGAGTCTTGTATTTCAAAACCCCCGCAGCTTCTTCAAAAATGGCACGGCGTTCTTCAGGCTTAGAATTAAAAATCTCCTCAACCTTCCCTTGGGAAATGATGGAGAAGGAATCTCGTCCCAAACCTGTATCCAAAAAAAGGTCATGAATATCACGTAGACGGACTTTCTTACCGTCAATCTTGTATTCGCTATCTCCACTACGATAAATATGACGTTCCACCCTGATCTCTTGACCAGCGTCCTTGATAAATCCGTCATGATTCTCCAGAGTCACAACTACAGAAGCATAATTGAGCGGTTTGCGACTTTCAGTTCCAGCAAAGATGACATCCGGCATCTTGCCCCCACGGAGACTCTTAACACTTGACTCCCCCAAGGCCCAACGCAGACTTTCTGTAATATTTGACTTTCCAGATCCATTGGGTCCAACAACTGCCGTCACGCCTTGGTCAAAGACGACCTTGGTCTTATCAGCAAAAGACTTGAATCCCTGAATTTCGATTTCCTTTAAATACATGAATCCAGCCCTTTCTCAACGGCATTTTTGGCAGCTTCCTGCTCTGCTAATTTCTTAGAACGACCTTGACCTTGACCAATGCTCTTACCTTCAACAAGAACTTCTACATCAAAGACCTTATCATGAGCAGGTCCCGTTTCAGAAATCACCTGATAACGAATAGCCACATCCCCATTGACCTGAAGCAACTCTTGAAGATGAGTTTTGTAGTCTGTAATCATCTCAAACTCGCCTGCTTCAACCTTAGGAATCATGACTTGGTAGATAAATTCCTTGACCTTGGCCACATCCTTGTCCAAAAGTAGGGCACCGAGAAAAGCCTCAAAGGCATCACCAAGGATGGTATCACGATTGCGTCCACCAGATTTTTCTTCCCCTTTACCAAGTTTGATAAATTGATCAAACTGGCAATCACGCGCAAAACCAGCCAAGCTCTCCTCACGAACAATCATGGCACGGAGTTTGGACAAATCGCCTTCAGGCTTTTTAGGATATTTTTTATACAGATATTCTGAAATCAATAACTGTAGAACAGCGTCTCCTAAAAATTCCAAGCGCTCATTGTGTGAAATTTTTAAGAGGCGGTGCTCATTGGCATAACTCGTATGAGTAAAGGCAGTCTCCAGTAAATTTTTGTCTGCAAATTCGATTGCAAAATAGTTCTTTAGTACAGTTTGTAATTCTTTCATACCAACCTCTTTCTAACTGATAACAGTCCTTTTTATTATATCAAAAAAAGCCCCCTGAGTCACTTTAAAACGGGACTGGAGAGCATTTGGGAATTCTTTAAAATAAGATTTTCAGTTTTAGGGTTAAACTTGGGTCAGAATAAAGAAAAAAGCCCTATTAAAGGCTTTTTTAGGATGTTTGCATCCACCCTGAGGGAATCGAACCCCCATCTCAAGAACCGGAATCTTACGTGATATCCATTACACTAAGGGTGGAAACTTGTCTTATTATAACAGAAATTTGCTCTAATAACAAGTTTTTTCTAGACGGATAGCCCGTCTTAGTGGGAAGCATCCCCATTCCAGATGGAGTTTTTCACGATAACATAATCAACGTGTTTAAGGTCAGCTACCTCACGACCACCTGCATAAGAAATAGCACTTTGAAGGTCTTGTTCCATCTCAGTTAAAGTGTCTTGCAGGTGACCTTTGGCAGGAAGCAAGATGCGTTTTCCTTCGACGTTTTTATAAGCACCCTTTTGATATTGTGAAGCTGAACCGTAGTATTCTTTGAACTGTTCGCCATCAACTTCAATCGTGTTCCCTGGACTTTCGATGTGTCCTGCAAAGAGAGAGCCAATCATGACCATGCTAGCACCGAAACGGATAGACTTGGCAATATCGCCATGAGTACGAATTCCTCCATCAGCGATAATCGGTTTACGGGCAGCCTTGGCACACCAGCGTAGGGCAGCTAACTGCCAACCACCTGTACCAAAACCAGTCTTGACCTTGGTGATACAAACCTTACCAGGACCGATTCCGACCTTAGTAGCATCCGCACCAGCATTTTCCAATTCACGCACGGCTTCTGGTGTTCCCACATTTCCAGCAATGACAAAAGTATCTGGCAATTCTTTCTTGATGTGTTGAATCATAGAAATCACGCTATCCGCATGACCGTGAGCAATGTCAATCGTGATGTATTCCGGAGCATCAGCCTTGAGTTGGCTAACGAAATCATACTCATAGTCCTTAACACCGACAGAGATAGAAGCAATGAGCCCTTGATCGTGCATTCGTTTAATAAAAGGAATGCGTCCTTCCTCATCAAAACGGTGCATAATGTAGAAGTAGCCCCCTTTAGCTAGTTGCTCTGCTACATTTTCATCCAAAATCGTCTGCATATTTGCTGGTACAACAGGTAGTTTAAAGGTATGATTTCCTAGAGTGACACTTGTATCCGCTTCTGCACGGCTTTTAATCACACATTTATTTGGAATCAATTGAATATCTTCGTAATCAAAAATTGGAAATTCATTTAACATATCGATGTCTCGTTTCTTTTGTAATGACCTACCTATGCTTTCGCATCACTACGTCTTTTCCGACGTTTCCTTAATTTATTATAAACTAAAGTACAGTTTTTGTCAAATAATTTTATAAATTAAAATATATTGTTCGGGTTTTGATTATATCAAAGACAGAAAAGAGGAGAGATTATTTTCTCCCCACTTCTTTAGTAATATTACTTTTAAATATTTCTTCGGAGTTTTCTAGCATTTCACAAAATTCACGATAAGATGAAGACTTCTGAGGAATTTGAATAGACCATTTCTTCAACAAAGCTCCATAACCTGCTAGCTTTCCTATCTCATTATCAACAACCTTGTCCTTGCTCGGAAAAACAAGACCAGCCTTCTCAGCTTTTAAAATATAAGAATAGGAAATCAGCTGGAACAAGTCCTCACGGTTGATCCCTTTTTCAGTGAACTCTAGTTTTTTATATTTAGCATCTAGAACAATCTTTCGTTCTCTATCATAAAAATCTGGATATACTTTCCGTTTCCCAACAGAAAATACCGAAATACCACCTAGCTTTTCTTTATTCCGTGGATGGATGAAATCTTTTGGCAACAAAGTATGAACATACTCTTCCCAAAGCCAGGCAACATCAAAAAGAATACCATGAATTTTTTGATCTTGATACCCTAAGCCGTGCTTTTCTTGGTTTAGGATCATCAGACAAAGTTCTTGTAACTTTCTGTACTCGTGAAAGTATGCATGACGTATAGGTTTAGATTGATTTCCCCGAATAATCTTAGCACGATCAGCTAGTTTATAAGAGGGCGTTACACGCACGATTTCAGCTACGTTTTCACGACTAGTTGAGAGATTATCTAGTACCCCTTGACCAATACTTTTCTGGTTCTTAATGTATTCAATAGTATGACGGATCAACTGCATGAGGGGATTATCATAGGTGAACTCTCTCGTTGTGTAGGCAATATTTCCTGTAAAAGGAAGGTTTTTCTTGAGATGGTTTCTTACATCAATCACTCCCTTAACATGACTATCATTATGAGAAAATCTCTGGTATTCCTTATAAAGACCTTTTCGAATTGCAGCTTGTAGATACTTAGGGAAGAGATACATCAAAAGTTGATAAAGCCTCTCTTCACGAGACAAAGCAACATCTAAACTAGTGAGATTGATATGAAGAACCTTGTGTAAGAGATAATGCAAAAAGTGGTCGTTATATTTATCAGAAAAGCGAGAGGAAATCGTTAATCTTTCCTGACCACACCCCAGAAAACCAATCACATTTCCTGTCTTGATTTCCTGATTAACTGTTTCAAAGATTTTTTGGTCCTTTTCTAAGTCAGGAGAATTCTTCAAATCATTTGGAAAAATAAAGATATTGTCCTCTTTAGAAAGGTTATCTAGTGTTCTATCAAGAAGTGCTTGACTTAGTTTGGGATATTCTGCGACAAAGCCTTCCTTAGCAATTCTATGCTGATTATCAGTTATCCGCATCATCGTCTTCATCGCCTTCATGGTCATCAGCTACTGCCTGATCTTTTTGCTCATTCTTTGTCAGATCAAATGCTTTTTTCAATGTACCCAGAGTTTCAGCCTCTTCATAAGAACCTCGTAAGTAATCTTCCAAAAGCGGTTTGAGGTAATCAGACCAAAGTAATTCATAATCATAATCCAACTCTTTTAAATTACGGAAATAACTTGGTCCGATATGATAATGACTGTTTAACTCCTGAACGTTTTCAATAGCAGCGTTCAAGTTTCTTAAACGTTTTTTCGCTTCTTCCTCATGTCCATCTAGTTCGTTATCTAGAATGTATAACTGGCTTTCAGCAGTAACTTCAACAAAACGGAAACGACGGCGCATAGCAAAATCAAAGGTGTCCACTGAACGGTCAATATCATTCATAGTTCCGATAATATAGACATTTTCAGGGATATAAAATTTCTCATTAGTCTCATGTAAATTAGCATACTGAGTAGAAACACATCCCTTTTCACCACGATAGCCAGGGTCAATAGAGAAAAAGAGTTCACCAAAAATCTTAGAAATCTCACCACGATTAATCTCATCGATAATGAAAACGAATTTCTTGTCTGTTTCAACCTCTTCTGGAGAAATATAGTCTTTCAAAGCAAATCTTTTCTTTAAAGTTTCAAGGACTTTTTTTCCTTGGTTATGATAATAGGGCTGTTTCAGATAGTTTTCATCTTTATATAGTTCATAAACATAAGATTTTGTTAAGACAGTTCCTTGGGATTTAGTTTCATAATTGATATTAAAATTATTTCGACTATTTACTGTTAGATAGGAAAATTCTGTCAAATATTCTTTTTCATCTCTGTTATTTACATACTCAAGATAAAGATCCCAAGCTTCATCAAAATTATCTTGACCTCCAATCTTCTTAGAATCTATAGCATTCTGACAAAACTTCTTAAAAATACCATCTTGTAATTTAAACTCGATAGCTCCATCCCCATTGGATACTGGGCGCAAACCCTCGACAAAATCCGTGTAGTCATACGAAGGATGAAACTGAACAAAGCCGATTTGATCTTCGTTGCCATCCGTTAATTCTTTAGCAATTTCTTTAGCAAGATAAGTTTTTCCCGTGCCAGGAGCACCGCGGAGGATGAGGTTTTTGGATTTTCTTAATTTATCTAAATAATCGTTAATATTTTTATTCATAACAACCTTCTCTATATTTTTTCTGTATGTACCATTTAGAATAGATTTATACAAATTGATACGTTCTGAATTTCTATCCCAGTTGATGGTTTGTCTTGCACCTTTTTTACCTTGGTATTCCCATCCACCATCTACTTTCAACCAATTAACACCAATACAATGTTTAAACTCTGTTTTTGTTTCATCAAAGTAATATGTTTTCACACATTGTCCAATACCCAAAATTTTGTTAAATCCTGAGGTAGCTATTATATAATCATTTATTTTTATGTCATGTGCAAACTTCCAAATAAATAAATTTCTCTGCTTTCCTTGCTTCAATTCTTCAGGATTATTGTAATCTAAAATATTAGATAAATTAGAATCAAAATCTATACAAGCTATATTTTCTTCTTTAAATAAAGACCAAACTTTTCCACCTCCTCCTGCAACTATCATCCAATAATTTAATTTTTCTTCCATTTTGTAGCTCCATTTTCATATTATAGGCTAGTTAGTATTTAATATTTCAAAGCTCTATTTCACATATAGAATATCACATCTATATAAAAAAGAAAAGAAATTCTAAAGAAAAGTCCAGTGTTAGGAGCTTTAATGTCTCATAACACTAGACTTCTTTTTTATCTTAATAATACTCTCCCTGACGGTAGTCCCATGAGTTAAAGGTATCTGACAGGTGCATCATAATCTTATCAATGTCAAGCCCTTTGCGAATCACAACTGGAGCTGGTGAAGTTGAACGTGCTCCTCCTTGTTCTGGGATGAGTTTACCGTATTTATCAACCATAGAGACCATCACACCTTGCTCGTAGCGAGTTTCAATCGTTTTGTCAGGCTGGATAGATGCCACATAGTCGTCTGCCTCGATAACAAGGTCAACTGCCCTTTCGATGCGTTCTCCGATACCTTCTACTTTACCACGATTTCCTTTTCCAGATGGATTTGCAGAGGAGGCATAGACCATCTTGCCTTCTTCCCAAAGTTTGGCAGCCAATTGTTCACCAGCTTTCCCAAACTTGATAACGAAACAGCTAGTACCACGCACATCAGTCATCAGCTCTTCACGGCCATCCCCATAAGCTTTCAATTTCTCAAAGGCTTCTGGTTTCCAAGGAAGGATACAACCAAGAAGAATATCTTCGTCCCAATGTTTTTGGTAGAAGGCTTCAATTTCTGGGTTGAGTTGTGCTAAAGCGCGAAGTTCATCCATGCTACCACAGAGGACAACACCTGGTTTGTTACGGTTACGTTCTTTGGCTGCGAACTTGCGTTCAAGTCCTGCCTTATCGCTAGTCATGATGATATAACCGACTTTTGTAGGGCAAACAATGCACCCTCCCTCACCTTTTAAAATGTCATAGCCTTCTTGTGAAAGTGTTCCGTTCCATTGAATGTGTTTTGTCATAGTTCTATTTCCTTTTCTATTTTTCTTCTAATCCTGCCAGTAGGCTGGTCGTTGTTTTTCATAAGCAGCAATCAAATCTTCATACTGCAAGGTAATACCGATATCATCCAAACCATTTAAGAGCTTGTGTTTCCACTCACTATCGATTTCAAAAGTGAATTCTCCAACTGGTGAGATGATTTTTTGTTGTTCCAAGTCCACAGTTATCTGGTCAGTTGGTTTCAAGTGGGCTAGTTTCTCTCGAACCTCTCTGGGCTGAACAATGGGCAACATACCATTATTAAGTTCATTATTGTAATGAATATCACCGAAAGATCCTGCAATCACGACCTTAAAACCATAGTCCGCTAGAGCCCAAGCTGCGTGTTCCCTCGAAGAACCTGCCCCAAAGTTATCCCCTGAGATGAGAATACTGGCTTTGCGGTATTCAGGTCGGTTAAAGACAAAGTCTGGGTCCTCAGTATACTTGTCATCCAGATAACGCCAAGCATACATAAGGTACTTACCAAAGCCTTTTTTATCAATTAACTTGAGAAACTGCTTGGGAAGGATTTGGTCGGTGTCGATGTTATCATTCATGAGAGGAACGGTCGTTCCCGTATAAACTGTGAATTTCTCCATATCCTCTCCTTACTGGGCTTCTGGCATTTGCCGAACATCTACGAAACGCCCTGCAATAGCTGCCGCAGCTGCCATGGCTGGACTGCAGAGGTGGGTCTTAGCGCCAAAGCCCTGTCTGTCTTCAAAGTTACGATTGCTGGTTGAGGCACAGTGAACACCATCAGGTACCTTGTCAGGATTCATCCCTAGGCACATAGAACAACCTGGGTCTCTCCACTCAAATCCAGCATCTAGAAAGACCTTGTCCAAGCCCAACTTCTCAGCAGCTCGTTTCACAGAACGAGAGCCTGGAACCACGATAGCTGTTAGATTAGGAGCAATCTTCTTTCCTTTGACAAATCGAGCAGCCAGTTGCAAGTCGCTGAGACGAGCATTTGTACAAGACCCGATAAAGATATAGCCTAGTTCAATATCTGCTGGCTTTTGACCAGGCTCCAAGTCCATGTAATTGTAGGCTCGCTCATCATTCATATCCTTAATTTCTGGAAAGCTACTGTCAAAGTCAACACCCATAGCAGGATTAGTTCCCCAGGTCACCATGGGAGCCAATCCTGAGACATCCATCTGGATAACCTTATCATAAACAGCATCATCATCACTGATAATTGTTTTCCAATCCGCCACAGCCTCTTCGAAGTCTTCTGGAACACACTCACGTCCCTTGAGATAGTCATAGGTGGTTTGATCTGGGTTCATGATTCCCATCTTAGATCCAAACTCGATGGACATATTGCAGATGGTCATTCGCTCTTCCATGCTCAGTGCATCAATAGCCTGTCCACGATACTCCACGACATAACCAACACCACAAGCAACGCCGTACTTGGCAATCAAGGCTAAAATGAAGTCCTTGGAATAAACTCCTTTTTGAGGAACTCCAGTGAATTCTACCAGCATTTTCTTGGGTTTGACCTGCCAGAGGGTCTGGGTAGCAAAAACATGCTCAACTTCACTGGTCCCAATTCCAAAGGCGATAGCTCCGAAAGCCCCGTGGGTTGCCGTATGACTGTCTCCACAAACGATGAATTTTCCTGGTTGGGTCCGTCCTGTTTCTGGACCAACCATATGAACGATTCCCTGCTTTTCAGAACCGTGGGCTGCATGTTCGATCCCAAACTCCTCAACATTTTCAGCAAGCTTATCAATTTGTGCCTTAGAAATCACATCTCGAATATCGTAAATATTGACTGTCGGGACATTGTGGTCAAAGGTTCCAAATGTCAAGTCTGGTCGTCTCAATCTTCGTCCTGCTTCTCGCAATCCTTGAAAAGCCTGAGGACTGGTCACTTCGTGGATATAGTGCTGGTCCACATACATGAGTTGAGGCTGCCCCTCTTCTCCTGTGATGACATGACGGTCCCATAATTTATCAAAAATCGATTTTCCTGCCATCCATTACCTCCAAATAAAATATAAGGCTACTAGTGTGGTCACCATCCCGAGAAACCAAACCGTTTTAAAGTACCATTTTCGAGTCTTGTGGTGAAAAGTGATTCCTGCCAACCAGGCACCAAAACCACCACAAGTAAGAGCCAAAATGAGTAAGATTTTCTCTGGGATGCGCCAAGCTTTTCTCCTTGCCTTTGATTTGTCAATACCATAAATCAAGAAAATCATGACATTCCAAATCAAGAGGGCAAGAGTAATTTTTTCGTCTAACTTCATAACCTTGCAATAATAGCTTCCGTCATTTCCTTGGTCGAAGCCTGTCCACCTATATCTCTTGTTAAAATGTCAGCCGCTAAGCTAGCTTCAACGGCACGTTCGATACGCACTGCATCCTCATAGCGTCCGAAACTATCTCTCAACATCATAGCAACAGATAATATCATGGAGATAGGATTGGCAATTCCTTGACCTGCAATATCAGGAGCTGAACCGTGAATAGGTTCATAAAGGCTTGGACCCTTTTCAGAATGACTGGCTGATGGCATAACTCCAAGTGTACCAGATAGAACGCTTGATTCATCAGATAAGATATCTCCGAAAAGATTCTCCGTTACGATAACATCGAACTTGGCAGGATTGCTAATCATGAGCATGGCAGCTGAGTCTACCAGCTGGTGTTCCAAGGTTACATCTGGGAAATCCTGCGCGACCTCCTCAGCTACTTTCCGCCAGAGTTTTGATGTTGCCAACACATTTTGCTTATCAATGCTGGTAACGATTTTTCTGCGATTTCTTGCGATTTCAAAGGCTTTGCGAATAATCCGCTCCACTTCCTCATAGCTATAGTCGTTGATATCACGCGCTTTGCGCTCTTCAAGGATATGATCTCCAAAGTAAATCCCGCCTGTCAACTCACGCACCACGACAAAGTCTACACCAGCAATTCGTTCTGGTTTGAGAGGTGACAAATGCTTGAGACTCTCAAAGATTTTTACAGGGCGAATATTAGCATAGAGATTGAGTTCCTTACGGAGCGCTAGCAGGCCTTGTTCAGGCCGAACCGCTGCTCCATCATACTGAGGACTACCAATAGCTGCTAGGAGAATGGCATCTGCTTCTCTACTTGCCTTGAGGGTTTCATCAGGTAAGGGATGCCCTGCAGCATCAATACCTGCACCTCCAAAAGGTCGTCTGTCTATTTCATAGACAAAGCCTGTTTTTTTAGCTAGAGCCTCCAGAACTTCTAAACCGGCCTCCATGATTTCTGGACCGATTCCGTCCCCTGCTAGGGCCACTATTTTCTTTGTCATAGCTTTCTCCTTTACACACTAGGCATATCGCGGTAAGAAACACTGCGTCCCATCTCACCTGCATTCTCTTTTTGAACAAAGGTATTAGCATTGATGTAGGCAATAGCCGAAGCCTTCAACACATCGAAATCAAGACCTGCTGCATTAAAGATGGTTTCTGTATCTCTGTTTTCAACAGTGACCAAAACTCGAGCTTGGGCATCAATTCCATCTGTCACAGCATCAATGGTGTAGGACACCAAACGAACGGATTGGTTAAAGAACTTATCGATAGCGTTAAATATAGCTTCAACAGAGCCTTGTCCTGTCGCATTGAACTCGACTTTCTCACCATCCATATTGGCTAGGCTAACAAGCGCTTCAATATCATTGTCTGCATGAGTTTGAAGTTGTAAATCATCAAAGTGGAATCCTTCTGGGTTTTCAACCATGGTTCCAGCTACCAGAGCACGAATATCTGCATCTGTGATTTCTTGCTTCTTGTCGGCCAGTGCCTTGAACTTAGCGAAGAGTGGTTTGATGTCCTCTTCTGTAAAGTCTAGGGCCAATTCTCTTAGTTTCTCGACAAAGGCATGGCGACCAGACAATTTTCCAAGTGGGAGGCTATTACTCTTGACACCGACCAATTCAGGAGTGATGATTTCATAGGTAAGAGGATTTTTAAGGACTCCGTCTTGGTGAATACCAGATTCGTGAGAAAAGGCATTACCACCGACCACAGCCTTGTTTTTAGGAACTGGAATTCCTGAGAAGCGAGAAACCATTTCTGACGTATTGATTGTCTCATTTAGGACAATACTGGTTTCTGCTTGATAGTAATCTTGGCGAATATTGAGCGCCACTGCTATTTCTTCTAAAGCAGCATTTCCAGCTCGCTCACCAATACCGTTGATAGTTCCTTCGACACGTCCTGCCCCATTCTTGACAGCAGCAAGGCTATTAGCCACTGCCATTCCAAGGTCATCGTGGCAGTGAGGCGAATAGATAATCTGACGATCCGTCTTGACATGCTCAATCAAGTATTTGAAGATAGCTCCATATTCCTCTGGTGTGGTAAATCCTACCGTATCAGGAATATTGATATAAGACGCACCTGCATCAACCGCTGTTTGAACAACTTGTAGAAGGAAATCCAACTCTGTTCTGGTCGCATCTTCAGGAGAGAATTCGACCACTTCAAACTTGGAACGTGCATAAGAGACATGCTCCTTAATAGCTTCCAAAATCTCTTCCTTGCTCTTATTGAGCTTATACTTTCGGTGAATCGGACTGGTAGCGATAAAGACATGGACCTGTGGATACTTTGCGTCCTTGAGGGCCTCGTAACAAGCATCAATATCAGACTTGACAGAGCGTGCCAAACCAGTCACCGCTGTTTTCTTCAAGACCTTAGCAATCTCCTGCACTGCCGTAAATGAGTCTGGACTAGCCGCTGGAAAACCAGCTTCGATGGCTGAAATACCCCATTTCTCCAGCTGTCTTGCTATGGCAATTTTTTCCTTTATTGAGAAATTAACACCAGGTGTCTGCTCTCCATCCCGAAGGCTGGTATCTAGAAATTCAACTGTTCTCATAAGATTTCCCCTTTTCCAAATGTGGTTTTAAAAAAACATCTCGCTCAGAAACCCAAGCGAGATGTTGATTCACTCCCGCTTGGTAAGCCAAACAGGACTAATGCTTTTTGCACTAGCCCGAGTACCTCAACAACAAAGCAAATTGATTAAACTTAGCTGTTTTCATGTTTGACTTTCTCCTTCGTTTGATATCTTGTTTAGTATTTTAGCATAGGCAAAAGTACTTGTCAAGAAAAAATCCAATATTTTCTGAAAATTTCTTCAGTAGAGAATATTTTGCTAATTGAAAATCCTTGAAATGTTTCATTTTTTAGTAGTTAAGTTCCAACTTTTTTCTATCAATTCCAATACTTCTTTATCTGATAAAGTATCATCAAGCACCACACTAATCCAGTAACGTTTATTCATATGAAAAGCTGGATAAACGCCTTTGTGTGAAAGTAAATCAGCTACTTGGTCATGTTTGAGGTTGACTGCTTCCAACTGTCCTTCTCTGCCCTTTTCCAGCTTATCCCAAGAGATTTTCATCAAGACGGCATACCACTTTTTATTGCCTTCGTGTCTTAACACTGCCGTATCAGGCGATTTCTCCCACAAATACTCCAACTGATTACCATACTTTTCCTGAACTTGAGTCATGATTCGCTTAGTCTGAGGGCAGATAAAATCCTGTACCTCAAAACAAGCCTTCCGAATCTGGTAAAGAATCTCCAAACAAGCCTCACGGACATTTCCGACAAAACTTCCCCTCATGCTTTCCATATGAACTTGAGGATAGAGATCACCAGTCTCCTGGTCAAAGACTTGAAAGTTCACATTATCAGCACTGATGGACACAGTCATGACAAAATCACCTTGCAAAATCTGGCAACTATAAGTCCAGACTTCCCCATTTTCTACAAAACCGTAAGCTTGAGCTTTTTCTTGATTAAACTGATAAGATTTAAAAATTTCAAACATAAGTGAAAACTGCTACCCAAAGTTAGCAGTTCCTTTCTATTTTTTAAAAGACAACCTTGGTTCCATGCAATTGTGTCACACCCAGCTGGTCGATAAAGGTTTGACGGTTGTCCAAGTCAATCCCCCCACCTGGAAGAATTTCAATTTTACCTTTAGCGTGCTCCAAAATTCTGTGATAATGAGCAAAACGTTTCTCTATTGAATCGCCAGATACACCAGCACGAGTCA
Organism: Streptococcus mitis; assembly: GCF_023109515.1. Lineage (GTDB taxonomy): Bacteria > Bacillota > Bacilli > Lactobacillales > Streptococcaceae > Streptococcus > Streptococcus mitis_CS. The sequence continues at coordinate 732,090 of NZ_JALDUM010000001.1, forward strand.
AGATACGGGTGACACCAGCTTGACTGAGCCAGTCAATAGCTTCCAACTGGTCTTCATCGCTCAATTCATCAAAGGCCATGTGGAAGACAATTTCCATTCCTTTTGATGCATCAATCAGCTTCTCCAGATTAGCTTTATCCAACTTCTTATCAGCAGTTAAAGCCCCAAATACAACCCCTTGACTTCCAGCCTGAGCAGTCAATCGAATGTCTTCTAGCATGATAGCAATTTCCATATCATTATAGACAAAGTCGCCACCACGGGGACGAATCATGGTCATAATGGTCGTATCGTAGTTGGTTGCCAATTCAACCGCTGCCTTGGTCACTCCATAGCTGGGAGTTGTTCCACCAACTGCTAGATTATCACAGAGTTCGATTCGGCGAGCTCCAGCCTGCATCGCTTTTTCAAGCAAGCTCACATTTTCAGCACAAAATTCGTAAATCATTTAATTCTCCTTGAGTATTACTTTGAATTTATTATATCATATTGTTGTGAATATGCTTTCAATTTTATCAAGGGAAATAGTTACAAATTTTACTTATTCTTTGTCTGGAATAACCTTAAAGAGATAATAAGTGATAAAGATGGTCAAAGCTCCCAGACCGATTTTGACTGGTAAAAGAGGTGCAAAATAAATGGAAATCCCCATCAAGATGTAGATAGATACGATGATTTTTTTCTTTCGTTCACGCGCAATAGACTTGGTCTCACGAAAATCAGCCACATATGCTTGATAGAGCTTGGTATGGTAAAGCCAGTCTTCGAAACGCTTGGAACTTCTGGAGAAACAAGCGATAGACAACAAAAGAAAGGGAGTTGTTGGCAACAAGGGCAGAACAACCCCAACAATAGCCAAGGCCAGTGATAAAAAACCAATAATTAGATAAATAATACGCATAACTACTCCTAATTAAAATAATCTTCTTCTAGTTTCGCATACAATGATGAATTTTGTCAAGTTCCAATCAAAAAGAGCCTGAAATTCACTTTCAGGACTCTCCTCTTATTTAATCTTTTCTTCCTCGTAGTCGCCATTACTACATACAACCTGCTTGCCACCACCACGAACTTTTTTCTCCATGAGGAAGTTACCACATTTTGGACAGTCACGACCAACAGGCTTGTCCCAAGAGGTAAATTCACAGTCTGGATAACGATTGCAACCATAGAAGAGGCGGTTACGTTTGGTTTTACGTTCAATGATTTGTCCTTGATGACAACTTGGACACTCAACACCGATTTCTTTCACGATTGCTTGGGTATGACGGCAATCTGGGAAATTGCTACAAGCGTAGAACTTACCAAAACGACCAAGCTTAATGACCATTGGACTACCACACACTTCACAGTCAAATCCAGCTGGTTCATCCTTGATTTGGATTTTCTCCATTTCTTCTTCAGCCTTGGCCACTTCTTTAGAGAATGGTTTGTAAAAGGCATCAATAACACGTTGCCACTGCTCTTTTCCAACTTCGACATCATCTAGTTTACCTTCCATTTCAGCTGTGAAGGTGACGTTTACGATATCTGGGAAATATTCAACGATGAGCTTGTTAACAATTTCGCCCAACTCTGTCGGTTCAAAGCGTTTGGCTACAAGGCGAACATAATAGCGTTTCTGAATGGTTTCAATTGTAGGAGCGTAGGTTGACGGACGTCCAACCCCATTTTCCTCCAAGGTCTTAATCAATGTCGCTTCAGAATAGCGAGCAGGCGGTTGTGTGAAATGTTGCTCTGGTTTGCTATTAATCTGCTTAACCACATCTCCAATAGCCATATCTGGTAACATTTTATTCTTGTCAGAATCATTATAAATGGCAAGATAACCATCAAACTTAACCTGACTACCATTAGCAGCAAATTGGACCCCATTTTGAGACAATTTAACAGCCATGGTATCAAAGACTGCAGCTGTCATCTGGCTAGCCACAAAACGATTCCAAATAAGGGTATAAAGCTTGAGCTGATCCTTATCCAGATACTTAGCAATGCTTTCAGGTGTATTAAAGACACTAGATGGGCGAATAGCCTCGTGGGCATCCTGAGCTCCTGAAGCATTTTTGACCTTGCTACCATGCTTAGAGTACTTGCTACCAAAACGGTCTGTAATGAAACTTGCTGCTTCATTTTGCGCTACTGGACTGATACGAGTAGAGTCTGTACGCATGTAGGTAATCAAACCTTGGACACCAGAACCAATATTAATCCCTTCATAAAGCTGTTGGGCAACCATCATGGTCTTTCGAGTACGGAAATTGATTTTATTAGCTGCATCCATCTGCATGGACGAAGTTGTATAAGGTAAAGGAGCATTGCGTTTGCGCTCTTTCTTATCCACCTGATCAACGGAAAAGTCTTTACTAGTCAGACGAGACAAGACTTCCTTGACCTCATCATTGCTAATCAGTTTTAACTTTTTGCCATCTACTCCATAGAAGGAAGCCTGAAATTGCTTGGTTCCCTTTTTAAAGACGCCATCAATTGTCCAGTATTCCTCTGGCTGGAAAGCATTGATTTCATTCTCACGGTCAATGATGAGTTTAAGGGCAATGGACTGTACACGACCTGCTGATAAGCCCTTCTTAACCTTCTTCCACAAAATTGGCGAAATCGAATAGCCTACCAAGCGGTCTAAGACACGACGAGCCTGTTGGGCATCAACCAAGTCCATATCAATCTTGCGTGGTTCTTTAAAAGCATTTTTGACCGCATCCTTGGTGATTTCATTAAAGACCACACGGTTGGCATCATTTTCATCCAAGTTAAGAATATGGGCCAAATGCCAAGAAATCGCTTCTCCTTCACGGTCCGGGTCACTCGCAAGAAAGACTTTATTAGCTTTTTTAGCTTCTTTTTTCAAGTCATTGATGAGAGGACCTTTTCCTCGGATATTGATATATTGCGGTTCATAATTATTTTCAATATCGACGGACATACTGGATTTCTTCAAATCACGGATATGCCCAACACTGGCTAGAACCTTGTAGTTTCTGCCTAGATATTTTTCAATCGTCTTGGCCTTAGCAGGCGACTCCACGATGACTAGATTTTTTTTAACTGTTGATTTTTTCTTTTTTGTTGCCGTAGCCACAGTATCACACCTTTTCAAAGTAATAAACTTTATAAAGTGTAAACCATTTTGCCATAACTGTCAAGACTTAGCTCTTATATATAGAAGAAAAGTTGGTTTAGAAGGAGAAATTTCGTCTTAAAATTCAAATTCGGCAAGAACATCTTGTCCACTGGTGACCAATTTTGCTCCTTCTTGGATCAAATGATGGCAACCGTCTGATAATCCATCTAAAATGCTACCAGGAATAGCAAAGACATCGCGCCCTTCTTCCATTGCTCGCTCACAGGTAATAAGACTACCTGAGCGCATCTTAGCCTCTGCGACGATTACACCACGGCAAAGTCCAGCAATGATGCGATTACGGGCAGGAAAATGAAATTTCAGAGGTTGTTCGCCAGGTCCATACTCACTGAGAACTAGATGATCATTTCCTATGTAGTCTTGCAAGCGTTTATTGGCTTTAGGATAAAACACATCCAGCCCTGTTCCAATCACTGCAATGGTTTTTCCGCCATTCTGAAGAGCTGCCATATGAGCTGCTGTGTCAATTCCCTTAGCTAATCCACTGACGATAACCAGTTCATTTTCCAAGCCTTGAATGACTTTTTCAACTGACTTAGCTCCCTGTTTGCTACAAGCACGACTGCCCACGACCGCTACCTTCGAGAATTTCAAGAGGTCAAGATTTCCCTTGTAAAATAAAAGTACAGGCGCGTCATATATTTCACTCAAATCCCAAGGATAACAGTCATCTAAAATAGAGAAAGATGGAAATTTTTGAAACTCCTTCTCCAGATGCACATCGTCTATCTGAAAATAACGTTCCATAAAAACAGCTGGATTTCGGCAACCTGATATATCTGCAATATCACCCAACAAAAGCTCCTGATCAACATTTTCACCGTATTCTAGTACTTTCAAAATCTGTTGATTGGTCAAACCTGATTTTTTTAACTTATAGATTTCATAGTTTGTGATTTTCATAAATATCTCCATTTCTTTTTCTACTCATCTATTTATTCGTAAAAAATCAAAAAACATCTGACTATTTTAGCCAGATGTTGGAATCTTTAATTTTCGTTTTTAAGAATTTCTTCTAATTTATGATAGTCTTGGACACTATCGATTTCATAGATGCTATTGCCTTCTAATTCTTCAACATAGACATCTAGCTCTTTGATATTGTCCTTAACCATATTGTCCCAGTAGAGATCAACAAATTCACCACTCGCATAGGCCTTGTCGATAAAGCTGACAATCTTTTCTGCTGTTGGAGCATCCCAGAAGGATACACCACTAAGGATACGACCTGCCTTACTATCAACAATAATGTCTTGAACCTTGTAATCATCTCCATAGACCAAGAACCATTCGTTGGTGCAATCTTCACGATAGACACTAAAATAAGTCGAACGTGTCAAATCATTGCGGAACATATTTTTGAAGAGATAGTTATCGGCATCAATAACATAGCTGTTAGCTAATTCTTCTTTTACAAGATATAGAGAGTAAAAGTTATTGTAGTCAGCGTATTTATCATTGAAAACGAGGCGGACACCGTATTTTTCTTTCAAGTAATCGAATTGTTCTTTAAGGTAACCAACGATGATGATGATGTCATTGATCCCTTTTTCTTTGAGAAACTCAATTTGGTATTCAATCAAAGGTTTTTGATTAACCTGAACCAAGGCTTTAGGGGTATTTTCAGTCATAGGACGCAAGCGAGTTCCCAATCCCGCTGCTAAGATAATGGCTTTCACACGAATCTCCTTTATTCTTTAATAATAATATAAACTCCAGCAATGACGACAAGTGACGTAATAATTGTCAGCATATCTAGCGGTGCTCCCAAGAAAACAACTGCAAACAAGACAGTCCATACTACATAGCTCACGTTCAAGCCTGTTGCCTTGGCTGGTTGCAAGCGATTGATAGCAATATAATAAGCCAAGTAGGAAATCATATCAAAGGCTGCAAAGACAATCATAAGACCTAGCAATTGTCCATTGGCCACTTCAGCAAATGACTGATGAGAGAAGAGCACAATCACAAGATAAGATAAGAATGAAGTCACTTGACGAATCAAGAGGGCTTCGATTTCACTCAGTTCACTTTCCATAGCAAACGAGCTAAGAACACTCTCACTTCCCCATGCAATAGCACAAACCAAAGCACAGAGAATTCCAATGTAGAAGGAATTGACCTGTTCTACCTTATAGGTCTGAGCAATTATCCCTCCAATAATCAAGACAATTCCAAAGACAGTATTTTTCGAAATCTTGTGCTTCAAAAAGAAGAAAGCCAATAAAACTGAAATCGCAGGGTAGATAGCCGATACAGATGACGCTAAGGAACTTCCGATATACTTAACTGCATAAAGGTTGGCCTGCATACCGATTGGACCTGCTAGCAAGGCTCCGATGATAACACTCACATTGCGAATATTTAAGAAAATTGAGAGACGAACTTTTCCTTCTTTTACCAAAAGAAAAGCTAGTAAGATAAAGATACTCAAGAAATCATGAGCAGCGGCCACCACAAAGGGCGACAAATCTGTAAAAATTGAAAAGATATAAGCGCTAATTGTTAGACCTAAGCCCCAGAAAACACCTGAGAGTAGACCGAAAGAAACTCCATTTTTATTTTTCATCTGAACCTCCATAATATGACAAACCTTTAACAGCTCTTTGGTAACGATTTACACCATAGTCACCAAAATCTGCACCTTGCTCTTCTTTATAGACTGTCCATAGACTCCAAATAGTATCTTGTAAAATTTTATAAATGGCAATCTTTTCACGAGAGACAGGTGTTTGCTCACTCTCATAGTGAGACAAGAAGGCTTCATCCTCTTGAAGAGTGAATTCAGACTCTAAAAAGAGGGCAGCCAAATCCCACATTGGATCGTTCATTGATGAATATTCCCAGTCAATCAGATAAAGTCGTCCTTGAGGTGACTCGATAAAGTTTTCAGGCACCAAATCGATATGACAAGATTTTCTATCAACACCTAAGTCAGCCAGTCTTTTCTCTAAAGAGAAGACTTGTTCTCGAACAGCTTCATAGTTGGCATAAGGGATTTTTTCTTCAATCAAGGATTCGTATTTTTTGATTTCTTCAAAAGGAGCAAATTCTCCTCTTAATTCCTTGCCAGAAGCATGAATGGTTTGTAATATTGGAGCAATTTTATCAAATTTAGTCTTGATTGACGTTGAATCAAGTGTAATCGCAGATTCGATATACTCATTTACTTTGATACCAGCTTCAATATCAAAAAGATAATTTTTTACATCTAAGTCTAAATCCTTTAGTAGTTCAAGATTGTACTTTTCATCTTGACGATTGATCAGCTTTTCTGTCCCTTTACCAAAGAACTTAACAATGTATTGCTTATTTGTTGTTTTGACCAAATAGTTTTGATTGGTCATTCCCCCCAGTTGTTCAACACTGAGGACTTCCTCTTCTGCACTAAGTAAAGAAGAAATTTTTTCTTTAATAATTTTCTCCACAATTAACCTCCAGCACTTATACTTCCCACTTAAACACAGTTTTAAAGGCTGTATTCAAATCGGTCGCAAAGACACGGTGAATATCTTTAATTTCTCTTACAGGTTCTTCTAGATAAAGGATATTTTTAAGACGATTAGCGAATTTCTTGACTTCCATCATTTGAATCGCATTTTCAAAATCAATGCGACCAGAACGAGAGGAACCAACCAAGAGCAAGCCTTTTTCTAAGGCATCGCGTGTATTGAGATTGACTTTATACTCGCTAACTCCCATCATGAGAATCGTTCCCTGAGGACGAATGTAGCGAATCAAGTCATTAATAGCTGGTCCAGTACCATCACCACCACAACACTCAAAAGCATGGTCAAAGGCCAAATCTTCAGGAATATTATCAGTAATATAGCATTCTTTGGCAAATGAGAAAAGTTCCAATTTTTCCCAATGACGACCAATAACCACGATCTCTGCTTCTGGCAAAGTATAGTTGATAATATTGGCAACCACAAAAGCTAAACTTCCATCTCCGATAACGGCGATTCGGTCTCTCTTGCTATGAGCAAGGGTCAATAGACGATTCATAGCATGCATACCAACACTGACGAACTCTGTAATGGCTGCAACCGTGTCTTCAATAGCATCATAAGCCACCACACGGTCTTTAGGGAGAGAAACAAACTCTCTCATAAAGCCATCAAATCCACTAGACAAGAAATGGGTCCCTGTCATGTAGTTTTCATAGAATTCTTCATCACTCTGCATAGGAGGCTGATTGGGAATCATGACAACTTTTTGACCAACCTCGTAGGTTCCTGTCGGGTCAGAAATAACGGTTCCACATGACTCGTGAATCATTGCCATTGGAAGCTTTTTGTTCAAAATCTTGGGATCACGTTTCCCTTGGTAGTAACGCTGATCCGCATGACAGACCGCCATATAATTAGGACGGATGAGGATATGGTTCTCTTGGTCAATAGCCTCTTCCTGGTATTTGACATTGATAAACTTAGGCTTAGTTAGTTGATAAATTTGATTAATCATTTTACTAGTCTTTCTCAATCATACTTTTTGCAATCTTCAAATCTGTTACTGTTGTGATTTTTAGGTTTGAGTATTCGCCTTTGGCCAAGGCCACATCTTTTCCTTTGATCACAAAGATTTTACATGCATCTGTCAAGATTTCTTTCTCTTCAGCAGAAAGAGAGCCATAAAGGTCCATGAAGTCCTTGCAACGGAATGTTTGAGGTGTTTGTCCTTGATAAAGGTGAGCACGATTTGGAATATCTGTAATAAATTGACCATTAGTACTTTCAACGATAGTATCAACCGCTTCTACCACTGTGTCCACTGCGTCATGATTTTGCGCAAGTTTGATATTGTCTTGAATCATGCGAAGTGTAATAAATGGACGAACAGAATCGTGGGTAACAACAATGTCCTCTGGAGTAAGCGGACGATAAGCATCAATGGCTTCAATGATTTTCTCAATACTTGTATTGCGGTCAGCACCACCCTTTGTAATGATGATGCGTTCCTTATGAAGAGGAAGATATTTATCTACAAGATCTTCTGCATGAGAAACCCAGTCTCCATGAACCCCAACTACAATTTTTTCAATACTTGGTTCCAAGACAAATTTTTCAATTGTATGAATCAAAATAGGTCGATCACCTAGCTCTAAAAATTGTTTTGGCAAGTTACTGATTCCCATGCGTGTGCCAGTTCCACCAGCAAGAATTCCTGCATAAATCATCTTTTTTCTCCTTTGTCTTACTAAAAAAACTTATTCTCTCTATTATACCACAATCTAGTCCTATCTTGAAAGAAATACCGGACCTCCCGTTCTAGAATAGGAGGATTAAGCAGTTCTCTTATTCAAAGAAACTAGCCCATTTCTAGTAATGACCAGGAATTCTGTAGTCATTACTAATAAATGGCTGTGAAATTTTAGAGTTCTTCAGAATAATATAGTTTCCTTAAAGAAAACTTAAAATTAAGCTTTGAAACTTCAAAGTGATTACTTGACTTATACTCAATGAAAATCAAAAAGCAAACTAGAAGCTAGCCGCAGGTTGCTCAAAGCACTGCTTTGAGGTTGCAGATAGAACTGACGAAGTCAGTAACATATATACGGTAAGGCGACGCTGACGAGGTTTGAATTTGATTTTCGAAGAGTATTACTGCCCTTCATTTCTTATTATCTGACTTTATGATATAATGAAAAACGAGGTAAATTGAATGAAAAGTATAAAATTAAACGCTCTATCTTACATGGGAATTCGTGTCTTGAATATTATTTTTCCCATCTTAACTGGAACCTACGTCGCGCGTGTCTTGGACCGAACTGACTATGGTTACTTCAACTCAGTCGACACAATTTTGTCATTTTTCTTGCCCTTTGCAACTTATGGAGTCTATAACTACGGTTTACGGGCCATCAGTAATGTCAAGGATAACAAAAAAGATCTGAATAGAACCTTCTCTAGTCTTTTTTATTTGTGCATAGCTTGTACAATTTTGACCACCGCTGTCTATATCCTTGCCTATCCTCTCTTCTTTACTGATAATCCAATCGTCAAAAAGGTCTACCTTGTTATGGGGATTCAACTCATTGCCCAGATTTTTTCAATCGAGTGGGTCAATGAAGCTCTGGAAAATTACAGTTTTCTCTTTTACAAAACTGCCTTCATCCGTATCCTGATGCTGGTCTCTATTTTCCTTTTTGTTAAAAATGAGCACGATATTGTTGTCTATACACTGGTGATGAGTTTATCGACACTAATTAACTACCTGATTAGTTATTTTTGGATTAAAAGAGACATTAAGCTTGTTAAGATTCACATAAGTGATTTTAAACCACTCTTTCTTCCTCTGACAGCTATGTTAGTCTTCGCCAATGCCAATATGCTCTTTACTTTTTTAGATCGCCTCTTCCTCGTTAAAACAGGGATTGATGTCAACGTTAGTTACTATACCATGGCCCAACGAATTGTGACCGTTATAGCTGGTGTGGTAACAGGTGCAATTGGAGTGAGTGTGCCTCGTCTCAGTTACTATCTGGGGAAAGGAGACAAGGAAGCCTATGTTTCCTTGGTTAATAGAGGTAGTCGAATCTTTAACTTCTTTATCATTCCTTTAAGTTTTGGTCTCATGGTTTTAGGGCCAAATGCCATCCTCCTTTACGGTAGTGAAAAATATATCGGAGGTGGCATCTTGACCTCTCTCTTCGCTTTTCGGACGATTATTCTAGCTTTAGATACCATTCTTGGTTCGCAAATTCTCTTTACGAATGGCTATGAAAAACGTATCACAGTCTATACAGTCTTCGCTGGATTACTCAATTTGGGATTAAATAGTTTACTCTTTTTCAACCATATCGTGGCTCCAGAATACTACCTACTAACAACTATGTTATCAGAGGCCTCTCTACTTGTTTTCTATATCATTTTCATCCATAGAAAACAACTCATCCACTTAGGACATATCTTTAGCTATACTGTTCGATACTCTCTCTTTTCACTTTCCTTTGTAGCAATTTATTTCCTGATTAATTTCTTGTATCCTGTAGATATGGTCATTAATTTGCCATTTTTGATTAATACTGGTTTGATTGTCTTGCTATCAGCTATCTCTTATATTGGGCTACTAGTCTTTACCAAAGATAGCATTTTCTATGAATTTTTAAACCATGTCCTAGCCTTAAAAAATAAATTCAAAAGATCATAGGAGTTTAGAATGAAACAACTAACCATTGAAGATGCCAAACAAATTGAATTAGAAATTTTGGATTATATTGATACTCTCTGTAAAAAGCACAATATCAACTATATTATTAACTACGGGACCCTGATTGGGGCAGTTCGACATGAGGGATTTATCCCTTGGGACGACGATATTGATTTATCCATGCCACGAGAAGACTACCAACGATTTATTAACATTTTTCAAAAGGAAAAAAGCAAATACAAACTCTTATCCTTAGAGACAGATAAGAACTACTTTAATAACTTTATCAAAATCACCGACAGTACAACCAAAATAATCGATACTCGAAATACGAAAACCTATGAGTCTGGTGTCTTTATTGATATTTTTCCCATGGATCGATTTGATGATCCTAAAATCATTGATACTTGTTATAAACTGGAAAGCTTCAAACTTCTGTCTTTCAGCAAACACAAAAATATCGTCTATAAAGACAGCCTTTTAAAAGATTGGATACGAACAGCCTTTTGGTTTCTCCTTCGACCTGTTTCTCCTCGTTATTTTGCAAATAAAATCGAGAAAGAAATTCAAAAATATAGTCGTGAGAATGGTCAGTATATGGCCTTTATCCCTTCTAAATTTAAGGAAAAGGAAGTCTTCCCAAGCGGTACCTTTGATAACACAATTGATTTACCCTTTGAGAATTTGACCCTTCCTGCACCTGAAAAATTTGATACTATTTTGACTCAATTTTACGGGGATTATATGACCTTGCCACCTGAAGAAAAACGCTTCTACAGTCATGAATTTCATGCCTACAAATTGGAGGATTAGGATGCAATATTTAGAAAAAGAAGAAATTAAAGAAATCCAACTAGCCCTGCTAGATTATATTGATGAGACTTGTAAAAAACATAATATTCCTTATTTTCTCAGTTATGGAACCATGCTTGGAGCTATCCGCCACAAAGGTATGATTCCTTGGGATGATGATATTGATATTTCTCTCTATCGTGAAGATTATGAACGTTTATTGAAGATCATTGAGGAAGAAGACCATCCACGTTATAAGGTTCTCTCCTACGACACTTCTTCTTGGTACTTCCATAATTTCGCATCAATTTTGGATACTTCTACTGTTATCGAAGACCATGTTAAGTACAAGCGTCATGACACCAGTCTCTTTATCGATGTCTTCCCAATTGATCGCTTTACCGATTTGAGCATTGTCGACAAGAGCTATAAGTATGTGGCCCTTCGTCAACTGGCTTATATCAAAAAATCACGCGCAGTTCACGGCGATAGCAAGTTAAAAGATTTTCTAAGATTATGTAGCTGGTACGCCCTCCGCTTTGTCAATCCTCGCTACTTTTACAAGAAAATTGATCAGTTAGTCAAAAATGCTGCAACTAATACTCCTCAATATGAAGGAGGAATTGGGATTGGTAAGGAAGGAATGAAAGAAGTCTTCCCAGTCGATACCTTTAAAGAACTCATCTTAACTGAGTTTGAAGGCCGTATGTTGCCTGTTCCAAAAAAATATGACCAATTTTTAACCCAGATGTATGGCGATTATATGACACCACCATCAAAAGAAATGCAAGAATGGTATAGTCATAGCATTAAAGCTTATAGCAAAAGCTGATTAAGCAGTAGTTTACAAGAAAAAATATAACAAAAAAGAGAAGATCGTTACACCTTCTCTTTTTTCTATTTAAATCGCTTCTGTGACAAAGCTACGGCTTTCAAGTACCTTAAGCATGGCATTAGCTGTATCTAGGGCTGTAAAGAGGGGTACACCATGTTCAATGGCTGAACGGCGGATTTGCTCACCATCTTCGTCAGCAGTTCGTTTGGTTCCAACTGTATTAATGATAGCTTGGATTCTTCCTTTGCGAACAAAGCTTGGGATATCCTGATCATCATCACCAATCTTACCAACAGGTTGGGCTTGCAATCCATGACCAGCAAAGAAGGCTGCTGTCCCTTCTGTCGCAAGGATTCCATATCCAATATTTTGGAAACGACGAGCCAAGTCTAAGGCTTCTTCTTTAGCATCATCAGCGATGGTAAAGACAACATTTCCAAAGGTTGGCAAGTGTAGGTAAGAAGCTTCAAAGGCCTTATAGAGAGCTTTTTCTAGAGTAGTATCAGAACCCATAACTTCCCCTGTTGACTTCATTTCAGGACCGAGTAAGCTGTCTACCTTAGCTAGTTTCGTAAAGGAGAAGACAGGCGCCTTGATATGAACACGAGTACTTTCAGGATAAAGTCCATCTTGGTAGCCAAGTTCTTCAAGTCTTTGACCAAGGATGAGCTTAGTCGCTACCTGAGCCATAGGGATATTGGTTACTTTTGAAAGGAATGGAACCGTACGGCTGGCACGTGGATTGACCTCAATAACGTAGACTTTTTCATCCTTGATAACAAACTGGATGTTCATCATTCCAAGGCAGTTAAGACCGATTGCTAGGCGTTTAGTATAGTCTGCGATTGTTTCTTGCACCTTTTGAGACAAGGTTTGTGGAGGATAAACGGCCATTGAGTCACCTGAGTGAACACCGGCACGTTCGATATGCTCCATGATACCAGGGATAAGGACATTTTCTCCATCTGAAATGGCATCAACTTCGCACTCTTGCCCAACGATGTAAGAGTCAACAAGAACTGGGTGGTCAGGACTAGCCTTAACAGCCGTACGCATGTAAGAGCGAAGGTCTTCCTCATTTTCCACGATTTCCATGGCACGTCCACCCAAAACATAAGATGGACGAACAAGGACTGGGAAACCAATCTTGCGAGCTGCAAGCACTGCTTCTTCTTCATTGGTTGCTGTTTGTCCTGGTGGCTGTGGAATATCTAAGTCTTTGAGAGCTTGCTCAAAGAGGTCACGGTCTTCAGCCCGATCCAAGTCAGCAACTTGTGTACCAAGGATGGTCACACCTGCTTTTGCCAATGGCTCCGCAAGGTTGATGGCTGTTTGACCACCGAACTGAACGATAACACCCTTTGGTTGTTCCAAATCGATAACATTCATGACATCTTCAAAGGTTAACGGTTCAAAGTAGAGCTTGTCAGACACAGAGAAGTCTGTTGAAACAGTCTCTGGGTTTGAGTTCATGATAATAGCTTCGTAGCCAGCAGCCTGGATAGCCTTAACCGAGTGAACAGTTGCGTAGTCAAATTCAACACCTTGACCGATACGGATTGGACCTGAACCTAGAACTAGGACGGATTCCTTATCAGACTTGATAGATTCATTTTCCCATCCATAGGTTGAATAGAAATATGGTGTTTCAGAGTCAAACTCTGCCGCACAGGTATCAACCATCTTGTAAACTGGGACAATCTTGTTTTCCAAACGAAGTTGGCGAACTTGGTCTGCTGTCGTTTTCCATAATTCCGCAATCTTACGGTCTGAGAAACCATTGAGTTTGGCTGTTTTCAAAACTTCTAGATCTTGTGGATGGGCACCCAACTCCTGCTCAATTTCAAAGATATGCAAGAGTTTATCAAGGTAAAAGATATCAATTTTTGTAAGCTCAGCGATTTCCTCTGGTGTGTAACCACGACGAATAGCTTCTGATACGTAGAAGAGACGGTCATCTTGGGCTTTCACAACCTTTTCAATCAAGGCATCATCAGAAACTGCTGCAAGTTCAGGCATTTCATTGTGGTGAACGCCAATTTCAAGTGAACGACAAGCCTTAAGAAGCGACTCTTCGATGTTTCGACCGATTGCCATGACTTCTCCAGTCGCCTTCATCTGAGTACCAAGACGACGCTCACCTTTTTCAAACTTATCAAATGGGAAACGTGGAATTTTCGCAACGACGTAGTCAAGGGCTGGCTCAAACATGGCATAGGTTGAACCTGTAACTGGATTGATAACCTCATCCAAGGTCAAACCAACGGCAATCTTAGCAGCCAATTTGGCAATCGGGTAACCTGTTGCCTTAGACGCAAGGGCTGACGAACGGGATACACGAGGGTTTACTTCGATGACATAGTACTTGAAGCTGTGTGGATCAAGTGCCAGCTGAACATTACATCCACCTTCAATTTTGAGGGCACGAATAATGCTCAAGCTCGCATCACGAAGCATTTGGTTTTCATAGTCTGACATGGTTTGCGCAGGGGCAAATACAATAGAATCTCCTGTGTGAATCCCAACTGGGTCAAAGTTTTCCATGTTACAAACAACGAGGGCATTGTCAGCTGAGTCACGCATGACTTCGTATTCGATTTCCTTGAAACCGGCAATTGAACGCTCAATCAAACATTGGGTAACAGGTGACAATTTCAACCCATTTTCAGCAATTTCACGCAATTCTTCCTCGTTAGCACACATACCACCACCAGTACCACCAAGGGTAAAGGCTGGACGGACAATGACTGGGTAGCCAATAGTTGCAGCAAAGGCAACTGCTTCTTCAACCGTATTTACAATTTCTGATTCTGGAATTGGTTGATTCAGCTCTTCCATCAACTGTTTAAAGAGATCACGGTCCTCCGCTTGGTCAATGGCAGATAATTTGGTCCCCAGAAGTTCAACACCAAGCTCATCAAGAATACCGTTTTTAGACAATTCCATGGCCATATTAAGACCAGTTTGCCCACCAAGGGTTGGTAGCAAGGCATCTGGACGTTCCTTACGAAGAATACGTGTCACAAACTCAAGCGTAATCGGTTCGATGTAGACCTTGTCCGCAATTTCCTTATCCGTCATGATGGTTGCAGGGTTTGAGTTAACCAAGACAACCTCATAACCTTCCTCTTTCAACGACAAGCAAGCCTGGGTCCCCGCGTAGTCAAACTCAGCAGCCTGACCAATAATAATCGGACCAGAACCAATCACCATAATTTTTTGAATATCAGTACGTTTAGGCATTTATAAGATATTAAGGGCGTCAAGCGGACAAAGCTAAAATAGGAGTTATGACGAAGAACTGTCAGTTCTAGGAATAACTATCTTTTTAGCACAGTCCGTAGCCCGTATTCAGTTTAGCAAATACGGACCACCCTTCTCCTTTCTATTCGTCGCCTCACAGAGCGACATTAAATAAGATACAAAGGACGAATAGAAAGCGATTGAATTTTAGGAAACCAAGTAAGGATTGACAATCCAAGTTGGTTTCTCTAAATTCCGAGCTTTCCGTCCGTGTTCAGTTACATAAATTCTCCGACGAGCTTTTACTCGTTCTTAGTTTGATTGTTTAAAAGCTTCCATCATCTCGATAAACTCGTCAAATAGGTAGCTAGCGTCATGTGGCCCAGGAGCTGCATCTGGGTGGAATTGTACAGAGAAACCTGGTTGGTATCTGTGACGCACACCTTCAACTGACTTGTCATTGATTTCTTCGTGGGTAATGATCAAGTGTTCTGGCAAGTCCTCACGGCTGACTGCATAACCGTGGTTCTGGCTAGTAAAGTCTACACGGCCTGTAGCAATCTCACGTACAGCGTGGTTAAATCCACGGTGACCAAATTTCATTTTGTAGGTCTTAGCACCATTTGCCATTGCAAAGAGTTGATGCCCCATACAAATACCAAAGATTGGAATTTTTCCTTGTACACCACGAATCATGTCGAGTGCTTGTGGAACATCTTCTGGGTTACCCGGACCATTTGATAACATAACTCCGTCAGGGTTGAGATGGAGAATTTCTTCAGCCGTTGTCGAATAAGGAACAACCGTCACGTTACAGTTACGCTTAGAAAGTTCACGTAAGATTGAGTGCTTGAGACCAAAGTCCACTAAGACAACACTCAAACCAACTCCTGGAGCTGGATAGGATGTTTTAGTAGAAACCTGCTTGATATTGTCTGTCGGCAAAACTGTTGCTTGGAGCTGATCCGTCACATGGTCCATACTGTCCCCAACATGGGTCAAGGTTGCACGCATGGTACCATGCTTACGAATAATCTTGGTAAGAGCACGTGTATCAATCCCTGAAATACCTGGAATTTTTTTAGCTTTCAAAAATTCATCCAAGGTCATTTGGTTGCGCCAGTTGCTTGCTCGACGTGCTTCTTCAAAAACAACGACTCCCTTACAAGTTGGAATGATGGATTCGTAATCATCACGGTTGATTCCATAATTTCCTACCAAAGGATAGGTAAAGGTCAAGATTTGTCCATTATAAGACTGGTCTGTAATGGATTCTTGGTAGCCGGTCATGCCTGTGTTAAAGACGATTTCACCTGTTACATCAATATCTGCTCCGAAGGCCTTGCCTTCAAAAACTGTGCCATCTTCTAATACTAGAAGTCTTTTTGTCATATTTTCACCTCTCGTGGACGCTCACTGGCGTCTTTTAACGTCTTGTGTTTTAGTTGGCGTTTCTACTCGCCAGTACGGATTCTAAGATTGCCATTCGAACAAAAACACCATTGGTCATTTGTTGGACAATCCGTGATTTTGGTGCTTCAACCAAGTGGTCTGCGATTTCTACATCACGGTTGACTGGAGCTGGGTGCATGAGGATTGCTGTTTCTTTCAAACGGTCATAACGTTCTTGAGTCAAACCATGTTGGGTATGGTAATCTTCTTTGGAAAAGACAGCCCCACTATCATGGCGTTCATGTTGCACACGAAGAAACATCATGACATCCACCTGATCAATGATTTCATCAATGGTTACAAACTGTCCATAGTCTGCAAACTCTTGACTTCTCCATTCCTCAGGTCCAGCGAAAAAGAGTTCAGCTCCCAAGCGTTTCAAAATCTGCATATTGGATTTGGCAACGCGTGAATGATCCAAGTCACCTGCAATCGCAACCTTAAGACCCTCAAAGTGACCAAATTCCTCATAAATAGTCATCAAATCAAGCAAGCTCTGGCTAGGGTGTTGGCCCGAACCATCTCCACCATTGATGATGGAAGTCGTAATCGTCGGACTTGCAATTAACTCTCTGTAGTAGTCAACCTCAGGGTGGCGAATCACACAGACATCCACTCCTAAAGCAGACAGAGTCAAAATGGTATCATAAAGTGTCTCACCCTTATTGACTGAACTAGTCTTCACATCAAAGTCAAGTCGCTCCAATCCCAGTTTAATCTCTGCCACTTCAAAGGATTTATGCGTCCGTGTAGAATCCTCAAAGAAAAGATTGGAAACAATCGGATGGTCTTCATAAGGAAGCTGAGCTCCGTTTTTAAACTCAATTCCTCGCTTGATCAATTTCATCACTTGATCGACAGTGAGGTCTTCCATGGACACCACATGGTTCAATGCTTGTTGATTTTCTGACATGGCTACTCCTTTAGCTTTCTAAGCTTCTTCAGTAATCAGAACTCTGTCTTGGCCATCAAGTTCTGCCATCTCTACGATGATTTCTTCAGAACGACTAGTTGGGATGTTTTTCCCAACGTAATCTGGACGGATTGGCAATTCTCTATGTCCACGATCAACTAGAACTGCTAAACTCACGCGCGCAGGACGACCATGACCGACAATATTATCAATAGCAGCACGGATAGTACGGCCTGTATAAAGCACATCGTCCACCAAGATAACTTCGCGGTCTGTCACATCAACAGAAACCAAAGAAGTATCTTCTCCACTTTTAACATCATCACGGAAAGGTTTGGTATCCAATTCCACAACAGGAACTGAAAGATTTTCTAGTTGCTCCAAACGTTCTTGGATTCGGTGGGCGATAAAGACACCACGAGTTTTAATACCAGCCAAGACGATTTTATTCAAATCTTTGTTGCGTTCGATAATCTCATAAGTAATACGCGTAATCGCTCGTTTGACGGTCAATTCGTCTACAACTTCTTTTGTCTTCATGACAAACCTCCAAAAAGAAAAGTCTCCTTAAACAAGGAGACTTGGAATGTATAGCTAAGTAAGCCCTACTGCAAACAGTATAGACTCCACCCTTCTACTTTATCACGCTCCTTGCCTGCCTCACGGGACAGGTTTAAAGGAATATTTAGTTATCAAATACTATAGCACAAAGCGAGCCTAAAATCAAGCAAAAACTTTTGAAACCCCATCTTATAAATTGCTAAAATCATATAACTGTGGGTACTGGTCACACTCTGGATTTTTAGGATGGCAAATGGCTCTTCCAAAATAAATCATGGCCTGATGGGCTGCTAACCACTGCTCCGGTGGCAAGATATCCATAACTCGTTTTTCCACCTCAAGCGGTGTCGCTGATTTTTTGACAATATCGTGGTGTTTGCAAATACGCTCCACATGAGTATCCACTGCAAAGGCTGGAATCCCAAACCCCACACTCATGACTACATTGGCTGTTTTGCGACCAACACCTGCTAAACTCTCTAATTCCTCACGTGTTTGAGGAACTTGGCCATCAAAATCGTCTAGTAACTGTTGGGCACATTTTTTAAGGAATTTAGCCTTATTTCGATACAGTCCCAGGCGAGAAATGTGTGAAGCAATCTCACTTTCTGTTGCAACAGACATGGCTTGTGGCGTTGGAAAGGCAGCAAAGAGACCTGGTGTGGCCTTATTTACCGCTGCATCCGTCGTCTGCGCTGACAACATGACCGCAACCAAAAGTTCAAAATGATTGGTAAAATCAAGACTGGGCTTGGCATCTGGAAAAAGAGCAATGATTTCTTGTAGCACCTTTCGTGCGCGTTTTTTTGACAAGACCATTATTCGTCTCCATCAAATAGTCCTTGTAAGCCAGCAAAAGGACTGTTTTCTTCTTTCTTAACTGCTTGTTGAGCTTGGTATTCTTCCTCTGTCATGATTTGCCAGTCATTTCCTGAAACAAATCCTTGACCAGCTTCTTCTTCAGCCGTCAAGACCTTAATAGGAATATTTAGTAGGATATTGTCTGACACGCTCTCAGCAAGATCAAGTTCTCCATTTTCGATAGGCAAGACCAAATCATCGTCTAAAACTTCCTGATCTAGTTGGTTAGTTGCGCCTTCCATGAAAACTTCCGTTACTGGATAAGATTCAACTAACTCAACTGGCTCCATACTACGACTTGAAGCAAGGACAATGGTATAAGACAACTGATAGTCTAAGAAATACATACGGTCTTCGTACTGTACTTTTCCAACTGCAAGGATATCTTTTACATCTAAAATTTCTTGATTACGTGCACGTAGGTCGGCGGCTAGGTCTAACATTTGTTCAAAATGCAAGCCTTCAGACTGCTTACGAATTTCTTGAATATTTAATTTCATACTTCCTCCATAAAGATTTACTCTCTTGATTATACCATGAAAAGGCTACAAATCAGCACGGCAAACTTTATAATTAAAATTCGATTTTTTAACATATTTACTATGACATTTTTGTTTTTTAGTGCTATACTATAGGCAATAATACATCAGAGCAAGGAGGATGCTCATATGGAAGACAAAGAACTCATTACTAATGCAACCCAACTCCTATCCGAGTTAAATAAAAGTTTCCAAAGCTGCAAACAGGGTACTGCAGATGATACTCGACTACAAGAGCTGCTAAACACTACTATAAAAGAGCTCAAAAAAGCGGAAAAGTTGAACAACAGTATTTTAATCGACCTTGAGAAATTTTACCAACGTACCAGTCTTCTGATAGGCCTTGGTAGCCTAAAACTAAACGATCAAGCACGTACCGCTTGGCGCAACTATGACAAGTTCCATTACGAGCATGTCAAACACGTACTAACTCTTTATGGACCTGTTTTCGGATTTTAGAGATTAGAATTGTCAGTTTTCTGTTGACAAAATATCCTGAAAGGTATAGTATAGAGATACTAATACTCGGAGGTAAGGGAGACATGAACAACTAAGTCTATCAAATAAAGAACCTTTATTTAGTAGATCTTGTTTTTGTCTCTTTTTGTGTACTCTTTTATGCTCTTTTTCTGGCATTTTATACTCAATGAAAATCAAAGAGCAAACTAGGAAGCTAGCCGCAGGTTGCTCAAAGCACTGCTTTGAGGTTGTAGATAAGACTGACGAAGTCAGTTACATATATCTACGGTAAGGCGACGCTGACGTGGTTTGAAGAGATTTTCGAAGAGTATTAATAGAGTTTTTTGACATAAACTTTGGCTCTACTAGATAAAGTAGAGCTTTTTGTTATGCACTATCGACATTCTAGAAAGGGCAACAATATGATAAAAATCAATCATCTGACCATCACACAAAACAAAGATTTACGAGATCTTGTCTCAGACTTAAACATGACCATCCAAGACGGGGAAAAAGTAGCTATTATTGGAGAGGAAGGAAATGGCAAATCAACCTTACTTAAAACTTTAATGGGGGAAACTTTGTCTGATTTCACTATCAAGGGAGACATCCAGTCTGACTATCAGTCACTGGCCTATATTCCTCAAAAACTTCCCGAGGAGCTGAAAAAGAAAAGTCTACACGACTACTTCTTTTTAGATTCTCTTGATTTAGACTACAGTATCCTCTATCGTTTGGCTGAGGAATTGCATTTTGATGGCGATCGCTTCGCTAGCAACCAAGAGATTGGCAGTCTATCAGGAGGCGAAGCTTTGAAAATTCAGCTCATCCATGAGTTAGCCAAACCCTTTGAGATTCTATTTCTAGATGAACCTTCAAATGACCTAGACCTTGAGACGGTTGATTGGCTAAAAAGACAGATACAGAAGATGAGGCAAACCGTTATTTTCATTTCCCATGATGAAGACTTTCTTTCTGAAACGGCAGACACTATTGTTCACTTGCGACTGGTCAAGCACCGTAAAGAAGCGGAAACACTAGTAGAGCATTTAGACTATGATCGCTATAGTGAGCAGAGAAAGGCTAATTTTGCCAAACAAAGCAAGCAAGCTGCTAACGATCAAAGAGCCTACGATAAAACCATGGAAAAACATCGACGAGTCAAGCAAAATGTAGAAACTGCGCTTAGAGCTACTAAAGACAGTACTGCCGGTCGCCTATTGGCTAAAAAGATGAAAACTGTCCTCTCTCAAGAAAAACGCTTTGAAAAGGAAGCTCAGGCCATGACCCAAAAGCCACTTGAAGAGGAAGAAATCAAACTTTTCTTTTCAGATGTCCAACCATTACCGGCTTCTAAAGTCTTAATCCAATTGGAAAAAGAAAATTTGTCCATTGGCGACCGAGTTTTGGTTCAGGGACTGCAACTAACTGTCCATGGCCAAGAAAAAATCGGTATCATCGGCCCAAATGGTGTTGGAAAATCGACTCTGCTAGCCAAGTTGCAACAACTGCTTAGCGCAAAAAGAGAAATTTCGCTTGGTTTTATGCCACAAGATTACCACAAAAAACTGCAATTGGATTTATCACCAATAGCCTACCTCAGCAAAACTGGAGAAAAAGAGGAACTACAGAAAATCCAATCTCATCTAGCTAGTCTCAATTTCAGTTATCCAGAAATGCAGCATCAAATTCGCTCCTTATCTGGCGGGCAACAGGGTAAACTCCTGCTTTTGGATTTAGTCTTGCGCAAACCAAACTTTCTCCTTCTGGATGAACCCACACGAAACTTTTCACCCACTTCTCAACCCCAAATCAGAAAACTCTTTGCCACCTATCCAGGCGGTCTCATCACTGTTTCGCATGACCGTCGTTTCTTAAAAGAAGTTTGCTCGATCATCTATCGCTTAACAGAACACGGTTTGGATGTAGTTAATTTAGACAATTTATAAATTTGCAACATAGCAGATAGGTGGGGCAAAAACACAATTTTAGGAGAAAAGGAAGTAAATCTTCCCATAATAAAACGCATAATATCAAGTTTTTTGCACACCTGATATTATGCGTTTTTCAGATTTTAAAGACTTTTTCCAGCATTCATTTTACATATGTTTTAAACGTTCAATACGTTCTGAAATAGGTGGGTGGGTATAGAAGAGTTTTTGGAACCCTCCCCCTTTCTTGGGATCATTGATATAAAGTGCACTGCTGGCATCATCAACAGGACGACTCATCGGTTTACTATTATCCAACTTACGTAGAGCATTAATCATCCCTTGAGGATTGCGCGTCAACTCGACACTAGAAGCATCAGCTAGAAATTCCCTCTGACGAGAAATAGCTAGTTGCACCAAGGTTGCAGCGAGAGGTGCCAGCACAATTGCAAGTAGGGAAACCACTAACATAATGATTTCTAAGCCATTTCCATCTCGGTCATCGTCACTTCGTCTGCGACCTGTTCCATCCCACCACATCATACGACCTGCCATACTAGAAAGCATGGTGATAGCACTAGCAAGGGCGACGGCAATAGTCGAAATACGGATATCGTAATTACGAATATGACTGACTTCATGTCCCATAACAGCTTCTAGTTCTTCACGATTCATGATAGCTAGGAGACCTGACGTCGCAGCAACCGCCGCATTTTGAGGGTTAGAACCTGTCGCAAAGGCATTTAAGGCTGGATCATCAATGATGAAAACACGGGGCATAGGAATCTGAGCCACCATAGCCATATCTTCCACTACATGGTAGAGGTCTGGTGCCGTTTGCTCATCAACCTCACGCGCCCCGTTCATGGACATGACAATCTCTGTCGATTGAAAAATCATGGACAAGGCATAGATAAAGCCAATAATCAGTGCGATAATCAAACCACCAAGCCCAGATCGCATAAAGAGGTAACCAACCGCATAGCCAACAAGAGCTAAGAGTAGGAAAAATACCAGCAACAAAATCCAGGTTTTTCGTTTATTGCTTGCAATTTGATCAAACAACATCTTAGTCACCTAAACCGCTAAAATCAACTTTAGGAACTACCTTTTCCTCTTCTGGTGTTTGAAGGAAATCTGCTGCTTTAAATCCAAACATTCCAGCGATAATATTGCTTGGGAAAGTTTCTAATTTTACATTGTAGTTGCTGACAACACTGTTGTAGAGTTGACGAGAGTAAGAAATTTTATTTTCTGTGTTTGTCAACTCCTCTTGCAATTTAACAAAGTTTGCACTAGCTTTCAAATCTGGATAGCTTTCTGCAACTGCAAAAATACCTGAAACCTGACGAGTGAGGGCATCACTAGCTTTCATAGCTTCTGCTGGTGAAGTTGCTGCTGCCACTTGGTTACGCAGTTCTGCTACCTTTTCAAGGGTAGAACCTTCATATTTGGCATAACCTTTTACAGTTTCAATCAAGTTTGGCAAGAGGTCATTTCGACGTTTCAACTGAACATCAATCTGACTCCAAGCCTCCTTTGTTTGCATACGATTCTTAACCAAACCGTTATAGCTAAGAATCACAAAAATAACAACAAGAGCGATAACTCCAAGAATAATCCAAGTCATTATATAAGTCCTTTCTGCTTTTAGATTAGTACCAGTATATCAAATTTTTAATGATTGTGGTAAAATAAGATGATACTAAAGAAGGAAATAACTATGAAACCAGAAACATTTTACAACCTGCTTGCCGAGCAAAATCTTCCACTTTCGGACCAGCAAAAAAAACAATTTGAACGCTATTTTGAGCTCTTGGTCGAGTGGAATGAAAAGATTAATTTAACAGCCATTACGGACAAGGAAGAAGTTTATCTCAAACATTTTTACGATTCGATTGCACCCATTCTTCAAGGCTTGATTTCCAATGAAACTATCAAATTGCTTGATATCGGAGCTGGGGCAGGATTTCCTAGTCTACCAATGAAAATCCTCTATCCTCAGTTAGATGTGACCATCATTGATTCTCTCAATAAGCGCATCAACTTCCTCCAACTCTTGGCTCAAGAACTGGATTTAGACGATGTTCATTTCTACCATGGACGTGCCGAAGATTTTGCACAAGACAAGAACTTCCGTGCTCAATATGATTTTGTAACAGCTCGTGCGGTAGCCCGCATGCAGGTTTTATCTGAATTGACTATTCCCTACCTTAAAGTTGGCGGAAAACTATTGGCGCTCAAGGCTAGCAATGCGCCTGAGGAATTATTAGAAGCTAAGAATGCTCTCAACCTCCTTTTTAGTAAGGTCGAAGACAATCTCAGCTACGCCCTACCAAATGGAGATCCGCGCTACATCACAGTGGTAGAAAAGAAAAAAGAAACGCCAAATAAATATCCACGTAAGGCTGGCATGCCCAATAAACGCCCGCTTTAATCTTTTTAGTAAAAAAATATTTACAAAGTCAGCCTCGCTCTTTTATTTTTAGGCTCGGGAAAAAATGATTTACAAAATCATTTTTTTCTGCTATACTATCTTAAGCAAAGGTTTTTAATGTCATCCCGTGAGGTGACGAAGACGCAGAAATACTTGAAACTCTTTAAAGTCTAGATTTTAGAGAAGTCTTACTCTGAGGGCCTATTGCTGTAGAATAATGGGCTCTTTTTTGATGCCCAAAAGTGAGGTTTATATGAAACAAGAATCAACTGTTGATTTGTTACTAGACGTTGACCAACGTCCTTCGGCTGGAAAAGGAATTCTCCTTAGTTTCCAACACGTTTTCGCCATGTTCGGTGCGACCATCTTGGTACCCTTGATTTTGGGAATGCCTGTATCTGTTGCCCTTTTTGCTTCAGGTGTCGGGACACTCATCTATATGATTTCAACTGGATTTAAAGTTCCAGTTTATCTAGGTTCTTCTTTTGCCTTTATCACAGCAATGTCACTGGCTATGAAAGAAATGGGTGGTGATGTATCTGCTGCTCAAACAGGGGTTATCTTGACTGGTTTAGTCTATGTCCTTGTGGCTGCTGGTGTTCGTTTTGCAGGTACAAAATGGATTGATAAACTCTTGCCACCAATCATCATTGGACCTATGATCATCGTTATCGGTCTTGGACTTGCAGGCTCAGCAGTCACTAACGCTGGTCTTGTAGCTGACGGTAATTGGAAAAATGCCCTTGTAGCAGTTGTTACTTTCTTGATTGCTGCCTTTATCAATACAAAAGGAAAAGGCTTCCTACGAATCATTCCTTTCCTCTTTGCCATTATCGGTGGTTACCTCTTCGCACTAACTCTTGGTTTGGTTGACTTTACACCAGTTCTTAAAGCCAACTGGTTTGAAATTCCTGGTTTCTACTTGCCATTTAGCACAGGTGGTGCCTTTAAAGAATACAATCTTTACTTTGGGCCAGAAACCATCGCTATCTTGCCAATCGCTATCGTAACAATTTCTGAACATATCGGAGACCATACTGTTTTGGGTCAAATCTGTGGCCGTCAATTCTTGAAAGAACCAGGTCTTCACCGTACTCTTCTTGGTGACGGTATCGCAACTTCAGTTTCTGCCTTCCTTGGTGGACCAGCCAATACAACTTACGGAGAAAATACAGGGGTTATTGGTATGACTCGTATCGCTTCTGTCTCAGTTATCCGTAACGCTGCCTTCATCGCGATTGCCCTTAGCTTCCTTGGTAAATTTACTGCCTTGATTTCAACCATTCCAAATGCTGTACTTGGTGGTATGTCAATCCTTCTCTATGGAGTTATCGCCAGCAACGGTTTGAAAGTCTTGATCAAAGAACGTGTTGATTTCGCTCAAATGCGTAATCTAATCATCGCAAGTGCTATGTTGGTCCTTGGACTTGGAGGAGCTATCCTTAAACTCGGTCCAGTTACCCTTTCAGGTACTGCCCTATCAGCCATGACAGGAATCATCTTGAACTTGATTTTACCATATGAAAATAAAGACTAAAAGTCTAAACATATCAAAAAACGAGCATTTCCAATTACGGAAGTGCTCATTTTTTTGATACTTAGAAGTGAGTGTATCCCCTCTAACGCTGTTTAATATAGTTCCCCTACTCTATACTCAACCCATTCCTTTTCCTTCACTGGGTAAATCTTAGCAACTTTTGTTTCCTCATCATACACTACGACAAAATGCCCTTCACTATTCCAAAATTTACCTAAAATTGTACCATCATTTAAATTAGTACGTAACTTGCCTTCTTGACTTACTGCGCTTTCTGTTTGTGCTATTTTAGGCTCTTTACTATCTAACCCAACAGTTACAAAACTTGACCCTATAATAATAAATAAGCAAAACACTACAGCCCCAAACCCTACAAATTTAAACAAATTATAATCCCCATTATCTCTTTTCATGTTATCTTTTTATCTCTCTTTCTAACATCCCCCTAGAAGGCTCTCACAAGCCTCCTACAGCGTTTTAATACAGCTCACCCACACTCATAAGCTCCCATTCAGAAAAATCAACTTGGAAGACTTCTGGGGCTTTTGTAGTACCATTGTACACTACTATAAAATAGCCTTTTTCATTGTAAAACTTACTCAAAATCTCAGCGTCTTTCATTTCTGCTTTCAATCCACTATCTTCTATCTTTTTATTTATCTGTTGCTCTGTTTCTACTTCATTATTTCCTTGAGTTCCTAAGATATAACCACCAAAGCTTACCCAAAAGAAGATAAAAAGCATAAATACAATAGTTGCATATTTCAAAAAATTTAGTTCTTTCATTTCTTTATTATTCCTTTTTGTGTTAGTTGATACTATTTATATAGTTTTCTTAGTTCCTTAAATCCCAAGGGGTAAAAATAACCCCTTGCAGCCCCACCATTTCATCAAGCCATCTAGAGAAATTGGCTTCTTTTGTCTCATCATCATACCACTCAAAATCTTCAATATAAGTTGAGTTTGCGATTAGCTTGAGACGATTGTTTTGGTATTGGGGATCTAAATAGAATAGGGGGACCTCTTCACTATACAAGTTAGCGAGGAGCCGAACTCTTTTTGTATATTCTAATCGTTTTATTGAACCACTTTTTGAGATAGTTCTAGTGTATATGTTTTATATAATTGATGGCAAGCTTGATTCTCTCCTGCATTAATCAAGGAAACACAAGGTAAGACAAGTTCTGACCAGATAGACTCTAGTATTTCCTCACGATTTGGATGTTCATCTAACTTGGCAACAATTTGAGGAGCCATCTTATAGTAGGATTCAATTTCCTCCTGACCACCATCTTGCAAGGCTAGATAAGAATCCCTGAATTTTCTCAAAGTCATCAATTCATCGCAGTCATCTGCCAATCCCTTGTAAGTTACCGCTGCTTCTGTCAAATAACAACCTCTTTGTTCAATTTGATAATAAGCATCTGGTTCACCGAAAAATCCAGTTTTAGAGCGCACATATCTCTCTGCATCACTCCTACGTTGAAAAATAGCTACTTCTCTTCCCTTACGATATACAACAAATTCCATTTCTTTTTCCTCACTATCTTACAATATTTAATAATTCCTCGTAACTTGAAACCACATCATAGATGTGCTGATCATTAATCGATCCAGCTTGAACTAACGCTTTAAAGTGAGCACGCGCACATGCAATTTTTGCTTGCTCAGCTTGTTTTAATTGAAGACTAGACATAGAGCCTTTCGTTTCTGCAACAAAATAGATATGCTTGACACTTCCTTCACGGAAGGCGATTGCCCAATCAGGATTATAGTTTCCAAGTGGAGTCGCAATACTGAACTTCCCTGGTAACTTCACATAAACACGAACATCCTCGTATTGTTCCAACGATTCTTTAAAGGTCTTCTCCGTATTTGAATCAACTTTTACAAAATTGTAAATTCCTTTTTTGGATTCAAGTAAGTGATCATCTGATCTGTTAGCAGTTTCAGGATTATCATAAAACAAGTCCATATCATACTCTTCATTTAACACATTATACTGAATATGCTTGATAATTTGACTTGCTTTTTGTTCATTAATGAGCTTCGAAACCTTAAGAATAAACTCTTCTGGATTCTGTTTAAACTTGTCAAATTGGTAGACATAGATTTTACTTAATATTTCCGCAACCAACTTACGAGTTAAACCAGTCTGCTCAGCAACCTCCCCTAACAAATCATATTTGGTCATAATCTGCGAACCAGTTAGATACTCTTGCTGACGATCATTCTCAGCCACTGTCAGATGGAGACCTTCTTCCTTACTCATCTCAGTAGCGCTTGCTTGAGTTATATGAAAGCTTGGTTTGCTGACGACTAATTTCTCATTGATATAGTCAACCGAATGTTTTACCAATTCCGCATCATCAAACTCTACTTGGTAACTCGTCTTACGATTGATTTGCTTCCAGAGATTTAAAAATTCTTTTCGGGCAATATTTTCTTGATTGACCTCATTTGAGAATTGAATTACCGCATTATTCGCATTTTCAATTTCATACTGTCCAGCATGATAAACGCTCTCCAATATCTCTACCAACTTATCCTCATAACCTGCTAATGTCTCAGACAGTTTCAACTGATGATTTTCTTTTGCAGTAAAATATTCTGTTGTTAATTGTCCTTCACGGTCTATATAGCCTTGTCGAATTAAATCAAAGTGAATCGAATCTGCTTGTTCCTTGGTAATACGTATTGTTTGTCCTTCTTGATTGGTTAGAACTTTATTTGTAAAGAGAGTAACGTCCACTTTTGAAGGACGATCTGCTAAGAGTTCTTTGATTTCTTCTTGTAGACTTCGAGCAAATTGATCATAACTTTCATTTGCAATTACTGTCAGTTTATTGATTTCATGAACATCATTTCCTAAGAGTTCAAAATCCTGACGAATTCCATTTTGATCAACTGCCAAACGCATACCACGACCAATTTCTTGACGTTTACGAGTCTCTGCTGAAGATTGCTTCAGCGTACAGATTTGAAAGACATTTGGGTTATCCCATCCCTCTTTTAGAGCTGAGTGAGAAAAGAGGAAACGAACCGGCTCTTCAAAGCTCAATAAACGCTCCTTGTCCTTCATAATCAAGTCATAGGCATCAGTGTCATTTGAAAGATTGTTCTTCTTTTCACTGGCGGATTTATAGTCCACAAAAATGGTCTTATCTGACTTCTTCACTTTATCTACCGAAAAGTAACCAGCATGAACTGAATTTCCTTCAAGATTAGCCTCCAAATACCTACGATAAGGAGTTGGTTCCTGTGTTCGGATAAACTGGTTTACTTGATTTCGGTATTCTTCTTCAAAAATCTGAGCGTATTCACCATTATAGGCATCATTATGTTCATCATATTGCTTATACTTGGCCACTTCATCGATGAAAAATAATGATAATACTTTAATTCTTCGATTGTACAGTTTACTTTCTTTTTCGATATGACTTTTTATAGTCTCTCGGATTTGAATTCTTCTGATGCTCGACTCATCCACTTCCCCTATCACTTCACCGACATGAAGTTCTTGCGTCACACCAACTTGAAGTTTGTTCTCTCTTGCATCAAAGTGACTAAGGGTCATTCCTTTATAAGCAGATAAACTCCCTGATTCAGCATACAAATCAAAGGGTTCATCTACTACCTTCAATTTCCGTTTGACACCTGACTGCGTTTTTACTTCAAACTCAACTTTTGCTTTGGGGGCTCCTGTTTTTTGTGGAATGATTTCTTGTAGATATAGATAGCCTTGTGTCCCGGTCGTCCCAGTTTGCTCAATAGCCTTAACCGCAATCTTCTTCACTAATTTTTGATTATAAGCATCCATGGCATCCAATCTATAAACCATATCATGCTTTTCCTTGTGGGTAGCCGAATAACGTAGCGTAAACAATGGCTTGAAATCTTTTAGTCTTTCCTTGGTCTGTTTCCCTTCAACAGACTGAGGTTCATCAATAATCATAATCGGATTCATAGCTGCCAGTACATCAATTGGACGACGCCAACGGAAGTTCTCACGTTCTGAATGAATCAGATCTTTTTCTTTTTTATTGAAAGCTTGAGAGTTGATGACCATGATTTGAAGGTCTGACGAATTGGCAAAACTATCCAAATCACCTAAACGTGAAGAATCGTAGACAAAATAGCGTGGTTGTTTGCCGTACTCCATCTGAAAGTGACTTGACATGATCTGTAGAGATTTGAGAACTCCTTCACGAATGGCTACACTTGGAACGACAATGACAAATTTAAGCCAGCCATACCGTTTATTCAACTCCATAATTGTACGGATATACGTGTAGGTCTTCCCTGTTCCCGTCTCCATCTCTATGGAAAAATTGTAAGCTTCTCGTCCAGCAATCATATCAATCGATAGTTTATCAGAAGGACGTAAACCATAACGAGTTTGCATAGTATGAACATTTTCTCGTATACTTGCTTGACTCAATTGAATCGGTGCATTTCGATAAGCATCTAAAACCAAATCTACCTCATCTGACTTGAGACGACCTGGATCCGCCATATACTTAACTCCAGCATTTTTGGCTTGCCCTTGAAATAAATCTGCAATAGCACTAACCGCATCTAACTGGAATTGTTGTTTTTTAAATTGTAGTTTCATAATTCTATATTCTTTTTATTAAATTCACATAAACTATTTCACATCTATAACTATATTTAATAGTTACGCCATATTGTATTTCTTTTTAATTTCTTTCATTTTTGATGGTGTAATATCGTTAAAATACTCTTTTTCCCACTTCATTGCTTCACTAAGTACACGACAAATAGAAATAAGTTTTTGATTATCTTCTTGTATCTTTCCGACTTCAACTTTCTTTATAGTATCTTCAAGTTCTTTAATGAATTCTATGGCTAAACTATGTATTTCATTATTAGATAAAAAATATAATTTAGTTATAATTTCATCAATTGCCTTATGTTGCTTTTTTAGATTAGAAATTGTATGATTTGCAAGTAAGTACTCCAAAGGCAGAATAAAATCACTATACAATATCATCCTTTTTTCAAATAAATGTTGTTTTAAGTTATCTTTAAAAGCACGTCTAGTAACCCAGATTGCAATACTGATAGAAACAATAATCGCCATCGAATCTACTATAATCCCTCCGATACTTATCCAATTATCATTTGTCAGCTGATAGAACATAGCCTACACCACCTTCACTTTGGTATGAGGTGATAATTCTTTGAATATTTCACTTACGTTAATCTTATCTGCTGAATTGGCAAATGAACTATCACGGAAAACAGCACGAAGTGGTTGTGCTTGAGCGATATGACGGATTACTTCTTCTGATATTTCATCTTCAAAACAAGCCATGAGCGAACCTTGATCTACGTCATAGACTTCCGCTCCTGCTACTTTCTCCAAGTCAATGGCTAGTGACAATTCCATTCCCCATGTCAGCATAACTTGGAAAAGTAAATCAAGGCCAGTACGTCCTTCCTTGATATTGGATATACTATCGAACAAGTCGGCTTGGACAAATTGACCAGGATGAGCTGAAACATCCTTAAAATTAGAAGAATCTAGTTTGTAAGCCTTAAATCCAAAGTCCTGCTTGCCAACCAACTCTGGATGCTCCTCCTGAATCTTTGCAGCAGCGCGACGAATCCGCTCACGTGAAATTTGGTCAATGGTTTCATAACCTGCTTCTTTAGCAGCAGATTTTTCAGCAACTGCTTCATCCAACGTACACAAGATAAACTTGCGACTTCCACCATCTTCCGCATTCAATTGCATAACTGCGTCTGCCGTAGTGCCAGAACCACCGAAGAAGTCCATAATCGCTATATTTTTGTTTTGTTGTGTTTGGACTAGCTGTTTAATTAATTGCGTTGGCTTAGGGTATGAGAATATCTCACTCAAACCTAATTGCTCTATTCTCTCCTTACCTTCCTCAGAAAGAACTTTAATAATCGAATAAACTTTTGATGTAGCCTCAGACAAAGGAGTTAAACTGTACATAATGTGTTTACCATTTTCTCGTTTTTCTAAGAATATTTCTCCCGATTTTAATTTAAAATCTATTTCATCTTTTGTTTTTTTTCCTTTAATTTCAAGAGCATCTTCATAATATAGCCTTCTTTCTGTACCTTTTTCATACTTTCCAAATTGTTTTCGATAAATATCGTCATTTTTTAAATATTGAATTCCATCTTTTTCGATAATTTTACCCTGAACAACTTTAGGTTTTATTAAAGGAGAAACCAAACTAATATTTTTTCCATACACATGAATAATATCGTGACCTTTTACAACATATTTTGCTTGTCCACCACCTTTTGCCCTCTGATGAACTAGCGAAGCTACAAAATTCTCTTCCCCAAATATCTCATCACAAACAGCCTTCAAATTGGCTTGTTCATTATCATCGATAGAGATAAAGATAACACCTGAATCCTTGAGGAGATTACGCGCTAGACGGATGCGTGGATACATCATATTGAGCCAGTCTGAGTGGTAACGGGCCGAAGTCTTTTCGTTTTTTGTAAGCCCAACTACCTGGCGACCTTCTTCATCCAAAAGTTCCATATCTTCTTTCAGTTCTTCATCTGTTTTTTGGAACTTATCAGAATATACAAAGTCTTTCCCTGTATTATAGGGTGGATCGATATAAATCATATCGATTTTTCCTAGATAGGATTCTTGTAGGATTTTTAAGACTTCTAAATTATCCCCAGTAATAAAGACATTTTCACTGTTTTCAAAGTCAACACTTTCATCAAGATCTGGTCTTAAGGTTTTGGTAGTTGGTCGCCCAGCTTCTGCAATAGCTTCACGCTTTCCAACCCAAGTAAACTCATAGGATTCTCGACCATCCACAATTTCCTCTGACAAAAACTGTTTAAGTTTCTCAAAGTCAATAGCAGGACGTAATTTGCCGTATTCATCCCTCTTTTCCGTCAGAACTTCAGGAAAAAGTTGACCAATTTTTGAAATATTATCTGTAAAAACATCTTTTGAAGTGAGAGTTAATTTCTCAAGTCCAGAGTTTTCACCTGTTTGCTGTGCTGTGCTGTGCTGTGCTGTGCTGTGCTGTGCTGTGCTGTGCTGTGCTGTGCTCATGGTAGTATCCTTTCTTAGCTTTGTCAAGCTTTTGTAATTTTAATTTTATAAAAAATTAAGTTGGCTTATCCTATCTTTGTAATGCTTAATTTTTAACAAATTACAGCTTCATTCTATCAAAAATAGGGGTTGAAATCAAAAGAGTTCTCTAATCTCAATTTCTGATTTTACTTAGCTAAACTTACAGTCAATTTTACTTCTTTAATGCTTCTATTTCTTTCAATGTAGCCTGATATTCTCTTTTGGTTTCCATTTGTTTTCTCATTGATTTTTCAGAATACATCTTTTTCTTTAACTGTTGTGCCTTTTTTTCTAATTTATCGAATTGGTCACTGAGTTCAATAGAGTTTCTAAGATTACTTTTTTCTAAAACTTGTAATTC
The DNA here is from genome assembly GCF_023109515.1 of Streptococcus mitis. Taxonomy (GTDB): domain Bacteria; phylum Bacillota; class Bacilli; order Lactobacillales; family Streptococcaceae; genus Streptococcus; species Streptococcus mitis_CS. The sequence goes on from NZ_JALDUM010000001.1 coordinate 765,428, forward strand.
TTTCTTACCAGTTTCTTTTACAAGACTCTCATAAACATCATCTAAATCATTTCCCTCAAAGTCAATGATTACATCATCATGAGTCTGAAAGCGACGGACAATCTTAAAGTGCTTGCCATCCTTTTCTTGACTTAATGGCTCTTTATAATGAATAAGAAGTTCTTCTCTACCTTGTGGATATTTTAAAACAAAGGCTGTGTAAATCCCTAATCTTATATCTAGCTGTTCTAATAAAGTTAAGGAAACATCCATTTGTTCGAGTTCTATTTCTAAAACCATGATTTGCTTCACTTTTTTGCCAGCAAGAATATTAGTGGTACTTGTATCAATCTGATGCGTAATTTGAATTGCTCTAATCTGTTCTCTTAAATCTTTCTTTTCTTTCACAGATACATTAAGATTATCAAAAAAATCACTATTACCCTTTTTATGAGGCCGATATAGAATGTGAGGTCTTGATAAGGCTGTATAGGATGGAAATTTAATCATCAGAATCCCCTTTCATCAATATGAAGAAACAAATTAACTCAAAATCATCCATTCCCTCGATGCTAGTATTCATCAAGTCAACAGATCCAAAGTTAAATAGGGCATCCATAGTTGAAATCTGATTATGTTCCATTAATTGATCGATTGCCTCTTGAAGCAATTCCGAATAAACAACCATTTCTTTACCATCTTTTGTTTGACGATTGAACTTGTCTACCACCTGACTCAATGGTTTACTTTGACCCCGACAAATGCTACTGAGGTGCTCCAATATTTTCTTGCTTTCAGACGGAGATAACAGTAATTCTCCATTTCTATTGATGTAGAGGATATAATATGGGTGAAGCTGATTCTGATTATTTTTTCCTTTTAACTGTTCTTTGTTTTTTAGGACGAAAATGACACCTTCTGATTCTTTATTGGAGGCAGGTAAAATAGCTTGCAATCCTTTCGGAACTTTTTCCAACTCAGGATGTTCTTCCAAATACTTAAGAAGGTCCATACGATAATCTTCTAAGCCTAAATCCATAATGGAAATACCATCATTCATCTCCTCTAGATCGACCACTTCATCTCTAAGACGTTCTAATTGTTTTCTTCGGTAATTATTATCCTCTATTTCTTCACTAGATAAAACATTATCATCCGCTGTTGAAGTCAAGACAGAAATCTTCATCCTAGATTCAACCCTAGACTTGAGATCGATATACTCATCTAACTCAAGGTTCGGCCAAAAGTTAACCAATTGAATGTATTTATTTCGACTACCAATTCGATCCACACGACCAAATCGTTGAACAATACGGACAGGATTCCAATGGATATCGTAATTAACCATCATATCTGCATCTTGTAAGTTTTGCCCTTCAGAAATCACATCTGTTGCAATTAAAAGATCGATTTCACTCTCATCACCAGGAAACAGAACATCACGAGACTTTGATTTAGGAGAGAAATAAGTTAGTAACGAATTGAGATCTTTATTTTTAGTATCCAGAGTTGTTGCAAAACCTTTTGTACCTGAAATCTGAGCAGTGTAGAGACCATACTTATCCAAGACATACTGACTAATATGCTTATAAAGATAGTTCGTTGTTGTCGCAAATGCGGAGAAAATGATCAACTTTTTATTGCCAGCATTGATTGGATTTGTTAGTTTCTCATCTATCAAGGTAAAAAGAGTCTGAAGTTTTTGATCTTCTTGTGGTGTTATTTTACTAATTAGATTTTCTAACTCTGTCAATACTGCAAAATCTTGTTCTAACTCGATCTTCCAACTACGATAATCCATATCTTGTAGAGCAATCCGATTTTTCTTACCAATAGAGAACTCGAAATTACTATCTTCCAAATCAAAATCATCTTCATTAAGATGAGGATCAACAGATAAATGATCCAAACCTGTCAATTCATATTCCTCGATAGCCTGTAACGTCTTTTCTACATAATCTTTTACAACGTCTATTAAAGTATATCGAAAAGCTGCGACAGAACTTTCTAAACGTTTGAGCAGGTTAATCATCATCAGTTTTTTGATACCAGATTCACGACCAAACTGAGTTAAATTCCCCATTTTTCCTTCTTTACTTTTATCGTATTTAGCTCTCTTTGATGGGTAGATATGTATTGAAGGTTGATAGATAGTCAACTGCAGTTTATCAAGTAAGTGGTATAATTTTTTATAGGTAATTCCAAGATTTGAAACTGTTAAATCAGGTTCAAAATTAAGAGGTTTTAAGCGCTGTGGAAACTCTCCAATGGCTTCTCTATCATAAAATTCGCGAATATGTTTTCTACTTCTAGCTATGGTTACACTATCTAGTACTTTAAAGAAATCAAAATCTAATGTAGATAGCAGTTTATCTGTTGTTCTCTCTTCTGCAGGTAGATCAGCCCACTTATTATAAGCAGATTGAGCGTTTCTGAAAATATCATTTATAGATGATTTGGTTTCTAATTTACTATCAATTTGATCCGTATCACCTTCATAGGCTAAAGCAATTTGATTTTTCAAATCATTAAAGCGATTATTAACAGGTGTGGCTGATAGCATGAGTACCTTTGTAGGAACACCAGACTTTATGATTCGATTCATTAAACGGCTGTATCGATTTTCTCTCCCCTCGTATAAGTCATTTTCGCTAGAACCTCCATTTCTAAAATTATGGGACTCATCAATGACAACCAAATCATAAGTATGCCAATTATTTAAGGACAAATCAATTCCATTAGAGTGTCCTTTATCTCTACTAAGGTCTGTATGATAAAGCACGTCATAAAGCAAATGTCTATCATAAATTGGATTATTTACATAATCATGACGATACATATTCCAGTTATTTTCTAACTTTTTAGGACAAAGTACTAAAATACGTTTTCCTCGATAAGCATAATAAGTCATGACCGCTAAAGCTGTATAAGTCTTCCCTAGACCAACCGAATCCGCTAGAATACAACCATTAAATTTTTCTAATTTAGAAATGATCGATTTTACTGCATCCTTTTGGAAATCATATAACAGCCCCCAAATCTTACTTTCTGTATAACCAACCCCTTCATTTGGTAAAAAGTCTTCATTGATATCTTCTAAAAATTCATTGAATAAATTATATAGCATCACATAGTAAATAAACTCAGGTGAATGTTCTTTGTGAGCTAGGTTTAAATTCTCCAAAAACTCTTCAGTAACATCACGAAAATAATCATCTTCTTCCCAAAGATTATCAAATTCATCTAAATAATTTAAACTAAGTGGTGCATGATAGAGGTTTCTACTCGTTTTAAATAGAGAAGCTTCATATCCTAATTCTTTGCGATCAAAGTTTCTCAAACGATCTACCGCCACTACATCATCCGAATTTTCAATTCGAATACCATTTGGCATTTCATCTGTTTCAATATTAATAGACTTAAATTGCGCTTTTCTTCGGATCCAATCAGCACATTCACGAGCAATCGCTTTTTGGGTCAGCTCATTCATCAATTTCAGTTCATACTTTCCACCAAAAATCGATTGTTCCCGTTCTTTTTTGGGTATCGTGTATTCACGGAAATCTGTTTTGGTTTCATCTGTTACAAAAGTCGGATTTGTGAAAATAAATTTTAACTCTTCAATATTCTCCAATTCCTCTTTCAACTGCTGATAAGCAAACATTGAAAAGGTTGCTGCTGCAATTTTGACTCGGCTCTCTGATTTCAATTCTTTCTTTAACTCATCTCCAAGACGAATTGATCTATTATCAATTTCCATAATTCCTCCCTGTTAGACTATTTCTACTATTATATCATTCTTTGCAGATTCAAAATAGACCTTTTTCTTCTTTCCAAAAAAGGAAAGCTCTGCAGCCTTCCTTTGTTTTACTTACGTTTCTTCTTCGCTTTCTTCATTTTATTCGCCATGCGTTTCATGGACTGTTTCATGGCAAATTCACCGATTTTACCTTTGAGTCCGCCACCAAACATCTGGCTCATATCTGGCATTCCTGCCCCTCCGAGAGCTGACAAGTCAGGCATACCACCTTGTCCCATCATGCCTTCAAGGGCAGACATATCCATTCCTCCCATATTTGGCATATTTTTAGGAAGGTTGTTTGGATTGATTCCCATCTGCTTCATCATCTTGTTCATATCACCAGACATAACACCCTGCATGAGCTGTTTAGCTTGGTTAAAGTCTTTGATGAATTTATTGACTTCGACAAAAGTATTTCCAGAACCAGTAGCGATACGACGGCGACGGCTTGGATTTAGCAAATCTGGATTTTCACGTTCTTCAGGTGTCATGGAAGACACAATGGCACGTTTACGCGCAATCTGGCGCTCATCCACCTTCATGTTTTGAAGTGCTGGATTGTTGGTCATACCTGGAATCATCTTGAGCAAGTCTTCCATCGGCCCCATGTTTTGCACCTGATCTAATTGATCGATGAAATCATTAAAATCAAAGGTGTTTTCACGCATCTTCTCAGCCATTTCAAGGGCTTTTTGCTCATCGTATTCCTGAGAAGCTTTCTCAATTAAAGTGAGCATATCCCCCATACCAAGGATACGGCTTGACATACGGTCTGGGTGGAAGGTTTCAATGTCCGTAATCTTTTCACCTGTACCTGTGAACTTGATTGGTTTTCCAGTAATGTGACGAACAGATAGAGCCGCACCACCACGAGTATCGCCATCAATCTTGGTAAGGATAACCCCAGTTACTTCTAACTGAGCATTAAACTCACGCGCAACATTGGCCGCTTCCTGACCAATCATGGCATCAACGACAAGGAGAATTTCATTTGGTTGAGCCAGTGCTTTCACATCGCGAAGCTCATTCATCAAAAGCTCATCAATCTGCAAACGACCTGCCGTATCAATCAAGACATAGTCGTTGTGATTGGCTTGGGCTTGTTCCAAACCTTGACGTACAATCTCCACAGCTGGAACCTCTGTCCCAAGTGCAAAAACAGGTACATCAATCTGTTGACCCAGAGTTTTCAACTGGTCAATAGCCGCAGGACGGTAAATATCCGCCGCAATCATCAATGGACGAGCATTTTCTTCTTTCTTGAGTTTGTTGGCCAATTTACCAGCAAAGGTTGTTTTACCAGCCCCCTGCAAACCAACCATCATGATGATTGTAGGAATCTTAGGTGACTTGATAATCTCAGCTGTATCAGAACCCAAAACAGCCGTCAATTCCTCATCAACGATTTTAATAATTTGTTGCGCAGGATTAAGGGTATCAATGACCTCATGCCCGACTGCACGCTCACGAACTTTCTTGATAAAGTCCTTTACAACAGGCAAGGCAACGTCTGCCTCAAGCAAGGCCAAACGAATTTCTTTGGTTGCCTCTTGGACATCAGATTCAGAGATTTTTCCTTTTTTACGTAGATTTTTAAAGACGTTCTGCAAACGTTCTGTTAAACTTTCAAATGCCATTATTTTCTCCTATTTTTTCAATTCAGTGGAAATCGTCCGAAATGTTGCAAACTCTCTAGTTCTTCGGTTGTGACTTCTTTAATGATTTCATTTGGATATCCCCAACAGCTAAATCCTTCTTTAAGGGCTTGAGGAATAGAATCAGGTGAGAGAATTTGTAGTCTTGTAGGAAATGGTTCCTCTGCAGCTAATAGTTTGCAAGGTATTCCTTTATAGACAACAAGATTTTCCATGATTACTCCCTATTATCAATACTGGTCAAAATCTCAATTTGCTCTTGCAGAAAAGCATCCTCTGGATAACGCTCCAAAATCTGATCAAAAATTTGACTGCGAACAATGTAGTCCGAGTACATGTGCAATTTCATCTCATAATCTTCCAGAATCTTTTCTGTCCGCTTGATATTATCATAGACAGCCTGACGACTGACACCAAACTCCTCGGCAATCTCAGCAAGGCTGTAATCATCAGCGTAGTATAGCTCGATATAATTCATTTGCTTATCTGTCAAAAGCGCCGCATAAAATTCAAAGAGCGCATTCATACGATTGGTTTTTTCGATTTCCATAACTTTTATTATACCAAAAAATAGTCTAATCTACCACACTAGGAAGCCAATCCAAGAAGATAGCTAGCTAAATTTGAAAAAGACATGAGACTAGCCCCAAGTAATTTCCAATTGATAGCTGGCAAAGGGATGTCCCTCTTGGTTTTGTAGTTGATAATCTAGCTCAATCTTTTGTCCATCCACTTGATAACGATTCGTTTGGATAACAAACTCCTGCATACCCATAGGTGTCGGAATATAGGCTAAACTATCGCTATCCTTTAGAAAGCGCATAATGGTCTTGGGATTGGAAAAACGGCTCATCACCAGTTCTTGACCATGAAATTTAATAACCACTTTTTCCTTTTCCTCATTATAGAAAAGCAGGTAGCTATAATCTCCCTTTTCATGCACTTCAACGTCATAAAGCTGGTCAATCACTTCCAACTGCTCATCAAACTGAATCGTATTTCGCATCCGAATCTTCACATCAAGTCCTCTTTCTTGTCTCTTGTCCTACTATTTTACCAAAAAGAGCAGGATTTTGCTATAATGGTCATATGAACGAAAAAGTATTCCGTGACCCAGTTCACAACTACATCCATGTCAATAATCAAATCATCTATGACTTGATCAATACAAAAGAATTTCAGCGTTTGCGTCGTATCAAACAACTGGGAACTTCCAGTTATACCTTCCACGGTGGAGAACATAGTCGCTTCTCTCACTGTCTAGGAGTCTATGAAATTGCACGACGTATCACGGAGATTTTTGAAGAAAAATATCCTGAAGAATGGGACCCGGCCGAATCTCTCTTGACCATGACTGCTGCTCTCCTACATGACCTTGGACATGGTGCCTACTCCCATACTTTTGAACATCTCTTTGACACAGACCATGAAGCTATTACTCAAGAGATTATCCAAAGTCCTGAGACGGAAATTCACCAAGTCCTGCTACAAGTGGCGCCTGACTTTCCAGAAAAGGTTGCCAGTGTCATTGACCATACCTATCCTAACAAACAGGTCGTGCAGCTCATTTCTAGTCAGATTGATGCGGATCGCATGGACTATCTCTTGCGCGACTCCTATTTTACTGGAGCTTCCTATGGAGAATTTGACCTGACTCGCATCCTCCGAGTCATTCGTCCTATCAAAAACGGAATCGCCTTTCAGAGAAATGGCATGCACGCCATCGAAGACTACGTTCTCAGTCGTTACCAGATGTATATGCAGGTTTATTTCCATCCAGCAACACGCGCCATGGAAGTTCTCCTACAGAATCTTCTCAAACGAGCTAAGGAACTCTACCCTGAGGACAAGGATTTCTTTGCACGAACTTCTCCACACCTCCTACCTTTCTTTGAAAAAAATGTGACCTTGTCTGACTATCTGGCTCTGGATGATGGTGTGATGAATACCTACTTCCAGCTTTGGATGACCAGTCCTGACAAGATTCTTGCAGACCTGTCGCAACGCTTTGTCAACCGTAAGGTCTTTAAATCAATTACCTTTTCACAAGAAGACCAAGACCAACTCGCTAGCATGAGAAAATTGGTTGAGGACATCGGCTTTGATCCCGACTACTATACTGCTATTCATAAGAACTTTGACCTCCCTTATGATATTTATCGTCCCGAATCTGAAAATCCGCGAACACAGATTGAGATTTTACAAAAAAATGGAGAACTGGCAGAACTCTCTAGCCTGTCTCCTATCGTCCAATCCCTTGCTGGCAGTCGACACGGAGATAATCGCTTTTATTTTCCAAAAGAAATGTTGGACCAAAACAGCATCTTTGCTAGCATTACCCAGCAATTTTTACACTTGATTGAGAACGATCATTTTACCCCAAATAAAAACTAGAAGAGGAAATTTATGAGTATTAAACTAATCGCCGTCGATATTGACGGAACCCTAGTCAACAGCCAAAAGGAAATCACTCCTGAAGTCTTTTCTGCCATCCAAGATGCCAAAGAAGCTGGTGTCAAGGTCGTCATTGCAACTGGCCGTCCTATCGCAGGCGTTGCCAAACTTCTGGATGACTTGCAGTTGAGAGACGAGGGGGACTATGTCGTGACCTTCAACGGTGCCCTTGTCCAAGAAACTGCTACAGGACATGAGACTATCAGCGAATCCTTGACCTATGAGGATTATCTGGATATGGAATTTCTCAGTCGCAAACTCGGTGTCCACATGCACGCTATTACCAAGGATGGAATTTACACTGCCAATCGCAATATCGGAAAATACACAGTGCACGAATCAACCCTCGTCAGCATGCCTATCTTCTACCGCACACCTGAAGAAATGGCCAATAAAGAAATCGTCAAGTGTATGTTTATCGATGAGCCTGAGATTCTCGATGCTGCCATTGAAAAGATCCCAGCAGAATTTTATGAGCGCTACTCCATCAACAAATCGGCTCCTTTCTACCTCGAACTCCTTAAAAAGAATGTAGACAAGGGTTCAGCCATTACGCACTTAGCTGAAAAACTAGGATTGACCAAAGATGAAACCATGGCTATTGGTGACGAAGAAAATGACCGTGCCATGCTGGAAGTCGTTGGCAACCCAGTTGTCATGGAAAATGGAAATCCAGAAATCAAAAAAATCGCCAAATACATCACGAAAACAAATGATGAGTCCGGCGTTGCCCATGCCATCCGTACATGGGTACTGTAAAATAATTTAAATATAGAAAAAGCACTCCAGAAGTTAGAGATACTGTAATGACCCCAAAAGTTAGACAGAAAAATCTTACTTTTGAGGTGCAGTTTAAGATTCAGTATTTTGGGTTTCTAGTTCTATCCCCTAAATAATTATTAAATCTGAAAAAGGTAGTACATTATGTAAAACCTTTTTCATTTTTTTATTTTACTACGAATTAATATTATTTTTTCTAATGATAATTAATCCACTAATCTTCCTTTATAAATATTGCGGTTCTTTTCTTAGTTAGCTTTTTTTCATAACTCTTTATAAGAATAACCAATAAACTACTTAGTAATCCCAAAATAACTAGACTTAATCTTGGGTTTAAAAGCCAATTAAAATAAGCGGCCAATATCCCTCCAAAAGGTGCAAAAATTGTAGCTATTACAAAAGAACTAGAAAGTATCTTTCCAATATTATACACAGTACTTTCTTGTTGCTGTATTGTTGTAATCGAAACAGAAGCTATTGTAATTAATCCACTCAAAATTGAATAACAACTTCCAAATCCAGCAATTGAGTAAACAATCCCAACAAGACTATTTGATAATTTTAATTACGTCCATTTTTTTCTCTCATTAATTGGACATAGCCCTTTGTTTCTATTTTTGAATTTAAAAACGAGAACTCTCCGCACATTTTCTCATAAAAATTATTATAATCTTCTTTTGAAAAATCTCCTAAAATCTCTATCTCAAGATAAAATCCAAGACCATCAATCTTATCTAGATTAATCGTTTTATTTTCTAATGCATCATGATAAGTCTTTCTATGTTTACTTATTGTGAAAATATTTGAAAATCCATCTTGCAAGATATTCCTTACAAATTCTAATTTTTCAGATTCTAACTCTATTTCACTTTCACTCCACATTCCTTGTTTTATCGTATCTTTTCTTGTAAAAACACTTGCTCTATTATCATCTTCTTGGCGAATTCTGTAGATAAAGCTACCTACCTCATCATTTTCAAATTCTCTTCCTTTTGTTTTAAAATATTTATCAACTTGCTTATTTTCACACTTAAATTTATAAGATTTTTCTAAATATGAAATAGCATTATTATAATCCCTCTCATCGTTGAGTTCAAATCTAACTTCTAATTCATTCATTAATTTTACCTCTCAATTCTTCAAAGGCTGAAGTCTCTTTACATTCACTCAGTCTATAGTAAGTTTCTGTAGATGTTTTATGGACAAAAAGCCTAATATTTTCTTGCACTCATTTTAGCACTTAGATGTTATTATGTCAATTGTTTTTATAATATTCTTTATTTATTTTTGTTAAATACATATTTGTATCTTTTTAGATTAAAAAAACGATGCTTATGAACATCGTCTTTACTATTCTGTTATATCTGCAATATAATGCTCAATTTTAAGAGCCATTGACATATTGTCCTCAAGCTTATATAGGAAATAAGCCGTTTCAAAGTAATCTTTTACTGCAACTTTAGAAGAAAAATTCTTACTGACATTTCCCATCAATACATACAAATCAGCCAAAAGATACGTTGTTCTATACGTCTTACATTGCTTTATCGTATCTGTAATTTTAGTAATAGCTTCTTCAGTATTATTCTGCAACCATAGGTAGCGACAAACATTGTAATTAAATTTAATAGAAAGGTTTAATTCTTCAATTGTGTTTAAATTGAGTTGATTTACTTGATACTCTAACTTTTCACGAATTTCCTTAAAACTCTCTAAATCTTCAATATCATAATAAAAATTAAATAGAGTATTTGAAACTTGAAGGTAGATCAGGTCAGTTACCTTTAACTGAGACAGTACCTTCTCCAATCTTGCCACAGCCTCCTCTTTTTGCCCATAAAAATAAAAATCTATAAGAGATTTTATCCACTCCATATAAAACTTATCTACTAGAGACAAGCGATGTACCTTTACACTCTCTAATTCATATATATATTTCAAAGACTCATAATTTCGATTTGTGATAAATGTCTGGGCTAACTTTTTAAACTCTGATAGCTCATCAATCTCTTCTCCAATCTGCTCATTAAAAAAATAATCTATACTAACTTTTAACTTCTTAGATAGAGCATATAAAAAGTCGGCTCCTGGAGTAAATTCTCCATTCTCTAATCTGCTAATCTGTCCCTGTTTACATATCCCCTCAGCCAATTCTCGCTGAGACATTTTTAATTCTTTGCGTCTATTTTTTAATCTTGTTGATAATAGTGTACCCACATTTGCATTTTCCTTTTCTATTCGATTTCAATTTCAATTGTAACATGATTAAATTTTAAATACAAATTAATAAACCAAAAGATACAAATTATAGATAAATAATGGCTAGGTATGTTATTTTTGAAAACCTATCCCTTCTTCTTTTGAAATTTTCTTACTCAAACTATTGATAAAACTATTAACGTTAAATGTACTAGATGTTAGACTATCACGTTTAGATTTTGCTATTAATATATTTAACAGAACACAAATAGTCTTTTACAACATATCAAATTCAGGGGAATAATAACGATTTTCCCCATTTTTTAGGCTCTCTATTTCATAACAATCAATTCATTTTATCACATACCTTAGCCCGAAAAATCCACACCCAATCTTTTTGAAAGCTGTTTAAAGCTTTGTACTTGCTTTCTAAGTTCATAGAGCTGAACCTTAACCTCATTTGTCCAATTCCATAATAAAAATAAGGACATTCTAACAAAGGAAGTCCTTATTTTTTAACTAATAGATGTCAAAGTTACTTTGCTGATCCACTTTATCTGTACTCATTGATCAAAATATAACTTTTGCTCAAAATTTGGTCAAAAAAGACAAAAAATACTAAATTATTTTTAAAAATGAACTTGTGATAATTGCCTTCAAATAAACATTTTGAATTTTCTTTGTCTTTCTTTACATTTCTAAAAATGCCCCCTGCTGGAATCGAACCAGCAACTACTCCTTAGGAGGGAGTTGTTATATCCATTGAACTAAGGGAGCTAGATAAAAACTCTGCTGAAAAAGCAGAGTTTTTTAGTCGAATTAACGACGGATTTCTTTGATACGAGCTGCTTTACCTTGAAGAGCACGCAAGTAGTACAATTTCGCACGACGTACTTTACCGTAACGAACAACTTCGATTTTTTCAACACGTGGAGTGTGGATTGGGAAGATACGCTCAACACCTACACCGTTAGAGATTTTACGAACTGTGTAGTTTTCTGAGATGCCAGCACCTTTACGTGCGATAACAACACCTTCAAAAATCTGGATACGTTCACGGTTACCTTCGACAACTTTCGCGTGTACACGAACAGTGTCACCAGGACGGAATGATGGGATATCTGTACGAAGTTGACCTTCAGTCAAGCTTTGGATTAATGGATTCATTTTATTCTCCTATCTTTGTCAATCTTGAGGAATCTTCCTCAGCGGATAAACTGTATTTTTGTGCGTCCATTACACACAAGATACAGTTTACCAAATTTCTACAAAAAAGTAAAGAAATTTATAGCAGAATTCCTAAAAAAATCGCAACCAAACCACCTAGGTAGGTCAAAGCCAGGTAAGAATAAAAGACCTTCTTATCACTTAACAGTCTTTGAAGTTCGTCATTCAAGGTCGAAAAAGTTGTCAAACCTCCGCAAAATCCTGTTGCTAGAATAGCATAGACTTCCTTGGACTCCACATGATTGTAAAATAATCCAATCAAAAAACAACCCAAAAGATTGGCTATGAGCGTTCCGAGTGGCAATTTAGATGCTTGATTATAGCGGGAAAAGAAATACCGTACGAGCGCTCCTAAGCCACAAGCAATTGCAAGATAGACGATTACCATTTTTTCCTCCCTAAATAGTAAGCTAAAAGCAGTCCGCCACCGATGCTCAAAAGCAAATACAGGACTAAACTAAGATAACGCCCTGTATCAAGCAGTTTCACAGCATCAAGCATGAGACTAGAAAAGGTTGTCAAACCACCACAAAAGCCCGTCCCCAGTGCTAAAATAACGCCTTTACTGGTTCCCTTATAGACTAAATAGCCCTTGACAAGATAAATCAAGCAGAAAATGCCTAGATAGTTGGTAAGAAGGGTGCCCCAAGGGAAATCTGGACTGGCTGGTAACCAAGTGGAAACTAGGTAGCGGACAAGTCCACCCAACATAGCAGCTAGAAAAATCCCTAGCGGATAAAATTGTTCTTTTTTCATTTGATATTTTGATCCTGATAATCACGCGAACGTTTGAGTATGTCCGAAAAAGTCGCGACAATAGTTTCCTGATAGCGCTTATCTCCTACACGACTTCTAACCTTTTCAAAAATAACTTCTTCTCTCTTAGTATCTAAAATCGGTTTCCCTGAAGCCTTCTTATAGGCAACTACACCCTCAACTAAATGCATTCGTTCTTCTAACAGTTTGACAATTTGATCGTCAATTTGATCAATTTCTTGACGAATAATATCTAAATCCATACAGTCTCCTCCTTTATTTGAATTATTGTATCAAAAAGCCACCAAATAGGCTAGTAAAATCCCAACTCACGATAAGAAAAATGCACTGATTGATTGCATCAGCGCACTTTTATGCTTATCCTACTTTAGCAGCCAATTCTTCTGCGAATTGTTCCAAGCGTTCAATGTCTTCTTCCTCAGCAGAGAGATCAACTTTGACACACTCTGAACCTTTTTCTGCCCCTGTCGCTACAAAAACGCGGTCAAAGTCATCGACAGCCTTACAGAATTCATCGTAGAAGGTATCTCCTGAGCCGACCACTCCGTAGATTTTGCCATTCAAGTTGAGGTCAGCTAGGTCTTCGTAGAAGTCCATCATCTCATCTGGCAATTCTCCATCACCATAAGTATAGGTCGCAACGATAGCGATGTCTGCTTCCAAGAAGTCTGAAGCGTCAACAGTTGTACATTCATCAACATCGACATCCAAGCCCAAGTCACGTAATTTGTCTGCTACAATATCTGCAATTTCTTCGGTATTACCGGTCATACTGGCAAATACAATTTTTGCTAATGCCATATCGTCCTCCTCAATTTATCTTTCTCCATTATATCACATCTTTTTCATTTTAAAAATAAAAATTCTTGTGCTACAATGAAATGAGAAAGAATTGAGGTTATTTATGGAAATTTGCCATCAAATTTTAGAAAAAATTAAAGAATACGACACGATTATCATTCACCGTCATATGAAACCAGACCCTGATGCCTTGGGAAGTCAAGTGGGATTGAAAGCTCTTCTCAAACATCATTTCCCAGAAAAAACTATTAAAGCAGTTGGTTTTGATGAACCAACTCTAACTTGGATGGCTGAGATGGATCTTGTTGAAGATAGTGCCTACCAAGGTGCCTTGGTCATCGTCTGTGATACGGCTAACACCGCTCGTATCGATGATAAGCGCTATAGTCAAGGTGATTTTCTCATTAAGATTGACCACCATCCAAATGATGATGTATACGGTGACTTATCTTGGGTGGATACTAGTTCAAGTAGCGCTAGCGAGATGATTACCCTATTTGCCCAAACGACCCAACTGGCCTTGTCAGATCGCGCTGCTGAGTTGCTCTTTGCAGGAATTGTTGGTGATACAGGTCGCTTCCTTTATCCCTCTACGACTGCACGGACTCTTCGCCTGGCTGCTTATCTAAGAGAACATAACTTTGACTTTGCGGCTCTCACTCGCAAAATGGACACTATGAGTTACAAAATTGCTAAACTTCAAGGATACATCTACAACCATCTGGAAGTGGATGAAAATGGTGCAGCTCGCGTTATCCTGAGTCAAGAAGTCTTGAAACAATTCAATGTTACCGATGCTGAAACTGCAGCTATTGTCGGTGCACCTGGACGCATTGACAGTGTGAGTCTCTGGGGAATTTTTGTAGAGCAGACTGATGGCCACTACCGTGTTCGCTTACGCAGTAAAATCCATCCTATCAATGAAATTGCCAAGGAACATGATGGTGGAGGCCACCCTCTAGCAAGCGGTGCTAATTCCTATAGCCTAGAAGAAAACGAAATCATCTACCAAAAGTTAAAAAACTTGCTTAAAAACTGATAAAATACTTGCCAAACTTTTCAGAATCTGATAGACTAGTATGGTAACAATCTATGGCTCGCAAAGAGACCATGGCAGAAAGGAAATATTGCAAAATGAAAAAAGATATCCATCCAGAATATCGCCCAGTTGTCTTCATGGACACAACTACTGGTTACCAATTCCTTAGCGGTTCAACAAAACGCTCTAACGAAACAGTTGAGTTCGAAGGCGAAACTTACCCATTGATCCGTGTGGAAATTTCATCAGACTCACACCCATTCTACACTGGACGTCAAAAGTTCACTCAAGCAGATGGACGCGTGGATCGTTTCAACAAAAAATACGGTCTCAAATAATGATAAAAAGACAGCTTCGGCTGTTCTTTTTTGTTTCTTGAAATCAACTGCTGTTTTCATGTTCCAAACTCATACTCTTCGAAAATCAAATTCATTCGTAATCCAAATCGTTTACGTCGATTTCGATAAGTTGTTGAAAACATTTTAAACGTTTTTACTTAGGCCAAAATATTCTCAACCTTGATTCTCTCTTTAGATAGCACATGATTATAGGATTTATCTTCAAGAGTTAGTGGCTTAAGTTTTCTTGATTTCCTCGGAATTTGCGCTTGTGAATACATCTTCATGATCCCTTGATAACCACTGTCTGCCAAGATTTTACCAGCTTGTCCGATATTTCTGCGACTCATTTTGAACAACTTCATATCATGGCAATAGTTCACTGCAATATCCAAAGAAACAATTCTCCCTTGGCTTGTGACAATCGCCTGAGCCTTCATAGCATGACATTTCTTTTTACCAGAATAATTGGCTAGTTGATTTTTTTAGGACGATTGATTTTTACCTCTGTTGCATCCACAATCACCGTATCCTCAGCACTAAGATGAGTTCTTGAAATCGTAAAGCCACTTTGAATAAGAGTTTCTTCAACCCATTGACTCCGACGGATTAAGTTGCTTTCGTGAATGCCAAAATCAGCCGTAATTTGTTCATAAGTGCGGTATTCTCGCATGTATTGAAGAGTAGCCATGAGGAGGTCTTCTAGGCTTAACTTAGGGGTTCGTCCACCTTTTGCGTGTTTAAGTTGATAAACTGTTTTTAACACAGCTAACATCTCTTCAAAAGTAGTGCGCTGAACACCAACAAGGCGCTTAAATTGTGCATCACTTAATGGTTTACTTGATTCATAATTCATAGTTGTATTGTATCATATTTTTGTTTCGCAGGAAGTCTACTTTTATTTTCCACTGCCAAGCACAATTCTTAGATTCTCTCAGAAAAAGATTAGACTTTTAACATCAAAATTGATAAAATAAAAAGGAAAATAAGATAAAAGGAAACTATAAATCACCATGATGAACATGCAAAAATTGAACATACTGTTTTTAATTTTTGTAAACATCAAAAAGGTTGGTTTAAAAGGATTTTAAGCCCTTAAGATTTTTTATCCAACACTACTATTCACGCATCCAAGACAAAATCTTGGCAAAAAATACAGTAGCAAAGAGTACACCAAACTACCACTCATTATGGGCGGTAGTTTTCTTTTCGTCTAAAATAGAGATAAAAAGATAGGTGGTAGCCTTATGCGTTACGGTTATGTTCGAGTATCTACAAGAGAACAAAATATTGATAGGCAATTTTCAGCCTTAGTAGAAAACAAATTACCAAAAGAAAATATTTTTATTGATTATGTTTCAGGAAAGGATTTTGACAGAATCGAATATCAAAAATTATTAACTACCTTGAAGGAGAATGATGAATTAGTTATTAAATCAATTGATAGATTGGGAAGAAACTATGATGAAATTTTAGAACAATGGCAATCAATTACTAAGAAAAAGAAAGTAAATATAACTGTTTTAGATTTCCCCTTATTAAACACAAAGAACAGCGATGACAATATCACAGGAAAACTAATATCTGACATCGTTTTGCAAGTTCTATCTTATGTGGCACAGTTTGAAAGAGAACAAATCAAACAAAGACAAATGGAAGGAATACGAGAAGCAAAGAAAAAAGGGAAAAAATTCGGTAGACCAAAATTGCTTGCCCCGGATAATCTCCCTGATGTAATAGCTCAATATACGAAAAAAGAAATAACCTTACGAGAAGGTGCAGACATCTTAGGAGTATCAAAAAGCACCTTTCATAATTGGATAAAAAATTCATAGTTCCTGTCAAAAAACCTAGGATTTTTTGGACAGGAAATACACTTTATTTTAGAACCATTTTCGTTAGAAAAAAGGTTCTAAAATCCAGCATTTTGACCGATTATTATTACACTACCATTCTATCAAGTTTGTCCAAAAAAGTCTAGATTTTTGGACAAACTGATTACTTTACAACAAATAAAAATAGGGAGTATTAAATGAATGCACAAACAAACTAAAAAATTCACACTTGCAACTATATCAGCTCTATCACTTCTTGGCACTGGAGTCATCACAGCTAATCAAGTATCAGCTAGCGAGAATACGAGTACTGAAAAACAAATAGACGCAACAATTACAAAAGTTGAAATTGATTATTTTGGACTTAGCTTCGAAGGAAAACTTTCAGAGCCACTACCACACGGAGGTGATAAGGCTGCTAAGGGAAATATTACTTTGATTGATAAAGCGACCGGAAAAATTGTGTACCAAAGTCACGATGCTGTAATTTTTAGTGGTCTAACTAGAGATGTCAGTGATCAATTTTTGCAACCTTTATTTTATAGCAATCAATTTAAAGGTGATGTTTTTGTTTCAGAACAATTTCCAGATGGAACATATATTTTGGAGATGTCTGGAGAAGCTGGTTCGCCTTACGATGACTTAACTGATACAAGAAAACGTGTCTTTAAAGCTAGCAAAGAGGTTACAATCGGAAATCCTTCTACAAATTCAAATACTAACACAACAACTCAATCAGGTTCGAATTCTAATATCTCAGGTAGTTGGCTACAATCTGGTTCTCGCTGGTGGTATAAACATGCCGACGGCTCTTACAAAACTAATGGCTGGGAAAAAATCAATGGCGTTTGGTATCGCTTTGACTATTCTGGTTGGATGCAAACAGGATGGGTAAAAGACGGCAGCTGGTACTATCTTGACGGTTCAGGTGCTATGAAGACTGGTTGGCTAAAAAATAACGGTAACTGGTACTATCTTCAAGACTCAGGCGCTATGAAAACTGGCTGGATGAAGGTATCTGGTAAATGGTACTATGCTTATAGCTCTGGTGCACTAGCAATCAATACGACAACACCTGATGGCTACCGTGTCAATTACAACGGTGAGTGGGTCTAACATACAATAGAAATAGATTAAGGAGACAATTATATGAACAAAGTTATAAAAATTGAAGATGAAACAGTTTATGTTGGAAAAGGTGATAATGGCCAATTTACTGCAATTTCAAGAAAAAGTTTTGGTTTTGAACCACAAGTAGGTGATTACGTAGAATTTTATCAAAACGGTGATGAGTATATTGTTTCAAAAATAGATAACGCATCTCCAGCTACCTCTAGTCAACATTCAAATGGAGTGAGTGATAAATCTAAACTGGCCGCAGCCCTATTTGCCTTATTTTTAGGAGCACTCGGTGGCTACGATTTTTACATCGGAAATTCTAAACAAGGATACAAGCGTATCGGAATAACTCTGCTAGCTATCATTCCTATTTTAATGCCAGTTGTTTTACTAGCAAATGCTATTTGGAATATTATAATTACTATTCAAGTTTTAACTTCCAAAACTGGTAGCAAATGGCACCAAGATGCCCAAGGTTTAGAATTGCAAGATTAAATACATGAAAAAATTATTATTTCTATTCAGTGCCAGTATTTTAACTATCTCTCTTCTAACAGCTTGCCAACATCAGAGTGAAAATACTTCTGCAACAAGTTCTAAAGCGATTGCCTCAAGTACTAGTTCCACTTCTTCCACATCGGAAGAGAAAAAAAATGATTACACCCTATATAATCCTGTCCTTAAAGAATATGCCAAAGTATTAGATGGTTCATCAGCTTCACCTAAAGAGCTCAATTCAAAAGCAAACTTAAAAAATACTTATCCTAAAGAATACTCTGGACTACAATACAGCTTGTATGATTTAGACCAAAATGGTACGGACGAACTTTTGGTTGCCCTTAAAACGGATTCTAACTATTACGATTTATTAGATATTCGAACTCTTAAAAATGACGAAGTTATTCGACTGACCAATGCAGAAAACAATCTGGACTTTATTGGAGAGCGAGTACATTTTAATCCTTTAGAAAATGGCTATTTCCAATTATCTACCCGTGTATCTACTAATCAAATCCAAGTTAAGCTATACAAGTTAAATCAGGATGGAACACGGTTAGAGTTAATTAGCGAATCAGATACAGAAGAGGGACTGGGGACAAAACCACCTTCCCTTGACATAAGATCTTTCTCTTGGAAATCTGTCACAAATCTCATAAATGAAGAACCCTCCCTTCAGTCAGAAATGCAAGGGATGGATATTTCTGCAATTCAAAATGGAGATTTTTCTAGTGTTGCAGGAACTTGGAGAAATCCTACAGGTATTGAATTCACCTTTGACAAAAATGGTTTAGTAAGTGATCAGTCCAAGATTTCAATTGAACATGCTAAAGAAATTGACAACTTTCTTAAGGCAAATATACTTCCTAAAGATGGAGGTGCTGGTGGCTCTGCCCTTGCCTTTTTACCAGCTGGAACACCTCTAACCATGTCTGTCACCTCTTCTCCAGATAATGGCTATACTGACCAATCTGATACAACACAAGATCGTTTATGGTCTGGACAACAACTTATCAATGGCCACACTGACGGATTTTTCTACAAAGTAGAATAGTGTTAGTAAACCCTTGAACGAGCTCATAAAATATCTAGCAACTTTTCATAAACACATATAGGATAAATATTCTTATGCTCTTAGAATATCTATCCTATATTTTTATTCCATCTACATCCCTATCGATACTTGATAAATTCACTCTAAAAAAGATTAGACTTTTAACCCCAAAATTGATAAAATAGGAAAGAAAATAAGATAAAAGGAAACTGTAAATCACCATGATGAACATGCAAAATATGATGCGCCAAGCACAAAAACTTCAAAAACAAATGGAACAAAGTCAAGCAGAACTTGCTGCTATGCAATTTGTTGGCAAATCTGCTCAAGAACTTGTTCAAGCGACCTTAACTGGTGACAAAAAAGTTGTCAGCATTGACTTCAATCCAGCTGTCGTTGACCCTGAAGATCTTGAAACTCTTTCTGATATGACTGTTCAAGCCATCAACTCTGCTCTTGAACAAATCGATGAAACTACCAAGAAAAAATTGGGTGCTTTCGCTGGAAAATTGCCATTCTAATCATAAGAAAAACAAGCATTCAAGAGAATACTTGCCTATCATAGGAGGAACAACTGTTCCTCTTTTTGATTACTAAAAATTAAAGAATTCCATGGCCTGTTTGAAAAGCAATTCAGTATACTCTGGGTCTTCTTGGGCAATGGTAACCTGCTCTTGAATCATTTCCAAGTCATCTGTTATCATGCCGTCTGCACCCAAATGAACTGATTTATCAAAGGACTCTGAACTATTGATGGTCCAAACATACAATTTCTGATCGGTATTCCAAAGCTTGTTGACAAAATTTTCATCCAAGGTTGAATACTCCATAGTATAACCTGTGGCCTTGGTTCTTGGAAAAATACTATTGTAAGGTAGGATGAAATAAACTGGGATTTGTGAATCATAGGACAATACCTGATCAATCACATGGTAGTCCAAGGACTGCATTTGGTGCCCATTCTGCTTAATGATGACTCCATATTTTTCCATAAAGCGTTTCATCATATCTGGACTATCTTTTCGACTGGTTTTAATCTCAATGAGGAGTTTTTGATGCAATTCATTAGCTTTATTGAGATAGTCATCAAAACTAGACACCTTGCTGTGATAGCCATTTTCTGAAATATTGAGTTTGGTTAATTCTTCCAAAGTGAGATCCTGAGGATTGGCATTAACTCCTGTCAGATTCTTGATATTGGCATCATGCATCATGACAAACTGACCATCTTTTGTTTCCTGAACATCTGTCTCAACGAAATCTGGACTTAGTTGGGCTGTCTTTTCTAAAGATTGGACTGTATTTTGCACACCATTCTTATTAGATACTCCCCTGTGAGAGATAATCAAAGGTTTATTGGCGACTGGAGCTTCTAAATAAACATATCCCTCAAGAGCGAAAAAGATAGCTGCACATCCCATCACTCCCCATCTCATCCAGTGGTCTTTCTTTCTCCTTGGTGTAATTTCTAATTCTTCTCCTGTTAAGAAGGAAACAAATTTAATGAGAAAGTAAGTCAAGGCCATATAGTGGAAATTCTTAATCAAGACAAAGTTGATAATTCCCAGTACAAGAGACTCCTTATGGGTCAAACCATCCATCAGTGCCTGACTTGCCAAGATTGGAATCAATAAAAGAATGAAAAATAGGTAGGTTTTGACGATAATCCAAAGCAAGTTCCAAATATAAAACCAGGAGTGCTTTCTTGTCTTCTCTAGACTGTATCTGACTGCTTCTTTGACTGTTTTTTTCTCAAATAAAAGCTGAGGTAGGGCAAACATGAAACGCACTGAAATGTAAAATAGAAGTAAAGCCAGAATAGTAACCACTATACCTACTAGCCAATACTTGTCTTCCACATAATCAACGATAAAGTCCGGAATGACAATTTTATTTAGGTAGTAAATCTTTAAAATCTTTCGAATCAATGGAAAGAGCATCATGACATAAAAAAAGATAAAGGCTATCTTGGAAAGTGTCGCTTGCTTCATAAACAAGAAACTTTGGCGAAAGACCTTACGACTGTACTCTAGCAAAGTTCTCTTTTCATGATAGAGGAGGTGCCGGGCTCCGATAAAGAGAAGTCCTATCTGGTAATAGGCGATCAATAAATTAACGATTACCAAAATAAATAAAGCAAGACTAATAAATGGCGAACCCTTTATAATGGCAAAAATATTGTTGTAGGATAGAAAGAGATAACCTGTCTGACGGAGCAAAAGTCCAGCAATCCAAGAATTTGACGGTAACCAGACAAACTCAATCATCATAAAAGTCAAGAAAAATAGAAAAAGTATTTTATCTAGATTAAAGTATATCTGCTTAAAACCTAGATTTTTAGGTTTTTCAGGTTTCATAGGCACTCCTAGTCAAATAATTGAGACAAATCCAAGCCTCCAAAAGGATTGTTTGAAAGACTACTTTCTGTCTCTAACAATTCTCTAGCTTGGTCTGACTCTAGAAAGGACTCGTAAACACGCGCCGTCATCCGAGCATCCTCTAAGCTATTATGAGACTGACCTTGAAATCCAAGAAACGAGGCAACGGTTTGCAATTTTAGATTGGCAATACCATGTAAATCCGAACTCCGACGTTCAAAAGCTTCATCATACAAGTCCACCTTATACTGCTGGCTGTAGTCTAAACCATGCTCCACTAAAATAGGCAAATCACTTTTAGCAGCATTGTAGCCTACCATGGGTAAAGAACCCACAAACTCTTGGAAATCTTTTATAACTTTCTCCACTGGAGGAGCATCTTTTAAGATCTCAGCTGTAATCCCAGTCAAACCATTGATAAAACTCTTTAGAGGCACACTGGTATGGACATAGGAATCATAGGCATCGATTTCCTGACCATCTCTAAAACGCACTGCCGATACTTGAATCAAGTGTGTTTGCCCTTCATGCTGATTAAATTCTAAATCGAAAGCTATGTAATCTTCTAATCGTTCCATTCTATACTTCTCCCATACGGTTATTTTACTTGAGCAACTATACTATTTAGAAATAAAAGAAGCCATCAGGTTAGCATTTAACCTAAACAGCTCCTTGATTATCCTCCAAATAAACGAGCAAAAAAGCCTTTCTTAGTTGATTGGACTTCTTCTTTTGCTTGGTCCAGCTCTAGCTTAAGATTTTCTTGATCCTTCATGGCTTGAAGGGTCAATTGTTGCTGCTGATCGAGTTGTTTGTCTTTCTCAGCAATCTGACGGTCCTTGATACGCATCTGCTCGTCTTTTTCTGACAACTGACGATCCTTGGCTTTTAATTGTTCATAAAGACGAAGAATTTCTGCATTCTTCTCATCAACCAGAATCTCCATCAGTTCACGTTGCTTGACATCTTCACTGACAGGCTCATCTTCAAAAATCGTTTTTTTATAGATTTCTTCTAGCTTAATCAAGCCACTTCTGGTAACGACTGTTACCCCTTTGTCATTTTTATCTGTGTCTTCTTCTGGTAATTCTTTGACACGGTTATTGATTGCTTGACGAGATAATCCTAAAACCTCTGCAATCTCACTGACGGTCATTTCAATACTCATAATATCCTCTGAAACGTTTTCTAGCTTTTCTTTATTTAAATCTTATCATAAGCTAGATAAACTGTCAAATTTCCGCTTAATCTAAAGCCTTCAAAAAGGCTAACAAGACTTGGGCAGAGCGACGTCCAGCTTCGATAATAAACTCATCAAAAGAGATGTTTGCTTCATGGTTGGCATTATCACTCATAGCTCGGATGACTAAGACTGGAAGATTAAGAGCATGCGCTGCCTGAGCAATAGCTGCCCCCTCCATCTCGACTGCTAAAACTTCTGGGAAATGGGACTTAATCGCTTCTATCTTGTCATTTCCTGCAACAAAACTATCTCCTGTAGCAATCAAACCAAGATGCCAGTTCTGGTCCAATTGAGATAGACTCTCTTGAATTTTGGCAACAAAGGTTTTATCTGATTCGAAATAAAGCGGTTGTTGCGCCATTTGTCCATATGCATAGCCAAAAGCTGTAACATCCACGTCATGATAGACTAATTTATCAGCAATCACAACATCTCCAACAGCAATACCCTCTGCTACTGCTCCAGCAGATCCCGTGTTAATCAAAGCATCCACTTGGAAATGATCAGCCAAAATCGCCACACTCATAGCAGACATGACCTTACCGATTCCACTTTCTACAAGAACGACTTCATGAGAGGCAATGGTTCCTGTGTGATAGGTATTCCCTAAAACAACTTGCTCCTGGGCATTGTCTAAATGCTGGACCAGATACGCCAGTTCTTCTGGCATAGCCGCAATAATTCCTATTTTCATTTCAATTCCTTTTCTATTACAAAAGTTTCATTGCTAAGACAAGCAAAATCAAGAGAAAGATGACAGCGAATAAGATTTTATTCAACTTAGAATTGAAGACATTTCTCTTGGTATTTTCAATGCGACGGCTTTTATGAATAGACGGTTCGACCTGAATCTTCAAAGTTTCCTGGCTAAAACCATGATCCTTAGGATTGGCATAACCAAAACGGGAAGAAGAGGTTGGTAAAATTTTTGTCTCCTCATCATCTAGCAAAGGGGGACCTGAAATCTTTTCGCCTCTATTAGCTCTTTCAATCATTTCATCCGTTAATAAAGGTTTACCCATACTGACCTCCTCTATCTTTTCTGCAATTCCCAGTATTGAACAGCCATAATCGTCTTGGCATCACAGATATGACCTGATTGGATTAATTCCTTGGCTTCTTCTAAGCTCACTTCAAGAACTTCTAAGGTTTCATCCTCATCCTGCGGACGCGGATTTTCCACTTTAGTCAAATCGCTTGCTCGGTATAGTTTTAACTTTTCATTACAAAAGCCAATGGCCGAGTAAAAATCGTACAAGAGTTCTAATTTCCCTGTATAGGCTGTTTCTTCCTCTAATTCACGAAGTGCTGCTGCGACAGGGTCTGTGTTTTCTCCTACTTCCAATTTTCCGGCTGGAATTTCATAAGAGGCTGCTTCAATGGCTTTGCGGTACTGCTTGACCAAGATGAGTTTTTGCTCATCCGTTACAGCTAAAACACAGACAGCTCCATTGTGGAAAATCAAATCCCGTTGGGCAGTTCCCTTTCCTTCTGGTAATTCAACCTGATCTTGGACCAGTTTAAATATTGGTCCTTGATAGATCTCTTTTCGGCTTAGCGTTTTTTCTTCAAATTCCATGATAGGCTCCTACTGATTCTTAGGATGATGAGGAAGGCGTGTTGCATATTCGTCTTTATTAACCTGACGACCGCGACCAATAGCAATAGCATCCGCCGGCACGTCTTTAGTAATAGTTGAACCAGCACCAACGAGAGAATTGTCACCAAGTTCTACTGGCGCAATAATGGTTGAATTTGAACCCACAAAGACATTGTTTCCAATGACTGTCTTGTATTTGTTTTTGCCGTCATAGTTGACTGTAATGGTTCCTGCACCAAAATTAACCTTGCTACCCACTTCACAGTTTCCGATATAAGTCAAATGACCAGCCTTGGTATTCTCACCGATAGAAGAGCCTTTCACCTCAACAAAGTTACCAATATGAACTTGTGCACCTAGAGATGAACCTGGACGAATGTGGGCGTAAGGACCGACTGTTACACCGTCTGCAACACTGCTTTCCTCAATCATAGAATTGGTAATGACAGCTCCTGCTCCGATAGTGCTGTCCACTACATACGTTCCATTTGTCAAAACAGTCTCAGCACCAATTTTCGTTTGCCCTTTCAAGGTAACATTGGCTTCAATTTGA
Source organism: Streptococcus mitis (assembly GCF_023109515.1). Lineage (GTDB taxonomy): Bacteria > Bacillota > Bacilli > Lactobacillales > Streptococcaceae > Streptococcus > Streptococcus mitis_CS. The sequence continues at coordinate 790,759 of NZ_JALDUM010000001.1, forward strand.
ACTTCAGGAGCAATCTCAACATCAATATCGATATAAGTTGCTTCTGGATTGACAAAGCTAACACCATTGACCATGTGCTGATGATTGATGCGACGACGCATAACGGACTCAGCTGTCGCAAGTGCCACACGGTCATTTACCCCAAGACTTTCATCAAAATCTTTTAACGTATAAGCTCCGACTTTTTCACCAGCCTCACGGAAAATGCCAATGACATCTGTAATATAGTATTCGCCTTGAGCGTTATTGGTATTGATATTTTTCAAAGCCTCAAACAAACGCTCGTTATCAAAGACGTAAGTTCCAGTGTTGATTTCCTTGATTTGTTTTTCAAAATCTGTAGCATCCTTCTGCTCAACAATGCGAAGAACTTCAGCATTATCATTACGAACAATTCGTCCATAGCCAAAAGGATTATCCGTTTCAGCAGTCAAGATAGTGGCCACATTTTTATGATTGATGTGGAAATCAATCAAGTTTTTCAAGCTTTCACCAGTGATTAAAGGAGTATCCCCTGCAATGACCAAGGTGTGACCTGACAAACCTTCTAGGATAGGCTCTGTCATCATAACTGCATGGCCAGTCCCTAACTGTTCAGATTGAGTCACAAATTCTGTCTGTCCAGCCAAGACCTGCTCAACCAATTCCGCCTTGTGTCCTACAACTGTTACTGTCTTTTCAGGTTGGATAGCTCCCACACTACGGAAAACATGTTCCAACATAGAAATACCCGCAACCTTGTGCAACACTTTTGGCAAATCAGATTTCATGCGAGTCCCTTTACCCGCTGCTAAAATAATGGCATAATTTGACATAATCTTCTCTTTTCTCTAGAAATTCCCTTTTATTATACCATATTTCAAATCATTCCGCGCCCTTGAATGAAAAAATGCTCTAAAGTCCTTTATTAACCCATTTTTTGAGTATTTTTTTTGATTTTTTCTCATTTTTAAGGTAAAATTATGAGATATGAGAAAGAAAATAAATCCGCTTATTTTGTTTGGTTTTTTTGGGATTATGATTTTCATTTTAATCCTGAATCGCCCTCGTTTTGAGGACCATCCTGTAAAAACAAAGTCAAATATCGCGCAAGTAGAAACGCAAGCGCTACACAATATAGATAAACCGGTAATTGATGTTTCTGGTTGGCAGCGTCCTGAGGAAATCAATTACGATACTCTGTCCCAAAACATTTCTGGAGCTATTGTTCGCGTCCATAGTGGTGCTCAAACGTCCAAAGAGAACGATGCTTCCTATGTTAATGGTGTTGATAAGGCCTTTAAAACCCATATCACTGAGTTTCAAAAACGAAATGTCCCAGTTGCTGTCTATGCCTATGTAGCCGGAAAAAATGTCCAGGAAATGGAAAAAGCTGCTGAGGTATTCTATAACGCCTCTTCTCCATACAGTCCAAGTTACTATTGGCTAGACGTGGAAGAAAAAACCATGTCTAATATGAACGATGGTGTTGAAGCCTTCCGAGCAAAGCTTGAATCACTGGGTGCTAAAAATATCGGAATCTACGTTGGGGTCTACTTCATGGAAGAGCACAGTATTGATACAGATAAGTTTACGTCTGTTTGGATTCCTTCCTATGGTTCTGACTCAGGATTTTACGAAGCTACTCCTAAAACTGATTTAGATTACGACATTCACCAGTACACGTCTAAAGGAAAAATTGCTGGCTTTGACCACGATTTGGATATCAACGTTATCTCTGCCTTAAAGAACAAAGAAGAAACCTTTAGAAAACTCTTTTTAAAACCTTAAAAGCATTTGTTTATCATTTGCTTTTTATTTTTGTGTTTGATTGTGATACAATATAGTAAGGATTTTTTGAAATAGAAATAGTTGGAGGAAAAATATGCTCTCATGGTTAGCACGTGTTATTAAAGGGATTGTCATTGCTCTTGGATTTATTCTACCGGGAATTTCCGGAGGGGTTCTAGCAGCAATCTTAGGAATTTATGAACGAATGATTGGCTTTCTGGCCCATCCCTTTAAAGACTTTAAAGAAAATGTTTTGTACTTTATTCCAGTTGCCATCGGTATGCTTCTGGGAATCGGCTTATTTTCCTACCCGATTGAATACCTGCTTGAAAATTATCAGGTCTTTGTCTTATGGAGCTTTGCAGGTGCCATCATTGGTACAGTTCCTAGCCTTCTCAAAGAATCAACTCGAGAATCTGACCGAGACAAGATTGATTTAGCTTGGTTCTGGGCAACCTTTATCATTTCTGGACTAGGTCTCTATGCCTTAAATTTTGTTGTTGGAACCTTAAGTGCCAGCTTTCTTAATTTCGTCCTAGCTGGTGCACTGCTGGCTCTTGGCGTATTAGTTCCTGGCCTCAGTCCATCAAATCTCCTTTTGATTTTGGGTCTCTATGCTCCTATGTTGACTGGTTTTAAAACCTTTGACCTCTTGGGAACCTTCTTCCCGATTGGAATCGGGGCAGGTGCAACTCTCATCATTTTTTCAAAATTGATGGATTATGCCTTAAACAACTATCACTCACGCGTCTATCATTTCATCATCGGTATCGTCCTATCAAGTACTCTTTTGATCTTGATTCCGAATGCAGGAAACGCTGAAAGTATCCAATACACTGGTATTTCTCTTGTTGGGTATGTCATCATCGCCTTCTTCTTTGCTCTGGGAATCTGGCTTGGTATTTGGATGAGTCAATTGGAGGATAAATATAAATAATGGCAAAAAAAGTAAAAATCAAAAAAACATTGGTGGAACAAATCCTGTCTAAAGCAGGTATCCCACATCAAGGGATTCAAATCAATGCCCTTGAAGGAGAACTTCCTCAAGATTATGAACGAGATCAGATTTTCAAAACCTTGGCTCTTTTGGGAGATAAAACAGGACCGATTATCGGAATTGTCCCTATCACTCAACACTTGTCTGAAAAGAAACTAGCTAAAATTTCTGGCAATAAAAAAGTGAGCATGATTCCCCAAAAGGATTTGGAAAAAACAACTGGTTACATTCATGGAGCCAATAATCCTGTCGGAATTCGTCAGAAACACAA